>JAFTGD010000018.1 GCA_017458065.1 Oscillospiraceae bacterium
GGCGAAGATGCAGGAATCCCGAATGATGCCGAACTGAAGGCTGAAGAGATTTTGCCGGAGGATGCGCGGTATCAGGAATATTACCAGAAGGCTGTCGAGGCAGTATCTGGAGAAACTGCAAAGGACAACTATGCGCATTTGTTCGATATTGAAATCCGGGCTGGCGATCAGAAGATCGAGCCACAGGCAAATGTGTCTATGAGCATTAAACTGCTTGATGCCCCGGAAGACCCCGTCAGCGAGCTGAAAGTCGTTCACTTCGGCGCAGAGGGCGTTGAAGTGATGGAAACGGACATTTCAGGGAATGATGAAACTGCTGCAACTGCTTTTAATTCAGAAGGAACTACAGCTGAACTGAAATTCATGACGGATGAGTTCTCGGTGTATGCAGTGGTGGAGCCGAATGCGCTGGAAACTGCTGCCGATGTCAGCGAGCTGGATGGAAATATGTTCTATGTCTCAATTGACAACAATAATCTGAGGTACTATGCAAAGAACAGTCTGAACGGAAATTGTATTGCGAAAACGAATGCTTCGGATATCAGCTCGGCTGCACTTTACTATTTTGATGCGGTGGAAGGAACCGATAATCAATTTTATATCTATACAATTGACGAAAACGGCAGCAAAAAATACGTTCGGTATAAGTCTGACACCAGTAATGCGTTTGAGTTTTCCGATGAGGCAACAATGGCTTTTACTGTTGAACAGCATACCGATTCGGGCGCGTTCTATATATATTATCAGAGAAGTAATGGCAATAAATGCGCATGGGGGTATAGCGGTAACGGATTGATCGGAGAGGTTCAGAATGCAAGAGCAAATAACAAGGTGATCCTTACAAAAACCTTGAAAAGCGACCCCTATGGGCTTAACGGAAAATCATACGGCATTATATACGCCACCACAACCTCGGGCAATGCTATGACGTCGACTGCCGCAAACAGCAATACAAGACTTTCCGGAAAGACAATGACCATTAAAGTGGATCCCATCTCACGCACGGAAAATGTCTACGTGGCCAAGGACAGCAACATTCAGATGTGGACATTTACCTATATTAGCGGCACCGAATATTACATCACAACAGAGGTTAACGGCGCATTAAAGTACCTTAGAATTGCCAGTGATTCAATCTCATTGGTGGAGGCGTCGGATACAGATGACAACTGCATCATTACTGTAGAAGAAGGTACCGGGACATACAGCGGCAAATATAAGTTCAGCAGCAATGGTTATGCGCTGAAATCGAACGGCTCCTTCCAAAGCCGGGCGGATCTTACAACAGGCAATGATGCTTCCTGCTGGCTGAGCTTTGCCGAACTCTCCAATCTGAATGAGGACGATTTTGTCACCTACACAGCAACCAAGGTGAGCGTATCCGGAGACACAGATGAAAATGGCAATATCGACTACGATGTGAAGAATGGCGACCAGGTCATTATCTATACAAGAATCTGGAATGAAAATACCCTCCAATATGACTACTACGCCATTGACCATGACGGTATGCTGGTGAAGGCCTATGAGAGCGGCGACACCATTTCCTGGGTTGGCACCAAGGTCAATACCATGCTTTGGGACTTCACAGAGTATTATAACGATGACGGCACGCCAAACTATTATTACGAGCTGCAGAATGCCTATTCCGGCAAATACATCGCGCCGCAGGTGTCCGGCGGTACGTTCCTGTCTGACAATACCATCGGCATCAATATGAATGGCCGCCGCAACGGGGATTATTACAGCACGATCATTGCCTGGGATGACCCGTACTATGATTACTCGGCTCTGAAAGCTCTGAATTATCAGCTGACCTCCGCGCCGCTGTCCAAGGCGGATACCTTCTACTTTGCGATTATGAAGCCGGATGATTCGGAAGATAAGCTTTCGCAGGTGGCTACCATCGATCATACATCCTATGGCATCACGCTGAAGATGCAGAATTACACGGGAACAGTAACGGGATCGAACTGTGCAACACAGACTGAGGTATTGCAGAACACTACATATAACCAGTGGAACGGCGTAAAGAATCTGCTGAATAAATATATTGCTGAAGGAGAGGAGTATCCGACCAGTGCGCTTACCGGTACTTCTCTGGGACAGCTATACGGTGATGCAATGACGGTCAATCACCAGTTTCTCCTGAGTACCTACCAGGAGACGGGATATTTTGAGTTTGACAGTACGCAGAACTTTGCCCACCTGATCACCAGTGAGAGCGATAAATGGTATGGGGTAGAGAGACCGGACGGCAGCGGCACCTATGAAGTTGGCGACTTTGTAGTATACGATCAGATCGCGACCACTAGTGAAAACAACGGCGTTACCCGCCGTCACGGGCAGTTCTTCCCGTATAATGACCTCACAGAAAATTCATATGTAAACTGGGTCAATGACACAGATATTCATGGCAATATGCTTTCCTCACTGGATCCCCGCTACGGAGAAAAGCTGTATAAAATCAATTTTACCAACAAAGCTAACACGGATCCGGCCAATGCGATCTATTTCTTTGGCATGGAGATGGATGCCAGCTTCATGCAGAGCGAGAGTGGACTGGATGCCTGGGGACACGACCTGATCTTCGAGTTCTCCGGGGATGACGATTTCTGGCTGTATATTGATGATGTGCTGGTGCTGGATCTGGGCGGTATCCACTCTGCTCTGGATGGGAGCGTCAACTTCAGGACGGGCAAAGTCATTGAAAACGGAAAGGAATCCACCCTGAGGGAACGCTTTGAGACCGCCTACAAAGCGCAGTATCCGGATAAGACGCAGGATGAGGTGGACGCATGGCTGGATGGCATCTTTAAGGATGGCGGGACTGTATTTAAGGACTATTCCGGTCATACGATGAAGATGTACTATATGGAACGAGGCGCCGGCGCATCGAACATCCACATGCGCTTCAATCTGGCTCCCTATACTGCCGGTGAAGTCCTGCTGGAAAAGGAAGTCAGCGGAACAGAAACCACAGATTCCGGTATGCTGTTCCCGTTCCAGATTTTCTATAAGGATAGTACGACAAGCTATGTATATCAGCCGGTGACGGGTGATTTCTCTGTGACGGATTCTCAGGATGCCTCTGTTCCGATTTCCTATGCAGCGTCCGCAACCGTAAATGGCATGACGTATGAGCATGTGTTCTATCTCAAGCCTGGTCAGATTGCTTCCATCAAACTGCCAAGCGAGGAAACAGAGTACTATATTGTGGAGTGCGGGCAGGATACCGGTACCTATGACAAAGTGACCATCAATGGAACCGAGAATGAAGGGACCACAGCAACAAAGGACGGGTACAGAGATTACAAGACCGCGGAAACCACTGTTTCCGGCCAGAAAAAGGTCATTTACGACAACCATGTCAGCGAGGACGCGCTGCACAGTCTGATCGTTACCAAGAAGCTGTGGCGAGAATACGCTAAGGAAACGAAAATTACAGCGGATGAAGATGAAACAACCTTCCGCTTCCGTATCTATATCGGAAAAGATGGCGAGGATTATACTGTCTACAACACCGGCAAATACTATGTAAAGAACCCGGCGGGAGAATACTGCATCTATCAAAACGGCGGCTTCGTGTCTACAGGAAAGACAGTATTCTCCGAACTCGGTAATACGTCCGAGTCTGTGCTTGTAAAAACCGAACAGGAGCAGGCGACGTTCCATACTTCTCCCGGCGGCGCTGCGGACAAAATTCCCGCAGGATACAGTATTGAGATTCCGGGTCTGACAGATGGCACCGCATTTATGGTTATAGAACGCAGCGATGAAATCCCGGCAGGCTATAACCTGATTGACTATGTTCGTAGCAGCAGAGAGACATTGCCGGAAGGCGAGACCGCGAACGCCGGTGTGATTGACAGGCAGGATGAAACCACCGTCATCGTGCACAACCAGCATGGCTACGGCCTGACGGTAAAGAAGGTCTGGTCAGACGCGGCGTTCATGGATGACCATGACTATATCTATTTTGCAGTCTATATGAAAGGTGCCGATGATTCCCTGACACTGGTGGACGGCTCTGTACGACAGCTTGGAAAGACGGCAACGTCCCTGAACTGGTTCTTCCCGGAGCTGACGAATGGAAAGACACTGAATGATTATCTGGTATATGAAATAACTCTGTCCGGTGACTATACGGTTGATGAAGCCGGGAAGGTTACTTTGGGAGACGGCTGCACCGTCACAAAGATCGAAGAAAATGGAACACTGACCGTTGGCGGAACCACGAACGAACACGGATACTCTGACAAGTTTGACTACACGGCAAGCTATAGCCGTCAGGAGTTGACTGAAGCGCAGCTTGCAGATACAAGTGTTAATTCCCGGACGGATACGGTGACCAACACCCGCCCCGGCATCAAGCTGGTCAAGACGGACCTGAGTGGTGCTCCGCTGGAAGGCGCAAAATTCACACTGGTGAAGTCAGGTAATGAGGCTTCAAAGAAAACCTTTACCTCTGATGAGGCTGGTCTTATTGCGGTCGCGTATCTGACATCCGGGGAAGAATATATCCTGACAGAAACAGCTGCACCATATAAATATCTGTCGCTGATCGATTCGCTGACCATTAAGGTTGAGAATGGTACGCTGTATGTAAATGGCGAGACTGCCGCCGCTGAAGGTGCCTGCTATTCCATCAAACAGGTTGCGGAACCTACCGCAACGGATATGCCGACCGTCACCATTTCGAACCGCGCGTTTACCCTGACCGCAGTCAAGAAGGACGCTGTCAACAACGAAGCGATTTCCGGCGTAACATTCGCCCTTTATAATGAGACGACAGATTACTATACCGGAAATCCGATGCGGGACTATTATCCGAAGGATGGATTTGAAACCTTGGTCACGGATGAGAACGGAGTCATTCCCAAAATCGATCTGGATCATCTTGCTGCGGGCACGTACTATTTGCATGAGACAGGCACGCCTACAACGTATCAGCAGGCCGATTATGATATCCGCCTGACGATTTCCGCTACCGGACAGGTGACGATCCAAAAGGCAGTCTCAACGTATGATTCAAAAACGAAGACCTACAGCTGGACATTTTCAGATATTGAATCGACAGAGGCCGAGGTAATAACGGAAGCAGATGGCAATGTGACGCTCGTGGTTAAAAACCAGCCGGCTAAGGGTGTGCAAATTCTAAAAGTTGGTGACGGCCTGAAAACGAATCCTCTTAGCGGCGCTGAGTTTGCGTTGTACAAAATCACGCAGATATCGGACGATCAGCCTAAGGACGGTGAGACTCCCATTCTGACCGGCACAACGGATGAGAAAGGCATCCTGAATCTTGGCGCTTTAGATAGCAGCACAACATATTATCTGTATGAGACAAAAGCGCCCGATGGATATAACATGCTGACCGCGCCGGTGAGAATTATCACGATGAGCGGTGGTAAGATATCCGCTTACCTGACGGGACCGCTTGATGTAACGACCATTGAAGAAGAGGATCGCACGGAAGTGGTGAGGATTCAGGTGAGCAATTCCTCCGGCTATGAACTACCCTCCACCGGCGGCCCCGGCACATGGCTTTATACAATCCTCGGCAGCATCCTGATCCTTGGAGCGGGAGTACTGTTGTGGAGGAGACGCAGATTGATTTAACACAAGGTTAACAGAGAAGTCAGTCACTTCGGTGGCTGGCTTTTCTTTTGGGGAGGGGTTAGATTTGACTAACCGCAATATATAAAATGACGCTGCCCGGGACTGAGCCGGACAGCGTCGGTGTTATTATTTTGCTTCGTTTACTTTCTCCTGATAGAGCTTCATCAGCCATGCAACACAGGCAGCCTCATCGGTCTCTTTGATCGGCATTCCGTAGGCTTGCATGACGGCGCGGTCGTTGGCTTGATGAGCTTTACGGAGCTCCGGCGGCATGCTCAGCGGATCATAAAGATCTGCAAGAGAAGCATCCGGGTAGAGAGCGCGGGCATCCAAAATCCCCTGTGCTGTCTTCTCAATATTCGCCTTTTGTGGATCTGACGGATCAGGCCACGGGAAGTTATTGTGGACGATCTTCGCAGAATAATCATAGTCACTTTTGAGACGTCCGCACACAACTCTCATCCAAGCCATATGAACATTGGAAGTTAGGATGCCGAATTCGTATAAACCAGCGTCAGGAATTAGCTGTAGCTTATTGCTGCAAATAATGTCGGGAGACAAGAATCCAATCGGAATATATCTCCGCCCACCAGATGAGACTTCAGGAATAGCAATGTAACGGTACATCTCTATGCAGACGGTGATCCAATTGAAGATCATGTGAATGACGAAGGCGTCAAGGATATTGTAGGTTTCGATGGAACCATTCAGCTTGGTGTGAATGGCGATTGGGATTATACATGGAGTGACTTGCCAGGAGGGCCGGTTTATTGTGTGGTTGAAGATCATATTACTGGCTACACAACCACATATTCTCCGAGGAATACCCAAGGTCTGGAGGGCAGTAATACTCTAACCATCACAAACAAGAAGATCCCGAATAAGACAGCTATTAAGGTTGAGAAGGAGTGGGGTGAAGGAACTGAGAAGCCTGTAGATATTACAATACAGCTTATGTTAAGACCACATCCGATCCTTGGTTCCATGTGAAAAGAGATACTAATGGAGATCTTTCTGTGGAGGTAGTGAGTGGTTCGGAATCAGTTCTTAGCTATTCCACAACGGATGAAGCAATCCTTGTTAAGAACACCCCCGGCGTCGCCCTCCCGAACACCGGCGGCCCCGGCACACGGATCTTCACGATCCTCGGCAGCATCCTAATCCTTGGAGCGGGAGTCCTGCTGTGGAGGAGACGGAGACTGATTTAACACAAGTTTAAGAGAGGCTGGTCTTCAGGAAACTGGAGATCAGTCTTTCTTTCTGAAATGCGGTTAGATGTATCTAACGTAATGCGGTATTTTCAGATTGAAATAGGTAGCTGTTTGTGATATAATGTAGAAATCCAATAATGTGCATTAATTTTAGAGGAGAACAAAGATGGCCAGAGCAAAAAAGGATGGCATATATCTTAATGTCCGCATTGAGACTCCGATTTATAGAAAACTCCAAGAAGTATGCGCGGAAGCAGGTCAGCTGAAGACCACTGTGGTTGAGCGGGCGTTGAGTGCATATTTTGAGGAATATGATCGGAAGCAGGAAATACTGCGGAAACATGAAAATGATGAATGACCATCTGGTTTTGAGGTGATAAAGAATGGCAGGAAATAAAAATCTGAATAGCGCCAAGACTGCCCGGAAAGATGAATTCTATACGCAGCTGACTGATATAGAGAAGGAGATGCGCTATTACAGAAAGCATTTTAAGGATAAGACGGTGCTCTGCAATTGTGATGATCCGTTCGAGAGTAACTTTTTCAAGTACTTTGTGCTCAATTTCAATCGGCTGGGCTTGAAGAAGCTTATTGCGACGTGTTACACAGGATCTCCGATTGCCAATAAGCAGCTTTCCATTTTTGATATTCTTGGCGAGTCCGAAGAAACACAGAACAAGCCTTACAAGGCGGTCGTGACTACGGTTTATGACAAGACCGGTGACGGCGGCGTTGATATGCTTGATGTGGCGGAACTGTTCAAGTCAGGAGAAAATGAACTGACAGAATTGAAAGGCGATGGCGATTTTCGTTCTCCAGAGTGTCTGGAGCTTCTGGATGAGTCAGACATCGTGGTCACGAATCCTCCGTTCTCGCTGTTCAGGGAATATGTTGCTGTGCTTGTCGAGCACAAGAAGAAATACTTGATAATTGGCAACGTAAATGCCGTTAAGTATAAAGAGATTTTCCCACTTTTCATGAAAAATGAACTGTGGTTAGGCGCAAGCATTCATTCTGGGGATCGAGCATTCTTTGTCCCTGACAATTATCCATTAGATGCTTCCGGATGCGGTATTGATGAAGAGACAGGGAGAAAGTTTATCCGGGTCAAAGGTGTGCGCTGGTTTACCAACATGGATATAAAGCAGAGGCATGAGGAATTGATCCTTGTGAAGCGCTACAATCCAGATGATTATCCGATTTACGACAATATGCCCGGTTGCATAAATGTGGACAAAACTTCAGACATACCTTGTGATTATAGCGGATTGATGGGAGTTCCGATTACTTTTATGGATAAATATAGCCCTGATCAGTTCGAGATTCTTGGATTGAGCAGAGATATGGATCTTCCAAATAAAACAGGCATTAGTGCAGAGTTTTTGGAGAAATATTATGCACAGGGTGGCACTGGACAGATGACGCCGGGACATCCGGATCTTTGTTACTATGGAGAAGGCGGAAAATGCGTGGTGCCTTACCACAGAATAGTGATTCGCAACAAACATCCAGAGGAACCTAAGGGAGCCGTGAACCATGCAGATTGATGAATTAAAAGTGACCGTCGGTGAGGTCTGTGAAGGATATTTCAATGATGCCGAGGAGGGTGTTGTTGGTTATGATGAACGCCTTGATATCCGACCGAAGTATCAGAGGGAATTTGTCTACAAGGATGCACAGCGCGACGAGGTGATCCGTACTGTGATGAAGGGACTGCCCCTGAATGTCATCTATTGGTGCAAGGTCAAGAAGGATGACGGAACCGACGGCTTCGAGGTGCTGGACGGGCAGCAGCGTACCATTTCCATTTGCGAGTATGTCGACGGCTCCTTCTCTGTCGATGACAAGTATTTTTACAACCTGCCCTCTGATCAGAAAAGGAAGATACTGGACTATCCACTTTTCGTTTATGTCTGTGATGGCACAGATTCGGAGAAGCTGGACTGGTTCCGTATTATCAATATTGCAGGGGAGCAGCTCACTGATCAGGAACTTCGGAATGCGGTATATGCGGGATCCTGGACTTCCGATGCAAAGCGGTATTTCTCCAAGACCGGCTGCGCTGCCGGGACTCTGGCGGATGATTATCTGAAAGGGGCTTCGATCCGGCAGGAATACCTCGAAACCGCGATCTTCTGGGCGGCCAGTGCCGAGGGAAAGACAATTGAAGCATACATGGCCGAGCACCAGAATGATCCCAGTGCTGTGCAGCTCTGGAATTACTTCCGGTCGGTCATTGACTGGGTGCAGGCGATCTTCCCGAAAAAGCGCCGTGAAATGAAGGGCCTGCCGTGGGGACTGTTTTATAATACACACGGGAAGCGGACAGATCTCGATCCGAAGAAACTGGAACTTGAGATCCAGCGTCTTATGGGCGATGAGGATGTTACCCGGAAATCCGGCATCTATGAATACCTGCTGACCGGCGACGAGCGCAAGCTGTCGATCCGGCAGTTCGATATGCGTGACCGGCTGGCCGCTTATGCCGCGCAGTTGAATAAATGCGCGATCTGCGGAAAGAAATTCGAGTTTGAGCAGATGCAGGCGGATCATATTATTCCGTGGAGCAGAGGCGGGAAGAGCACGCCGGATAACTGTCAGATGCTGTGTACGAAATGTAATCTGGGGAAGAGCGCGAGATAAAACGAACGGCGTCAGAAACGGCGCCGTTTTGGTTTGATTGATGGTTAGATCAGGCTAATTACATAAAATATTTATGAACGACCTTGTCTTTTGACCGCTCCCACGACAGTATATGAGGGGACTTGTCTTGTCCTGCCAGAATATTTCCGTTTTACGGATGGATGAAAAATCTACAGTGGATAGTGGTAACTGGCATCCCCTCAAACGGAAAATATGAGGGGAGTTCCTGCTGGCACCACTTTATTTGCAAAAAAAATGTTGGCGCAATGGTTGAATTTTAACCTCTCCCACGACAGTATATGAGGGGACTACGAGTTATTACCGAAACAATTTATGGCGCATACGCTTAAAACAGGCTTTCAGTGGACAATATATGAGGGGAAAGATCTTATAAGTAGAGGTTCTGTCCATCCGCCCTGAGAAAAATTGCGAGGGATGCCGCCATTTTGATCTCTGAAAAATCTATATAGTAGAGGGAGACTCAGCGGGAGAGAATTTTTTCTGACACACCCAAAAAATAGCCTCGCTAGCGACAGTATATGAAGGGCTGTGCTCAAAACAGTAATACGCATAATTCAATCTTTACAAAATGAGAAACCTGTGTTATACTTCCGTCAACGGACGATTGCTGGAAATGATATAAAACAACAGCCGAACAATGCAAAAGGAGAAAACAAATGAGCAAACCAAAGCATGTGGGCATTCTGGGTATGTGCACAAGAGTGGCTCCTACGAATATGCAGAAGATCGCCGAGCTGACGGAGAAGGCAAGAGGCAACAGAACTACGGCGGCGTTCGCCGAGGCCTGCGGAATCCATCCGGCGACGATGTCCCGGATTTTGAACGCAAAGTTCAAGAAGAATTTGTCAGATGATGTGATTGCGGCTATCGCCGTTAATTCCGTCAACTGTACCACAGCAACCTTCAGAGAGCTTCTGGATGCCCATGGGCTTATGATCCCGGCCGCGGAGGGCAAATCAGCTGCCGAGCAGGATCGGCTCTACACTGACTACCTGAATCAGGTCAGGAGCTCGTTGGAGATGTCCCACAAGACGAAGGGCGACAAGTTCGAGCAGTCAGGCGCGAGGAAAGAGGCGCTCCGTACCAGGGTGCAGGAGATCATACAGAACTACCTGATTCGAGAGGGCTACCGGGTAGCTCGAGGCGACCGGGAGATAGAATCCGAGGCTGAGCTTTACTCGTGGTATGCCGACTTTGTGCTTGAGACGAACGCGCTGGAGTCGGAGGGCATTGACAAATGGGCGTTCGTGATCAGTGAAGTTGTTGGCCCGAGGTTCATGCAGGAGATATCCCATTTCGCCGGTCTTGCGTATTTTGGACGGCCCGCTCAGAAGGGCTACCGGATCACTCTGATTACGACGGACTGGATAACCTTCTATGAAATGAGGTCGGAGTTGAGGCTGCTTGGCCCCATCTATGACAGCATTTCCGTCCTCCTGGTTAATACGCGCTATGGCCGCGTCGAGGCGGAGTATGTGATCGACAGGGAGTGTGAGACCGCGCATGTGATGCCCACCGGTAAAGAGGACAGCGAGATTGACTGGCAGGAAGTCTACGGTGTACCTGATGATGCAGAAACAAAATAAAGCACGAATTTAATATTGATTAAAAATTGAATATGCTTGACATGTCCGGGCGGATGTGTTAACATTATCATGCTGGGAGGCTTCCAACCTGCCAGCTTTTCTTATGCCCTTTTTGGGATATTGCCTGAGGAAAATCAGCGGAGCTCAGGCATGACACAGTCGGCTGCCGCACCGACAGAAGGAGATTAATGGTAAGAACGACACAGCAATTCCTGCGAGACCTGTTTCACGGCTGCGCGGATGGCAACATCACCGTCACGACGCTGCCGGGAGCCCGATGTATTCACCTGCCGGTCGCGGAGGTGGACAAAGCGGCTGAGGTCATCGAGAGGCTCGGAAAGGAGAGTAACACCTATTACAACCTGGCTCTCCGCAAAGACGGCCTCGGAGACTTCAACCGGGGCGGTGAGGAAGATGTGCAGACCGTTGTCGCGATGTTTTCGGACATCGACGTCAAAGGCCCCGCGCATAAGCAGACGGATCTGCCGGAGACGAAGGAGGAGGTTGATGATTTCCTCGCCAGCCTTCCGCTCAAACCGACCTATATCATCGAGTCTGGCAACGGCGTCCATGCCATCTGGCTGCTGGACGAGCCGTACAACATCACCGATCATGACAGCCTTCTGCGCATCAAAGGCATCTCTCACGGCTTCGGCGCTTACCTGATGCGGGAGGGAAGGAAATGGGGCTGGAAGCTTGACCCGGTTCAGGACATCACCAGGATGCTCCGTGCGCCGGGAACCCTGAACTTCAAGTCCGATCCCCCGAGGGAGTGCCGGGTGACGGAATACAATGACGTCCGGTATCCGCTCAGCACTTTTGAGCAGTACAAGGCTCCGGTGCCGAAGATAGAGGCGATCACCGTTGAGCCGGGGAGCATTGGATCCGCCGAACGTATGCGCGGAAAATGCGCTTTTATTGATGACTGCATCAATAACGCTTTCCATTTGCCCGAGCCGGAGTGGCACGCCTTGCTTTCCATCGTTGCGCTGACGGAAGACGGGCAGGCAAAGGCCCACGAATGGAGCGGAGAGTACTACGCCTATAACGCCGAGGAAGTGGAGCGTAAAATCCGCCGGGCCATGGAAGAGAAAAAACCCTGCTCCTGCGAGTATATCCGGGATCATCTCTGCTTCGACTGCCCAAAAGGCGGCTGTATGAACGGGGACAAGACGGCGCGCGGTCCTATCGCCTTCGCTTTTCTCACGATGGAGGAGCAGGTGGAGAGGCTGATGGAAAGCGAGCTAAGCCTGGAGGACGCTCTGAAGGACTATAACCTCAGCCTCGTTGCTTACGCAAAGGAAAGCATGCCGGCTCAGTATATCCTGCTGAAGAAGAAATACCAGAAGCTGGGTGTGTCCGTCCGCGACCTGGAGAAAAGCATCTCGAAAACGGCAGAGAAGAAGAGCGCTGCGAAAGTGGATTTTTTCGGCGATCTTGATCTGGAAGGGATCGATACCACGGGGCTGACGCTGCCCGAAGGCTGGGAACTGTCTATGAGCGGCATCAGCTACATGGAGGCTACGTCCATTATCCAGGTCACGTCCTCACCGGTTCTCATTACGCGCAAGCTGGAGGATATGGACGACGGCTCGGAGAAGCTGGAGCTGACCTATTTCCGCAACCACAGATGGAAACGCATTACGCTCCCCCGCGGCGGCGTGATGGACAAAGGGAAGATTCTAAAGGCTGCGGATATGGGCCTTCCGGTCGCGTCGGATAACGCCGCCATGCTGGTGAAGTTTCTCTCCGCTTTTGAGGCGGTCAACGCTGATACGATCCCGACGGACCGCTCTATCGATCATGTGGGATGGGTGCGCGGACTGAGGGAGTTTTATCCGTATCATATGGAGAGCGATGCATGTTTTGAGGGCTCTACCGCCGAGGCGTCCAGGCTGGTCAAGTCGATCAGGACGGAGGGCAGCGAAGACGAGTGGATGGATATGGCGGTAAAGCTGCGCACGATGCCCTTTGCACGGGCTATGCTGGCGGCAAGCTTCGCAAGCGTACTGCTTGAGCCGCTTCAACAGCGCATCATCTATCTGCACCTTTGGAACGCAAGCAGATCCGGCAAGACGGCATGCCAGAAAGCCGCGATCTCAGTATGGGGCGATCCCAACGGCCTGATGGTCAGCTACAATTCGACTCAGGTCGGTTTCGAGCGGATGGCGGCGGCGATGAACCATCTTCCGCTTGCTCTTGACGAGCTCCAGTCCTCTACGATGCGGCCCGATCAGTTCTCGAGGCTCACCTATATGCTGGGCAACGGTGTCGGACGTGTTCGCGGTGATAAGTTCGGCGGGACGCAGGAGCTTCTGCACTGGCGCAATATCATCCTGTCCACCGGAGAACAGCCGATTATCGCAGGAAACAGCATGGACGGCATCGTGACCCGGGTCATGGAGCTTTGCGCAGCTCCGATAGAGGACGAAACCTTTTCCGCTTCCGTCCATCGTATCTGCGAGGCAAACTATGGCTTTGCCGGAGGGAAGTTCGTAGAGTGGCTGATGAGGAGAATGGATAACCTGAAAGCGGAATATGAAGATATGCGGGGTACGATCGATATGGTGTATGAACTGGTCGAGGGCAAGTCGGCGGGATTCCACCTTCAGAACGTCGCGGTCATCGCTCTCGCGGATTCCCTGGTTTCTCAGGCTCTTTTCGGCCTGGACGAGAAGACGGCGCAGAGCGAGGCATCGGATCTTGCCGTTTTAATGCTGCAGAACATCCACAGTATGGAGAAAGCTGATTCCATCGACAGGGCATGGGACTACATCATAGACTGGGCGAAATCGAGCAAGCAGCACTTCGAGGTTAAACAAAATTCCATCTTCCCGTCGAAGCCCGTCTCGCCGATCTATGGGCGCTATTACCCGGAGGAGAAGAAAGCCTGTTTCATTCCGGGCTGCTTCTATGACGCTCTGAGGGCAGGCGGCTTTTCCGTCGAGAAGTGTTATAACGGATTTAAGGAGCGCGGCTATATCGATGCCAGACAGCAAAAGGTTCGTGTGGAGGATGATAACCCGAAGACGATTGTGGCGAAGATCGATCTGGAGGTCGAAGATTTTGAAGATTTTGAGGACGTATGTTGACGAAAACGAGGGTACAAAGGGTACAGGGCGGACATTTTGTACCCTCTGTACCCCCGAATTTTTTGACATACCACGGATTATATGGGAATTTTTTGTTATTACGGGAGAGGTCGAAAAAATTCTCCTATACGAGGGTATTGTATGTAAACTTTAGAGGGTACAAAGGGTACAAAGCGGACATCGAATAAAGTGCGCTAAAGCGAATAAGCAATAATTATTTATTGCTGTCTGTTGACAAGTCCGGGCGGATGTGTTATGATTTCTATACTGAGGAAGGAGTGGATATATGAGAACGGATGAATACTTCATGGGATGGCAATACAGCCCCGTGGAAAACCAGCGGGAGGCAGCCATCCAGGCCCTGTTTTCAATGGTGAAATACTGGAAGAGACAGGTGAGGATCGCTGAGGACGAGCTCAGAGAATACAGGAGCATCAAGTACTCAGCGAGAATAAGCCGGCCAGGCGGCGTACCCGGCGGAGGTCGAGGGGATTTCGATGATCGCCTGGTACGCGGGGTGGCAACGGAAGACCGGCTGAGGCAAAGAGTAGACAAAGCGCGGCAACACTACAGAAAGGCTCTCGCCATGATGGAAGAAAGTCTCGGCGGGATTACAACCCCAAAGGCAAAAGAGGCGATCAGGCTGGTACATCTTGAAGGCAAAACAGCACCGGAGGCCGGAGCGATTCTTGAGGTCTCCGACCGGCATATACGACGATTAAAGGCAAAGGGCTACCGGGAAATGAGGCTACCGGTAGAATGGGAAAAACGCGTCGCGGCATGAGGCCGTGCTTTTTTAAGAGAAAAAGAACGTGCAGGAAACAGAATAAAGCAGTATTTATAACAGAGCGACCTTGTTCAGAAATCTGACTAAGGGGTACAAGAAAGGAGAATAATGCCGATGGAAAAAGATATTTATGAACTGGCAGTAGAAGATGAATTTGAGCAGCTCTTCCCGCCACTCGAGGAAGAAGCGTTTGAGGCGCTGAAAAACAGCCTGATCCACGATGGGTGTATCGATCCGATTATCGTCTGGAATAATGCCGTAATCGACGGGCATAACAGATACCGAATTTGCAAGGAATATGGAATCCGGTTTGCTGTCAAGGAGATGGATTTTGCCAGCAAGGATGAGGCGATCACTTGGATGATCGAGCATCAAATAGGTCGGCGCAATCTCAATGCCTATGTGAAAGCAAAGATCGCTTTGAGATATGAGCCTTATATCCGTTCTGCCGCTGAGGCCAGACGGAAAGCGGGCGTCAAAGTCGAGGGCAATCCCAATGACCGAAAGACGGATGCAGTTGTTGGCAGCGTCGTGGGACTCTCCCGTGATACGATTGCAAAAGTGAAAGTGATTGAAGAGAATGCCTCGGATGATGTGAAAGCACAGCTTAGCGCTGGCGTTATGTCAGTAAATCAAGGATATCAACGGTCGAAGCTGAAAAAAGCCAGTGAAAAGAACACCATAGCGAAAGTGGAGAACAAGCCAGAGGCCGCTGATAAGACGGAAAACTCGCCCGAACGTACCGTGGCTGAAAAAGAAACGGTGACCGATCAAGCGTCTGGCGGAATGGCGGCAAGACAGGACTTTGATTTGTTATCTCCCGAAGATCAGGTGGAGAAACCGGAAGAAAAGCCATTATCTCCTGAAGAAAGAGTAAAAAGGGCGGGTGAGGCATACATCGCCGTAGTGAAGGACGCATATAAAGAGACGATTTTATCTGATGATAGTACATTTTCTGCTGTTATGGATGTTGTCGAATGCACGCTTCGTGTGATGACAGAGTTGAGAGACCTGAAGAGACAGTATCTCGGATTGGCAGACTGGCCGGAGGATGAGGCACAGAATGATATCGATGATATTCTTATCCTGACTGAAGACACAATGGAGAACGCCAATGATTCACTTGATGATGCTTTTTACTGGTTTCAACCTGAATGTGTGAACGCCGAAGACATAAAGAGAATTGCAGAAGTATTGAATGCTGGGCATCAAAAGAATCTGGCTCTCCTGGCAAAAGAAAGCGGTATAGAAATTGATGCTGAGCCTATTGCACCGGCGACATATGAGGAGCTTTGTGCCGATATAGACGGCGATGGAAGCAAGTTTATCATGAGCATGGAAAACCACTTGAAGAATCTGACGCCTGAAATGGCGACGCCGGAAAACCTGGACAATCTCCAAAGGAGAATCAACTTCACAGGCCGCCAGGTCTCCCAAGCTCTTGAGAAACGAAAGAGAGAGGTTGAAGATAATGCGGCATGATAACAAGAGGAGCGAGGGAGAGCGTCTACGGCGCGGAAAGGAACCCATATGGGAGGTATAATCAAATTTGAAGAGACCGGCGCGACCATGCCTGTTATGGGGTGTGTTGCTGCCGACACACAGAGTGCACTGCACAAGGGTAAGGATTCAATCCGCACCCCTGCTGATGAACAAGAAATCCGCACATCGGCAGAAATTGCACTGACGGTCGAAAGGGGCATGAGTTCAATTCACACCCCTGGTGGAGAACTGGATACTCGTACTCCAATTGAGATTGCATTGGCAATCGATAAAGACGGCAAGACAACGGCGAAGCTGCTGTATGCATGGCTGGGGCTGGACCCGGGTAACTACACCCGCTGGGTAAGGATGAATATCCTTGAAAATCCCTTTGCGGAAGAAGGCGTCGAATATTCCTCATGCATGAGGAAAATCGTGTTAGTCGGAATAAGAGGACCTAATACTCAAATCTCCAGAAGGCCTGAGGTCTGAGAAGAAGTATAGGTCACATGATCTCTTAAGGAACGCAGCTTATTACGGAGTTCATGTCCAGCCTCAGCCGCGGACTTTCCGCAGAAGGATACGATTACAGACAGGAGTGCCAGGTAGCGATTGAGATATCTTGACGCTACACCCTTATACTGACGGATCATATCCTTAAACCTGCTGTGAACGCCATTTACAGTGTTCAGGTGCTGGACCTTGTCATAGCTTTCGTGACCGACAAGCTCAACCTTCTTGCAGTCTGTGAAGTCAGCCAGTTTGTTATAACTTTTTGCTCCATCACACAGAAGTGTTGATCCAGGAGCAAAGCGGGTACCCAGTGCAGCAACAAGGTCATCCCCAGAGGGCTTTGCACGATTTACGCATTCGGCAAATAGATTGTTGTTCCTGTCAGTAGCCACACAAACGCAATAAAGTTCGTCTGAAAGGCCAGGCTTGCTTGCACCTTCACCATGTTTTCTGGGTTCCCGATCAGTTACCTTTACGCCTTTCTGTGAGTTCAGCACGTAGGTTTCGTCCGCTTCGATCAATTCGTCAAGGACTTCGGCTCCAGCAATCAAGTCTTCAAGGTATGCCAGCAGTTTATGGCGCATGTTGAAAGCAGTCTCGTGATGAACACCTATCTTTGCGGCCGTTTCATCCAGCGGGATCAGGGACAGCGTATCTTCAATGACCGTAACCCAAGCATCCACACTCTGGTGCGAGTGAGATGTGAGCTGATTGACATCGTAAACAAACTTGTGCCCACATGCTTTGCAGAGGTAACGCTGCTTTCCGTGCAGGAACCCCTTCTTGATGAATCGGTTGCTTTTATCATTGCAGATCGGGCAGAATGTAGGCCTCGTGCGCTGCAGCTCATCGTTGAGTTGCATATAACTCTTAACCTGGTCGGAGATCTTATCCATCTGGTAATTGTTGAGGCCCGATAAGGCAGTCTGCAGTTCAGTGAGTGTCATCAATATCGCGCTCCTTCCTCGATGACACTACTATAGCATAGATGCTGTCCCAAAAATTACCCTTGGGTCCTCAATTTCCGACTAACACGAAGAAAATTAAGAAGGGCGCTGGCCGTCCGAGTGAGGACTACAAGCTCTCAGCAGCGTTCGCAAAGAAGCTGGCGATGGCCGACAAGTCTGAGCGCGGCGAGCAGGCCCGCATCTACTTCCTGATGTGCGAAAGGGCAGCAATTCAACTGGCAAAGGAACGGCACAAGTTGGAACTCGAACGTGCAAAGGGTGTCGGTGCCCGCAAGTCCCTCACGGATGTGATCCTGCTGTCCGGTGAGAACGATCGTATGAAGGGACATGGCTACTCAGCCTATACCGAGCTTGTGTATAAGACTGCGCTTGGCAAGAACAGCCGTCAGCTCCGTGATGAACTCGGACTTGACAAAAACGACCCCCTTCGTGATTATCTGTCGGCAGAACAGCTTGCAGAAGTGAAAAGGGTCGAAGATCTGATTGGATCACTGTTGTCAATGGGATTTCAGTATGACAAGGTTAAAGAGATTCTGAACGAGGCTGGATTGAAAAAGCTGAGTGCCTGAGCACGTTTGAAAAACGTTTGAAAAACGTTTGATTTCTCGTTTGAAAAAACGATGCGGCAGTTGGAATGATCCAGCTCTCCGGGAGTACTTTTTACCGCTGTTCCGCCACCCGTGAGAAGCACGCCGTTCACGCCTTAAGTGGTCGAAAAAGTTACCATTTTTGATTCTTCACTTGAAAAGCGAAATAATCAAAGAAGTTTCAAAGAAATCAAAATAACAGTCATACGGGGAGGGCGGAGGTCAAAAAAGTGACCATTTCTGAGGAGACCGGCCCCCAGGCGCGCGTGCAACTCTCTTTTTTCAAAGGCCCTATTAACCCCTGCCCGGGCGGTAAGGGCGAAAAGCGAAGAATGTAGATATACAGGCATTTCGGGGATGTTATGAACATTTCCGGGGTGCTGTTTTTATTTGAATCCCAGACCGTTTTTTCAAACGAAATCAAACAGTTTAACATGGCTCAGATATCTGAGGAATTTCAGGTCCGGACCATCTGATCATGACCTCAATCCAGACCGGTCAGATATCTGCACAGTCTATCAACCTGCCCAAATCGGGAAGAAAGGAAGTGAACAACAATATGGCAAAAGACGGAACCCACAGAGGCGGCAAGCGTACAGGCGCAGGCCGGAAACCGAAACCGCTGGCGGAAAAGCTTCAGGAGGGCAAGGCCGCGACCGCTCTCTCCCTGCCGGAACTGGAAGGCGCGGAGATACCGGCCATCAGGGAATTTCTCTCTGAGGAACAGCGCATGGGAGAGATGTACGGCCTTGAAATCTACGAGCAAATGCTGCAATGGCTTTCAGAGCGCGGATGCGCCCAGCTGATTAGTCCGCACCTGCTGGAGCAGTACAGCCTCGCCTTTGCGCGATGGATTCAGGCTGAGAAACTGATTAATCAATCAGGGCTTCTGGGCCGCCATCCTACAACCGGAAATGCGATTGCATCTCCATTTGTGCAGATTGCGCAGAGCTATCTGAAAGAATCAAATCTGCTGTTTCAGCAGATCTTCTCCATCGTATCCGCCAACAGCCGGGAGCCTGTGACCGGGAATCCGCAGGACGATATCATGGAGAAACTGCTGGGACGATGAGAAAGAAGGTGAGAAACCATATACAAACCGACGCGATTTATGCTGCCGACATCACATTATGACAAGGCAAAGGCAGACCGGGCCGTTCTGTTCATCGAGAGCCTGAAACACACGAAGGGCGCGTTTTTCCGTCAGTCGTTCAAGCTGCTCGAGTGGCAGGAAGCCATCATCAGAGATCTGTTCGGTGTGGTGAATGAGGACGGTACACGCCAGTTCAAGCAGAGCATCGTGTTCATTAGCAAGAAAAATGGAAAGCAACTGGCTCTCGATACGCCGATTCCGACACCGACCGGCTTTACCACCATGGGTGATCTGAGGGTTGGAGACACTGTTTTTGACGAAAAGGGCCAGCCCTGCCACGTGGTCGGCAAGAGTGAAGTGGACGATACAGAACAGGCGTACAAGCTTACATTCCGGGACGGCTCGTCTATCGTCGCCGGAGCGCGGCATCTGTGGGACTGTGATGATCTGACGGCCTATAAAAACCCAAGAGTGACGATATCGACACAGGAGATATTTGAAAAACAGCAGAAGATACGGGACGGCCGGTCTTCAATCCGGATCCCGGTCGCAAAGCCGATTCAGACTGCTGACGCCGATCTCCCAGTCGATCCGTACTTGTATGGCTATTGGCTGGGGAATGGAACAGCGAACAGTCAGTGTATCACCGTCAAAACCGGTGATGTTGAGGACGTGAAGGCTTCGATTCCATATGAGCCCTACAACACCATCCCCCAAAAATGCGGAGGCAGTTCCTTGCTCTATTATCACGATCTGAAACCCATACTGGTGAAAAGCTTTCGTGACAAGGTGATCCGGCCTGAATATCTCCGCGCTTCTGAACCGCAGCGATGGGCCTTGCTGCAAGGGCTTATGGATTCGGACGGGCATATCGGAACTATGAAGGGGCAGAGTTCCTACACCACAACGATAAAACAACTCGCGGAATCTGTGAGAGAACTGCTGTGGAGCCTGGGAATCAAAAATGCAGTAAAGGCAGAGCCGTCTACCCGGTACGGCTGGCCGACCGGAGAAATCCTCTATGTGATCCGGTTTACCACCTTCACCGATCAGCCGACGGCAAGACTGATCCGCAAAGCCGCAAGAAGCAGGGTCCGCACAAAAGACAGCAGATCGAACTACCACTATCTGGAAGCCATAACGCCGATAGATCATCCCGTGCAGATGCAGTG
Organism: Oscillospiraceae bacterium; assembly: GCA_017458065.1. Classification (GTDB taxonomy): domain Bacteria; phylum Bacillota; class Clostridia; order Oscillospirales; family Oscillospiraceae; genus Limivicinus. Next base: position 20,778 of record JAFTGD010000018.1, read on the forward strand.
TATCCAGGTTGACAGCCCCAGCCATCTGTATCTCGCCGGGAAGTCCATGGTGCCGACGCACAACAGTGAACTCGCCGCCGCAATTGCGCTGTATATGCTCTGCGCCGATGGCGAGCAGAGGGCGGAGGTTTACGGTGCCGCTGTCGACCGCCAGCAGGCTTCACTGGTCTACTCGGTCGCCGCCGACATGATCCGCTTATCTCCGGCTCTGATGAAGCGATGCAAGATCCTGGACAGCCGAAAGCGCATCGTGTATCTGCCTACCAACAGCATTTATCAGGTGCTCAGTTCTGACGCCGACCGCGCCCATGGCGTCTCCGCTCATGCAGTCATTGTCGACGAAGTTCACAACCAAAAGAACCCGGATCTTTTCAATGTCCTGACCAAGGGTTCCGGTGATGCGCGTAAGCAGCCTCTTCAGTTCATTATCAGCACGGCGGGTGACAACATCCACGGCATCGGCTATGAGCTGTTTCAGAAGGCGCAGGATCTGATCGCCGGACGCAAAACCGATCCCACCATCTACCCGGTGGTCTATGCCGCCGATCCCGAGGATGACTGGACGGATCCGGAGGTCTGGAAGAAAGCAAATCCCTCTCTCGGCGTGACCTTCCCCATCGAAAGGCTGGCGGAGGCGGCTGAATCTGCCCGGCAGAACCCAAGCGAAGAAAACAGCTTCAAGACCCTCCGGCTGAACATCTGGACAAAACAGGCTGTGCGCTGGATGCCGATAGACAAGTGGGATACGTGCAGTACTCCGGTGGACGCGGAGAAGCTCCGAGGGCGACCGTGTTATGCCGGACTGGACTTATCCTCCACGCAAGACCTGACCGCGCTGGTGCTGGTGTTCCCGCCGACATATGAGGAGGAACCGTATCAGATTCTGCCCTTTGCGTGGGTGCCGGAGGAGACGATAGACCTCCGCAGCAGAAAAGACCATGTGAACTACGATCTATGGTCCCGGCAGGGGCATATCCTCGCCACGGATGGCAATGTGGTCGATTATGCCACCATAGAGCAGAAGATCATGGAGCTGGCCGATACCTATCAGATCATGGAGCTGGCATACGATCCCTGGAACAGCCAAATGCTGGTTCAGCACCTCTCCGACGAGGGCATGACCGTTGTGCCATTCAGGCAGGGCTTCGCGTCAATGTCGCCGCCGACCAAGGAGCTGATGCGCCTGACACTGGAGGGGAAGCTGGCCCATGGCGGTCACCCGGTGCTCCGCTGGTGCATGGACAATGCCGTCGTGAAGACGGATCCGGCGGGCAACATCAAGCTGGACAAGAGCCGGGCCACCGAGAAGATTGACCTTGCTGTGGCCTTGGTCATGGCGCTGGATCGGGCGGTGCGGAACGAGAGAAGCGGCCTGTCCGTCTATGAGGACAGAGGTCTTCTGTTCATATGATAACCCGGCTGTCAAGAGCGCCGAGGGCGTGATTGATTGGTGTGGGGGAGAAAACACAGTGGCGAGGCCACAAAACAAAACAGCACCCATAACGGGTGCGGAAAGGATAAAACCTGTGAGCTTTATACAGAGCATTTTCAAAGGGAAAGCAACGGATCGCGCGGCCGGATCGGGGTACCGGTTCTTCTTCGGCCAGAGCACCGCTGGGAAGACGGTCAACGAAAAGACCGCTATGCAGATGACGGCTGTATTCGCTTGCGTCCGCATCCTAGCGGAGTCCATCGCGAGTTTGCCGCTGCATGTGTATAAGCGGTCTCCTGACGGCAATCTGGTCAAGGCGGAGGACACCGAGCTGTTCTATCTGCTGCATGATAAACCAAACCCGGAGATGACCAGCTTCATCTTCCGGGAAACTCTTATGACGCATATCCTGCTGTGGGGAAACGCCTATGCCCAGATCCTGCGTAATGGGCGCGGAGAAGTCCTCGGCCTGTATCCGCTTCTGCCGAACAAAATGACGGTGGAGCGGGATGAAAAGGGCCAGCTGTATTACCGGTATCAGCGGGTCAACGAAGAGCCGCCGACCATGGACGGCACGGACGTAATCCTCCTGCCGGAGGATGTGCTGCATATCCCGGGCCTCGGCTTTGACGGTCTGGTCGGATACAGTCCCATCAGCATGATGAAGAACACCATCGGCCTTGCCATGGCTGCGGAGGAATACGGCAGCAAGTTCTTCGCCAACGGCGCGGCCCCAGCTGGGGTACTGGAGCACCCCGGTGTGATCAAGGATGTGTCGAAACTGAGGGAATCCTGGAACAGCACCTTCGGCGGCAGCGCGAACGCGGGCAAGATCGCCATTCTGGAAGAGGGCATGCATTTTAGTCCCATTAGCATGTCGCCTCAGGACAGCCAGCTTCTGGAGACCCGGCAGTATCAGCTGACCGAGATCGCCAGGATCTTCCGCATCCCGCCGCATATGCTGGCCGATCTCTCGAAGGCGACCTATTCCAACATCGAGCACCAGAGTCTGGAGTTCGTGAAATATACTCTTCAGCCGTGGATCGCCCGATGGGAGGCGGCGCTGTCCGATGCGCTGCTGACGCGGGATGAGCGGAAGGAGTATCTGATCCGCTTCAATGTGGACGGTCTTCTGCGCGGCGACTATAAGACCCGCATGGAAGGCTATGCGGTCGGCATCAACAACGGTTTCCTGTGTCCCAATGACGTCAGGGCGCTCGAGAATCTTGATCTGATTCCTGAGGAAAAGGGCGGGAACAGTTTCCTGATCCAGGGCGCTATGGTACGGCTGGAGGACGCGGGGATCTATGCTGCCAAGGGCAGCGGAAAGGAGCAAGATGAATAAACACTTTTGGAGCTGGAGCAACGACGGAGGAGAACGGATTCTCCACCTGAACGGCACTATCGCGGAGGAGTCCTGGTTTGAGGACGATGTGACGCCGGAGATGTTTCGAGAGGAGCTGATGGGCGGCTCGGGGCCGATCACGATCTGGCTGAACAGTCCCGGCGGGGATTGCGTCGCGGCGAGCAGGATCTACAGTATGCTCATGGACTATCCCGGTGACGTGACGGTCAAGATCGACGGCATCGCGGCCTCGGCTGCGTCCGTGATCGCCATGGCTGGGACAACGGTGCTGATGGCACCGACCAGTATGATTATGGTCCACAATCCCGCCACGATGGCCTTCGGAGACCATAACGAGCTGGAACGGGCGATCGGCCTGCTGGAGACGGTGAAGGAGTCCATCATCAACGCCTACGAGATTAAGACCAGCCTGGACAGAAAGACGCTGTCGAAACTTATGGAAGAAGAGACTTGGATGGACTGCAACAAGGCCATGGAGCTGGGTTTCGCCGATGGGGTGCTCCAGAGGGAAACGGGCTCTCCGGCTGTATCGAACGGCATTCTGTTTTCACAGAAGCGGACGGACGCCGCTCTGGTCAACCGTCTGACCGAGAAGGCGGGCATGCCAATCCAGCCGTATTATGACCGGCTGGAAAAACTCAGATAAAGCGCGGCGACAGGAGAAGCCCATCCTGCCGTCGTTCTTTATATACACCCCTCCGCTCTCGCGTGAGAGCAACATACAGGCTCCGTGCAGGAGCCAATCCAACCCGCTCCGTAAATTCTATTCTTTTCATGCGGAGTGGCATTTTGTGACCCCGGCACAGATTTCGGGGAGAAAGCGAGTATAAACTATGCGTATGACCATCAATGAACTGCGTGAAAACCGCAACCGCGCCTGGGAGCAGGCCAAGGCCTTCCTGGACGCCCACCGCACCGAGAACGGTACCCTGTCCGCCGAGGACGCCGCCATCTATGACGCCATGGAGGCGGATGTCGTGAACCTCGGCAAGGAGATCGAGCGCATGGAGCGCGGGGCCGCCCTGGACGCCGAACTGGCCCGCCCCGTAGGAAGCCCGCTCATCAACCGTCCCGGGATGGGAACCGATCTGAAGACCGGCCGTGCCTCCGATGAGTACAAGAAGGCGATGCTCACCGCCCTGCGCAGCAACTTCCGCACCGTCTCCAACGTGCTGATGGAGGGTGTGGACGCCTCCGGCGGTTTCCTCGTCCCCGACGAGTACGACTCCCGCCTGATCGAGGCGCTGGACGAGGAGAACGTGATCCGGCGTCTTGCCACTGTGATCCAGACCTCCGGTGAGCGCAAGATCAATGTCGCGGCAAGCAAGCCCGCCGCAAGCTGGGTCGAGGAGAACGGGGAGCTTGTCTTCTCCGACGCTACCTTTGACCAGGCAATCCTGGACGCCTACAAGCTCAGCGTGGCTGTGAAGGTTTCTGAGGAGCTTCTGGCGGATAACGCCTATGATCTGGAGGGCTTCCTGATCCGGGCCTTCGGACGCGCCATCGCGAACGCGGAGGAAGAAGCTTTCCTGACCGGGGACGGCATCAGCAAGCCCACCGGTATCCTGCACGCCACCAAGGGAGCGCAGATCGGTGTCACCACCGCGGGGAACAGCATCACCGCCGATGAGATCATCGACCTGGTGTATAAGCTGAAGCGTCCCTATCGCGTCAACGCGGCCTTCGTCACCAGCGACAGCACCCTGGCCGCAGTCCGCAAGCTGAAGAACGACAACGGGTATCTGTGGCAGCCTGCGCTGACCGCCGGTGAGCCGGACCGGCTGCTGGGCTACCCGGTGTACACCTGCCAGTTCGTTCCCGCCGTTGCCGCCGGACAGCCCGTTATGGCCTTCGGCGATTTCAGCTATTACAACATCGGCGATCGCGGAACCCGTACCTTTGCGGCCCTGCATGAGCTCTACGCTGGTGTGGGCCAGGTGGCGTTCGTGTGCAAGGAAAGGGTCGACGGCAAGCTGATCCTCCCTGAAGCAGTACAGGTGCTCAAAATGAAGGGCGCCGCATCCAACGGCTGATCCAAAATACAAAGGGCTTCATTCACGGGAGAGGGGCTTATCTCCCGTGGGTGAAGCCCACAAATTAATCAGAACGGAGTAAAGAACAAATGAAACGAACCTACTACAAATCTTTCGATGAGAATCTTTGCGGCATGAATGGATTCCAGTATGAAGTCGGCAAGGCTTTTATGGCGGATACCGATGATCCTTTCCAGTGGCTGCATTTTGCCAGCAAGGTCAATCAAACACTGCGGTATTACGGCAAAGGCATCCGTATCTGCGAAGTGGAACCGCTAGGCAAGGTGAACAGGTATGCTGCATGGGATATGAACACGGATTGCCTGCATATTATCCGCGAACTGACTACGGACGAAATCATAATCAAGCTGTTGGATGAAAAGTGCGGGGTTGCCGAAATAATAAATTTCGAGCCATCATTCAATTTGCTGCGTGTGTTTTATGGCAGACTGAGACACTGTGACAAGTTGGCTATCCTCTCTGCGGATTACCTTACCCCGGAACAAAAGAAAGCGCTTCTTCCGAAATGCTGGGAGCGTGAGGTAGACATTCGGGAAGGGGCAGAGACGGATTGTCAGTAATCCACAGTTTCTGACCCGAATGATTGGTGGTTCTGATGACTTGATAAATGTCGGAAACAGAGCGAATATGGACACGCTGAAGGGCAGAAAAGCCCATCAGACACTATATTTTCGGAGGAATCATCATGAATTACAACGTTACCGGAAGCGATCGCAAAAGACTTGTCAGCATCATTGCACGCGAGACCGGAGTCAAGGCTCATTATGAAGGGACGCCGAGCATGGCATTTACCATCGGCGGAGCTACAGTCGACAGAACCGGCTGCGTCAGCTGGGGCGAGAATATGGACAGCGCCACAATCCAGCGTGTGATCGACGCCCTTGCGGAAGAAGGCTTTGAGAGAGAAGCGGAGACCGAGGCCTACACCGGAGAAAACCTGACTGTGGCTGAGATGAACGGGCTGACGATCAGCATGCCGATGGACGGCTTCGACCCGGACAGCCTTGACCGCCTGCGGAAGCTGGTGGACAGCAAGGCCAGCCTGATCAAAAAGAGCGTCGGGGCGCAGAGCCTGACGATCCGCATCAGCGAGGACAAGGTAGAATTCCCATGGTGGGGACGCCTCCCCGGCACGGAAGAGACACAGGCTTACATGGCATTCATCGCCGCCCTGTGCGCCAAGGCGAAAGAGTGCAAACGGGTAACCGCAAAAGACCGTGAGGTTGAAAGCGAGAAATTCGCCTTCCGGGTGTTCCTCCTGAGCCTCGGCTTTGTCGGCACCGAGTACAAGCAGGTGCGGAGCATCCTGATGAAGAACCTCAGCGGCTCGGCTGCATTCCCGACCATGGCTGCGGCAGACGAGTTCTCCGCAAAGCAGAAAGCCAAGCGGGCAGCGAGGAAGACCGAAACCACCGCAGAAGCATAACCCACATCAGAACAGAGGATACAGCCCATAACCGGGCTGTGTTTCTCGTTTATGCCATATCGTCAAGTGCTTGACGTACCACTGGTTTTACTGTATAATCCCTCACAAGAAGGCGCTACCACAGCAAACACACGGTAGGCGGTCAACCCCTCACACTTTTTCCCGGCAAACACGAGGGGGCTTCTATTGATTCCCCCTTAGTCTGACTGAGGGGGTGGTAACATGCAATTGACTCCGTCGGAACTCATTGCACTCGGCACATTAATTGTTGAGGTTATCATGCTGCTCTACGTAATCAGCGATCATACAAAGAAGTAACCGCCGTGCTCTCTCCAAAAGTTCGGCGATTACTTCAACGTCTTTTATGAGGGGGCTCTGACCGTTTACCCGGCAGCGCCTTCCTTTTTCTGCTATTATATTAAGCCATTTTCGACTTTTTGTCAAGATGCCATGAAGCTCCTTCGGGAGCTTTTTTCGTTGTCAAATACCACCTGTTTTCACATCAAATCTTTGTGCAGTTTATGCCTCATCTTTATCTTGCTAATTTCGGCTTTTAGAGGCATATATGTACACAAGAAAAGGCCAATCGGGCCGAAACAGGAGGTTTTCAACATGAAAAAGTACACGAACGAGGAACTGATCACCCGCATCGAGGACGGCAGCGAAGACGCGCTGGAGCAGCTTTTCCGCAATCTGCGCCCGATCATCCTGCATGAGGCGGAGATGTACCGGGACAAGATGACAACTTACGACATGGACGACCTGGTGCAGGAAGGCAACATCCTCGCATGGGAGATCATCGTCAAAGGGACCTTCAAGACCGGAAGGTTCAGCACCTACTACACCAGCGCGATTAAGAATCGGCTGGCGAACATCTACCGGGATTACACCCTGAAGAATCTGGTCTGCATCGGTGAGCACGAAGACTGCCGAGGGAACATCACCAGCATTTTGGTCGAGGCAGACTACGCCAGAGAATACCGCGAAAAGCACCGCGCCCAATGCAAAGCCTGGTACGAAAAGAAGAAGGCCGCGCAACCGCCGAAGGAACCAAAACCCAAGCAGACCAAAGAGGAAAAGGCCGCGAAGGCCAAAGCCTACCAGAAAAAATACTACGCGGCGCATCCGGAGAAGCTGGAGGAGCGCAGGGCGAAAGCCAGAGCCTACCAAAAAGCAAAATATGAAGTGCAGAAGGCGGCCCGAATGGCGGCCACAGCCTGAAAACAGAACAAAGAGGACCAGCCCGGAGGGGCTTTTCCTCGTATATGGGACAGCCTGACGAGGCTGCTTTTTTTGTGCTTATCCACCTGGTTTTGCGGCCTGTGAGCCTCGATTTTTCTACGTAAAATCTGCCCCTACTACTAATATATAGCGTTGACTTTAGGCCCAGACAGAGCGAACATGGCATAACCGAACCAGCACCACGGGGAGCCGGAAATCCTGCACCACTGGGATGCTGAGAAAAACGAAGGAGGTGAGGCGGTTGTTCGACCTGCCGTCATTTGAAGAAATCAAAACAGCACAGCCCCTGCGACCTATAGCCCCGGAAAAGAAACGGGTGCTGACACCGATCAAGGCCGTCGTCCCGGAGAAAAAGCTCAAAGTTGCCGGGTACTGCCGGGTGTCTACGGACTCCGAAGAACAGAAAACATCATACGAAATCCAGCGCCAGCATTGCCTGACTGAAGTGGCAAAGCATGATGACTGGGAATTTTACGGAGTCTACTGCGACATTGTCTCCGGCACGAAAGCGGAGACCCGCCCAGAGCTTCAGCGTATGCTCGCCGCATGTGAAAAAGGGGAGATCAGCTTGATCCTGACAAAATCCATTTCACGGTTCGCCAGAAACACCACCGACCTGCTGGAGATGGTGCGATCCCTCACCGCAACGGGCGCGGGCATCATCTTCGACCGGGAGCACATCGATACCAGAAGCATGGAATCCGAGTTTCTGCTTTCGATCCTCGCTTCCCTTGCGGAAGATGAATCACACAGCATATCCTCCAATTGCCGGTGGGCCATGCAGCGGCGCTTTCAGGACGGAAGCTACAAGATTTCCACAGCGCCGTATGGGTATGACCTCATCGACGGCAGCCTTGTGGTCAATGAGGCGGAAGCCGCCGTTGTCAGGCTGATTTTTGAGCAGTATGTGCGGGGAATCAGCATGAACGTAATTGCTGATGACCTGAATGGCAGGGGAATCCCTACAAAACGGGCTGGCGAAATTCAGAGCAACGGGCATGTGGTTTCCGGGAGGTGGTCGGCGGCGATCATCGGGAAACTGATCCAAAATGAAGCATACACGGGAGATTTCGTGATGCAGAAGACCTACAAGGATGAAGCTTTTAAGGTTCACAGAAACAGGGGAGAACGAAAACAGTACTACTCCGAAAACCATCATCCTGCGATCATAAGCAGAGAGACCTTCAGAAAAGCGAATGAGATCCGGCTGCAATGGCCCGCCGCCCGAAAGCAAAGCAGACGGTCCTATGACCTGACAAGCCGCCTGGTCTGCGGGTACTGCGGATGTAATCTGCGCCGGAGTGTGAGTGCAACTGGAACTGTGTTCTGGGTGTGCCGGGCGCACCGGAAACATGCCGACGCCTGCCCGTTGCCGCCGATGAGTGAGAAGGAAATCCTGATCAGTTTCGGAGAGACCGTTACGGAACAGGATGTGAAGATCTACCGGGCCGGAATCACGGAAGAATGGAGGAGAACCGCCGGACCGGCAATAAAGGACATGGAAAAGCGGCTGGCAGGGATCGAGGAGGAACTCTCCAGACTCACCGCAACCGGCGCTGATACCCAGATGAAACGGAACAGGCTGCGGGCGGAGCAGACGGAGCTTCAGTCCAGGCTGGAGAAAATGAAAGACAACAGAATAACGGAGACGGAGGAGCTGCTTCAGCTGATAAAATGCTGGGACGGCTCCTCTCTCATTTTCCCGCTGGCGGTGGAGAAGGCCGTCGTTTATGGACGGGATCGCATTACTTTTTACCTCCGCTGCGGACTGGAAGCATCCACAGAAGCGGAGCAGAAATCAGCATGAGAAGGAGAGCAACATGGGAAAGGTAACGGTAATTGAAGCGAAGAAAACTAATATTGCCCCGGAGGCAGAAGAAAGACCGAAGAAGCGCGTAGCGGCCTACTGCCGCGTCTCAACGGATCACGAGGATCAGGAGACATCATTCGAGGGACAGCAGAAGCATTTCACAACGCTGATCAACGGAAATCCGGACTGGGAGCTGGTCGGCATCTACGCCGATGAGGAATCCGGCACCAGCGTCTACAAGCGCGACGACTTCCTCCGTATGATTTCGGACTGTGAGAACGGCCTTGTGGACTTGGTTTTGACAAAGTCCATCAGCCGCTTTGCGCGGAACACGGTCGACGCGATCCAGACCATCCGAAAGCTGAAGGCCTTCGGCATTCCGATCATTTTCACAAAAGAGGGCATAAACACCATGGACTCCGGCGGGGAGGTTCTGGTCACGATCCTCGCGTCGCTGGCCCAGCAGGAATCAGCCTCCATCAGCCAGAACGTCCAGATCGGTGTGCGCTACCATTACCAGGAGGGAAAGGTATGCAGCGGCGTGCACCGCCTCCTCGGCTACAACCGGACGCCGGACGGAAAGCTGGAGATCGTCCCGAGGGAAGCGGAAATCGTGCGCCGGATTTTCCGGGACTTTCTGGACGGCTACTCCACCAAAGCCATAGCGAAACGGCTGAGGGAGGAAGGCGTGGATGGGAGCAAGACCACGGTCACGGGGATCAAAATAGAGCGCAACTGGAACTACGAAAACATCGAGTACATTTTGAAAAACGAGAAGTACTCCGGGGATCTTCTGCTCCAGAAGTACTACACTGTGGATTACCTGACGAAGAAGGTCGCAAAGAACAACGGGGAACGCACGCAGTACTACCTGGAAAACGCACATCCGCCGATCGTGCCGAAGGAGATCTTCACGCAGGTCGCGGCGGAGCGGGAGAGAAGACGTAAGAACTGGAAAGACCAGAAGTGTTATGATAATGAACTGGCCGGACGCGTGGTCTGCGGTGACTGTGGAACTGCATACCAGAGGGTGAAGGCCGCGAAAGGCTGTGCGGACATGTGGCGCTGCGGTTCAAAACGGCAACGGGAGAAGCATGCAGATGTAGTTTGCAACAGCAGAGGAATCCGTGAGGACCGGCTGCATGAGATTGTGATCGAAGCGTTCAACCGTCTGCCCGAGGTCAAGGCGGAACTGACCCGGCTGGATGAGCGCCTGCGCTGGGCAGGCATCGACAAGGCGGACGCGCTGCTGAAGGAGATCGACGCGAGAATTCTTGCCGAGGGGGAGAACGAAGAGCTTGAGCAGCAGATGCGGGAGATCATCGAGCGCCGCGCCGTCTACGCTGACAAGGCCGTCCACATTCGGAACTTGCTGGAGCGGATTGACGCCATCGAGGGGAAAGCGGTGAAGAAAGAGGAAGCGGGGGACTGTACTACGGGTGACACATTCTTCGCCATGACGCGGAAGGAGTACGCGCCCGGGCCGGTGACGGAGTACGACCGGGACGATGTGATGAGAATGATCGAGAAGATCGTGGTTGGAGATGTGATTGAAGTTGTGTTCAAGGCTGGTGTGAGTTTGAAATTTGATAGATGATTGTGGAGACTGCCCACCTGGTTATGATTCAAGTTGCTGATAAGGAGCAAGGAGGAAAGTGACCGGGTGGGCAGCTTTTTTTGTTTTCAGACCTTCTTTACGCTTCAACAGATTTATGATACAATTCCCAATGACCCGTATTGAATCGGAAAACCAACGTGGGGGATAATTGATAGACAAATGAGCACATTTCTTGTTTTTGCATATTTGTTCTTTATAGGTTCTCTGCTTGGATGGTGCCTGGAAGTGCTGTTCCGAAAATTTTTTTCTTCCTCCAACCCGGAACATCGCTGGATCAATCCCGGCTTCTGTGTTGGACCGTATATCCCGCTTTATGGCAGTGGTCTGTGTATTCTGTATTTGCTGGCCACGCTTGGAGAGACATATGGGTTGGATGTCAGCAGAACTGGGAAAGCCCTGCTCTTCCTTGGAATGGCAGTCAGCATGACGCTGATTGAATATCTCGCCGGTATTATGCTTCTCAAACTATTCAAGCTTCGCCTCTGGGACTATAGCAGATTGTGGGGAAACATCCAAGGTCTGATCTGTCCGCTGTTTTCTCTGTTCTGGGCGATTCTCGGCGCTATCTATTATTTCTTTGTTCATCCCGCGATTCTGGAGGCATTGACATGGCTGGCCAACAATCTGGCCTTCTCCTTTGTGATCGGGTTCTTCTTCGGCGTGTTTACTATCGATGTGGTTTACTCCGGCAGCTTGGTCAGCAAAATGAAAGCCTATGCGGATGAGCATCAGGTAGTAGTGCGGGTAGAGGAGCTTCGATTGTATATCCGAAGAAAGCGCGAACTGGCGTCTATGCGGGTACACTTCTTCCTGCAGTTTCAGACGGATGGTCTGCTCGCCGACCACATGAGAGAAGCCCATGAAGCCATTGAGAAGATCCGAGAAAAAAGAGAAGCCTGGCACAGATAAGATCAGCCCACTTGGTTACGATCCACGATGCTTTATAGAAAGCATGCTGGAAAGAAACCGGGTGGGCAGCATTTCATCTGTTCAATACCGTTTCTTTCAGTGAGACCGCTTTATCCGCCAGACAGACCAGCCATGCCTCGCGGCTCTTCGGAACCGCTGTGATGGTGAGCGGCCACATATGGCTCCGGATCATGCTCTCCACTTTCGCGTCTGCGCCGAGGTTCTCCCGGGCGTTCTCTGCGGCACGGTCGGCATGATGAAACCCATGCCACCTGTGACTGCCGTCGTCCTTATGATGCCAGTCGTAAAGATAGAAATCATGCAGCATTGCTCCCGTCAGAAGCGCTTTTTTATCCAGACGCAGATGGAGGGCGTTATCGAGGCGATAGCAAAGCTTGGCCACAGAATAGCAATGGCGGTAGGTCGATACGCTTCCGTGCTGGCGGTACTGCTTCATCTGCTGCACAAGGGGATGCCTTTTTACAGGGTGCAAAATCTCTTCAAATTCTCTTTTTTGCGGCAAACTGCCATTGGTGGATTTCTTTTTCATGAGCGTATTCTACCACGGCATCCAACGGCGGTAAAGCCTGATAATGTTAAAAATCCCTCCACTTCGTACAAGAAGCAGGAAATCTGATCAATAATCCTCCAATGAAAGGAAAATTCTCAAATAATACCCGAATATGCCATCGAAAAGTTGAAAAACGCCAAAAAACGATGAGGTAGAAAAACACCCCTCAACTTCGTATTCATAGTCCCGAAAACACTGGGCAGAGTGGACAACAAATCGAGTCATAAAATACCCGTATTCTTGCAGAATCAACAAGAAAACGGCACTTTACGACGCAATATGAGGCACCCTTCAAAGTGACGGTCATAGTGGGTGGACTTCTCTTACTCCGTGAACGGCCAAATGTACGATTTTAGCCTTCCCGGAGGCGAAAAGATCACATTATCAGACCTGATAGAAGTGCTGGGTATACTTGGCGATACATACAGTGGAGAAAAAGCGGCATTTGATAGCGTAGAAGACTTCCTGAAAGAAGTGGCGAATGTTGAGTTCTCGGATGAGAGCTTAGTTAAGGTTGCCAAAAATGAGGAAGATAACGACTGGACGCTGGAGAGCCTGCAGCCCTTTGAAACCGAGGAGAGCCTGACCATCACCATGAAGAATGGGGATGTGGTTACGGTGAAGGTGACGGACGATCAGATCAAAACGGAGTATCTCAGCGACAGCGGCGAGCTGTATGAAGTTACTGTGACATATGGTGAAGCGGCAGGCATTCCGGATGGCTCTACCTTAAAAGTGACCGAGTTTTCGGAAGACGATGCAGAATACGAATATGCCCGCAATTCCATTCTTGCTGATAAGAAAGCGCGGGGCGAGTGGGTGGATTTGAGCAGCTTCGGTCTGGCGGCATTGGATATCTCCATCCTGAACCCGGATGGGGAGGAGATCGAACCGGAAGCGCCCGTGCAGGTGGATATCAAGGTAAAGCGCTTGCCTGGCGTAGAGGATTTGGCTGAGATTAAGGATACCCTGGAGGTACAGCATCATGTAGAGGTCGCAAATGGCGTAGTCATTGAGACAGTCTTTGATGGAAGTTTAGATGCAAATTTCCTGCTGCAGACGGATGAAACGATTGCTGAAGAGGGAACAACTGTTGATCCTTCTTCCGTTAGTGACGATGCATTTAATATCCCGAATATTGATCTGGATTCGTTGATCGATTTGGGAGAGCATTCGAGTGATGACGATGATATCATTTCGTTTGAGACACCTGTATTCTCTGTGTTTACTTTGACATGGAAGACTAACCGCATAAATTCAAATAACACGGTCAATTTGTCATGGAAAAGTGGAACCGGGCGGAACGCTACTACTTATGGCACGGTAAGAATACATTACTATGATACCGATTATAATCCGATTCAACCTCCTGTTTCTGACCAGACGGTAACGCAGCAGCAGACAATTTCCTTAACGTCAGGTAACTATGTCAATATTCCGGGCTATACTTTTTCGAGCGCTTGGGTTTACTATGATCAGCAAGCCGGGACTGGATGGAATCTGGATGAAGTGGGGGTGCAGTTTTATAACTACAATTACTATGGCACAACTTATCGTTTCACAGGGATACAACATGGGGGACAAGAATACAAATCAGGCTATTATCAAAACAATCAGGCATATACAGAAGATGTGTACCTGTTTTTTGAAAACACGGGCACACAGACTCAATCTGGAAAAGTCCACTACGGATATATAAATGGCAGTACCTTTGTAGAATTTCCAGAAGGAACTCCATCTTACACGCCTACCTATAGCAATCAGTATCAGAAGTACTTGATTTACGATGTTGATGGCTATCAGTATTCATATACATATAGGAATAGATCGACTAACAGAATTGCTCCGTATGTCAGTGTTTCCGGAAGCTACTATGATACAGCTGGCAGCTATTTGGGACAACTGTCTAATAATGATGATATTTATCTTGTGTATGAACCAAATCCGTCGACAACACAAGGTGGAACGCCGAAGCTGAAGGATGTCAGTGCTGAAGACAAGCCGGATGTACCTGACATTACTAAGACTTCTGTGGTGAATGGCGATGGGACAAATACATTAAGCCTTTCTATTACAGGCCATACAAAGCCGCGCGAAGTGGAGAAACTTGCGGATGTTATTGTTATATTTGATGTTTCAGGTAGTATGAAGCAGAATATAGACAATAAAGAAGATGCTGCAGATGGCGTGAATGATACAAATTCCAGAATGTATCAGCTTAAACAAGCTGTCAATACTCTGGCTGATACGCTTCTGAGTGACAAATATAAGAACTCACAAGGCGAATCGTTGATTAGAATGTCACTTATATCATTCTCCAATATTGCACAAACATCGGGTAATAGTTTTACGGAAGATGCTGATACATTCAAGTCTTGGGTAAGCGGCCTTGGAGCTGATGGAGGCACAAACTGGGAAGCTGCGCTTAAACTGGCTAATACTATTCAAGTCGATCCTGAACGCGCAACCTTCGTCATTTTTGTGACGGACGGAGAACCTACATTCCGTTACACAAGAGGAAAATATAGTGATTTACAATTGATTTATCCACAAAGTAACAGCGAGTATGATATAACCGATTACTATAGTATCTATAATGTGTTTGGTGGCGGAAATCAGGATTTATACGGAGAAAATTATGCAGCAGCATTAATTCAGGCAAAAAGTATTGTTGGAAATAAAAAGAATTTATTTACGATTGGTATTGGCCCGGATGTTATCAGTCTGGAACGCTTTGGAAACGAGGCCGGTGCAGGTGGAAACTATACGGCGACCAGCAGCTCTGCTTTGGAAGACGCATTTGATGATATTACCGCAAAAATTGTTGCTCTGATGGGCTACAGCGATGTAAAGATCACCGACGGTATCACGGATCTGACCCAGACGGTTCAGAAGTCAACATATGTTAACTTTGCAGAGGACGATTTCACCTATTATAAAGGTCATGCCGCGACGGTGGAAGATGTGACAAACGAACTTGCCGCTGCTGAGGGCGATATGGTTTGGGAAGCCTGGACACCTTCTTCCGAAGGGTGCGCTGAAGCGGTTTACAACACAACGACCGGCGCGGTTGAGTGGAACATGGGCGAGGCCTTTATGCTGGAGGACGGCTATACCTATCAGGTGCGCTTCAAGGTATGGCCCAGTCAGGAAGCCTACGACCTGCTGGCCGACCTGAACAACGGCGTGAAGAGCTACGCCAGCCTGTCCGATGAGGAAAAAGCGCAGATTAAGGAGCCCACCACAGCGGGTGGTATGTATACTCTCAAGACCAACAGCGAGACCAGCTATACCTACCGGGAAGCGACTAAATCTGGCGACACGGTCACGCCTACTGGAGAGCCGAGTGAACCGGGACACTTTGACGATGTTGATCCCCTCCTGCTTACGACCAAGCCCCTGCGGGTTCAGAAGCAGTGGCACAACAACTATGTCGATAGTAGGGCGCTGACTGACAGCATTACCATGGAGCTTTACGGCGTGGATTCTGATGGCGTGACATCCCGCGACTTCAAGACAATTACGCTGACCAACGCAGGAAACTGGTATTCGGAGAACAACTATATCTCCTATGGCCTTGTGACCTACGATACCGAGACGGGTGCGAATGTCAAGATCTACGAAACCGGCCACGACTTCACGCTTCGCGAGACCGACGATGAAGCCCATTATTATGAGCTGACTGCGGGAATTTACCGGCCAATGTTCATCAACGGCACGCCTGCGATTCTGGAAAAGGTGGATGCTGCACCTGCCGGAATGGGCAGCAGTGCTTTCCATTACAGCGACGGTTCACACCATTACTATCGGCTGGACGGAAAGATTTATCGGGATACTCAGTCCGATATCCTGATGATTGCCACCAACACCCACAGAAGCTATATGGACTTGAACAAAGTGGTCGTAGATGAATCTGGCATCGCAACGGTCGATGATACTGAATTTGAGTATAATATCACATTTACCGTTCCCTCTGGGATCGCAAACTATGATACCGTAGAGAAATATATCTGGTTCAGTATTTATGACTCTGTTGCAAGGCGTACATTATCACCTGATGAGTATTCCTATACGAACGCGCAAAAGCCTGCCGACATAGACAGCAGTACTTATGGTGGTTCGGCTTATGCCAATTACCTGATTGCCACCAGCGGAAACCAGTTTACACTGAAAATCAAGCAAGGCTGGAATGTGCGTTTCTTGAATCTCCCGATCGGAACGACCTATTCCTTTGAGGAAACCAGCATACCCGATGGGTATGATTTCGTCAAAGCGGAGGTCAGCGGTACGCGGTGGATCGCCAATATGGTAGATGGGACAGACCAGGGTTCTGAGCAGACGATGACATCCCTTCCGGCCAACAATAGCGCAGATAACAGCAATACGGGTATCAGCGGTACGATTGACTTTGCCAATGCTCGCTACAACACTACCTACACGAACAAGACGATTCCCGTACCGGTGAAAATCCTGAAAACCAGTCAGGACGGCACAACGCCTCTGAAAGACGCGGTATTCACCCTGCACACGGAGAATGGCTACAAGGCCGATCCAAAGCAGGCGGCAAAAACAGACCTGACTTCAGGCGCTGACGGCATAATTGATCTGGGAAATCTGTCGTTCGGAATGTATTACCTGGTTGAAACCGCTGCCCCGGCAGGGTATATCCCGCTTTCGGAGCCGGTGGAGATCACAGTTACTTCCTCCGGCGTTACCTACAACCAGAGCGACAGCAGTCTGTCGCATAGTGGCGGTGGTGTCAAACGCGATGAAACAACGGGAGCTTACACATTGATTGTCACCAATAACGCCGGATATGAATTGCCTTCCACCGGCGGCCCCGGCACACGCCTTTTCACGATCCTCGGTAGTATCCTGATCCTTGGAGCGGGAGTACTGCTGTGGAGGAGACGGAGATTGATTTAACATGAGTTTAAGAGAGGCTGGTCTTCAGGAAACTGGAGATCAGTCTTTCTTTCTGGGGCGGGGTTAGTCATGCCTAATACAATGCGGTATTTCCAGATTGAAATAGGTAGCTGTTTGTGATATAATGTAATTGTCCAGTATTGTGCATTTATGGTAGAGGAGAACAGAGATGGCCAGAGCGAAAAAAGATGGCATATATCTTAATGTCCGCATTGAGACTCCGATATATAGAAAGCTTCAGGAAGTATGCGCGGAAGCCGGTCAGCTGAAGACCACTGTGGTTGAGCGGGCGTTGACTGCGTATTTTGAGGAATATGATCGGAAGCAGGAAATACTGCGGAAGCATGAAAATGATGAATGACCATCTGGTTTTGAGGTGATAAAGAATGGCAGGAAATAAAAATCTGAACAGCGCTAAGACTGCCCGGAAGGATGAATTCTATACGCAGCTGACGGATATCGAGAAGGAGATGCGCTATTACAGAAAGCATTTTAAGGATAAGACAGTGTTCTGCAATTGTGATGATCCGTTCGAGAGTAACTTCTTCAAGTACTTTGTGCTCAATTTCAATCGGCTTGGCCTGAAGAAGCTCATTGCGACGTGTTACACGGGATCTCCGATTGCCAATAAGCAGCTTTCCATTTTTGATATTCTCGGTGAATCTGAAGAAACACAGAATAAACCATACAAGGCGGTCGTGACTACGGTCTATGACAAGACCGGTGACGGCGGTGTGGATATGCTGGATGTTGCGGAGCTGTTTAAGTCTGGAGAGAATGAGTTGACAGAATTGAAAGGTGATGGCGATTTCCGATCCCCGGAATGTCTGGAACTTCTGGACGAGGCAGACATCGTGGTCACGAATCCTCCGTTCTCGCTGTTCCGGGAATATGTTGCTGTCCTT
The DNA here is from genome assembly GCA_017458065.1 of Oscillospiraceae bacterium. Taxonomy (GTDB): domain Bacteria; phylum Bacillota; class Clostridia; order Oscillospirales; family Oscillospiraceae; genus Limivicinus. The sequence goes on from JAFTGD010000018.1 coordinate 39,037, forward strand.
GTTGAGCATAAAAAGAAGTTTATTATCATTGGCAACGTGAATGCTGTTAAATACAGAGAAACATGCAACTTCCGATGGGAATGGCCTCATATTTACAGGCAGTGATGTGCCAAAAGCAACAGATGGACAGCAAATCATAAATACTCCTGAGGGAGGCTACGAGCTTCCTTCCACCGGCGGCCACGGCACACGGTTCTTCACGATCCTCGGCAGCATCCTGATCCTTGGAGCGGGAGTACTGCTGTGGAGGAGACGGAGATTGGTTTAACACAAGCTTAAGAGAGGCTGGTCTTCAGGAAACTGGAGATCAGCTTTTCTCTTTGAGGCGAGGTTAGTTTCGTCTAATACAATGCGGTATTTCCAGATTGAAATAGGTAGCTGTTTGTGATATAATGTAAATGTCCAGTATTGTGCATTTATGGTAGAGGAGAACTGAGATGGCCAGAGCGAGAAAAGATGGCATATATCTTAATGTCCGCATTGAGACTCCGATATATAGAAAGCTTCAGGAAGTATGCGCGGAAGCGGGGCAGATGAAAACCACTGTGGTTGAGAGGGCGCTGACTGCGTATTTTGAGGAATATGATCGGAAACAGGAAATACTGCGGAAATATGAAAATGAGGAGTGATAGGCTATGACTGAGGCGCAGCAGAGAGAGGCCGCCGGACAGTTTTTCTGTAAATGGAATGGCAAAAATAAAGAAAACGAGGATGCTCGTGTGTGATCTGCTCAATGGCGGCATGATATGTCATGCATGCGCACAACTTTTGCGAAATGAGGTAATATTCATATGGCAATACCAACAACGATAAAAACACTTCTGTCCGGCACTGTGGTTGAGTGGGCACGGATCGAGTTTAAATCCACCTGGGATCCGGAGGCGTCTCTCAAAACGGTGACAGCCTTTGCAAATGATCTGGATAACTGGGGCGGTGGCTATATTGTGATTGGCGTGGAGGAGGAAAATGGCAGGCCGAGGAAGCCATATATCGGTGTCTCTGAGGACAAGGTCGATAAGTGGCAGAAGGATATTTTTGCTAAGTGTAAGCTGATGCGCCCACAGTACACGCCGATCATTGGGGTGGATTACCTGGAGGATAAGACCTTTATCATTATCTGGTGTCCAGGCGGCGATTCCAGACCGTATTCCTCTCCGAAAACAATGGCTAAGGATGACAAAGAACGAGGTTATTATATTCGCAAAGCTTCCAATTCCGTATTGCCGAATGATGATGAACTGAAAGACCTCTTTAATCTGGCAAATCGCACACCATTTGATGACAGGCTCAATTATCGCGCTGAGTTGACGGATTTGAATTATACGCTGATACGATCTTATCTGAAGGAGATCGGCAGTTCGCTATATGAGAGATCCGAGTCGATGTCATTCGAAGAGCTCTGTGCAGATATGAATCTGATCAGTACACTACCAGAGTATGTGAAGCCAAAAAATGCGGCGCTCATGTTCTTTAATTCTGAGCCGGAGCGATTCTTCCCGTATGCGCAGATTGATGTGGTTCAGTTTCCTGAAGGCGATGCAGGTGACAAGATCATAGAGCAGACATTTAAGGGGCCACTGCATGAACAGCTCCGAGCGGCACTGCGTTATATTCGGAACACGGTGATTACGGAGCAGGTTATCAAGGTACCGGACCAGGCAGAAGCAGAACGTTTTTTCAACTACCCATATGACGCGATTGAAGAGGCGCTTTCCAACGCGGTTTACCACAAGGGATATGATGAACGGGAACCAATAGAAGTCCGTGTGGAAAAGGACATGATTGAGATCATCAGTCATCCCGGGCCGGACCGCTCTGTGACACTAGATGGGCTGAGGCAATTTAAGGTTCGCAGCCGCAGATATCGCAATCGCAGAATCGGAGAATTTCTAAAGGAATTGCACCTGACTGAGGGACGAAACACCGGATTTAAGAAAATTCTGGATGCGCTTCAGAAAAACGGCTCTCCACTGCCGGAATTTGAGACAGATGAAGCACATGATTACTTCATTACAAGATTGTTTGTGCGAGAAGGATTTAATGATTATAGGGATGGACATGAAAATGTCGTAGAGAATGTCGTAGAGAATGTCGTAGAGAGATTGTCAGAAACCGCGAATATATATTTAAATTCCTGCTCAAAGAAAAAAAGAGAAACTGCTCAAAAAATATTGGCAGCAATTATCGAGAACAGATTTATTACAATAACAGAAATGGCATCTGCAGCGAACACAACGGATCGAACAGTACAACGTTATTTAAAAGAATTTCAGGAGGCGGGTGCTCTTCGACGTGAAGGAAGCGATACCAGCGGTGAATGGGTATTAATGTAACTCGACCGGATCGTGATGGACAAGCCGAGATGAAATACGAGTGCAAGATCACTGTGATTGATAAGAAATGCTTTGTGGATTTCCCAGAGCAGTACTTGGCTGATCCGAAGTCCGGCCCATGTCCTTTCTTCCATGTGGGAGATGAATTAATCCTCAAATGGGCGCCGTAGCAGGGAGACTTCTACCATAGAGAATGCCTATACGGATTGAGGAGGAATCACAATGCAGTTTTTTGTGAACGCCTATGACGGTTCAGGGCGGTCCGAGAAGATTTATGTTGGCAGACCGTGCTGCATGGCTGGTATTTTCAGAGTATCTGGCGGAGGAAAGTGAAAATGAGTAATCAGTATAACCGAGAGGTTGAACTGGATGTCCTTGCAGAAAGAGCCGGAGGCTATGTCGTGTGCCCGGATGATGAGGATATCCGTTTTATGAATCTGTTTTTTGAGACCTGCAGACGGTTTGGCATCGAATATACGAGCGCGACGAAGAAGGAAAAGTGCTTTGTCGACGAAGTTACCAGACTTACTTGGGCAAGAATGCTTGAGCGTGAAAGTGGAGTCGAACAGGATGTTCCACTTGCTTTTTCTGCGTAATGACGGTGCAGCATTGGTTTTGAATCCGGCGACCGACAGCCGCGGCTAGTGCAATCCTGACCATCCGCAGGAAGAAACAACACGCATAACGCAAGCTGTATCTCTCGGACGCGTTTCCGCAAGAGCGCCGAGAGGAAGCCGATATTCAGGTTCGTGTCAGAATGTTGAACATCAACAGTGGTCGCAATGCTGCAATGATGGCGACATGCAAACCGCTGGAGGAATATGCATGGATTGTGGAAGAGATTCGAAAACGGGAAGACGTCATGGGCTTGGACGTAGCCATCGACTCGTCCATTGATGAAATGCCGGAAGATTTTGAAATCAAATCATACCTGGAAGCGCATAAGGCGGAGGTGAAAGCGATGCTGCTCACAGAATACAATGAAGCAAAAACAATGGAGCTCTTTCGTGAAGAAGGCCGTGCGGAAGGCCGTGCGGAAGGCCGCGCGGAAGGCCGTAATGAAGGTCGACAGGAAGTTTATGAACGTATGATTGCGTCGAATATCCCGGAGGCACAGGCGCGGGCATTGGCCTTTGGCTGATGTAACTGGCGGTCCCGGTACCGCGATCCTGACCCTTCGCAGGAAGAAACAACACGCATAACACAAGAAGAAAAGCTGATCGGCGACGGTCAGCTTTTCTGCAAATCGGGTTGAATTGTTCGAAGACGTTGAGTATAATAAGATTATTAAATGGCGTGGGGAAACAATATCGCATTTTAACAGGGTGAATGGCACTTCACGAAGACGAGCTGTACGCGGCGTGGAACAATGCTGCCAGGCAGCTTCCGTTTGAGAGAATCAGCCCGCTTTCGTGAGGAGGAGAATCATGTATTATTACAATGGGTTCGTATGCGGCGGCGAGCCGGAGGAAGCAATCAAAGTAATAAAAGTAAAACCATTGCAGGATCAAATCATGCTTCTTACGTTCAATAACGGAGAAACAAGACTCTTTGATGCAACTGCACTGACCGGACCGGTTTTTTCAGCCTTACAGGACGATCAGGTTTTCATGTCTCCTGTTCTTGATCATGGCGTTGTGACATGGAAAGAAGGAGAGATTGACTGCGCTCCGGAGTTTATGTACAAAAACAGTTTTGATTATGCACAGGTAGTTTAACAATTGGTTTCTCAGACAGAAGTGAGGGTATAAACTATGATGACAGAGATCAGGGAACAGGTGGAACAGGCGGTCAGAGAACTGCTCGCGGCGGCGAAGCTGCGGCCGGGCGACCTGCTGGTGATCGGCTGCTCTTCCAGCGAGATCGTGGGCGAGCGGATCGGCAAAGGCTCCAGCATGGAAGCGGCGGAAGCCGTCTGGGAAGGGATTGCGCCGATCCTTGCGGAGCAGGGGATCCTGCTGGCGGCACAGTGCTGCGAGCACCTGAACCGGGCGCTCATTGTCGAGCGCGCGACGGCGGAGAAGTTTGGCTATGAGCCGGTGAATGTGCGGCCCTGGGCCCATGCGGGTGGCTCCTTTGCCACGACGGTCTGGGAGCATATGCAGGACCCGGTGGCGGTGGAGCACATCCGCGCCCACGCGGGGATGGACATCGGGGACACGCTGATCGGGATGCATCTGAGGGATGTGGCGGTCCCGGTGCGGCTGGAGGTCAAGCGGATCGGCCAGGCCAACCTCGTCTGCGCCAGGACCCGGCCGAAGTTCATCGGCGGCGAGCGGGCCCGGTATGTTGACCCGTGAGCGTCAGATAAAAACAAAAAAGCAGAAAAGCTGACCGGAAGAAGGTTGGCTTTTCTGTTTTTTTGCTGTTTTGGATGAAGCCGGGCGATGCTTTCAGAAAGGATCGCCGTGATGCGGCTTCGCGCTTTGGGGAAAAATCAGATGTTGGTGTTCTTCGGCACGACGGTCGGGAGCTTTGCGCTGCCGGTGAGGACCGTGCGGTCGGAGAAGCTGGCATACTTGTCGGCGACGATGTAGCTGAGTTCGGCATTCTCGCCGACGGTGACGCCGCGCATGACAATGCAGTTTTTCAGCTTGGTGTTGGCGCCGATGCGGCAGCCGGAGAAGACGATGCAGTTTTCAATCTCGCCGTCGATGATGCAGTTGTCGGCGACGAGACTGTTCTTGCAGACCGCCTGCTCGCTGAAGTAGGTGCTGACTTCCTCGTGGGTCTTGGTGCGGACCGGACGGTCGGCGGGGAAGATCTGGTGCCGCTTGTCCGAGCAGAGCATATCCATGCTGGCGTTATAATACTGCTCGACATTTCTCACGGCGCAGACATAGCCCTCGTGTTTGTAGACGTCCATTTTACCGCCGTCCCCCAGGAAGCCGATGATGGCCTGGCGGTGGAAAGCGTAGTGGTTGCGGGAAGCGGCCTCGTCCATCAGGCGGAGGAGCGCGGACTTCTCGATGATATAACCCTCGAGACTCTTGAGCCCCTTGACGGCGTCGCCGCGGTCCAGGTGGATGCCGGAGACGTATCCGTCCTCACCCAGCAGGTACTGGTGATTGAGGCCCACGGTGGGACCCTCGGCGCAGATGGCCGTGATCTCGGCATCGCCGGATTCATGCTGGGCGATGGCAGCGGCGAGGTCAATGTTGGCGATGAGGTTGCCCAGCATCAGGACGATATGGTCCTGAGGAATATCCCGGATATAGTCTGCCACGGCGTTCAGCGCTTCGACGGTGCCGCCGTAGTTGCCGGTGTGGGCATGGGGCAGGCCGAAAGGCGGCAGCATCCGCAGACCGCCGGATCGGCGGCTCATATCCCAGTCCTTGCCGCTGCCGATGTGGTCCAGCAGGGACTGATAGTCACGGGCCATCACAACGCCGACGTCTGTGATCCCGGCGTTTTTCATGGAGGAGAGGGCAAAGTCGATCAGGCGGTAGCGGCCGCAGAAGGGGAGAGAGGCGACGGTGCGCTCTCTGACGAGGTCGCCGAGTTCGGGCGCGTCTTTGTACGCGAAAATAATACCATGATACTTGCTCATGACTTATGCCTCCTCTCCGGAATAGATCATCGCAGCGGCAGGGATCACCTGGCCGGGGGCGACCGTGACATTCGGACCGCAGGTGGCGACGCCCCAGCCCTCCGTGCCGTCGGGCGCGGTGCCGACCCTGGCGCCGGCTTCGATGACGCAGTTTTCACCGATGATGGCATATTCCACCGTGGCGCCTGCCTTGATCACGGCGCCCGGCATCACAACACTGTAGACGACTTTCGCGCCGCGCTCGACTGTGACAGACGGGGAGAGAACGGAGTTTTCCACATGGCCGTCGATCTCACAGCCCTCGGTGACGATGGAGTGGATGACGCGGGCGTTCTCGCCGGTGTAGGTCGGCGGGCAGACCGGGCTGCGTGAGCTGATCGGCCAATCGGGGTCATAGAGGTTGATAAGCGTGGTGGAGAGCATGTCCATGTTGGCATCCCAGAGGCTGGTGATGGTACCGACATCGCGCCAGTAGCCCTGGAAGTGATAGGGCCACAGTTTTTCACCGGCGGCCAGCATGGCGGGGATGATGTTCTTGCCGAAGTCCTTGCTGGAGTTGGGGTTGTTCTCGTCCGCAATCAGGTACGAGCGGAGCTTGGGCCAGTTGAACATGTACACGCCCATGGAGGCCAGGGTGCTCTTCGGGTGTTTGGGCTTTTCTTCAAACTCGTTGATGTAGCCGTCGTCGCCGAGGTTCATGATGCCGAAACGGGTGGCCTCCTCCAGAGACACCTGCAGCACCGAGATGGTGCAGGCGGCGTCGTGGGCCAGATGCTCGCGCAGCATGTCGGCGTAGTCCATCTTGTAGATGTGGTCGCCCGAGAGAATCAGGACGTTTTCCGGGTTGTAGGACTCGATGAACGCCATGTTCTGGTAGATGGCGTTGGCGGTCCCGGAGAACCAGGAGCCCTTCTCCCCCGCGCCCAGGTAGGGCGGAAGAATGTAGACACCGCCGTCGGAGACGTCGAGGTCCCAGGGCTGGCCGGTGCCGATGTAGCTGTTGAGCTGGAGCGGACGGTACTGCGTCAGAACGCCGACCGTGTCGATGCCGGAGTTGGCGCAGTTGGAGAGAGGAAAGTCGATGATGCGATACTTTCCGCCGAAGGGGACGCTGGGTTTTGCCACATGTTGGGTCAGAGCATAGAGACGCGACCCCTGCCCGCCGGCGAGAAGCATCGCAATACAGCTCTTCTTCATATGCAGCCTCCTTTATTATATTTTCTTATTTTAACCGCATGAGATGCGATTGTTTACTCTTTGCGCGCGACCTTCTTCTGGCTGTAGAGATTCATGGCCTTTTCCGGGCCTCTGGTGATCAGGCACTCCACCGCGTCGGCAGCGCGGCCTGCGGCCTCCGCCATGTCCACGGCGTCCTGGTCGCGGAAGACCGAGAGCACCCAGTCCACCATCTCGTAGTCCGGGTGCGGCGGAGCGCCGACGCCCAGGCGGATCCGGGGGAACTCCTCCGTGCCGAGCACGGAGATGATGTTCTTCAGGCCGTTGTGCCCACCGGCGGAGCCTTTGGTGCGGATGCGCAGCGCCCCGATGGGCAGCGAGATATCGTCCGAGACCACGAGAACATGGTCCGCCGGGATTTTGTAGAAGCGAGCGGCCTGTCCGACGGCCTCGCCGGAGAGATTCATATAAGTCTGGGGCTTCATCAGCAGAACCGTCTCGCCGCCGAGCGTGCAGGTGGCCGTCAGGGCCTGAAAGCGGGAGCGGTTGATGCTGAGGTCATGCTTCCTGGCGAAGGCGTCCGCCGTCATGAAGCCTGCGTTGTGGCGGGTCCCCTCGTAGCGCAGACCGGGGTTGCCGAGAAAGACGACCAGCCAGGAGACGGAACGGGAGGAAAACAGCATGGTCTTTGCCCGGCCGATCAGTTGTCGAACATGTTGGCGATGGAGACTTCCTCATAGATGCGGCGGATTGCCTCGGCAAAGACCGGGGCGGAGGAAATATAGCTGATCTTGTCCAGCTCCGGCGCGTCCTTCGGGTAAGGGATGGTGTCCAGCAACAGGAGGTGCTCGATGCTGCTTTCCCGGATCCGATCGATGGCGGGGCCGGAGAGCACGCCGTGGGTCACACAGGCGTAGACTTCCTTTGCGCCTCCGATCTCCTTGATGGCCTTGGCCGCGCCGCAGAGGGAGCCGGCCGTGTCGACGATGTCGTCCAGGAGGATGCAGATCTTGCCCTCGACGTTGCCGATGATGTTCATGACCTCGGACTGGTTGGCGCGCTCGCGGCGCTTGTCGACGATGGCCATGTTGACGCCCAGCTTCATGGCGAAGGAACGGGCGCGGGCGGTGCTGCCCACATCGGGCGAGACCACCATGACGTCCTCGTTGCCCTTGCCGAACATCTTCTGGAAGTGCTTGACAAAGAGATGAGAGCCGACCAGGTTGTCGACCGGGATATCGAAGAAGCCCTGGATCTGCGCGGCGTGCAGGTCCATGGTGAGGACGCGGTCAGCGCCGGCAACGGTGATGAGGTTTGCGACGAGCTTGGCCGAGATGGGATCGCGGCTCTTGGCCTTGCGGTCCTGCCTGGCATAGCCGAAGTAGGGGATAACAGCGGTAACGCGCCCTGCGGAGGCGCGGCGCATGGCGTCAATCATGATCAGCAGCTCCATCAGACTGTCGTTGACGGGGTTGCAGGTGGGCTGAACAATAAAAACATCCTTGCCGCGGACAGGCTCGTAGACCGAGACGGAGCACTCGCCGTCGGCGAACTGAGAGATGCTGCAGTTGCCGGGGTTGATAAACAGAGAGGAACAGATATCCTTTGCGAGGGCGGGGTTCGAGTTGCCGGTGAAGACGGCGATCTCTTTACCGTGAGAAATCATGCTGCGATTATCCTCCATCAATTTAAAATGCGTCACACTTCATCTGCGTTCATGCACATGGATTCTCTTACAAATAAACTATATCATAAATGGAAAAGAATTGGAAGTAAAAAACGTTTAAAAGACGCATGAAAAAAGCGATTGCCAAACAGGAGTTTTTTGTATATAATCATAAAGTTATCGAACACTATTGAAAAACAGGAAAGTGGTTGAATCTATGCTGGAATTTGAAGAATACAAACAGAAGCTGAACGCCATCAAGCCCAGTCTGGACATGCTGCGCGGCGCGCTGAAGCTGGACGCGGCGGAGCGGGAGATCGAAGAGCTGGAGACCGCCAGTTCCCGTGAGGGCTTCTGGAACGACGTGGAGAAGTCCCAGAAGGTGCAGAAGCGGCTGAAGACCCTGCAGAACAAGCGGGATAACTACAACAAGCTCTGCGGCAGCTGGGATGATCTGATGACGCTCTGTGAGATGGCGATCGAAGAGGGCGACGAAAGCCTCCTCGAGGAGCTGCAGACCGAGTACGCCGCCTTTGAGGAGAAGGTGGAGGAGACGCGCCTCAGCACCCTGCTTACGGGCGAGTACGACGGGAACAACGCGATCCTGACCTTCCACGCGGGCGCGGGCGGCACCGAGGCGCAGGACTGGGCCTCGATGCTCTACCGGATGTACAACATGTGGGCCGACCGCCACGGTTACAAGGTCAAGGTGATGGACTATCTGGACGGCGATGAGGCCGGACTCAAGAGCGCCACCATCATGATCGAAGGGGAGAACGCCTACGGCTTTCTCAAGAGCGAGCACGGGATCCACCGTCTGGTGCGCGTGTCCCCCTTCGACGCGGCGGGCAGACGCCATACAAGCTTTGCCGCGGTGGAAGTCATGCCCGAGATCAGCGACGACACGGAGATCGAGCTCCGGGATGAGGACATCAAGATGGACGTGTTCCGTTCCTCCGGCGCCGGCGGACAGAAGGTCAACAAGACCTCCTCGGCCGTGCGTCTGACCCACATCCCGACCGGAATCGTGGTCTCGAGCCAGGTGGAGCGCAGCCACTTCCAGAACCTGGAAAACTGCAAGAACATGCTGCGCGCGCGGCTCGCCGAGATCAAGGAGCGCGAGCACCTGGAGAAGATCAGCGACATCAAGGGCGTCCAGATGAAGATCGAGTGGGGCAGCCAGATCCGCTCTTACGTGTTCATGCCCTATCAGCTGGTAAAGGACCACCGCACCGAGTTTGAGAACGGGAATATCCAGAACGTCATGGACGGGGATCTGGACGGGTTTATCAATGCTTTCCTCTCCATGCGCGCGGAAAACTGAAGAATCTCTAAAAATTCAAACATTTTCCTTGAAAGAGACCCTGTTTGCGGATATAATGCAAACGCACAAATACAATAAGAAGGACGAAAGACATGAGTGCATCAACCGAAAGAAAAAACCGCATTGCAGCCCGGGAAGCCGGAACGGATAAGAAGATCCTGGCGGCACAGGAGGAAGCCAGGAAAAAGGCAATTTCGAAACGCAAATGGACCTGGGGTACCATCGGCGTCATCGTACTGATCGCCGCCATCCTGCTCCTGAACTCCGGCCTTATGTACACGGCGACGACCGCCCTCACGGCAAACGGCGTCAAGTATACCCCCGCGCAGGTGAACTACTACTACGGAAACGAGTATCTGACGATGGTGAATACCTACGGCAGCTACCTCTCCTATTTTGGCCTTGACACCAGCCTTGGCCTCTCCGGCCTTGACAAGCAGGAGAGCAGCATGACCGACGGCGGGACCTGGAGAGATTATTTCCAGAACCTGGCGGAGATGGATGTGCAGCAGAGCCGCGCCATGCTGGACTATGCCGCGGAAAACGGCATCAGCCTGACCGACGAGGAGATCGCCGAGGTTGACGCACAGTTTGAAGGGATGGAAGAGACCGCCAAGTCCTACGGCTACGGCAGCGCGGACAAGCTCTACGCCATGAACTACGGCAGCGGCGTGACGGCGAAGATCGTCCGTCAGGCGGCGCTGGATATGGCTCTTGCCCAGAAGGTTTACAACGAGAAGCTCGACAGCCTTACCTACACGGACGACGAGCTGGAAGAGTATTATACCGGTCTGAACGGAGACCGCGACCTGTTCGACTTTAATCTCTACTATGTCACGGCGGAGACCGTCGAAACCACCGTCCCCGGTGAGGACGGCGCAGAGGACACTGTCGAGATGACGGCGGACGATCAGAGCCGTGCCGAGGCGAAGGCCACCGCCGATGCCATCGTGATGGCATATCAGGATGGCGAAGAGGACATCGAGGACATTGTGGAGCGCTTTGCGGTCGCGGTGGAGTCTCAGACGCAGGCGCTGCCTTCTGAGCGCAGAAGCGTCAGCGGCAGCAGCCTGGACGAGGCCTATGCCGAATGGGTGAAGGCCGACCGCGAGGCCGGCGATATCGAAGTGTTTGCCGATGCGGAGGAAGATCCCGCCGGCTACACGGTCGTGATGTATCTCGCCCGCAATGACAACCACTATCCCACGGCCAGCGTCCGCCACATTCTGATCCAGGCGGAGGCCGACGAGGAGGGCAACTACACCGACGAGGCCAAGGAAGCGGCAAAAGCCCGCGCCGAGGAGATCCTTGCGGAGTACGAGGCCGGTGAGAAGACCGAAGAGAGCTTCGCGGCGCTTGCAGAGCAGTACTCCGAAGACACCGGCTCCAACACCAACGGCGGCCTGTATGAGAACATCTATCAGGGTCAGATGGTGCAGGAGTTCAACGACTTTGCCTTCGGCGGACACAAGCCCGGCGACACCGCCATCGTCTACGGCGAGAGCGGCTCCTACGCGGGATATCACGTGGTCTACTATGTGGGCGAGGGCCCGCTTTACAGCAGCTACATCGCCAGGAGCGCTCTGCAGAGCGAGGCAATGAGCGCCTGGTCCGATGAGCTCACCAATGCCTGCGAGGTCACGGAAGGCTTCGGCTTCCGCTTTGTCGGCAAATAAGAAAATAACCAAAAAGGTTCTCGCTCCGGCGGGGACCTTTTTGCATCCAGGCCAGGCACAGGCCGATCGGCGGATTTGGCAGTTGAGCGGAAACATCGGAAAACGACAGACGGAGGTATGAAAATGAAACAGGTAAAACGCATTTCGGCAATGTTCCTTGCCCTGATGATGGTCTTGTCTCTCTGCGCCTGCGGTTCTTCGAGGGGCAGCTCCGGCACTCAGTCATACACGACGGCAGCCGGGGAGGCAAACTACTCCAGCAGCGCCTATTACGCCGATGACTTTGAGTTGGATGAAGCAGCCGTCCCCATGGTGGCGGATTATGACGCCGGCCTCGGGATGACGGCACTGGCCGCTGCCAAGACCGGCTCCGGCGGCTCTGCTGACACACCGGAGAATGAGGATGCGGCCGAGAACCCGGATAAGATTATCTACTCCTCCGATGTGACGGTCGAGACCACGCAGTTCGACGAGACGATTGCAAAGGTCTCGGCGCTCATCGACCGCTACGGCGGCTGGATCGAGTCGAGCAGCGTGAGCGGCTCCAACTACTACCAGAAGGCCCGGGGCAATGCCTCAACGCGGGACGCAAGCTACACCCTGCGGATCCCGAGTGCGCGTTTCCAGGCGCTGATGGACAGTCTCTCGGAGCTGGGCAACATCCCTTACTCCCACATCTACACTGAGAATGTCACGAGCCAGTACTACGACGCGCAGGCGCATCTGAAGGCCTATCAGACGCAGGAAAACCGCCTGCTGGAGATGATGGAGCTGGCGGAGACGGTAGAGGATGTCATTATCATTGAAGACCGCCTGACGGAGCTGCGCTATCAGATTGAAGCGCTGCAGTCGAGACTCAATAACTGGGACCGCCGCGTGAGCTACAGCACGGTCTCGCTGACCGTGAAGGAAGTGCGGGAGTACACCCCGGAGGAGAAGGTCAACCCGACCTATGGGGAAGAGCTCGCCCAGGCGCTGAAGGACGGCCTTGAGAACGCCGGCCAGTTCCTGAAGGATCTGCTGGTCTTCCTGGTGGAGATCCTGCCAGTGCTGATTATCCTGGTGCCGGTGATCTGGCTGGTGGTCTGGCTGCTGCGGAAGCTTGTACGCAAAATCAGCGCCAAATCCGCCGCGCGGAAAGAGGCCAAACGGGCCGGAAAGACCAGAAAGAACCGGCCCGCCGAAGAAAAAACCGAGGAAAAGGCCGAAGAAAAGAAAGAGACCTGAGTTTCTCTGAGCTTTCAGGTCCCGCTAAGGATCCTGTGTTAAGCTTCGGCTTGGCGGGATATCCTGAGATATCGATCTTATCAACACCCTGCGCATCCGACCGGCGGGGCTGCCGGTCTGCAAGATAACAACAACGGAGGTTCATTCATGAGCGTTTTGAAAAACATGCCCGTCACGGGCGTGATGGTGATCGCAGTCATCGCGGTGCTGTTCATCCTGGCGGTGATCCTGCTCTTCTATGTGCGGATCCGCTACAGCTTCCTGGAGGGGAAAGCCCGCGGGAACAATCTGGAGGTCAGAGGCTTCCGCTCCGCGCTGCTGAAAGAGTATACGGCGGCCTACAAGCAGTACGGCCAGGACGTGAACACGCCCGCCATCATCTCGGATGTGGTGGGATCCAGGCTCTCCGGGCTGCTGCTCTGCGAGCGCTTCCTGAACAACGCGGTGTCGCTGTTTGTGACGCTGGGCCTTTTCGGTACCTTCCTGGGCCTGAGCATGTCCGTGAGCTCGCTTACTGAGCTGATCGGTCTCTCCAACACCTCGGAGTGGCTGAGCGTGCTGGACAGCGTGGGCGGCGGCCTGATGAGCGCGCTGAGCGGCATGGGCGTTGCCTTCTACACCTCGCTCTTCGGCGCAGGCTGCTCCATCCTGCTGACGATCCTGCGCACGATCCTGTCGCCGCAGGCGGCGCGGGAACAGATGGAGACCCGGCTGGAGCTCTGGCTGGATATGGAGATCGCCCCGACCCTCAGCACCGAGGCCTCGAAGGACGACGCCGACCTGGTCAACCGCCTCATCGACGCGCTGAACGGCTCGGTCTCCGAGATCCGCACCTCGCTGCGCGCGGCGGCCGAGAGCTACACCATGAACACTCAGGCGGCGTCCAACGTCTATGCCAAGGCCATCAGCGAGCAGAAGGAGCACCTGAAGCACTTTGACGGCGCACTCGAGAAGTTCAACAACGGTGTGCACGACTTCTCCGAGGTCGACTACAACCTGCGCGGCAGTGTGGAGCGCATGGACCTCGCCGTGCGCGATCTTGCGACCGCGCTGCGTGAGCTCAACCGGCGTATGGGAGGAACCCAGAAATGAGACGGTGTTATTCAGGCCGTACGGACGCCATGGTGGAGAGCCGCGAGGGCGAGCAGGGCTTCTGGCCGTCCTATGCGGACATGATGTCGGCGGTGGCGCTGATCCTGTTCTTCCTGATGCTGCTGAGCTACATCTCCAACATGATCACCGGCAACAACCTCAAGGACACCGAGCAGCAGCTGGGTGAGACACGGATCCAGCTGATGGAGCGGGAGAAGGAGCTCAACGAGCTGGAGAGTACCCTCGCCCTGACCAAGCAGCAGGTGGAAGAGGCCGCCAGCGAGCTCGAGAAGGTCAGCATTGACCTGGACGAGGTAAAGCTGACGCTCGCCGCGAAGGAAGAGGACCTCGCCGCACAGGACAAGCTTCTTGCGGACCAGAAGGCCATGCTGGACGACCAGGAGGCCGTGCTGAAGGATCAGGAGAGCAAGCTCTCCCAGCAGCAGGCGCTGATCGGCGAGCAGGAGAATTATCTGCAGGCCGCGACGGAGGAGATCCTCGAGCTGCGCGGTCAGATGGAGACCATCGTGGGCGTCAGACGCTCTGTGCTGGAGCAGATCCGCGACAGCGTGGTGGCGGTCATGGGCGACTCTTCCAAGGTGAAGATCGACAACGGCAACATTGTCCTGAGCGAGGGCGTGTTCTTTGATGTCGGCTCCTATGCCATCAAACCGGATGCAATCCCGATGCTGAACCAGCTGATCGACGTGTTCCAGCGCTTCCTGTCGGATGAGGGGAACCGCCAGTACGTGGACAGCATCGTCATCTCCGGCCACGCGGACAGCACGGGCAACGTGCAGGACAACCGGACCCTGTCCTCGGCGCGCGCCAACGCGGTCCTCGGCTATCTGCTGGATAACGGCGGCGGCAAGCTGCAGCAGTATGCCAGCAGCTTCTGTGCCTCCGGCTACGGCGATACCCGGCCGGTGGCCAGCAACGACACGGAAGAGGGCAGGGCGCAGAACCGAAGGATCGAGATCTCCATCATCCTGAAGGACGAGTCGATCATGAACATCGTGAACAACTACCTCGAGCTGGAGCTGCCGGCAAACGTGCAGGCAGAGGCACAGGCCGCCGGCTGACGACAGGGCCTGTGATGTCCGGCGACTGACAGCCGGGTCAAAACTGGCGCAGAGCGCAGAACCGCATTCACAACAGAAAAGACAGATCCCGCTTCTTCGGGAGCGGGATCTGTGAAATACAAAAAATAAAAAGAGAAGGGCGGAGATAACATGGCAGTAGAATTCTTTGACTTCGGGAAGCTGTCGGACGGCCGCAGAGTTTCGGCGGCGAGACTCACGAACAGGGCCGGCGCCTCCATGACGGTGATGGACTACGGCGCGACGATCCTGTCGCTCTGCATCCCCGACCGGGACGGGAAGCCGGTGGACGTGGTCCTCGGCTATGACACGCTCGCAGAGTATGAACAGCATGGCGACTATCTCGGCGCGACCATCGGCCGCGTGGGCAACCGCATCGGCAAGGCGGAGTTCTCCCTGAACGGGAAGACCTACACCCTCGCGAAGAACGACGGAGAGAACCACCTGCACGGCGGCAATGAGGGCTTCGACAAGAAGATCTGGCGCATGGCGGCCCAGGGCGACAGCCTGCTCTGCAGGAGAGAGTCCCCGGACGGAGAAGAGAACTATCCCGGCAACCTGAAGGTCCAGGTGCTCTTCACGCTCACGGCGGACAACAGGCTCTGCCTGACCTATGACGCCGACACCGACGCCGACACGCTGGTGAACCTGACAAACCACAGCTACTTTAACCTTGCGGGCAAGGGCAACGTGCTCGGCCATAAGCTGCAGCTCTTCTCCGAGCGCTTTGCCGAGAACGACGGCGGCTGCCTCCCGACCGGGAAGCTTCTGCGGGTCGACGGCACGCCTTTTGATTTCCGCGTCGAAAAGGAAATCGGCGCCGATATCGGCGCCGATGACGAGCAGCTGAAACGTGCCGGCGGGTACGACCACAACTATGTGCTCTCCGGGGCGAAGGCCGCGGTCCTGTACTGCCCGGAGACCGGCATCGAGATGACGGTGGAGACAGACCTCCCCGGCATGCAGTTCTATTCTGCGAACTTCCTCACCGAGCGGAAGGGGAAGGGCGGACGCGTGATGACGCCGAGAGAGGCGGCCTGCTTCGAGACCCAGCTCTATCCGAATGCCATGAACTGCTACGCCTTCCCGTCCCCGGTGCTGCGCGCGGGCGCGCACCTGCACACCGAGACCAGCTACGCCTTCCGGATCCGCTGAGTGGCGGTACCCTGTTCGTAAGCCTGGCAGAGCTCGCGCAGGCAGCATTGCTCACACCTGGGGCTGCGGGCGTCACAGACGGCGCGGCCGTGGAACACAATACAATGACAGAAGTCAGAGGAGCTCTCCGGAGGAAGGATCTTCCGGAGGGCTGCTTCTATTTTCTCGGGCTCCTTGAGGTTGTCCACCAGACCCAGCCGGTTGGAGATGCGGATGCAGTGGGTGTCCACCACCACGGAGCCGGGGACCCGGTACAGGTCGCCGAGGATGAGGTTGGCGGTCTTGCGGCCGACGCCGGGGAGCTTTATCAGCTCCTCCATGGTGTCCGGCACTTTGCCGCCATGCTTCTCCAGGAGGACGATGGCGCAGTTGACGATGTCCCGCGCCTTGGCGTGGTAGAAGCCGCAGGAGTGCACATAGCGCTCGACCTCCTCCACGTCGGCCTCGGCAAAGGCTTCCAGGCTTGGGAAACGCTCGAACAGCGCCGGGGTGATCATGTTGACGCGCTCGTCGGTGCACTGGGCGGCAAGGCGCACCGAGAAAAGCAGCTCATAGTCCTTCCCGAAGTCCAGCGAGCAGACAGCCTCGGGATACTCTGCGAGGAGCCTGCGGACGATTTCGTTTACCTGTTCCTGTGTGCGCATGAGCTTGTGCCCCTTTCATGAAAACCCCGCCCCGATCAGGGCGGGGTCAATCTTTGTAATAAGACGGGTTTGTCAGCGGCTCAGGGTGATGTTCCCGCCGCACTCGATGGTGTCGAGATAGGTGCCGCCATAGGTCCCGCGGTAGTTCCAGACCACCTCCACCGGGATGCTGCGGGTTTCGCCGCCGGTGAGGGGGATGGTAAAGGTGCGGTTGTTAATAAGCGTCGTGACCTGGTTGGTCGTGGTGGGAATGTCGATGGCAGGGGAGGCGAGAGAGATGTACTGGCCGTCGATCGAGATGTTCAGCGTCTCAGGAGAAGCCGTGGTGATCAGACTGTAGGAATCCACGTAGGCCGTAATGGTCACATCGACGGTGTTGGCACCGGCTACAAGCGCGTTCCAGTCGGCGTGGATGTTGATGGATGTGCCGGAGTCGGAGCGGAAGGTGCCGCTGCCGAGGCTGGTCCCCGTGGGGATCACCGCAGGGGCGGAATCACCGCTGCCGTCTGTGCTGCTGCCGGTGTTGGCGCCGGGGACGACGGGGATCAGCTCTTCAGCAGGCAGCATGTTGGGATCGGCGCCGGGGATCGGCGCTGCACTGGGGGTGGGCGTCGGCACGGCGACGCCGGTGCCTCCTCCGTTGCCGGTTCCGGAGGGCGAGGCCGTGGTGATGGGCCTCTGGGTCTGGGAGGGCATCGCAGTGGAGGGGGGATAGTAGACCGGCGCGCTCGGCGCTGCGGTCGGAGCCGTGCTGGGCTCGGGGGTGGGCGTCGGTTCCGGGGTCTCGACCTCAACGCTCGGGGCCGCGGTGGCGGTTACATTCTCATAGGGGTTGCCACTGTTGACCGGACGGTCCAGCCCAGTCAGGAAAATAATCACGACCGCGACGACCAGCAGAAAAACCAGCAGCATCAGCAGCGCGGTAGTACGATTGCTCTTCATGGATATCGTTCTTCTCCTTTCGGTCAGCTGCGGCTGAAGGATACGGACTCAAGCAGGGCGCTGAGCTCGGGATAGCCCAGAATCGCCTCCAGCTCGTCGTCGTTGTCGGGCGCCTTGACCAGGGTAAACAGCAGGTAGCTGTGTTTGTCCTCCGGGATCGGGAAGGCGAGGCAAAGATTATCGCCGTCGCGGTAGCTGACACCGGAGAGCGGCCCGTAAACCGCCTCCGTGAGATCGTGATGCTTGGCGACGAGCTCCTGACAGAGCTTTGCAAAGTCCTCGCCGCTGTAATAGCTGCCGTACTCGACCTGGGCGGAGAAGCTCTCCCCGTACAGGACACCGACGTGGGAATCGCCGGACTCGGTGAGGAAATCGTCCTCGACGACGGAGTAGCTGAACTTTTCCGCATCATAAGAGAACTTCAGTTCCACTGTGACAGCATCTTTAAAGCCGGAGATGAAGCTGTAGGAGGCCTCTTTCACCGAAGCGGGAGCCGCTGGGGCCTTCTTTTTGGCCGGAGCGGAAGCTGCCTCCGCGGGAGCTGATTTGGCATCAGAGGGAGAGAACTTTTTCTTCAGAACAAACGCGGCGACACCGCAGGCGGTACCGAGCGCGACAGGGATCCAGATTTGTCTGGGACGCATTTTATCATCCTCCTCTTGGGGATAGTGCTCCTATTATAATAGAAACCGCCGACTTTTACAATCCCCGTTGTCTTAAAGATTCATGAAGGAAAGCAGCGGAGGAATCAAAATCATTTTTCAATTTGTTCTTGCAGTTTTCAGAAGAGTGTGATAAGATAAAGATTGCAATTTGGAAACAAATTAAATACAATGTGAAGACGGCAACGAAGATGAGTAAGCGCAGCGTCGATCGGAACGAGCAGATTGTTTGGTATCAGAGAAAGAATGCAAACAAAAGGGGCTGTTATCGACAAAAAGTACCGGAAACACGGTATAATTCCTGCTTGTCATTGTAAAAGGCTTATGATAAAATACTTCTGTTTGGCTGGTTTTTGCTCGCAGTTGCTGTTCCGGAGCATTGGAAAGGTTCTGACATGAAGAAGAAAAAGAAAAAGAAGAGCGGCGGCAGTGCCGTTGTCAGATTTATCGATCGTGTTTTCGGGCTGATTCTGGCGGCGGTGATTGTGATGGGCTGCTGCGGACTGGCATTGGAATGGATCCTGGTGAAGGGGCCCTCCCCTGCTTTGAGGGATTCTTTCGTCATGACCATGGCATGGACCAGACGCTTTGACTTTATCCCTCAGATCTTCCTGACGGGAGAGGAGACGCGGCAGATCTTCAATGACCACTGGTCCATCAACAACACGGAGGCGACGGATACCAGCCTGATCACCGTGAAAGCTGCTCAGCAGGATGCTGATACAGAAGAAGGGCCAAAAGCGGACGACTACGGCTATATCGATGAAGACGGCGACGGCATCATCATTGTGGATGTCAAGAAGAAGGGCTTTGTCGGCAAAATGATCATTGTCCTTGATCCGAGCCGAGTGTTTGTCGGCAAGCCTGAGGTCTACGGCGGGTACGGCATGACGCTGGAGGATCTGGCCAAGCGCTATGACGCCCTCGGCGGTGTGAACGGCGGCGGTTTCTATGATCCGGAGGGCGGCGGTACCGGGGGATATCCGGACGGCCTGACGATCGCAGATGGACAAGTTTTCAATGAAGGCATTTCATCCCGCACCTTCTGCGGTCTGGACAGCAACAATATCCTCCATGTCGGCGACTATTCTTCGGAAGGCGCTATGGCAGAAGGCATGCGTGACGGCGTGAGCTTTGGTCCGGCGCTGGTTATTAACGGCAAGGGCGAATACGGCAACCACATGGAAAGCGGCATCAACCCGCGTACCGCAGTCGGACAGCGCGCTGACGGCGCGATCCTGCTTCTGGCCATCGACGGCCGCCAGGTGCACAGCATCGGCGCCAGCTTCGGCGATGCCCGCGATGTGATGCTGGACTTCGGCGCGGTGAATGCCTGTAACATGGACGGCGGCTCCTCCACGGTTATGTATTATAACGGCGAATACATCAACAGCCCGTCCTCCGCCAGCGGCACCTCCCGTGCTCTTCCGGACGCGTTCCTGTTTAAATAATTAGGACATAGAGATCGGAGAAAAACATGGCGACGAAAAGAAAAAAGAAAAGATCCCGTGCCGGAACTGTGATCTATGTCGTGATCCTGATCCTCTGGATTGTGTTTTTGGCGGCCTGCGGCCTGTATGTGCTGAAACAGGTCTGGGACTATGCCAGCGTCTATGATGAGACACAGATCGATCCTGTGATTGAAGAATACTTTGCACAGCTTCAACAGGACAAATGGAGCAACGGCATGGATGCTCTCGTGAAAACGATGCCGCATCCGACCAAGACCGACGATGAGGTCAAAGAACTGATCCAGCAGAAGCTCAATGAAAACACGCTCAGCTATGCGGTGAAAGCCGGCTTTGCCCGCAGTGACAGTGTTACGTATAACATCTACTGCGGGAGCGATATCATTGGAGAAGTGGTTCTGGTCCACGACACCTCCCGCAATCTGGTGGAGGATATCAATCTGCCGTCTGTGGTTGTCGGCGGGCTTGCCAAGATGGGTGTTGCCATCCAGCCGGAGCTGTACTCCTGGAAGGTTGCGGGGGAGAGCTTTGACTTTGCCGAGCTTGGCCTGTATTCCAGCATCCGTGTCACGGTACCGGAGAATTACCGGGTGGAGGTCAACGGTGTTACGCTGGGGGATCAGTATATCATCGAGCGCGGCATCGAGTATGACAACCTGCACAACTTCTACTATGAATTTGAAAACCTCCCGCACAAGGTGACGTACAAGCTGGAAGAGAGCATGGGAGATGCCGAAGTCGTTGTCTACGATGAAAACGGAAATGTTTTCAACATTGACGAGAACAAAGGCGATTCTCAGTTTATGCAAAAGCTGGATGATGCAACAAGAGACGGACTGGCTGGCTTTATTAACGACTTTGCTAACAATTTCCTGCAAATGCGCTCCAACACCATCGAGCCCATGTATGCTTATTCGATGCTTTTGCCCTATATCAAACAGGGATCAGAGTTTGACAATCGTCTGAAGCAGTCCATGATCGACACGTGGTCCCATAACTCTTATTACCAGTTTAACGGCAGCGAAATCCTTGACGCCTATGATTTTGTGGACCCGTATGTGATTGTGGAATTCCATGCGGAAGCTTCCGCACAGCAGCCAGCCGGTCCAAACGTCATCTCCAGCGATTACCGTGCGATGGTGGATATGTCCGGAGCCAGCCCTGTGGTTGAAATCATTGAGGATATGTAAGAAGGCTGCGTGTAGAGGAGATAAAACATGTCCGAAACAATAAACTGTACAGAGAGCTGCGTTATTGTTTTACCGTCTCTGAACCCGGATCGCAAATTTGATCGTGTCGTGGACAGCCTCCGGGCAGCCGGGTTCCGAAAGATCATGATTGTCGACGATGGCAGCGACACGGAGCACCAGGTCCACTTTGAACGGGCGGAAAGCTTCCCGGAGTGCGCCGTCCTGCATCACAGCAGGAACAAGGGCAAGGGCCGAGCCCTGAAGGACGGCTTTGTTGAAGTGATGAAGCGCTTTCCGAAAGCGGAAGGCGTCATCACCATCGACGGAGACGGTCAGCACCTGACCCAGGATATTATTCTCTGCGGGAACCGGATGCTGGAGGAGGACAAGATCGTTCTCGGCTGCCGCAACTTTGACTTGCCGGGCGTGCCCGCCCGGAGCGTCGCCGGAAACAAGACGACATCCAGAATGTTCCGTCTCTACGGGATCCGCCTCTCTGATACACAGACCGGCCTGCGGGCGATTCCGAAGCGCTATCTGAGCCGCTTCTGTGCTATCGAAGGGGAGCGTTTCGAGTACGAGACCAACATGCTGCTCAAGATGAAGCGCCGGGGGATCCCTTTTGTGGAACAGGAGATCGAGACGGTCTACGAGGACGAAAATGCAGGGTCTCATTACGATACCGTGAAAGACTCCTGGCGGATCTTCAAGATCATGGCCAAGGATCTTGTTCGACGGAGCTGAGGGTATGAAAAAGGGCAAACAGCCTGTCTTATACGCCTTGAGCTCTGTGGCCTCCTGGGTTGTGGATACCGGAGCGTTCTACCTGCTGCATCTGCTGCTCAGTTCCACACTCGGCGCCTATGCGGAGACTGTCTGCAATATCGCCGCCCGCGTGGTCTCGTCGTTCTTCAACTTCAACCTGAACAACCGGCTGGTGTTTCGGAACACAGGCTCCTATGGGAGAGCGATGCTGCGCTATTACTGCCTTGCGATTCCGCAGCTTGCCGTCTCGACGCTGCTGATTGCCCTGCTGGTCCGCCTTTTTGGAATCAGCAGTTCCCAGGGCGCGACGGGTGTGAAGATCGTGGTGGACGGGTGTTTGTTTGTGGCAAGCTTCTTTATTCAAAAGTTCTGGGTCTTTGCCCGGAACGAGAAGGAAACGGACCAAACCGCCAAAGAGAAATCGGCGGAAAAATATGATGGATCTTCGGATCGAAAGGAAAAACAACCATGACCTATGAAATTGACGTTGCCGGATTAAAACGCGACCTGCCCCTCTGCAGAGTGTCGGACGATCTCTATATCGGAGCATTCGTAATGTTCGGCGATGTGGAGCTGACTGTGCACTGCGCTGCCGAGCTCCTGAAACTGGCTCCGGAGTATGACTATATCATCGCTCCTGAAGCCAAGAGCATCCCCCTGCTGTACGAGATGGCAAGACAGAGTGGCGCGGACAAGTACTTCCTGGCCCGCAAAGGCCCGAAGGCTTACATGAGCGGCGTGTTCGAGGTCAATGTCAAGTCCATCACCACCATGGGCGTGCAGAAGCTGGTGATCGATACCGCCGATGCCGAGCTCATCAAGGGCAAGCGCATGCTGATTATCGATGACGTTATCTCCACCGGCGAGTCCCTGCACGCGATGGAGGAGCTGGTCCACCAGGCCGGCGGTATCATTTCAGGCAAGATGGCTGTCCTCGCAGAGGGCGACGCTGCCAAGCGCGACGACATCATCGTGCTGGCGCCCCTGCCGCTGTTCAACGCCGACGGAACCGTCAAGGCATAAGAAAGAGATAAGCATTTTACGTTCGCTACTAAACCCCGCCGGCCGGCGGGGTTTTCTTGTGGTCACACATGTGTTGAAGAATGTTGTGCCGTTTCTCTTGTGAAAATGTCTCTGGCATGTTATCATATATCTATCGACAAAACATAAAGACAGGAGTTTCAAGATGAGAAAAATCATCGTGACCGGCGGCGCCGGTTTTATCGGAAGCAACTTTGTCTTCTACATGCTGGAAAAGCATCCCGAGGACCGGATCATCTGTATCGACAAGCTGACCTACGCAGGCAACCTCTCGACCCTGGCACCGGTAATGGACAAGCCCAATTTCCGTTTCTGCAAGACGGATATCTGCGACCGTGAGGCGGTGTACACAATCTTCGAAGAAGAGCACCCGGATATTGTGGTGAACTTTGCCGCCGAGAGCCATGTGGACCGGTCCATTGAGAACCCCTCCATCTTCCTGGAGACCAACATCATCGGCACCTCCGTTCTGATGGACGCCTGCCGCAAATACGGCATTGAGCGCTATCACCAGGTGTCGACCGACGAGGTGTACGGAGACCTGCCGCTGGACCGGCCGGATCTCTTCTTCACAGAAGAGACACCGATCCACACCTCTTCTCCCTACAGCAGCAGCAAGGCCTCTGCGGACCTACTGGTTTTGGCTTATCATCGGACCTATGGCCTCCCGGTCAGCATCTCACGCTGCTCCAATAACTATGGGCCCTATCATTTTCCGGAGAAGCTCATTCCTCTCATGATCATCAATGCGCTGCATGACGAGCCGCTGCCCGTTTACGGTGCCGGACTCAATGTGCGTGACTGGCTCTATGTCGAAGACCACTGCAAGGCCATCGACCTGGTCATTCACGATGGACGTGTCGGCGAGGTCTACAATATCGGCGGCCATAACGAGATGCAGAACATCGAGATCGTGCGACTGATCTGCGACCGGCTGCACAAGCCGGAGAGCCTGATCACCTATGTGACGGACCGCAAAGGCCACGACCTGCGCTACGCCATCGACCCGACCAAGATCTACAACGAGCTGGGCTGGCTGCCGGAGACCAGGTTTGCCGACGGCATTGAGAAGACCATCGACTGGTATCTGAAGCACGAGGACTGGTGGCAGCCGATCGTCACCGGCGAATACCGGAACTACTACGAGCGCATGTACGGGAACCGTTAAGAGAACTGTGAACCTGTACAGATGGCAGAAAGACTGCCTGAATGCATGGGAGGAAAACAGCTGCCGGGGCATCGTAAACGTTGTCACAGGCGCCGGGAAAACCGTGCTCGCACTGGCGGCAGTAAAGCAGTTGCGTGAGAGATACCCGGATCTCAAGGTGCGGATTGTTGTCCCCACCATTCCTCTTGCAAATCAGTGGAAGCAGGCTGTTCTTCGACAGGCGGGAGAGGAAGGCGATATCCCCGGGTTTTATGGGGGTATGCGGAAAGATCCGCCTGACCAGCGGTATATGATTTATATTATCAATTCTGCCAGAACAGCGCTAAGCCGTCATATTCGAGCAGATCTGGCAGTCGGAAATCATGTGCTTCTGATCTGTGACGAGTGTCACCACTATCAGAGCAGGGAGAACCGTAGAATTTTTGATTTTCTGACCCCTGAAATGTGCGAGTCCCCACTTTATTGCAGCCTGGGATTATCGGCGACCCCATTTGCAGATG
Organism: Oscillospiraceae bacterium; assembly: GCA_017458065.1. Lineage (GTDB taxonomy): Bacteria > Bacillota > Clostridia > Oscillospirales > Oscillospiraceae > Limivicinus. The sequence goes on from JAFTGD010000018.1 coordinate 63,717, forward strand.
AGAAGGGCTATGCCGCGATGCAGAAGTTTCTCCGGCCGGATTCCGGGCTGGAACAGAGCTTTTCCCTGTTTGCGTTCAGCTCTTCGTACGCAGAGGACGTGATTGATAAGAAGCACGATTTTGATGTTGTCGCGAACATCTGGTCGGAGGAGCCGGACCTGTTGAAGGCATCCAATGCCAGCCTGAATGCGATACTAAATGCCCCGGAACTCAGTCCCCTGACAAAAGAAGAAATCCGACAGATTCTCGTCAGCATTCAGGATTTCCATGGACGTGCTTATGACTGGAATCCGCAGATTTCGGAAGAGACTTTGTTGAAAGCATCGGAAAGCGGAGGCTATTTGCTGCGAACCAAAATTCGCGTAGCGATTGAGTTTCTGGATCAGCTTTATCAATATGGGGAAGCCGGAGAAACCCGCATTACAGAATTGGGGAAAGAATGCTTTGACGAGGAAGATGAGGTTCCGGAACTGGGAGAGCTTTGAGTATGAAAGAATTTAACACAACCGGTGTCTGCATTCCGTCAAAACACTATATGGTGGATATCACGGAGAGAATCGGTGAGATCCGAAAAATGGTGGATGCCGGGAAATACTTCGCGATCAACCGCGCCAGACAGTACGGGAAAACGACGACGCTGAACTTGCTGCGGAGAGCGCTGCAGAAAGACTATCAGGTTGTGAGCCTTGATTTTCAGGGGCTCGGCAACGCTTCGTTTCGCACAGAAGAGGACTTCTGCAGAGGGTTCGTGAATCTCATTCTGACAAGAGCAACATATGGTACCGTCCAGTTGCCGGAGACGGTGCTGACACAGATGAATTCTTTTGTGGAAGCCGGTTCGGGCAGCAATAAATTGGAAAACCTGATGAAAATGATCCGGCTTTGGTGCAAAAAAGCAGATAAGCCTGTAGTTCTGTTGATTGATGAAGTGGACAGCGCAACAAATAATCAGGTGTTCCTGGACTTTCTGGCCCAACTTCGGGAGGGATATATCAACAGAGATACGGAAGATGCACCGGCGTTTCAGTCCGTGATTCTTGCCGGTGTGACCGATGTCCGGCACCTCCGGAGCAAGATCCGCCCGGATGAACAGCATAAAGTCAACAGTCCATGGAACATCGCGGCGGAATTCGATATCGACATGAGCCTTTCGGAGACCGGAATCCGCGGAATGCTGGAAGAATATGAGGGCGATCATCATACCGGAATGGACACCGCGATGATGGCAAAGCTTCTGCGGGACTATACGGAAGGTTATCCGTTCCTGGTCAGTCGCCTCTGCCAGCTGATGGATACCAAGGTCAGCAGATTGTTCGAATCACTGGCGCAGGTATGGACGAGGCGAGGGATGGACGAAGCGGTCAAGATGATTCTCTCGGAGGACAACACCCTGTTTCAGTCTCTGATGGGAAAGCTGATCAACTACCCGGAGCTGAAAGAGGCTTTTCGAAGCATCCTGATGGAAGGGGAGCGGGTGTCGTACAATCCGGACCGCGAGGATATCGCCCAGATGCTGATGTACGGATTCATTCGGGTTGAGCAGAACATGGTGAAAATCGCAAATCGGATTTTTGAGACCAGACTGTACAATTACTTTCTGTCGGAAGAAGAGTTTCGTAGTAACGCCTTCAACCGGGAAGCACAGCTTGCCGGAAACCAGTTTGTGAGAGGCGGTAAACTGGATATGCGGCTGATCATGGAGCGCTTTATCGTCGCGTATACACAGATCTGCGGTCCCCTGACGGATCGGTTTAAGGAAAAAGACGGCAGAGAACTGTTTCTTCTGTATCTGAAGCCGATTATCAACGGGACCGGGAACTACTACATCGAAGCCCAGACCCGGGATCAGACCCGGACGGACGTGATCGTCGATTATTTGGGCCGGCAGTATATCATCGAGCTGAAGATCTGGCGCGGAGAGCGCTATAACGCGGAAGGAGAAAGGCAGATCTGCGAATACCTGGATTACTGGAATCTGAACGCCGGGTATATGCTGAGTTTCAACTTCAATCAAAACAAAGAACCCGGAGTCAGGCGGGTTCCGATCGGTGAAAAAATCCTGTTTGAAGGAATGCTGTGACCGAAGCAAACAGCAAAGCCTCCGCCATGCGGCGGAGGCTTTGCTATATCAGTGTGCCCGGCAGGTCAGGCGTCAGTCGGTGAAAATCTGGGAAATGTAGATGATGCCGTTGGCTTCGTAGATTCCAAGCGCAGTCTGTGAGAAATCCGCCAGCATGATATTTGCCCTGTGCGAGTCAGAAGCCAGCCATGTCTCAACCAGAAGGTCGACCGCGGCATATTCCTTGTTCACCTGAATCAGGTTTTCTCCGGCGACATTGTAGTCCACTGTAACGGCGGTGACTGCTGCGCTGCCGTCAGGACGGGTGTGGCCCCAGCTCTGGGAGCTCTCTTTGGCGCGGAGATCAGCCGTTGCCTGCAGCGCATTGTCATAACCGAGGATCCCAAGGCCATTCTTCACGCGTTCCTCATTTATCCGCTGGTAAATACCGTTGAGAAGCGTGTTGGCATTGAGCGGTAGTGTCTGTGCTGCGGTCACGGGAAGTTCAACCGTTGTGGTTACGGTCTCGGCAGGCTGTGTCTGCACGCCCTGTGGGGCAACAACATTGCCGTTTGGCATCACAATAACCGGGGCGGCTGTTTCTTTGCTCTGGCTGACGGTTACGTTGCTGCCGTCTGCGACGATCACGGCGGAAGCAGTTCCGCCTGTGACGACCGTATTGCCGGAAGAAGTCTGTGCTGCGGCGGGTGTCTGTTCCACCGGTCCCCCGATAATCACGACCGTCTGATCGGCAAAAGCCGAAACCGGCAGAATAGAAATGCAAAGCACCAGGCATAGCAGAGCAACAATAATCGATCTTTTCATTCTGGGTAAACCTCGTTTCTGAGAGATGAATATAGACAAAGAGTGTAGACCGGAAGTCTGCTCACAGTCTACCATAAGACAAACAAATTGTCAACAAATAGTTACAAAATAGAGACAAAATCTCGTAAGGACCCATGCCTCGTAACGGGGAGATCAGAAGCCACCCATATATGTGTTCAGCCAGGCTGCATATGCGGCAGGGAGCTCAAGCGTTGGCTGATCCTGAATCTTCCAGCCGAGAGAAGAAGTCTGCTCTTTGACTGCGGACAGCATCTGAGGGATCTCGGCAAGCTGCACCAGACAGAATTCGGCTTTCTCCATATCACCGACCTGGGCAAAGCGCTCATAAGACAGCCTCAGCATGTCAAAATAATCAAGATATTCCCATAGCTGGTACCGGGAAAGGCGAATCGCTTCCTGCTTGCAGGACAGCATCTCGTCAAAGCGGCCTGCGTAATAAGCCGAACGGGCTTTTACGTCATAGGCAATGGATACGCTCTTGTTGATACGAAGGACTCGGTCTGCAAGACCGTCCGCTTCTTCCTCGGAGGCGGTGGGCAGCAGGGCGGTCATCGCCTCGGTGTAGGCAGGATAGATCTTTGCCGCGGTGGCGGTGTCCCGGAGATAGTAACAGAAAGACGCTGTGCCGATCCAGCCTGAGAGAAGCGCGCCGCCCAGCAGTACACCGGCGGCGATGCTTTGCCGTCTTATTGGGCGGTCAGCCTTCTTCTCTGTGTCCATGACGAGAAAGAGAAGCAGCGCCATCGACACAAACTGGGTGTCAAAATCCAGCAGACAGTGCAGCAGCAGAACAGCAAGCAGCATCTTGCGACGGAACCCGCCTTCTTCCGAGTGAAAACTCTTCCACAGTGCCCAGAGGAACAATCCGGCGGGAACCCATCCGACATCCAGCAGAAGTTGGAGAAACTCATTGTGCACATGCTGCACGGAGTAGACGCCCGTCTGGAAGGAACCCTGCAGCCAGCGATAGCCGGTATAGCCGAGACCGAGAGGATGCTTCAGAATCACCGGGAGAGCGTCCTGCGCATAGAGCAAACGCCCTAAAAACGTCGAGGACGAAGCTGAGATGGTGAGAAAGCGGCCGATCCCGTTCCGATCTCCGCTGAGCGCTGCGTATAGCGCGCTGATGACAAGCATCAAACCTGCCAGACCGAGAATGCCGTTTCGTACTTTGCGGTTTGTTTCCTTCACGAGGAAGATAAGCAGTACACCAAACAGCAATACAAAGACAACGCGGCTGCCGGTGAGAAGGATCCCCCCGATCAGGATGGCCAGCCATGGAAGCCTGCCGAAACGGAGAGGAGCACCGAAAAGCACAAGCACTACGGAAAACAACAGATACGCTGCATAGGTGTTCGGGTACTGGAAAAAGCCGGCCTGCCTCCCTGACACCGAGAACCATCCCTCCGGAAGCCCGACTCGGCTCAGCAGGAGAGACAGCAGCACCATTACACAGGCTGCATACGGCAGCTTGTTCAGAAGAGACCGGCGCCGGTCAGCGCCGTACTGTTCCAGCAGAAGGACAAAGAGCGGCAGGGGCAAAAACTGTACCGCGCCGATCAGCGCCATCCCGCGGTCGGTTCCCCACAGAGTTCCACCCAAATGAGACAGCACGATTGCCGCCGTTGTGAGAAAGACCGAACTGCCGGAAACGAATAAGGTTTCATTCTTCAGCAGGTAGAACAGCAGAAAAACAAGGACAATGCTGACGATAGCGGAACCCCAGGGGAAAAACATCCCGAGCAGAAACGGAGAGATAAGAACAACCCATTCGAGCACAGAGCACATGACGTGATCCGACACGGAATGTTTCATCTTTTGACGAGTTTCGGATTTTGATGCGGGATGGCTTTTCGCTGACATGGATCGTCCCTCCTCCCTGCGATCAATCTCTGTTGAAAAAGAATATCATAGCCGAATCAGAAATGCAAGCGAGAGCATAACAGTTGACAATCGAGGCCTGTTTCAGTAAAATATAATGATATATTTTACACCTGTATCGTTGTGTGGCAGGCTTGGAGAAATATTATGATTTCAGTCATATTGCCGATTTACAATATCTGTAAAGAATTCCTCTCTGCGTGTTTGGATTCCCTGCAGAGGCAGACATACCAGGACTTTGAGGTTCTGATGGTCGATGACGGGTCAGAGCCGGGCGTTCACACCTGCTGCATGCGGTATCAGGAGCAGGATCCCAGATACCGTTATCTCCGACAGGAGAACGCCGGCGTCTGTGCCGCACGTAACAACGGTATGGATCACGCCGCCGGAGATTATATCTGCTTCATCGATCCGGATGACTGGGTGTCGGATACTTACCTTGAACTGCTGGTCAGGGAAATCACGGCGACGGAAGCAGATATCGCCATGGTGGACGGGGCAGTCCATTACAAGGCACAATCTGTGGAGAATCATTTTCTTGCCACGGAAAGGACTGTTCTGGAGGGGAAAGAGAAGAACCTCCTGATCTATCAGCTCTTCAGCCGGAAGATTTGTGCTTACTATCCGCCAGAGATCCCTGCAGGAACCGCCTGGGCGAAGATATTCCGTACCGCTTTCCTGCGGGAAAAGGAACTGCGTTTTCTGCCCGAACTCAGACGTGTGGAGGATATCCTGTTCAATATGCATGCCTATCAGCAGGCTGATCGAATTGCCTACCTGCCGGAATGCCTCTATCATTACCGCGTGAGCACGGATTCGGTCAGTCACCGTTTTGACCCGGATGTCATTCCGCAGTTTGAACGCTTCTTCGCTGAGGCAGAAAATTTCCTGGACCGGTATCAAAAGGAGCGCTTGCTGTATGACGCTCTGGCGATGAGAGAACTCACGGCAGTACACTCATACCTGCGTTTTTATTACTTCCGGATCCAGAATAAGCCTCAGAAGGAGATCGACCAAGAGATTGACACTCTTCTGAGTCGGGAGCCCTATGCCTCGGCTCTGAGGCAGATCGACCAAAGACTGCTGACCAAACAGGAATACCTGTTTGTCTTAGCTCTGAAGCACCGTAGCTATCTGCTCCTCCGTGCTCTCGTGAAAGGCAGAGAATTACTGAAGAGATAAGCCCTAAAAAGTGAGGATCTGAAAATGATTATGAACTATAAACATGGTTTATTTAAAAGAGTGGTTTCAATCCTGGTTGTGGGAACGCTTCTGATTTCACTTGTAGTTGTATCGGGATACGGAGAGACGGTAGATGTCGGTACGATTGATGAAAAGGGAATCGGAACAGAGGCAGAAGAGATATCCGCCAATGAAACGAAAGGATCTGCTGAAGCAGACGCGACAGAGATACCAGAGCAGACGGAGGTCACAGAGACTGCAGAACAGGCAGAAGATAGCTTCCCCTCAGAGCTTGAGATGCGTTATGACGACCATATGGACATGAGCGGGAGAACTGTCGAGATCGTTAGTGCAGGAAAGCCAACATCTTTCCGGGTCGGGTATGATATTGAAGAAGGGACGCCCGACGAAGCTGTGGTGTCTCTGGAAGGTGAGAGACTGGTTGCTGTTGGAATCGGAACGGCACAAATCACGGTAGACGAAGTACTCTGCGACGTGACCGTGACAGCAGCCCCAATCTCTCTTCTGTTATTGGGCGGACAGAGCAACATGGAAGGCTTGAATGGAAATCCTGATCAGTCCATTCTGTGCCCGCAGGGACAGGTCTATGAAAGTTTTGGCGATGTCAGTATCCTGAACCGCTACACGGCGCCTTATCTGGCTCCGAGTGCGCTTACTGGAGATTATAGAACGGTTAATACACGGGGAACAACAGAGTACATCTGTGATTATCCTATCTATGCACTGACGGAAGAAGGAAGCGGAAAAGCCGGACCGGATAGCGGACTGGCATATGAATGGATCAAAGCTACTGGGGAGAAAGTCTGGTTGGTCAACGTTTCCCACAGTGCTGCCAGCATGAATACCTTCCAGAAGTACTGCAACAACTACGAGGCGGCGCAGTACCTTTTTGTAGCATGTGAGGAGACTTTGAGAAAAGAGATTGCTGCTGGTCACTATACCCTTTCCCATATGGGAATGTTCTGGTGCCAGGGATGTGCTGATGATAATAATCCGGCGAATTGGTATGTTGGAAAATTTGCTGCTATGTATAATGATTTCAAAAAAGATATGAGCATAGATTTAGACAGTGACCCATCCACTCCGAATAACACGCTTGAGTTTGCTGATATCATCATGGCGATGGCAGGGACTTTCAAGCGGACGGGATACCGGGTGGGGAATAATCGTCCAGAAACAGATGGATTTTACACCACATATAAAGAACTTGAGATGCGGGGGCATCGTGTCGGACAGTACTGGATGGCGGCAAATCCTGATTTTCCGGATGTCAATTTGGTCTGTAATCTTGCTGAGAGTTGGGTAACTATGCCAGATGGAACAGATGGTGTGAAAGCTTATTTTGAAAGCCATTATGAAGCCGGAGCAGTGGACTATCCAACGCACACCGAACAAAGCGCAGAATGGCGTACTCCGACAAAACCAGAGGATGTCAAAGACTCTATTCATTACAAACAAATCGGATACAATGAAGTGGGAATGGAAGCAGCCAAGAACGCATGCATTTTGCTGGGATATCTGGAAGACACGGATGAAGAGACAGTTGTCAGATTTGTAGATTGGACGGGATATCAGGAAGCCGTTAGAGTAGAGCCCTCAGTTTACGGAATGTCAGAAACGCTCGTCGTCCCAAGAGTTACACCGGTATATCGTGCCAAAACCGTCACCTACGAGGTTACAGACGGACTGAAGTACGATTATTATGATTTGCTGACACAGAATTATAACGTTAAGGAAGGTACTCTCTCAGTAAGCGGCCAAAGTGATGTCGAAGTAAAAGTGGGAATTGGTTGATACGAATCCTACCAGTATGAAACGTGTTTTTCAATCACAATCGTGAAAACCGAGGTAATATAATAGTATCATCGCTTAAAGGTGAGGCAGTATCATGATAAACAGCTTTCAATATTGTCTGGTATCTGTAATCATTCCAGTTTTTAATGCAAAAAAATATCTCTCGTCTGCGATTCGATCGCTGCGGAAACAGACAATATCACAAGAGCAAATAGAGGTTCTTTTAATCGACGATGGTTCCACAGACGGAAGTGCAGAAGTCTGTGATCGCTATGCGCAGAAGTATAACAATATACGTGTTTTCCATCAGGAAAACAAGGGAGTCTCTGCAGCGAGAAATAAGGGAATCATGGAAGCAAGAGGAAAATACCTTGCCTTTCTTGATGCAGATGACTGGCTTTCCAAAGAAGCATTGAAGAATGTGAGGGACTTTTTCGAAGCGCATTATGATGAGACTGATGTCGTTGGATTTAAAACGATTTTCTATTATTCTGCAAAAAATAAACAAGCCCATCCCCGGGATCTCCTGATTCAGAACAGCGGTATTATCTCCTGTAACAACAAAGCCTGTATCAATCTAACCCGATTGACCGTACTGGTAAAAAACCGCGGAGAAGATAATGTCTTTTTCTCGACGGAGCTGAGCTTTCATGAGGATGAAGACTATCTGGTCAGAGCGCTTGCACGCTGTGCTAATTTCGGATATGTTAAGGAAGCATGCTATTTCTATCGGCAGAATACCGGGGGAGCAACAGACACCGTCTCGAGCCCGGAATGGCTTTTCGCTCCCTCAACAAAAATGTATCAGGAGTGGCTCTTATCCTTTCAGATGCAACCGGAAATGAATTCTTATGTGCAGAACGCAATATTAAACGATTTCGCCTGGAAGTTGCGCGATCACAAGCTGTTGCCCAATCATCTCTCTGGGCCTGCCTATTCTGAGGGAGTAAACACAATCCGAAGCATTTTGGAACAGATAGAATACGGACGAATTGTCCAGCATCCAAGTCTGGATTACAGGGATCGTTTCTTCCTTGTTGCTCTGAGAGGAAGTCCAGAAACAAATAAAGAGCAGATCTGTACCCTCTTCCTCACAAGTTACAATAGCCAGATGCGGGAGTCGTATATTATAGGGATGTTGTCAGGACTAAATCTGGATCTCGAAATGGTGGACATCCTGGTCGGAACTGCGGATGGGAAAAAAAAGATCCCCATAATATGTCAGAGATTCCCTTGGCGTGATCGGCCGGAAGATGATGTGGTTGACAGCTATTATGGGTTCATTAAAAAAATGAAATGGGACGAAACAGATGTTCTGTGCTTTTTCGCAAGCTACGAGGGTCACCATATCCCGTTAACAATCTGCTATGGTCCGGATGCCTGTACAGATAATGTCACAGATAAAGACAGAAATATCAAGATCAAATTGCTGAATATGGCAATAACAGCGATAAAACTGTTTTCAGGTCGGATTTGGCTTTATCATGGATGCCCGGAAACATTCCATACTGAGAAAACACGGAAGGACGGTATTCATCGTTTCTATATTGCTGAAAAGGGGGATAAAGAGACCGGCGGAAAGAGGGTCGTCCCGTTTAGGAGTAAAACCCATAGATTGCTGTTTCTCATGTCAGATAAAATTATTCTTAATTCGCCCTGGCAATCTTACGTGCCGTTTTATGAACCGACCTATAAAGTGGTGAAGGCAACAGTAGAACATGGACTCATCGTAGCGGAGCATGGTGAGGGAGAGCTCAGATCTGGGGTTTAAAACGGAACTTTATACCCGTGTAAATCCTGGGGTTTGTAAGAAAGAGAGCATATTTCACCTTATCCGTCCAAGAACGATATGGCGACCGGTAAACATGATGTCGGAGTTGAAATGCTTTTCTGTACAGAGTGTGCATCAGAGAGGCATCCGGATAATGAGAAAGGTAAGCCGCGTCATAATGATTGCGAACACGATAAGAGAGCGCGGCATAGCATTCATTCAGAAATTCTTCCGACTCATAGGTCGCCTCTTTACAGACGGTCTCCCAGGCGAGGATTTCTGAGAATTGATTTGGGTTATACACAGCGTGGGTTGCGGAATCCTTTCGGTATGTGGCGTAATAATATGAAGCGTCAATATATGCAAAGTTTCGTGCTTTTCGTAGCAGTCGGGAAAAAAACAAGAGATCCTCTCCAACACTGAATTCCGGATCAAAGCGGAGGGCGCCAATGAGCGCACGAGAATATAAACCAGCTGAAACAGTATAGTGCCGGAACTCATTGGTGTACCGAAAACGCTCAATGGGTACATCAGTTTTGCGTGGCAGGTTCTCCGGTTGGTATGCAGTGAAATCAGCAAGTGTATGGTCTTGGCCCCACATGATTTTGCAAATTACGATGGAAGCTTCGGAGCTGGTGGCTACGGAGATCATATCCCGGATATAATCGGGTTTGACAAGATCATCGCCGTCTATAAAAACGCAGTATTCTCCAGAAGCCAGATCCAAAGCGTAATTCCTCGCGACAGATACCCCACCGTTTTCTCTGTGGAAAACCTGGAATCTGGTATCTATATTACAAATCTGATCGCAGATGTCAGCACTTCCATCAGTAGATCCGTCATCTACAAGAATGATTTCAAGATTTCGGTATGTTTGTGCCCGTATGTTTTCTAATGTAGCAGGCAGAAAACCGCAAATATTATAGACCGGGACAATTACTGAAACCTTTGGACTCAATTGATTCATTTTGTGCTCCTTTTGCTGGGCTGACATTCACTTTAGCATAGACAGTCAGAAAAAGCAAGTTACATAAGCTAAACATAACATGGAGAGGTAAAACTGTGAGCAGAGAGCAAGAGTATTATGCTTTTTCCGTTATTATGGCGGTATATAATGTTGAGAATTACCTTCATGAAGCTATCGATAGTTTGATTACTCAGGATTTCGGGTTTGAGAACATTCAACTGATTCTCATAGATGATGGCTCCTCAGATCGCAGCGGAGAGATTTGTGAAAAGTACAGAGCAAAATATCCCAACAATATTGTCTTAGTTCATAAAGAAAATGGGGGAGTGGCGTCCGCACGTAATGAGGGACTGAAATATGCAACGGGTCGCTTTTTGAACTTCATGGATTCAGATGACAAAATGTCAAGAGACGCATTCAGAAAAGTTTATCAGTTTTTCTGTCTGCATGAAGAAGAGACAGATGTTGTAACAATTCCCATTGAGCTGTTTGATGGAGCAAACGCTCCGCATTGGCAGAATTGGAAGTTTGAGCAGGGAAGCCGTGTCATAGATTTGCATGAAGAATATCATACCACTGTAATGTTTGTTACGGCGAGTTTTTTTCGCGCACAAGTGAAAGACAAGATCCACTTTGATTCCAGACTGGTCGTCGCGGAAGATGTTAAAGTGCTGCTGACCGTTCTGGCGGACAAAATGACACTTGGAGTGGTCGATGAGTGCCGCTTTTTCTATCGTCGCCGAAGAACAAAAAACGGGCTGATACAGACTTCCAGAAAAAAACGAGGTTGGTATTTCGATTACTTTGATTATTTCATTGATTGGGCACTTGCCTTTTATACTGAAAAGTTCGGAGCGACACCGGGTTTTTTACAGTATGAATTACTCAGCGATCTCCAGTGGCGGATCCTGGAAAAACCAGAAATGGATACCATCCTTTCTGAACAAGAGCAGCAACACTATAAAGAAAGACTTTTTCGAACATTCCGCACCTTTGAAGATAAGTATATATTGGAGCAGCGGCTATTAAAGGAATACCATAAGTGCTTCATTCTGGAGAAAAAGTATAATTGCACACCGGATATCATCATAAAAAGAGACGATGTATTTTTCAAATACGGAATTACAGAAGTGAAACCGCTTTCTCAGCAACCGGTAGAACTGGAGTTTATTAAGCTAACGAATAACGACTGCTCCGTTGAAGGAGCTGTCCGCATTCACGGATTTCGTCCTGAAGGTCTGAGACTTGATGTTAAGTTGGAGATAAATAACGAGGTCTTTCAATGCCGGTGTTATCGCAGGGAAATAGATGATTGCCTTTGCTTTGGAGAAATTGCTCAGTGGACACTTGGATTTCAGGGAAGTTTTAAACCAGCTGAGATGTCATTGCCGTTGACGGTGCGATTATTCATACAATATCAGGACATGACAGTATTTCCCAACAACATATTGTATGGAGAATTTGCTCCGATAGGACAATATCCGACTTCGTATTATCGCAGCAAGGGATTAGACATCAAACCATTGAAAGATGGATTTCAGATTTCAAAAAGTCGACCAGGGATGTTGTTAGGTGCTGAAGTTCGTTTCCTTCAGGAGCTGTGGAGAGCAAACGATGAGGGAACTCGAAAGGCAATACCGGTGAGACTTGCTTATCATCTGATAAGACGGATAAAGAAGAAGCCTGTTTGGCTGTTATCAGATCGTATCCTGAAAGCGGGAGATAATGGAGAAGCGCTTTATCAGTATTTGCTGAAAGAAACAAGCGGGAAGATTGATCTGAGATTTGCAATCAGTCCTGATAGTCCCGATTACGCAAGGATCCGTCAAATGGGGAAAACGGTACCGATACCGTCATTTCGGTATAAGTTGCTGTATCTGCTCAGTGAATATGTGATCTCCTCTCATGCCGATGATATCAATGCGAAGCCCTTTCATGGTCATCAGGAGGGATACCGAGATATTTTGGCCGACAAGAAATTTGTCTTTTTGCAGCATGGTGTAACGATGAATGATGTTTCCGACTGGCTTGCCCGTCAGCATCGGAACCTGTACGGTTTTGTGACAACAGCTTTGCCGGAGTTTGAATCGATCATCAATGGATCTTATGGGTATACGGAAGAGAATGTATGGTTAACGGGATTTCCACGATACGACTATCTGCCGGAAGCTGATGTGAAGGGCAGGCTGATCACGATTGCACCGACATGGAGAGCATATCTTGCTCCAAGCTGGAACTATAACACGGGCGAACGGATCTTAGCAGAGGACTTTCACAGTAGCGAGTATCTGAAGTATTATAACCGGTTATTAAATCATTCAAGACTTTTAACAGCAGCCCAAAAATACGGATATCATATCGCTTTTTATCCTCACCCCAACTTGCAGACTTATCTGGATGCTTTTCAGAGGAATGAGCAAGTTCTCTTTCTGGGTAAAGAATACAATTATCGAAATATGTATGAGAGCAGTTGCCTTATGGTAACAGACTACTCTTCGGCAGTGTTTGATTTTGCATATATGGGAAAACCGGTTATTTATACTCAATTCGATAAAGACCAGTTTTTTTCCGGTGGCCATATTTGCAAGACCGGTTATTTTGATTATGAAAAAGCTGGCTTTGGTGAGGTGAAATACGATCTGGAGAGCACGGTAGATTGCATGATTGAGTATATGGCAAGCGGTTGCCAAATGAAGGAAATATACAAGAAAAGAGTCGATAGCTTTTTCGCATATTATGACAGGCAGAACTGTCAGAGAGTTTATGAGAAGCTGATGGAACACCGACAAAAGGAAACAGAAACATGAAAGAGGACTATCGTTTTACAGTCATAATGGCTGTTTATAATGTGGAGCTCTTTTTAAAAGAAGCGATTGACAGCATTATTGCTCAGGATATTGGATTTGAGCATATCCAGCTGATTCTTGTTGATGATGGCTCCACAGACAGCAGTGGTAAAATATGTGATGAGTATGCCGTGAGATACCCGGATAATATAACCGGTCTGCATCAGAAAAATGGGGGGGTTTCAGCCGCCCGGAATGCGGCTTTGCCATATGTCAGGGGACGATATGTGAATTGCCTGGATTCTGATGACATGCTGACAATGAATACAATGTCTTCGGTCTGGAATTTTTATTCTAAACACGATCAGGATACGGACGTTGTTGCAATTCCAATCTATTACTTTGAAGGGCGTACCGGTTCCCATCGCCTGAATGAGAAATTCAACCGTGGCACCAGGCTGATCGATCTTCGTGAAGAGTGGGAAGCGGTCCAACTCAGCATGAGCAGTTCTTTCGTGCGGAGAGAGATGATTTTGGGGAGGGGTTTTAATCCACAGCTTCACTACGGGGAGGATACGGAGTTTCTGCTGGATATTCTCACAAAAAAACAAACTCTTGGCGTTGTAGCTGAGCCAAAGTATATGTATCGCCTGAGAACGAGAGGAGAGCCTTCCGCTCTGCAGCGAAGCTTGAATGACGCACGTCACTATCTCCCGAAAATGGAGCAACTGACAGAAAAAACAATCAAAAGCTGCAAGTCAGAATTTGGAAAAGTTCCCAAATTTGTTCAATATGCTTTGATGTATGATTTGCAGTGGATTGTCAGGAAAGACAAGTTTCCACAAGGTGTTCTGACGGAGGAGGAGGAAAAGGAATATCTGGAGAGACTGTCTGCAAGCCTGCAGAATATTGATAATGAGATTATTCTCCGACAGCAGTTCTTATCATCTGAACAGAAATATTATCTCCTGCACAAGAGGGAAGGGAAGGACCCCGAAATACGCAGAACTGTTGACGATCTTCAGCTATTTTATGGAGATTGCCGTGCGGGAAGTCTCGCTGACGCCAGGATTGATATTGATTTTATCAGAGTGTTTCCGGAACATTGTGAGATAGAGGGATTTTTCTCTTACTATCCTGTTCAGAACTTGCAGATCCGTGTAATTATGAACTGTAATGATGAGACCGTTCCATGTGAGACAGTCCCGGAATGGCGAAAAAAGACGATATTCGGAGAACCGTTGGTTCAACTGCTTGGGTTTCGGGCTTCAATCCCATTAACCAAAGTGAATTTAGAATACAGAATTCGCTTCGGCATTGAGGCAGAAGGCAGAATAACATTTCTGCCTTTACGCTATGGCTGGTATTCTCCGGTCAGCAACGCTTTTAAAAAAGGCTATTATTATCGAAACAAAACCTGTATGACAGCTTCCGAGACAGAAATACATCTCCGATCATGCAAAAACTACGAAAGGCTCGGAAGAGAGACCGTATTCCTCCTGGAGCTTTTATTCAGCAGCAAAAACCATCGACGAAAAGCAGCAGTGATCCGTATGCTGTATTGGATGCGAAAGCCGTGGAAGAAGAAACCACTCTGGCTGATAAGTGATCGCCGAGCTCGGGCAGGAGACAACGGAGAAGCATTTTTCCAGTTCGTAAGAGAAAAGCACCCGGAGATTGATGCAAGATTTGTACTGCGTAAAGACAGTAAAGCTTATGCAAACTTAGTTAAAATTGGGAAGGTCATTGAGAATGGAACAATAGACGAAAAACTATCTGCGCTTTTAAGCGACTGCATGATTTCAAGCCAGGCAGAAGTCCCTTATTTAAATCCGCTTTACCAGAATAGAGATGTGTTCAGAGATCTTATGGCAGATAAGAGATTTGTTTTTCTTCAACATGGTATCATAAAAGATGATCTTTCTGACTGGCTTATGAAGCCAAATAAAAACTTCTACGGCTTTGTGACGTCGACAATTCCGGAATATCGCTCTGTTTTGGAAGGGCATTATGGCTATACAGAAAAAGAGATTTGGCTGACAGGACTGCCAAGGTATGACCGACTGGAACAAGGCACTGCACCATCCTTGATCACGATTATGCCTACATGGAGAAGATTTCTAATGCAAGACCAAAACAGCCAGACGATGGGCTACCCACTGGTTCCGGATTTCATGGACAGCGAATACTACCAGTTTTTCAATAAACTGTTGAACGATCGTCGACTCTTGGAGAGTGCCGCAAAACATGGATACCAAATTGCTTTTTTACCGCATCCGACCCTGCAGCCGCATATCAATGTGTTCACACAGAATGAGAAAGTACTCTTTTTGGGGCTTGATACAAATTATGGAGATGTGTTTCAAAACAGTGCGTTGGTGATTACGGATTATTCATCTGCGATCTTTGATGCAGTGTATCTATACCGACCGGTCATATATGCACAGTTTGACAAGAGAGCTTTTTTTGCCGGAGAGCATATCTACCAGAAAGGCTATTTTGATTATGAGCGTGACGGATTTGGTGAAGTAGAATACACATATGAAGCAACAGTAAGTCGTATTATAGAGTATATTGAGACAGACTGTCGAATGAAGCCAGTCTTTCGTGAGCGCGCGGATTGTTTTTTCGCATACAGGGACCGGAATAACTGTCAAAGAGTATATAACAAGATCGTAGAGGAACGAACGTGAGTACACGAAGAAATAGAAGCAATCAGACGATAGAATGTTTGCGATTTGTATGCAGTGTTGCCATACTTTTTATTCATTGTGGATTTCCGCTTGCTTTCGCATCAGAATATGCCATGGCTGTTTCACGATTTGCAGTGCCTTATCTAATCCTCCTGTCCGGGTGGTATGTAGATCATAACGGAAAAGTCGAGAAAGCGAAGAAAAAAAGGAGAGATATTCTACGAATCATTCTTGCCGGCGGATGTGTTTGTGTAATATGGAATTGTTTTAACAGCTATCTGCAGTATGGAAATCTGTCAAGCTGGACAGTGCCGTATCTCAACAACAGGACGCTTATTGACTTTCTGTTATTTAACAGAGCAGTCTTTCTTAATTCTGTTTATTATTATTTTTTTATGATGTTCTACGTTTACAGTATCTTTATCGGTGCTCAAAGATTGCGCTTCTCGAAGATGCTGTTGATTCTGTCGCCAGTGCTTCTGTTTGGTGGAGTAGCGATATGCGAGTTTTCTTCCATGCCCTGGTATTACGGAGGAAACTTCCTGTTTGTCGGTATTCCTTGCTTCTGTACTGGTTATCTTCTGAGAAAGGCACAGGACCATCTGAGGATACTAAAGTCAAAAGAATGGGCGGCAGTTGCAGTTGGTCTCCTGCTTACATATTTGGAATACCGCGGGCAGGGATCATGTTATTTATATTTCGGAACAATAGTTGTTGCTGTCTCTGTGCTGGTATTTTGCATGAATCATGAAGATATCAAGTGCCCCAAACTGCTGATAAAAGCGGGAACATATCTGTCTCTCCCGATCATTGTAATCCACTGCGAGATTCGGGATACATTACAGATCCTGTTCCCGAATCTCGGGATTAATAAACTATCACTGCTCGTTCTGTTTCTCTCGGTGATATCAGCGATGGGTTATCAAATAATAAAAAAAGTGTACGTGAATCACTTGTCCATGGAAACATCGTATTTGAGAAAGTGAAACTTAGAAAGGAGAACCGAGAAGATGAAAAAACAGCAAAAAATACTTGCGACAGTTCTTTGTGTGCTTTTTTGCTTATCTGCGCCGCAGATTCCAGCACAGGCAGAAGACCAGGAGCTTTCCGAGGAAATATCGGCAACAAAACAGATGCAGGGGGCAAAGCCGCAAGCAGTACTACAAGAGAAGCAAGAAAAACCGGAAAACATAGACGATGAATATGGCGCCGTAGAAGAAATAATTGCCGGTTATGAACAAATCGATGTTACCGGCATCCAAACCCTGACATATGGAGGATATAAGAATCTAAAGCGTATCAAGTTGCCGGATACTGTGACGAGCATTGGAATCAATGCTTTTTCAGGCTGTAGCAGCCTGACTAACATAATAATCCCTCAAAATGTATTGTTCATGCCCCGTGAATCTGTAGAAAAGTGAGAGTGCAAACTATGCATTGTTCGGTTGCTGTATCGGTTATTATGCCGATTTATAATGTCAGTCGGTTTCTGCCTCAAAGTCTGGGAGGGTTGCTGCTTCAGACGCTCCGCAACATTGAGATTATCTGTGTTAACGATGGATCAACGGACGATTCTCTGGAAATCGTGAAATCCTATGCTGCCCAGGATTCTCGTATTCGCATAATTGATAAACCCAACGGTGGTTATGGAAGCGCTATGAATTGCGGTCTCTCCGCCGCTACGGGAGAATATATTGGAATCCTTGAACCAGATGATTTTGCGGAACCGGAAATGTTTGAGAGGCTCTATGAGGCTGCTGTTTCGTACAAGGCAGATATTGTAAAAACTAACTATTGGGCATTTCGTACGGAGGACTCATCCAATACTTTTGTTGAATCACTCGGGGAAAAACAATATGGTGTTGTTACATCTGCTAAAAAGGATCCTCGTATTGTCATTGGCCCTGCATGTATTTGGTCTGCCATATATCGAAGAACGCTTCTTGTTGATAATAAAATTCGCTTTACGGAAACTCCGGGAGCGTCCTATCAGGATACAGCGTTTGCATTCAAAGTTTTAGTTTGTGCTGACAGGGTGCTGTTCTTGAAAGAAGCGTTCCTTCATTATCGAACTGATAATGAAAACTCCTCTGTTAATTCCAAAGGGAAGATTTTCAGTATTTGTGATGAATTCCAGTCTGTTCAGGATTTTTTAAATGAAGATTCCGAACGCCGTACTCTTTTCAGTCCTGCTCTTCAGGTTCATAAACTTCGGGTATACGGATGGAATCTGCGACGTCTTGCCCCGGAATATAAAGACTTGTTCCGCGAACAGGTTGCTTTAGATTTTATCAAAGCTGACTATGACGGCTTCCTAGACAAAAACGAGTTCACAGATCAGGAATGGAGGCAGCTTCAGGATCATATGAATTTTTACTATTGTTCTCCGGAAAAAAAGAAGTTGAATGCTGTTCAAAACTCAATCTCGTATAGGGCAGGAAGAATATTAACGTGGCTGCCAAGAACAATACGAGACACTTTATGGAAACGTAAATGAATGAAAAAATGAAACCAAAGAAAACGTAGCGGAAACAAAACAGTGAAAATTTAATAAAAAAAGTTACAAATCGGTATTGCGTTTTTTCTTTTCATCATGTATAATAGCGAAACAGAAGCTCCAGAACGAAAGTGAGGAATGATATGATGAAAGGAAAGAATCTGCTGAAAAGATTGAGCGCCATGCTCCTGTGCGCTGTTCTTTTTCTATCTCTTCTTCCTGTTGGTAATGCCGCCTTTACACTCTCGGCGCCGACGCTGGTCAGCGTGGAAAAGCAGGGCGAGTCTCTTGTTATCACCTGGAATAAGGTAGATGGGGCAGCGAGTTACGGCGTTTGGCGTAAAACAAATGGAGGCAGCTGGCAATCAGTTGCACAAAGAGTTTCCGGATCAAGCTATAAGGATACCACTGTTTCAGGGGGAAACACATACACCTACACGGTGCGCTGCCTCGATGGCAGTGGTGCCCTGATCAGCTGGTTTGACGAAGCCGGGTTATCCATGTACTACGACTGGCCCTATGCTACGCCGACGCTCACCAGCGGTACAGCCACAGGCAACAGTTTCACCGTAAAATGGAGCGGAGTTGCCGGAGCAAAATACTATGCTATTTTCCGAAAAGATAATGGCAGCAGCTGGCAGACCGTGAAGCGTAAGGTGACCGGAACTTCCTACACGGACTACAACGTCAAGACGGGGCATACCTATGTGTATACTGTGCGGGTGGAGGACGAAAATGGCAAGCTGAAGAGCTGGTTTAATGAAGCCGGTGTATCCGATACCGTTACAAACAGCAGTTGGGGTTTCGCGACTCCGGTTCTCAAGAGTGCCGTGTACGTAAGTAACGGTGTCAATATTACATGGGATGCAGTAAAAGATGCACCAAAATATGCCATCTATCGGAAGACTAACTATACGACAAACCCGAATGCTCAGTGGCAGAGAATCGGCACAACGACCTCCACTT
Source organism: Oscillospiraceae bacterium (assembly GCA_017458065.1). Lineage (GTDB taxonomy): Bacteria > Bacillota > Clostridia > Oscillospirales > Oscillospiraceae > Limivicinus. The sequence continues at coordinate 83,180 of JAFTGD010000018.1, forward strand.
CCTATACGGACACCACCACGAATTCCGGCAACACCTATCTGTATACCGTCCGTATTATTGACAATAATAACAGGTTTGTCAGCTGGTTCGATGAATCCGGGATTGCTCCGACCAGCGGCGCAACATTTGCGACTCCGGTTTTGCAGTCGGTAACCAATACCTCCAACGGAGTTAAGTTTGTATGGAGTCCTGTGCCCGCCGCGAAGCGCTATACGGTCTTCCGCAGGGATAACGGAGGAAACTGGCATGCGGTAAATCGCAATGTAACGAGCAACTCCTACGTGGACAGCAGTGTGACTGCCGGGACAACCTATACCTATACTGTCCGTGTGACGAACGATGCTGGTCAGTTGGTCAGCGGCTTCCAGTCCCCCGGTCTTGAGATCCGTTACTGGCCCTGCGCAACCCCGAACTTCACGCTTACTTCCACAAAAGAAGGCGTTAAAATTACCTGGAACAAGGTATCAGGTGCAAGTTCATACAGGATCTTCCGGCTGAATGACGGCAAGTGGGTTTCCATCGCTTCCGTGTCTGGCACGAGCTATACCGATAAGCAGGTGGTATCCAGCAAAGACTACACCTATGCGGTTCGCGCTCAGGACGGGAGCAAGAAGCTTCTCAGCTGGTTTGATCAGAAAACTATCACCTATTACGGTGAGCTCAACATTGTCACCAAACTGAGCTATGGCGAGGCCGTCACCGGACCTACTGATTCCCAGTTCCTCAGAGGAAGATCTGTCGTAGTGGAGTGGCGCAACATTAATGGTGCAGCCACATACCGGATATTCCGAAAGGCAAACAATGCCTCCGAGTGGAAAGAGCTGACGACATATGCCGGCAATCCGGATCCGGCATTCCAGTTCTATGATGTCCCGGCAACCGACCCACGCCAGTATATTGATACTCAGGTTGTCTCCGGAACAACTTATACGTATACAGTGCGCGCTTTGGATGCCGCAGGAAAGTATGTGGGTGAGTATGATTCCGTCGGCAGATCGATTGTATACTATGACGCGCCGGATGTGTTCGAGACCGTTGCAGATAACGACGGTATCACTGTCAGCTGGAATCCGGTACTTGGAATTTCAAAATATCAGGTTTACCGCAAGATCAGAACCGCCGAAGGATGGGATCTGATTGGGTCTACGTCCGATCTGTACTTTACGGATACCAATATCATCCCTCAGACTGAATACCAGTATACGGTTCGCTGCGTAAACAACTCCAATCAGATTGTCAGCGGCTTCGACCGTCAGGCTGAATTTGGACGCACCACCATGCTGTGGCTGAACACTCCTGTTCTGATTGACATCAGCCTGGATGAAGATACTGTGAGCCTCACGTGGATGCGTGTGGACTGGATAAAAGATAATTCCGGTGTCAGCCAGTATGAGGTCCTTCGCAAATTGAACGATGAGAGCTGGCAGCATGTAGACTTTGTAATGGATCCCGGCACGTCTCCCGTTGACAAGATCACCTATAAGGATACCTTCAGCAGCATGGTTTCTGGCGCGACATACCATTATACGGTTCGCTGTGTGGATATGCTTGGCATGCCCCTCAGCAATTACGATAAGGATGGCCTGACAATCAGCTTCTATGAGGTTCCGAAAGTCATGAAGATCGAGAACCACAGGGACGGCGTCTATCTGGAGTGGAACGTCACTGACGGAACGGCGGTCTACCAGGTCTACCGCAAGAACGGGGATAACAACTGGATCAAGATCGGCACCACCACTGAGACGCATTATACCGACACCACCGCGGTAAACAGTCTGACCTATGTCTATGCGGTGAGCAGCAAAGACGAGGGAGATGAACTCCTCAGTGATTACTTCAAGGACAACCGCATCAGCAACGAGATCACCTATTACAAGACTCCTGAGCTGATTAGCGTAAGGATCGAAGGCAACGGCCTTCGCGTGAAATGGGCGCCTGTCGACGGCATCACTCAGTATCGTCTGTATCGCAAGACCGTCGGGGAAGAGGGCACCACGTATGTGGACGTTTCCGATGTTACATATTGGAACAGCAACTATGATATGAGCACGCTGGGGCCGGTAGAGTCCGGCAAGACTTACACGTATACTGTGCGCTGCATCGATGGCTCCGGTATCGTGAGCGAGTATGAGTCCAATCTGCTGAAATCTCTCTACCTCGATATGCCCACACCGTGGCTGGCGATCGATCCACCGGGTCCGGTCGTGCGGGACGGCAACAACGCCGCCATCGTCCGCTGGAACGCTGTTGTTGGTGCGGAAAAGTACAAGATCTTCCGCAAGGATCCGGATCACGAAGGCTGGTTCACCGTCGGCGTTGTTGACGGAAACATCGCAGAGTTCAAGGACACCAACGATGTCCGCGAGGGCCAGGCGTACGATTATACGGTACGTGCAGTCAGCGGTGATACCGAAAGCGCCTATGACGAATCCGGTTGGCCGCTCCCGGCATAAGCCAAAGTAAGGCAACACGGAACTGGCGAAATAGTCCTAAAAAGTAGGGGCTGTAAAAAAGACCCAAAAAAGAAGAACGCCTCCAAGAAAAACTTGGAAGCGTTCTTTTTTGGTACGATTTTGTCTCATGAAAAGAGCACCGGGAAGAATATTAGGTAAGCGCTCAATAATGACCCGGTAAGCGAAACTGAATATTCCGCAGCAGATTGATCACCAGCACCGCGCAGGTTGTCCATCCTCACCGCAAGGATTGACCATTCTCTCCGGCACCGTTGACCACCCCTTGAAAAGCGGTAATATATTGGCGCACGCATTCAGCGTGACATCAATATAAGGAGGGGTCATAGCTATGACCAACTACCGCGAAATCCTGAGGATGAATTCACTCGGATTCAACAAGACTGAGATTGCCCAATCACTCCACTGCTCGCGCACGACTGTGAGGGCGGTCATACGTTTGGCGGAGGAGCAAAATCTCCAATACCCTTTGCCAGAGGGAATGTCGGATAAGGATCTATACGATACACTTTATCCTACTGCATCCGGGAAGATGAAGTACAAGATGCCAGATTATGAGCACGTCTACAAGGAGTTACAGCGCGACGGTGTAACTTTGGATCTACTCTGGCGGGAATACGTGGATGAATGTCGGCTTGTGCATATAGCCGTTTTCCCCGGCCAGCAGGGCAATAATTCCCGGCCAGTCCGGGCCACAACAGGCGGCCAGCGGGCTGCTTGTAAACTGCACGCCATAATGGTATCATACAACTGCTTTTGACTGTGTCAGAGGATAGGGCAACGCTGGGAACGACCCGAGCGCTGGCACAGGGGTTAGCGGAAGGGGTGATGCCATGTGCATCACTCTTTTTCTGTACTACGCCCCGCCGTCCCCAGCATCACCCTTTTACGGAAACCCCAAAGCGAAATCCCCAGGGGTCTGGGGGCAGCGCCCCCAGTAGTCACTCAACGTTACAGCTTCTCAATATGGACAGTATAGCCAGTCGTCAGACGCCGCCGAATACCGTCCAATTTGCCATAGCAGTTTTCTTCGTCGCTCAGGTACTTGCCCCACTCAGACGGCGCGTACTGGCTGGTAAACATGGTCGAGGTTTTCAGATCCGTTCTGGTTTTAATCAGGTGGTAGAGGATCTTAATCCCATCTTCCGAATATCTGCTCCTTAACTTCTCAGATTTTTGCCACTAAAAAACCTGCCCATAAGGAATGAGCAGGTTTGGCAGGAGAATCAATCGTCCTGGTCAGATGGTTTGCTTTCAAGGAATCGAAGAATGTCCTCAAAAGATTTGTCGCTTTTGGCG
>JAFTGD010000019.1 GCA_017458065.1 Oscillospiraceae bacterium
GCGTGAAGCTGATTCCCTTGTCCAGACATGCCCGGATGCGCTCCAACGCAATCTTGCCGCCCTGAATGGCGCTGCCGCCGTTCTCGGCGGTTATTTTATCCACGTCGATAATCTGGCCCAGATCCGTCGTCTGCGTCTTCAAAACGCCGGTGAGGCTGCTCTTGCCGGTGCCGTTCACGCCGCCGATAATGGTATAGGTTTTCATGCTATAGCCCCTTTCGGGATTTTTATCTTGATTATGAAGAATTATAGCACACTTAAGGAACGGGCTCAACCAAAAATCAGAAGAATCGTCACATTTTGGGCATGGCAAACGGCGGAGCCGCTGTTATGCATCCCCGCCGCATTCCTGCTTTTAGATGTGGGTGTTATATTTTTCCTGATAGAGTAGCATAAAATCGTCCAGGCGAAGCGTCACAAGCCACGGTTGCCGGTTTCGGCGATGGAAGAGAGCGGGCATACCGTCCGCAAATCTCTCCGCGTCCTCTGCGGCCTGCTTCATGGCGGCAGGCACGTTGAGCCGCTCCACTCGCTTACATTCGATATGTACACCGGGGAGCCCTGACAAATCCGGCACAGCTCCGAAGGAGAGCGAGCCCCCGCGTTCTATGTCATATCCGTATTCTCGCAGCTTCTCGGCAAGCTCCCGCTCACCGTCAGCCCCTTTTCGTTGAGATGACTTCCCCATACTATAGCCCTCTGTTCAAGCTGTGATTCACTTCGATAAGCAGCCTCGTCCCTTCGCGGATCACACGCAGATTTTCACGACGCTGCCGTTCGTTTTCTGCGTGCATTTCTCGCAGAGCAATGTTCTCGACCTTCTCCCGCTCGATGGCGACGCGCTTTGCCCGCCGGACTTTACCAGAGGCGACGCCGCCTTTCCGGCTGATCGTTTGCAGCTCGAACGTGGAGTATTCATCGAAACGCATGTTGGCCTCCTTCCTTGTGGTCGGAACCGGTGCCGCACCGAAGTTCCGATCCGGCACCGATTGGTTCCTCATTTCCCGCTTCATCCCGGTTCGTTCTTCATACACCGGCATTCTTGCTCTGGTACAGTGACACATTAGTTCTTATACTGTGCGTGGAATTACCTTCCTCGTTTTGGGGTCAGCATTATATCCCGCTCTGAATAGCTGACTGGATATACTCATAGCCTCTGTCATGTCTTTTGCATCGAGTGCAGCTTGCCATCGTTCTATCAAAGCAGCGATGAGTTCCCCTTCTCCGCCCCCCCCCTTGCATCCCCCTGCCGTTACCTCTCCGGCTCCTGCTGAGAATGCGAATGAAGGTGTATTTGATAATGCTTCTGCCCCTGCTAATGTATTTCTAACTGCGTTTGATACTGGCATTGCTGTTGGTGTCCGTGTGTTTACATCCGCAGAGCGTCCGTCAGCATCCGTTGTACCCGCGTTAACGCCCGTTATGCTTCCGTCAACGACCGTCATCGGCTGTAGTCTCCAGTCTTCAATAGGCAACGGTAATCTGTTCGCTTTTTCTTCTGCGGCTTTATACTTGGAATATGCCTGCGAAAGCTCGGCTTCCCGCCCGCGTCTCCACTCGTCGAAAGGGGCCGCTTTGCGATTAGATTTCTCCTCCGCCGTTTTATATGCAGAGTATTCTCCAGCGAGTGTGCTCTTCCATATCCTGTTCTTATACGACTCTAAATCACGGTCGATTTTGGGCCGCATCATATCAAATACGAGACCTGAAAACGGGTCAAGGGTATCTGGGATTACCCCATATTGCGCATAATCAAAAACTGCCCGGAACAATGCCCCGCATACTTGGTCGTCGGCTCTATGCAGTACGGGACGTACATCATCGAAATAGATTAACACGCCAGGTCTATCTATCATTGTAATCCTCTCCATTTTACATAAATATAATGAACAATCAGTTTTGTGGAAGCAGACAAGTAATGCCTTGCCCCCACGCTGTATCTGTGATAGAATCGCAATGGATAGGCTCTCAAAACCATCCAAGCATATCCGCCTTTCTCCCTCGGTGTTGGTAGCGCCGGGGGAGAATCTTTTCCTAACCTCATGACTGCACCGCCCGAATCGGAGGAGCCGCTGTCACCGGCTCCATAATGATTTCGTCCCCGCTCAAGTAACGAATTAAGGCGTCCACATTGATGAGATATTTCTTTCCGACGCGGGTATAGGGAATCTGATTCGTCAGCACCATGCGCCGGAGAGCGGTCTCCGTCAAGCTCGTTCCGGGATCATATTCCCGAAGCAGCTTGATCGTCTCAGGAATTGTCCGCATTCTCGGTAACATGTCGCGCCTCCTGTTCTGCCTTCTTCTGCCAATAGCGCCTGTTTGCCTCACGGACCTTATCAGGATTTCGTGCGCGATACTCACGATAATACTTGTTTCGCGCCAGACGAGCTTGTTCTTTCATCTCTTGGCTCTTCATTTGACCTTACCTCCTTGTATATCTTTATCTTGACTTTTCAAGTCGCCTTAAGTATAATCGACTTGAAAATATAAATCAAGATAAACAAGTCGCCCGAGCAGGAAAAGACTTGTAATTTGGAAAAAGGATGATTGAAATGGCCGACAGACTTGATAAACCTGAACTGCATTGCCGTATAGAAAGGCTTAGAAAAGACCTGCACATGTCACAACCGGAATTTGCAGTTGCTCTTGGGATGGAGGGAAAAAAGGGCCGTTCGACTGTAAATAACTGGGAATCTGGTGCAAACAAGGTCAAAGACGATGACCTGAAGCATATCGCTCAAACCTTTGGCGTTTCTTCGGATTGGCTTCTCGGATTAGTCGGGATTGACGAAAAGTCGCCATCGACGGAAATCCGCGCCATGCGGGAGTACACAGGCTTGAATGACTCAGCTCTCTTTATCCTGAACAAAGCCTCCTCAGTTAGTGAAGCCTTTAATTCCCTTTGCAAGGACGATGGTGCAGCATCGCTTCTCCTGTTTTGCGCATCGTTAAACGGATTAAGACAATGTATCACCGATATTGCAGACTGCATCGCGGAATCAAACAGCAGTTATGAAGAGCTAAAAAAACAACTGATTATAAGCTCTTATGCTTTAGAGAACTCATTTCGTAACCTACCAATAGTCAAGTTGGCAAGTAGCCTGATTCCTGAGATGGAGAGGGCTCAGGGAGACGCCTTGTTAGAGGCTTTTGAGAAATATGCGGAGGTACAGCATGGCGAACATAAAGAAAGTTGAAGGAAAAAACGGCACGTCATATCAGATCACTGTCACGACCGGCAGAGACGGCTCCGGGAAGCAAAAGCGGCACTGGAAGACCTGGAGACCGCCAGAGAAGATGACAGAGCGCCAGATCGAGAAGGCCGTTCAAAAACTTGCCGCCGATTTTGAAAGGGAGATAGAACAGGGCTTCGCCGCCGATAATCGCCAGAGCTTTGATGAATATGCGCAATATGTGTTCGGGCTGAAAACGACGGAGGGAGCGAAGTATAAGACCATCGAGGCTTATCAGAACCTGATGCAGCGTATTTCTCCCGCCATCGGCTATATGAAACTCAAAGATATTCGCCCGCAGCACCTCAACAAATTCTATTCGCAGCTCTCAGTCCCCGGTCAGCGTGCCACAGAGGGAAAGGCAACAGCAAAAACTGACTTGCACAGCAAAATAAAGGCCCTCGGTTTGTCTCATAAGACGTTTGCTGAGCAGGCGGGCCTATCTGCGGCAACAGTTGACGCAGCGTGCCGGGGACAGACCGTCAGCGAGAGCAGCGCCCGGAAGATCTCTTCTCTTTTCGATGAAAAGCCTGATGTGCTCTTTTACATTGAGCGCAATGCCGCTCCCTTGTCTAACAAGACCATTTTGGAGTATCATCGCTGCATTCACGCCGTGCTGGAGCAGGCGGCAAAGGAAATGCTCGTCCCATATAACGCAGCCGATAAAGCTACTCCGCCTAAAGTCTCTCGGCATGAAGTCAATTATTTTCAGCCCTCGCAAGTTTCGGATATTCTTGACGCTCTGGAAGAAGAGCCCATCAAGTGGCGTCTATTTACGCATCTTCTTATTGTGACGGGCTGCCGCCGTGGTGAAATCGCAGGATTGAAATGGAAGAACGTGGATTTGAAGGCAGGAACGATCCGTATTGATTGCACTCTGCTTTATGCCCGTGATCGTGGCATTTATGAGAACGCGACCAAGACCGGGGATATTAGAAACCTTAAAATTCCGCAGGAGACCATATCTCTTCTTAAAGAATATCGCCGCTGGTGGATTGAGCTCCGCTTCAAGAATGGAGACCGCTGGGCCGGGACAGATTATCTATTCGTCCAGGATGACGGAAAGGCTATAGACCCGAATAGTGTCACACGTTGGCTGGCCCGCTTCTCTGAACGACACGGCCTTCCCCATATCAATCCCCATGCGTTCAGGCACACAGCGGCATCCGCAATGACACAGCGAAAGCTCGATCCCGTGACAGTATCTAAGCGTCTCGGGCATTCAAGAGTATCTACCACGATGGATATATACGCGCATTTGTTCGCTGAGGCCGACGCCGAAGCAAGCGAGACCATAGCGGATGTACTTCTCAGAGCCAAATAAAAAACGGCGGCTGTCAGATCGACAGTCGCCAAATTTTTACGCCTTGTGCGGTAAATGTGCGGTAAAACAGTTTTTGCGATTTTTAAAGTCGGTGCCATTTCGCTGAAAAAGTACACAAAAAAAGCCAAAAGGACTTGAATCTTGTTTGATTCAAGTCCTAATTGTTGGCACGCGATAAGGGATTCGAACCCCTGACCTTCTGGTCCGTAGCCAGACGCTCTATCCAGCTGAGCTAATCGCGCATTTCTGACAGCTCAAAGATAATAGCACACTCAGCGGGAAAAAGCAAGTCTTTTTTTTCAGTTTTTCAGTCCATGCCGAGGTATCCGTAGTCTGATTCATTCAATCGGGACATAGACTACAGAATGGTCATAATAGATACCGTTTTCACAGAATATAGTGATAAAACGAACGAACATGTCCCCTGTAATCTTCATCTGTTTCTCTTCGATCAGTTCAAAAACCTTTCTGTACGACATCTGTGTCAGGTGATTATTGGGTGTGAACCTCTCTGTCATCGGGGTATTTATATGATACTCAAGATATCTTCCGCCAGAGAAAAGAATAACCGGCTTTTCTGTGTTTAATCCGATCTCGTTCGCTATGCCGACATCCACTGCCAATCCGTGATGCACTATTGGAAAATACAGTTTATCCTCTTTTTTCGCTCTTCTTGCAGGCCAGTAGTCTGTGTCATATGTGTATGGTGCAGCATTCCTCCACTCAGATGTACGTTCCATTGTTTCTTCATCTGTATTAAACTCCTCGTTCGTAGTATGCGGCAAGAAATAGAACGGCTTTTGATGGACAATATACCAGTCGTTTCTGTTTCCGCCCATAAGCGATTCCTCAAAAAAACCGAGTGTCTCCTCTGCATATCTGTATGCTGCGATCTCTTTGCGCAGTCTTTCTCTCTGTGCGTGATACAACGACAGTGCTTCCATGTTATCGGAATTTAGTAAAATCCTCTGTATTTCTTTCGCCGGAAACCCCATACTTCTCAGGTACATAATTCTGGAGACAACAAGGGACTGACTGAAATCATAGTAGTGGTAGTGATTCTTATCATCCTGCAATGAGGTAATCAGTCCGCGCTCTTCATAATAACGCAGAAAATCTATCGTCACGCCCATGGCTTTTGCGAATTGCCCGATCTTATATTTCTTCATACAATCACTCCCAAATCGTTCAGTTTTTTGGAAAGACTAACATATCAGGAAACATACTGTCAACAAAATATCTGTATGCAGAATGAAACACTTCTGTCGAAGCGCAGGCAAAACTAGGGGGCTACCCTATGGTTTTGCCTGCGGTTTTCCTTTTCATTTCTTTTGTGGCCCTGTTGAGCAAACAATTCTTGTACAATATGCCAAAAATAATATTATGTGATTTGTGAATCTTGTACCTTGACCTATGGAGAGCCCCGAACTTTATACTAACGAATGAAAGAGTCTCAACGAGATTATACAAGCAATCAGAAAGGGGCAAAAGATATGGCAAACATTTCCAGAAGAGATTTTCTGAAGGGCTCTGCTGCAGGCGTTCTATCTGTCGTGGCTGGCGGAATGCTCGGAGGTACTGCGAGCGCAGAGGAGTCTGTTCCTGTACCCGACACCTCGGTTTCGGCTGCGTCCGAATTGATTTCCTGGCGCACTCCTCCGGAAAAAATAGCGGAAAGTGAATTCAAAGAAGTCTACATTTCTGACATTGTCATCGTCGGGGCCGGTAACGCCGGTATGGTTGCAGGCGTCGCTGCCGCTCAGGCCGGTGCAAGTGTTACTATTGTAGAGAAAATGGGTGCAATCGGAACTACAAGATATCATATCGGTACGGTAGGTTCCAAATACCAAAAAGCTGCGGGCGTCGAAATAAACAAAGCCGAAATCGTTGAGGAGATTTGTAAATACGCCTCCCACAACTGCGATCAGAAACTGGTACGCCTGTGGGCAGATGAGTCCGGCGCAACAATCGACTGGCTTGGTGAAATGATGGAAGAACTGGGCTATGAGATGGTGATGGAAACAGACTGTGGTAATGAGGAGCACGGATTTTACAAGACGTTTCCTACCTGTCACAATCTACAGGCTCTCATTCCCGCGGATGCCATTGTAGGGTCTATGCAGGACGCATCCATTCTTCCAGGCATCGCCGAAAACCTTGTCGGTTTCCTATCGAAAGCCGGCGGCAAAATATTATTCAACACGCCTATGGAGCAGTTAATCCAGAATGCGGAAGGCCGCGTCATCGGCGTAGTCTGCAAGGATGCCGATGGCGACTATGTTGCCGTGTATGGGAAAAAGGCTGTCATGATCTGCACCGGTGGTTACGCATACAATGAAGAGATGATGGCAGACATGAATCCTTATGACACTTACCACTGCACAACCATGGAGGCTTACCCCGGAAACAACGGCGACGGGCTCAAGGCGGCGCTATGGATTGGTGCTGATAAACAGGACATCCCCACGACCATGGTCTTTGACCGTGGCGGCGTCCCCGCCGGTACCCCCTGCGGCAATATGTATAAACAGTCCGGCATTATGACCCACATCGGGAGTCAGCCATTTCTGAAAGTGAATCATGATGGCAAGCGCTTTGCGAATGAATCCGTCCCTTATGATTTTATTTACCATGCTGCCGCCCAGGAGCCGCTGAGTACATATTGCATGATTTTTGATGGCAATTGGAGAGAACAGACCCGCCAATTCCATACCATTGGATGCTCCCGAATTCAGCCAAGCCCCTCCGGAAACAAATACGTTCTTGCAACAGAGGATTTCACAGAATTCTTCCTGAACAACATCCTGGGTCCAGCCGGAGTCTTCGTCCAGGCGGATACTCTGGAAGAACTGGCAGAGAAGCTTCTGCTCCCCAAGGATGCATTTCTGGCCACGGTTGAGCGTTATAATGAACTCTGTGAAAAAGGTATAGATGAAGATTTTGGAAAGGAATCTTATCGCATGCTGCCGCTTGGTAAGGCACCGTATTATGGTGTCACGCTCGGCGGACAGCTTCTCGGTACGCTTGATGGGCTCAGAGTCAATACGAACCTGCAGGTTCTTGACAAGCAGCATCAGGTTATCCCCGGTCTGTATGCCGGTGGAAACGACACCGGTGGCTTCTTCAGCGGGAATTATCCCGAACTGATTGTCGGTCTGGCTATGGGCAGAACCGTGACTTTTGCAAGAATTGCCGGCGAAAACATGGCAAAAGAAGAGGGCGTTGAGATTGACGCCGTTGAGTTCCGCAAACAGCCCAAAGAGATTGTCGGTGCAGATGGCAACGGTACCTTCTCCTCCACGAAGCAGGGACTTGGCGGAGATGTAACCGTCACCTGTACGTTTGAAAATGGTAAGCTTGTAGACGCAACAATCACAGGCGATCACGAGACCCCAGACTACGGTGGAAAAGCAATCCCGATGCTTCTCGGTGAGCTTCTTGAAAGCGGCTCTCCGACCATAGATGCTGTCAGCGGTGCAAGCATAACCAGCACTGCCGTAATCAGCGCTGCAAAAGAGTGCTTCCAGCTTGCCGGTGTCGCCTTTTAAATCCAAGCTTCATTTCAGATAAAAGTCTATCACACAAAACAGCCCTTTCATCTGTCAATTTGGATACCTGACAGTGAAAGGACTGTTTTATTTGATTTACAGTTTTCTGGCTATCAGTGCGCCTCCAGGCGGCCAGGCAGACCATATTGCATAATCTTGACAATTACGCAACTTCTTTTGAGTAAGGAAGAAAAAGCGTAGAGCCTAACCTCATTTGTGTGCAGGATGTTCAACCCTGCATGAGCACTGTGTCAGTCCATGCCGAGGTATCCGTAGTCCTCTTCTTCCACGGCTTTCCGGATGGCGTCCTCGTCCGGGTCGCCGCTGAGGGTGATCACGGCGGTCCCCGCCTCAAAGTCGGCCGTCGCTTCGCTGACGAAGTCCAGTTTCTCCAGCGCCTTCTTGATGGCCGCCTCGCAGTGATGGCACATCATGCCCTCGATGCGGACGGTCTTCCGCCCGTCTGCTGCATGCGCAGGCGCTTCCTCCTCCGCCGCAGCTTCCGGCGTCCCGCTCTCCGGCAGCGCACGTTTGCGCATGGGCCGGTCGTGGGAGGCATCCTGCATTTTAAAGAGGTTCAGCCGCAGGGCGTTCATGCAGACGGTGAAGCTGGAGAGGCTCATGGCTGCCGCGCCGATCATCGGGTTCATCTTCCAGGCGAAGAGCCCCGCCGCCAGCGGAATGCAGATGACGTTATAGAAGAAGGCCCAGAACAGATTCTCGTGGATGTTGCGCAGGGTGGCACGGCTGAGGCGGATGGCCGCAGCGACGTCGGTCAGGCGGCTGTTCATCAGGACGACGTCGGCGCTGTCGATGGCGACGTCGGTGCCCGCGCCGATGGCGATGCCGATGTCCGCTCTGGTGAGGGCGGGGGCGTCGTTGATGCCGTCGCCCACCATGGCTACTTTGCCGCGCTGCTGCAGGTGGCGGATGACGCTCTCCTTGCCGTCCGGCAGCACGCCCGCGATCACGCGGTCCACGCCCGCCTCGCCGCCGATGGCCCTGGCGGTGCGCTCGTTGTCGCCGGTCAGCATGACGACTTCGATGCCCATATTGCGGAGCTGTTGTACCGCCTCGGCGGAATCCTCTTTGATGACGTCGGCCACGGCGATGATGCCGGCAAGCTTCCCGTCCTCGGCGAAGAAGAGCGGCGTCTTGCCCTGGGAGGCGAGCGCCTCGGCCTTCTCATCGAGCGCCGCGCTGACCGCCGCCACACCGCGGATGTACTTGCCGCTTCCGGCGTTCAGCTGTTTTCCGTTCCGGGCGGCAGTCAGGCCGTTACCCGGCAGGGCACGGAAGTCCGTGACCTCCTCCGCCTGCAGACCGCGCTTTCCTGCCTCCTCGACGACGGCCCGGGCGAGCGGGTGCTCGCTCCGGTTCTCCATGGCGTAGGCGAGGCGCAGAAGCTGATCCTCCGATGTCCCTTGCGCCGGGATGATGTCCGTCACCTTCGGCTCGCCGGAGGTGATGGTCCCTGTCTTGTCCAGGGCAATGATCTGCACTTTCCCGGCGCTCTCCAGGGCTTCGCTGGTCTTGAAGAGGATGCCGTTTTTCGCGCCCATGCCGTTACCGACCATGATGGCCACGGGCGTCGCGAGGCCGAGGGCGCAGGGGCAGGAGATCACCAGGACGGAGATGCCTCTGGCGAGGGCAAAGCTGAGGCTCTGCCCGGCGAGCAGCCAGCCGATCACCACGACAACCGAGATCGCGATCACCGCGGGCACAAACACGCCCGACACCCGATCCGCGATCCTCGCGATGGGCGCTTTGGTGGCCGCCGCATCCGAGACCATCTTCACGATCTGGCTGAGGGTCGTGTCCTCGCCGACGCGGGTAGCCTGGCAGCGGATAAAGCCGGACTGGTTGATGGTGGCGGCGCTGACCTTATCCCCCGCTTCCTTGTCCACGGGGATGCTCTCGCCGGTCAGGGCGGATTCGTTCACGGCGCTGCTTCCCTTGAGGACGATACCGTCCACGGGGATGCTCTCGCCCGGCCGGACGACAAAGACATCGCCGGTGCGGACTTCTTCAATGCCGACCTCGACCTCCTGCCCGTCACGGACCAGGACCGCGGTCTTCGGCGCAAGCTTCATGAGGCTCTTCAGCGCGTCGGTGGTCCTGCCCTTGGACATGGCCTCCAGCATCTTGCCGACGGTGATGAGCGCGGGGATCATGGCAGCGGACTCGAAGTACAGCTTGTCGTGATAGAGCTCCATCAGCTCCATATTGCCGGCGCCGCGGGTCACCATGCCACACATCTCGAAGAACACGAAGAGGCTCCAGCCGAAGCTGACCGAGGAGCCCAGCGCCACCAGGGTGTCCATGTTCGGCGCGCCGTGGCGCAGCGAGCCGAAGCCGCTTACAAAGAACTTGCTGTTGATGATCATGACGATCAGGGCGATCAGCATCTGCGTCAGGGTGAGGCCCAGATGGTTGTGCTCATAATACGCAGGCAGCGGCCAGCCCCACATGTTGTGCCCCATGGTGATGTACATGAGCACAATCAGGAAGCCGACCGAGAGGATCAGGCGGCGCTTCAGCTTCGGCGTCTCACGGTCCTTCAGGGCGTCCTCCTCGGCGGCAAAGCTCCCCGCGCTGTTCTTCTGCGCTGCGGAAGCGCTCCCCTTCGGCGAGGCGCCGTAGCCGGCGTTCTCGACGGCGCGGATGATCTCGGCCTGGGACGCGCTCCCCTCGACCCCCATGGAGTTGGTCAGCAGACTCACGCTGCAGGCGGTGACGCCGGGCACCCCGGACACGGCTTTCTCGACCCGCGCCTGGCAGGCGGCACAGCTCATCCCTGTGACAATATACTGTTCCAAGTTTTCTCCCTCCGAACACGGCGTCGGGATCCGGCATCTCATAGGAACCTTCCGCCGTGTTTCATGTTTCTAACTGTTATGAAGGCACAGGGGGCGTCGTAAACGCCCCCTGTATCATGCTATGTTCATGCGCCGCTTATCCGACGTACTCCACAATGTAACCGATCCGTCCGCCGTACATGCCATAGAAGTCGGTGAGCGGGTTTTCTCTGCTGTCGTTGTAGACCCATCTGCCGTTGAGGTTCCAGAGCATGACGTAGTCCTCCGCGGCGCCGTCGCCGCCGTCGGTATACGAGGGCTCGCCGGCATCCCACTGGTAGAACTCCACATTCTCGCCGCTCTCCCAGATGAGGTTTCCGTCCTCACGGTGCGCGCCGATCCAGACGCGGTCAAAGCCCGCCTGGTTGGCAAGGTCGATCACCTGCTGCAGCTCTTCAGCGCTGTTGACGGTGACCAGCTGGCCTCCCCGCGCGATGGCCTCCTGCTGGGCCTGCAGCCAGCTGACATCGGCGCGGATCGCCTCATAGCTGTGGGGCAATGTCGCAAGGTCGATCGCCTGCTGCGCGGCCTCCTGGGCCTCGATCTCCGCCTGCTGGGCTTCAAGCTCGGCCTGACGGGCCTGCTCCTCAGCCAGCTGCTGCTGATACTGGATCTGCTCCTCTGAGAGGATGGCCGAGACGCTCGGGTCCTCTGTGGGCTCCGCGGACGGAACCACGACCGAGACGTTGGTCGGAGCGCCGCCTCCGGGCCGGTCGGAGAAGGCGTTGATCAGAATATTGGCGACGACAGCCGCGATCAGCAGCACCGCCAGCAGCAGGAACACCACCAGCAGCGGACGGCGCTTCTGTTCCGTCTCCTCCTGCTGTTGCTGCGCTGCCTTGCCGGATGCGCGGGAGGCGGTCTGCTTCCCGTTCTGCTTTTTCCTCTTGACCTGGATGGGCGCCAGCTCCGGGTCCGACTCCTCTGTCAGGATCGGGATCCCCTGTTTGCCTCGAGGTTCATACACGCGTATCTCCTCCTCTTCGTCGAGTTCCGTCGGATCGCGCGGATCCGGCTCGTCCAATCCGAATATATCCGCCAAGCTGACCTTCTCCTCTCCCTGCTGCGTTTTTCTCTTCGGCCGGGTCAGTCCGGCCTCTGCGAAGACCTCGTCCTCGGTTTTCTCGGTGTCGTCGGCCCCGTCCCTGACGGAGGCGACGATGTCGTCGAGGAGCCTGTCCTCGTCATTGCCGCTCTCGGTGAGATCGGCCTCGGCCTTGCCTTCGATAATCTGCAGCATCATCTGCTCCAGATCGCTCAACTCGTTCTCGTCCTTCTGGAAGATCGCCTCCGCGCCGGTCTTCTCCCGCAGAAGACGGTTGTCCTCGCAGTAGTCCAGCATGACGGCCAGCTCTTCCGGGTTGCGGTAACGGTCGCCTTCCTTGAAGCGCAGCGCCTTTTCGATGATGTCCCCCAGCTGCCTGCCGGCGGCGGCCGGCGCGTAGACGGTCTTGCCGCTCATGCGCATCAACTGGGAATTGTTGCTCTCCCCTTCAAAGGGGAGGCGCCCCGCGCTAGCGCCGTAATAGAGGATCAGGCCGAGGGAATAGACATCCGACTGCGGGCAGGGCTTGTTGTTCCAATAGATCTCCGGTGCGATGTAGGCCAGCTCCTGCTCTCCCCAATCGCTTTTCCTGGCGGGGCCTATGGCGATCTCGCCGTCCGGGCGGACGCTGATGTTCTCGGGATAGATGCCCCCGTGATAGGCCTTGTTGCCGGATTCCGCCTTGATCTGCCTGCAGATCTCGGCCACCAGGGCACAGAGGTCCTTCCTGCTCAGTTCCACCAGATTCCTGCTCAGGGCGTAAGCCGGATCAAAAACATGCTTTTCGATATTCCCCGCCCCCTCTTCTGTATCTGATATATCGTATCACACAGGGTGTTCCCTCGTCAAGAGTGCTTTCGTGAATTCGCTGTGTCGGGGCCTTATTTTTCGATTTTTGCAATCAGCTTGCGGATCCACTCGGCATAGTTCCGCAGGTCCCGGTTGGCCCGGCCGTCCAGCCCGCGGCAGATTGCCAGCAGCTGCTCGGCGGCTTCGACCAGCTCCTTCAGGAGCGGGTTTTCTTTCTTCTTTCCGCCGCCCTCTTTGACCACGGGCACGCCCTCGGGGAAGGTCTCCCAGCGCTCTTCGAGGAGGTCGAAGGTCGCGCCGCTGTAGGGGGCAAAGGCGCGGTAGCCCAGCTCCTTGTTCAGGCAGGCTGTAAACGCATCGGCGGATTCCGGATCGCCGTGGTTGACAAAGACGAACTTCGGTTTCTCCCGGAAGCCGTGCAGCCAGGCGATCAGGCCGTTCTTGTCCGCGTGGCCGCTGACGCCGGGCAGGGTGTCGATCTCCGCCTCGACCTGGATGGTCTCGTTGAAGAGCTTGACGCTCTTCGCGCCGTCCACCAGAATGCGGCCCAGTGTCCCCACCGCCTGGTAGCCGACGAACAGAACCGTGCATTCCGGCCTCCAGAGGTTGTGCTTCAGGTGGTGCCGGACACGGCCGGCGTCGCACATGCCGCTGGCCGAGATGATGATCTTGGGCGTCTTGTCCTCGTTGATGGCGACGGACTCCTCCTGGCTGACCGCAAGCTGCAGCCCCGGGAAGACCAGCGGGTTTATGCCGGAGCGGATCTCGGAGCGCATCTTTTCATCCAGGTATGCCGTATCGCACTGGAGGAAGATGCTCGTGGCCTCGATGGCGAGAGGGCTGTCCATGTAGACGGGGAAGTCGCCGTGGCCTTTGACCATCTGCTTTTCCTTGATCTCGCGGATGAAGTACAGCATCTCCTGCGTCCGGCCGACGGCAAAGGACGGGATGATCATGTTGCCGCCCCGGTCCAGTGTCTTCTGGATGCGTCTGGCAAACTCCTCAACATAGTCCACCCGCTCTTCGGTGTGCAGCCGGTCGCCATAGGTCGACTCGATCACCAGCACATCCGCCGACTCGACATGCTGCGGGTCCTTCAGGATGGGCTGGTCCGCGTTCCCCACGTCGCCGCTGAAGCAGAGCTTGCGCTCCTCGCCGTCCTCACTCAGCCAGACCTCGATGGCGGCCGAGCCGAGCAGATGCCCCACATCCGTCATCCGGATGCTGACGGCCTCGTTGACCTGGATGACTTCGCCGTAGGAGCAGCGGCGGAACAGCTTCAACACGCCCTCGGTGTCCTCCATGTCGTAGACCGGCTCGATGGCGGCCCCGCCGCTGCGCTGGGCTTTGCGGTTCTTCCACTCGGCTTCGGTCTCCTGGATGTTGGCGCAGTCACGCAGCATGATGGCACACAGGTCGCAGGTCGCGGCGCTGGCATAAATCGGGCCGCGATAGCCCTTCTTATACAGCAGCGGCAGCATGCCGGAGTGGTCGATGTGCGCATGCGTCAGCAGCACAAAGTCCAGATCCTGATATGCCACCGGCAGAGGGGCGTTTACAAACAGGTCCTTCCCCTGCTCCATGCCGAAGTCCACCAGGCCCTTCTTCTCCCCCGCCTCGATCAGCGTACAGCTGCCCGTCACCTCATGCGCCGCTCCGTAGAATCCGATTTTCACTCCGATACGCTTCCTTTCCGCACTCAGTTTCAGTTCTTTTTTATAGCTGTATTGTACACGATTTTTTCCGGTTTGGCAACCTGACTTCCGTATTCTGCGCACCCGCGCTTTTTGTCTGCAATCTTCCCGAAATGTTCATAGGTTTTGATTGACAAGGCCCCTCTCCTTCGCTATAATATGCTAAACATTCCTACCAGAGGAGATGAATCGTTATGGAAATCACCACAAATACCACCATGGGTGAGATGCTCGAATATGACATGGGCATCGCCTATGTGCTCATGCAGTGCGGGATGCATTGCGTCGGATGCCCCTCCTCCATCGGGGAGAGCCTGGAAGAAGCCTGTGCCGTCCATGGGCTGAATCCGGACGACGTGCTTGCCGAGATCAACGCGTATCTCGACAGCCGGGAAACCGTCTGAGTACGCATAGGGAAAGACGCGCGGAAAGCGCGTCTTTTTTTATTAGGGAGGCCTGTGCATGAAGCTTTTATACGCCGAGGACGAGACGGCCATGTCCGAGGCTGTTACGGACATTCTCGAATACCACAACTACAGCGTGGACGCAGTCTATGACGGGGCAGACGCCCTCGCCTACGCCCGGGAAGGCCACTATGACGGGATCATCCTGGATGTGATGATGCCGAAGATGGACGGTTTTCAGGTGCTGAAGGCGATCCGGGAGGCGGGCGACAGGACGCCGGTGCTGCTGCTCACCGCAAAAGCGGAGGTGGAGGACCGGATCACCGGGCTCGACCTCGGCGCGGACGACTACCTGCCGAAGCCCTTTGCCACCGGCGAGCTGCTTGCGCGTGTCCGCGCCATGCTGAGACGGCGGGAGGAGTTCACGCCGGATATTCTGCGCTGCGGCGATCTCAGCCTGAACACCTCCAACGCCGAGCTCCGCTGCGGGGAGAACCTTGTCGTGCTGCCCAAGCTGGAGTTTCAGCTGATGGAACTGCTGATGCGTAACCGCGGCATCTGCCTCTCGACCGAGGACATGCTGACCAAGGTCTGGGGCTATGACACGGAGGCGGATATCGGGATCGTGTGGGTGTATATCTCCTATCTGCGCAAGCGCCTTGCCGCTATCGGCTCGGGGGTCGAGATCCGCGCACGCCGCGGCGTCGGCTATACGCTGGAGGCGCCCAAATGATCCGCACCCTGCAGAAGAAGTTTGTCGTCACGGCGATGATCGCCGTCTCGGTGCTGCTGCTGGTGGTGCTGGGCGCGCTGAACATCTTCAACGCCGTCAGCAACACCCGCCAGACCGAGAATCTGCTGGACGAGCTGGGGCGTCAGAACATGATGTCCGCCTTTGGCGAGGACAGAGAGGCCCCGCCGCCCCGGGAGGACAGCGGCAGCTTCGAACAGCGCCTGCCGGAGAGCATCCGGAGACGCCGCGGCTTTCTCGAGGAACCGGTGGACGACAACGCCCGCATGTCCGCGCTCTATTTTATCGTAGAGCTCAGTGAAAGCTGCAAGGTCGTCCGGACGGATGTGAGCCACATCGCCTCCGTCACCGAGGACGAGGCCGCCGAAATGGCACTGAGTCTGGACGTGGACCGGGACTGCGGCACGCTGGGCAATTACCGCTATAAGATCTTCAGTACGCCGGAGGACGGCTACAAGGTCGTCTTTCTGGACAGCAGCACGCGCCACTCGTCGGTGATGCGGGTGCTGCTGCTGTCGGTGCTGCTCGGCTCGCTGAGCTGGCTGCTGATGCTGGCGCTGGTCATGGCGCTCTCGCGCCGGGCCATCCGCCCGATCGCCGAGAACATGGAGCGGCAGAGGCAGTTTGTGACGGACGCCGGGCACGAGCTGAAGACGCCCGTCGCCATCATCATCGCGAACGTGGACGCCATGGAGCTGCGCACCGGCGAGAACAAGTACAGCCGGAATATCCGCGCCCAGGCCGCGCGGCTCGGCGATCTGGTCCGGAATCTGCTGACTCTTGCCCGCGTGGATGAGTACAGCGTACTGGAGCGGCCGGAGCAGATCGACTTCTCGGCGCTCTGCGGCGAGCTGTTCCCCACCTTCCGCGAGCCTGCGGAGCTGAAGCAGATCCGCTTCCGGACAGAGCTCACAGACGGGCTCGGCGTCACGGGCGACCGCAATCTGCTCTCCCAGCTCTGTTCCATTCTGGCCGACAACGCGGTCAAATACTGCCCCGAGGGCGGCGAGATCCGCGTCCGGCTGTGGCAGGATGCGCGCCGTGTGACGCTTCGCATCTCCAACACGGTCGACGAGGTCCCGGACCTGGACCGGCTGTTTGACCGCTTCTACCGCGCCGACAGCTCACGCAACCAGAAGAGCGGAGGCTTCGGGATTGGGCTCTCGGCCGCCCAGACCATCGCCCGCCTTCACAAGGCCGAGCTCACCGCGGACTGTGCCGGGGACGCTTCCGAGATCCGCTTCACTGTGCGCTTCCCCGCCTGACGGGAAGCGTGATCCCCGGCGCCGTTCGGGGATCCCGTCCGAAGGCAGGCCCGCCGCATCAAAAAATGACCGCCTTTCGGCGGTCATTGCATTTTGGTTCTTCTGTTTCAGCCGACGACTGTGTAGCCCGCTTCTTCGACAGCGGCCTTCAGGACGGCAGCGTCCAGCGCCTCGCCGGTCACGACGGCGGTGCCGGCCGTGTGGCTGACCTCGGCCTTCTCGACGCCGGCGACTGCTTCCAGCGCCTTTTTGGTGCGGGCTTCGCACTTGGGGCACATCATGCCCTCTACCTTGAGTGTGAGTTCCATAGGGGGGAGTTCCTTTCTCTGGCATTCTCCCGCTTCATTGCTGAAGCGGGAGATCGTTTTTTGATGCTGTGATACGGGCGGTTTATCTGTTCTTGTACTCCGGTCCGAAGTAGGAGATGATGTGCCGCGGGCAGATATCCGCGCAGTGACCGCACTGGATGCACTTGCTGACATCGACCTGGGCGAGGTTGTCCTTCACGACGATGGCATCGGCCGGGCACTCTCTCTGGCACTTCATGCAGCCGATGCATCCGACCTTGCAGACCTTCATGACCTGCGCGCCCTTCTCGGTGTTGCTGCAGGCGGGCATGATCTTCTGCTTCTCGGGGATCAGCTTGACGATGTTCTTCGGGCAGGCGTCGACGCAGGCGCCGCAGCCGACGCAGTTGAGGCGGTCGACCCTGGCCACGCCGTCAATGACGTGCATGGCGTCAAACTGGCAGGCTTTGGCGCAGTTGCCGAGGCCGATGCAGGCAAAGGTGCAGAGCTTGCTGCTGGCGCCGCCGAAGAGCATGGCCGCGCGGCAGTCCTCCGGTCCGTTGTAGTTAAAGCGGAGCTCGGCGGCCTCGGTGGAGCCGCTGCAGGGAACAAAGGCCACCATCTTTTCGGCAGCGTCGTTGCTGACGCCCATGATCTCGGCCACTTTGGCCGCCGTGGCTTCGCCGCCGGCGACGCATCGGTTGGTCGGGGCTTCGCCTTTGGCAACGGCGGCGGCATAGCCGTCGCATCCGGGATATCCGCAGCCGCCGCAGTTGGCGCCGGCGAGACATTCACGGATCTGGGCCTGCTTCGGGTCGACCTCCACGTGGAAGATCTTGGAAGCAAAGGCCAGCAGCGCGCCGAAAATCGCGCCCAGGACGCCCAGAACAACAATGGCAAGGAAGATAGTTTTAATCATACTGCATCCTCCTCAATCAAAAGATCTTCATACCGCTGAAGCCCATGAAGGCCATGGCAACCAGCGCCGCCGAGACGAGGCAGATCGGGAAGCCTTCAAAGCACTCAGGATAATCGGAGAACTGAGTCCGCTCACGCACGCTCGCGAAGAGTACGATCGCCAGCATGAAGCCGAGACCGCCTGTGATGCCGTAGACGAGAGACTCGATAAAGTTGTAGTTGTTCTGCACGTTCAGCAGCACGACACCGAGCACGGCGCAGTTGGTGGTGATGAGCGGCAGATAGATGCCGAGGGCGGAATACAGGGAGGGGACGGACTTCTTCAGGAACATCTCGACAAACTGGACGAGCGCCGCGATGACCAGGATGAAGGCCAGGGTCTCCAGGAAGGCCAGATTCAGCGGGATGAGGATGTAGTTGTCAATCACCCAGCAGATCGCCGAGGCGAGACCCATGACGAAGACGACCGCGAGGCCCATGCCGGCCGCCGTGTCGACCTTGTTGGAGCAGCCCAGGAAGGGGCAGCAGCCGAGAAACTGGGAGAAGATAAAGTTGTTGATCAGAATGGCCCCGAGGGAAATGGAAAGAATATTTGCAAGCATTACTCTTCAACCTCCTTCAAAGCTGCGGCTTCTTTGGCCGCGCGGTCCGCTTCCTTCTTTTTCTTCTCGCTGCGCTTCAGCGCGTACTGCATCAGGCCGATCAGCAGACCCAGCGTTAGGAAGCCGCCGAAGGGCAGGTTCATGATGGACATGCCGAACTCTTCGGGGAAGATCTGGATGCCGCCGCCGGTCCCGTCCAAGGTGAAGCGGAAGCCGTTTGCGATGTCGATGAGGCCGCCGCCGAAGCGTCCGGAACCGACCAGTTCACGGAACACGCACATGATGATCAGCACGCAGGTGTAGCCCAGGCCCTGGAAGATGCCGTCGAAGAAGCTGTCCTTCACGGTGTTCTTCTGGCAGAAGGCCTCCGCGCGGCCGATGATGATGCAGTTGACGACGATCAGCGGGATGAACACGCCGAGCGCCGCGCTCAGCGCCGGGATAAAGGCCTGCAGAAGCAGGTCGACGATGGTGACAAAGCCCGCGATGACGACCACGAAGATCGCAAGACGGATCTCGTCCGGGATGATCTTACGCAGCGCCGCAACAACCACGTTGCAGCAGGTCAGGATGATCAGCACCGAGAGGCCCATGCCGACGCCGTTGAAGAGCGTGGTGGTGATGGCCATCGTGGCGCACATGCCGATCTGCTGAACCAGAACCGGGTTATTGGTGATCAGGCCTTCTTTGAACTGTTGTTTACGATTCATACTGTCCTGCCCTCCTTAACCCAAAGATGCAACGCACTCGATGGAAGTAGCCGTTGCGTTGGTGACCGCGTTGGAAGTGATGGTCGCGCCGGCCAGCGCGTCGATGCTGCCGCCCGCCTTGGAGAGGGCGATGCCGGCATCCTGTCCGACGAACTGGGCACGGAAGGCTTCACCGGCGGCGGATGTTGACGCCGCCACGGCGCCGAGGCCGGAAGTCTCGGAGTGCTCGATGATGGAGATGCCCGTGCACTTGAGGCCGGTGTCCACGCCGCAGGCCATGGTGATGCTGCCCTGGGCGCCGGAGAAGGTGGAGGTCACGACATAGCCGTTGCCGTCGTTGGACTGGTTGACGCTGTCGACCGTCGGGAACGCGCTCTTGTCAAACTCCACAGCCGTATAGCCGGAATCCGACGGGAGCACAGCCGCATAGGCTTCGTATTCCTTCTGGTGGGTGATCTGATCGATCCGCTCCCAGGTCAGGGCATTGACCACGCCGAGAATGCCGGCGGTGACCGCGCAGATCACAAAGAGGACCAGAGAAAGCTTCAGAATCTTGTTCATTTCCACGCCTCCTTTGCCGCCTGCTTCTCAGCCTTCTGGTAGAGGATGTCGGCCTTGCTGACGCCGAACTGATGGCGGTGGAACGCCTTGTCGATGGCCCAGGTGCAGAGGTTCATGATCAGGATGGCATAGGTCGTGCCCTCGGGGAAGCCGCCGAAGTAGCGGATCAGCACCGTGAGCAGGCCGCAGCCCGCGCCGAAGACCAGCTGTCCCTTCTGGGTGACCGGGCTTGTGGCGTAATCCGTCGCCATAAAGATCGCACCGAGGAAGAGGCTTCCGGAGAAGATGTTATACAGCATCCACTCGCCGTTGCCGTAGCCGGACTTGCCGAAAATGAGGGTCAGGAGCGCCACGGTCCCGATGAAGGAGACCGGGATGCGCCAGGAGATGACCTCACGCCAGACCAGGTAGGCGCCGCCGAGCAGCAGCGCGAAGGCGCTGATCTCGCCAATGCAGCCGGGCACATAGCCCATGAACATGGACTTGGCCGTGAAGTAGGCCGGCAGGCCGTCGCCGTAGAGGCCCGCGAGGGGCGTCGCCATGGTCACGCCGTCGACCGTTCCGCTCAGGGCGTTGGGGATGCTCCAGGTCGCCATGATGGTGGCGTAGCTGGAGAACAGGAACGCGCGTCCCGCCAGGGCGGGGTTCAGGAAATTCTTGCCGATGCCGCCGTAGAGCTGCTTGACCACCACGATGGCAAAGAGCGTGCCGATCACCGGCAGCCACCAGGGCGCGGAGGGCGGCATGGTCAGACCCAGCAGAAGACCCGTTACCACAGCGGAGAGGTCCCCGATGCTTGCTTCCTTCTTGAAGAGCCTGCGATAGCCCCATTCCCAGAAAACTGCGGAGCAGACGCTGGTCAGAAGCAGGACCAGGACCTGTACGCCGAACTGAAGCACACCGACGATCGCCGCCGGGATCAGGGCGATGATCACATCCAGCATCAGCCTCATGGTGTCCCTGTTGGTACGGACCTGCGGCTGATACGCTACATCCAGAATGATTCTCTCTTTCTTGTCACTCATTTCTGGGCCTCCTTTGCTGCCTTGGCCTCAGCCGCGGCTTTCTCCTTGGCTGCCTTGGCCTGGAACATGAGCTTTGCTGTCTTGAACGCATGGGTCAGCGGCATCCTCGCCGGGCAGTTGAACGAGCAGCTGCCGCATTCGAAGCAGTCCATCACATGGTACTTTTCGAGGTTCTCATAATCGCCCTTGCTGTAATACATATACATGAAGACCGGCTCCAGCTTCATCGGACATACCGTGATGCACTTGCCGCAGCGGATACACTGGGGATCGTCGACCATGCGGTCTTCCTTCTCCGTGAAGTACAGGACGCCCGCCGTGCCCTTGATGGTGGGCGCGTCAAGACTGGTGGCGCAGATGCCCATCATGGGTCCGCCCAGGACGACCTTTTTCAGGTCCTTCACGAAGCCGCCGCACTGCTCAGCGAGATAGCCGAGGGGCGTGCCGACGCGGGTCAGGGCGTTGTGAGGGCCGTCCACGGCGCTGCCGCCGACGGTCACGATACGCTCGATCACCGGCTTGCCCTCGTAGCATGCCTGATAGATTGCGTAGCAGGTCCGGGTGCTGACCACGGTGCAGCCGACGCCGGCGGGCAGCCCGCCCGGCTTGACTTCGCGTCCGGTCACCGCCTTGATCTGCATCTTCTCACCGCCCTGGGGGTACTTGACCGCTTCGGGCACGATCTCGATCCCGTAATTCTCGGGATGGAGGGAGTTGAGCAGGTCGATGGCATCCTGCTTGTTGATCTCGATGCCGTAATAGGCCTTGTCCACATCGGCCGCAATGCGGACCAGCTCGATCCCCTTCAGCAGCTGCTCCGGGAAGTTGAGCATGGTCAGATGGTCGCCGTTCAGATAAGGCTCGCACTCGGCGCCGTTGATGATCAGCTTGTCCACCTTGCCGACACCGCTGCGCACCTTGAAGGCCGTCGGGAACATCGCGCCGCCCATGCCGACGACGCCCGCTTCGCGCATGCGCGCCAGAATCGCCTCGGGATCCTTCAGTTCCTTCTCCGTGAGGGGGGCCAGATCCTCGCATGGCGTATCCTGGAAGTCATTCTCAATGACGACCGACATGATCATATCCCCAAGGGGATGCGGTCTCGGCTCCACAGCGACGACCGTTCCGGAGACGGAGGCGTGAACCGGCGCAGAGACAGGAGCGGGATTCTCTCCGATCTTCTGGCCCAGCTTGACATAGTCACCCTTCGCCACCAGAGGCTTACAGGGTGCGCCGATGTGCTGAACCATCGGGATCACAACCTGTGCAGGCGGCGTTACTACAGAAATCGGCACTTCCGGCGCCTTCATGTAGTTGGGATGAACACCGCCCTGAAACGTATGGGTCATAAGCTTCACCTCGTAAAATGATTTCCCAAAAAATGCTCGATAGTCATTTTATCATACTCTGACCGCATCTGTCCATAGGTTTTTGGGCCTTTTTGACAAGATAAGTTTCTGACAAATCGCATATTTTGTGTTTTATTTGTCACTTTGCCCAAGATCTTGAACTTTTGCTTGACCATTGGCCTGAGAAATACTATAATATTTTACAGCAAACAATGCTGGTGAAACTGTCAGCTTCCTTTTTTTCCTTGATTCAACACGGTTTCAGAAGGGGGACCTTATGCAAGCTATCAGGAAACGCCTGCTTACTCTGATCATGGTTTTTTCTCTCCTCCCGGCGTTCGGAGTTACGCTCCCGTCTGAGGCTTCCGCGGAAAGCAATGTGATCACAAAAATCCTCACCACGCTGTCCTCGACACCGGTCGCCCTGGTTGACCCTGCCCTGATCACGGTGGCCACCAGCACCCCCGGCGTCTATATTGCGAGCGCCGGCTGGTTCGACGCCGCGGGCAACCCCGTCTACGGCGCCTTCAACACCGAGACCTACAAGCTTGAAATCAACCTCGGCGTCAACGACGGCTACACCATTGATCCGGACGTCGCCTGTTATCTCAACAACAGCGCTATCACCTCCTATGTGAACGCTGCGGGGACCGCCGTCACGCTGACGCGGGAGTACACGGCCGATGTCTGGGCCCCGACGATTTACAAGCAGCCCGGCGGCGAGACCGTGGAAGAGGGCGGCTGGGCTTCCTTCGTCGTCTCCGGCTCGTATGCGAGGGACTATCAGTGGTCTGTGGTGGACCCCGACGGCCGCACCAGTATTGCCGTGGACACACTGAAAAACACCTACAAAAACACCACCGTCACCGGGAACGGCAGCACCAAGCTGATCATCCACAACATCCCCTACGAGCTCAACGGCTGGGGTGTCGTGTGCGACTTTATCGGTGCCGGCGAAGGCAACGTGACCCGCTCGAAGCCCGCCGTCATCACCGTCAATCCCTCCGCCTCCCGCCTGGCCGCGATCGAGGCGGCCGCCGAGGCCGCCGCAAACCCCACGCCGACCCCGACGCCGACGCCGGCAGCGGTCGAGGCCACGCCCACGCCCGAGCCTGAGGCGACGCCCGAACCCGCGTATTCCGACGTCTGGAGCTATGACGCACGCGGACACTGGCACGCCAGCCTGGACGGCAGCGCGGCCGCCGCGGATGAGGGACTGCATTCCTTCGTTTGGACCGAGATTCAGCCCGCTTCGGACACCGAGGCCGGTCTGGAGCAGGGCGTGTGCGAAGAGTGCGGCTACACCGCGACCCGCCGCTTCGGCGGACCGGAGGTCTCCGGCGTCTCCTCCGAGAATGACGCCGGCGAGAAGAGTGCCTTCCTGGATAACCTCACTCCCCCCACCCCGCTGATGGCCGTGCTCTCGGCCCTGCTTCCGGTGGATCTGGCGCTGGCCATCGGCAGCGCGCACAGCGCCGCCAAAAAGCGCCGCCGCAAACGCCGCCGCTGATCAGCCGGACGACATCATTCATAAAAAGAAAACAGCAATCCGCAGTCCAATGGAGGAAACGGGTTGCTGTTTATTATGTAAACTATTTGGCCGTATCGCTTTCGCTTTTTTATCGTCAGTTGCCGCCGCGATCAGGTCTCCTGCCGCATGAGGAAGGAGAAGATCTGGAAGGCCGTCTTCAGCGAGTTGTGGCGGATGGCGCCGTTCTCCACCGTCAGGAGCGCGTCTTCGATGACCTCGACATCGTAGTTCTTCAGCTCTTCCCGGTCCAGGGGGACCGGCTCCTTGCCCTCGGTCTTCAGATAGTGCTCGGCAATCTCGGGCGCGGGCGGCGAGTTGTTCACGAGGACGATGTCGATCTTACGCTTTTTCAGATAGCTGTTCAGGACCCGCAGATGGTCCGAGACGGAGTAGCCGTCGGTCTCCCCCGGCTGCGTGACGATGTTGCAGACATAGAGGATCGGGGCCGAAGCCCTGGTCAGCGCTTTCAGAACCTCCGGGGAGATCAGGTGCGGCAGGATGCTGGTATAGAGGCTGCCCGGCGAGAAGACAATCAGATCCGCTTCCCGGATCTTCTCGATCACCGTCTCACAGATGTGGATGCTGTGGTCGTAGTTCAGCTTGCGGATGTTCTTCACATTCTGGCTGACCGCGACCTGACCGAAGAACTCCTGCCGGCCGTTCTTGCCGACAAGCTCGACCTTCTCCTCCGTGAGCGGGAGCACCGTCCCCTTGACGTTCAGCAGCTTGCACATGTAGCTTGTGGCTTCGGAGAGGCTGCCCTTCATGTCGATCAGGGCGGCCAGCATGATGTTGCGCACCGGGTGGTTGTAGAGGCTGCCGTCCTTCGAGAAGCGGTAGCGCAGCAGACGGAGGAAGTCCTCGTCCACATTGGCCATCGAGATCAGCACCTTGCCCACATCGCCGACCGCGGGGATATCCAGTTCTTTTTTCAGGACGCCCGTGCTGCTGCCGTTGTCGCTGACCGTGATGACCGTCGTCACGTCCACCGGGAACTGCTTCAGCCCTGACAGCAATACAGACAGGCCGGTTCCGCCTCCGAACACGATAATTTTCTTCACGTTTCTCGCTTCCTTTAAGAAAGCAGGGAGTCCTGCCGGGCTCCCTGCTTGCATGATTCGGTTCTCTCAGCTGACCAGACGGACCACCAGCGCAACGGAGTAGTCGTTGCAGGTGACGGTCAGCGTACCAGGCGTTGCAGAGGTCTGCAGGATCTCAACCTTGCAGGATCTCGTATCGTCGCTCGGCGTGACCAGGAAGAGGGACTCGTCGCTGCTCTTCCAGGTGATTCTCGTGTTCTCGGCGGTGAAGACCTCCATCGGGAGCACGGTCGCCTGCAGCGTGATGCCGGCAGCGTCGCGGCTCAGACTCAGTGTGAACTCGTCCTTGACATCGGTACCGAAGCACTGGATGTTGATGCCTTCCACGGTCGGGGTCGGCGTCGGGGTCGGGGTGGGTGGCGGCTCAACCGTCGGGGCGGTGCTGATGGTGGGTGTGGGTGTCGCAACGATGTTGTTGTTGCTTCCTCTGCCGCCCTGATTGTCCAGGCCGTTGAGGCTGGTCGATACCATCACAATCACAGCGAGGATCACTGCGACAACCAGGATCAGGCCAAAAATCATCTGCCATCTGGTGTTGGTCTCAGCTCTCTCATAGGCCGCGGTGCCCTTTACCGTGCTCGGCGTGGGAGACGGTGTGCGGCTGCTCTGGGACACACGGCGTGTGCCGCAGTTGGGGCAGCGGCTGCGCAGCGCAGAGAAACTCTCCCCGCATCTGCGGCATTTCACTTGTGGAATAACGCTCATTCAAAAGTTCCTCCATTCAAAGAGAAGATGGAAAAGGCGCTGTAAAACAGCATAATAATACAACTAATTGCCTTTTTCGTCAAGGGTTTGGCCCAAAAATACAGGATTTTTTAAGCATTTTCCGGGTTTTCTCCCCCACTTTTATCCCATTTTTTATAAATTGCCGTTCGATGAGGCAATTTTTTCACTTCTCTGTGTCCCAGTTCTCCGTCCGTGCGCTGATGATGTAGCGCGGACGCTGCTTGGTCTCGAGGTAGATTTTGCCGATGTATTCCCCGATAATGCCGAGGCTGACCAGCTGCACGCCGCTGACGAAACAGACGATGCAGGTCATACTCGCCCAGCCCGGGACCGCCTTCCCGCAGATCGCCGTAATGAGCGCCCAGAGACAGCCGATAAAGCTGATAAGCGCAACGAGGGCGCCGAAGCTTGTGATCAGGCGCAGGGGCTTGACCGAGAGGCTGGTGATGCCGTCCACGGCGAGGCCCAGCATCTTCTTCAGCGGATAGTGGCTCTCGCCGGCGATGCGCTCGGCGCGGGAATAGCTGACCGTGGTGCTCTTGAACCCGACCAGCGGCACCAAGCCGCGCAGATAGAGGTTCACTTCATGGAAGTTTGCAAACTCCTGCAGCACTCTCGCGCTCATAAGCCGGTAGTCCGCATGGTTGTAGACCACCTCCGCACCCATGGCTGAGAGCAGCTTATAAAAGCTCTGCGCCGTAAAGCGCTTGAAGAAGCTGTCGGTCTCCCGGCTGGAGCGCACGCCGTAGACCACGTCGTAGCCCTCCAGGTAGCAGTCGACCATCCTGTCCATGGCGTCGATGTCGTCCTGACCGTCGCAGTCGATGGAGATGGTGATGTCGCAGCGGTCCCTCGCCTCCAGCAGTCCGGCCAGGACGGCGTTCTGGTGGCCGCGGTTGCGGCTCTGCGAGATGCCGAGGTAGTGCGGGTCCTGCCCGGAGAGGCCGCAGATGATGTCCCAGGTGTTATCCCGGCTGCCGTCGTTGACAAAGAGAACGCGGCTGTCCGGGCTGATCTTGCCGGCTTCAGACAGGCTGTTCAGTTTCCCGAGGAACAGGGGCGCCGTCACGGGCAGAACCTCCTGCTCGTTGTAGCAGGGAATCACGATATAGAGCACAGGCGCCATGGTCATGCTTCTCCCTTCTCCGTTGTTCCGAAAAGGTATTCCGCCAGATCCCCGACCCGCTTGAAGTACAGGTCGCAGTTCTGCCGCATGAAGGTCTCGATTTCCGGGATGTCGTTGGCCCAGCCGGCCGCGGCAAAGGGAACGCCGCAGCCTCTGGCCATGTCGTAGCCCGGCTTCAGATCATCGATCATCAGCACTTCCTCCGGGCGCAGGTCATAGGTCCTCAGGACCTCCTGCAGCGGCCAGAGCGCGGGCTTGCGCTTTTCCGGCGGCATCTCCCAGCCGAAGGCGAGATCCGGGGCCGGGAGGCCGTTTGCCTCATAGTCCCGCAGGATGTTGTCCCGGAAGGAGTGCGAGATCACCGCGGTGAGTCCCCCCTGTCGTTTCTGCTGCTCCATGATCTCGCGGATCCCGGCATAGGCCTCCGGGATCCGGCCGCGGACATACTCTCTCCAGAACCGGCCTTCAAACTCGATCATCTCATCGTCCATCCCATACTCATCTCTGCACATTGGGATGAAGCCCGGAGAAAAATTCTTGATGAAATATTCCTCCAGGCCGCAGTGCCTGCCCGGGTAATACGCCTCCAGGAAGCGCTCGAAGCAGGGATGATGGATGGTGGCGGTGCTGTTTACCGTTGTGTCGTCGTGGTCAAACACGAGGCAGCGGTACTTCATCTCAATAGAATGTCGCAACCGGCTGTTCCGGCGCTTCGCAGGGTTCGGAGGAGAGATAGGTCAGGACCGGGCCGCGCTTGCCGTAGGCGCGGTTGAATTTGAAGTTCACCTTCGCGGTCAGGATCATCCAGCTGTCGTCCTTGACGCTTCTGGCGTCCTTCCACTGGCACACCAGACCCGCAAACTGGATATCCTCCACGCAGCAGGTCATCACATGGCGGCCCGCCACAAAGGTCTCGGACGGCAGCTTCTGCCGCACCAGCGCGCGGCACTTGAAGCGGACCGTCTTCCCCTCGTACTTTTTGGGCTCTTCCGACATGTCCCGATACCAGGTGGCATAGTCGTCGTCCCCGATCTCGACAATCGGCGCGTCCAGGTCAAAGGGCAGCGGGTCGACGATGTCGTCGTACTCCACCTTGCCGTCGGGGTACTCGTAGGCGATATCCGCTCGGCGGGAGGCGGCGCGCACCAGCTTGTGGTACTCCATCTTGTCCATCTCGGGCCGGAAGCGGTTAAAGACCACCAGCTCGCAGCTCTTCAGCTTGTCATAGACCAGCTGGCGCATGTTCTCGTTATAGCGGAGGATGGTGTTGGCATCGGCGAAGAGGAACTCCTGATACACCATCCAGCCCTCGGGAAGGGCGGTGTACAGGACGTCCAGCAGCCACATGCCGTTGTACTCGATGACGACGCGCTCCGCGTCCGTCTCGTCGGCAAGCTTCTGCAGGTTCTCCGCCGTCAGCTCCGACTGGTCCTCCAGCGTACGGATTTTTACGGTTTTGGACGCAAACTCGTCCGGAGCGTATTCCTCCTCGCCCTCTTCGCAGAGCAGCAGGAGGGTCTTCTCCCCGTTGCAGAAACGTCTGTCCTCCAGGGTCTCCTGGATGAATCTGGTCTTCCCTGCTTCCAGAAAGCCTGTGAACAGGTAGACCGGCATATCCTGTCTCTTACGCAATGCTGAACAGCTCCTTCAGGGCGTCTTCCTTGATCTTCGCACCGATCACGCAGAAGCGGCCGGTGACCGCGGGTGCGCCGCGGCGAATGTCCGTCTCGCCCGGTACATAGTCAAAGTAGATCCACTCGCCGTCGCTGGCATTGACGATGCCCTTGGCGCGCAGGACCGCGCCGTACTTCTCCTCATCCTGCAGCTGGCCCAGCTTGCTGCGCAGCTCTTCTTCGGTGAACTTGCGCGGCGTCTCCATGCCCCAGCTGCCGAAGATCTCGTCGGCGTGGTGATGGTGATGGTGATGATGGTGTCCGTGCTCGTCCTCATCGTCATCATCGTCGTGGTGATGGTGGCACTCGCACTCTGGGTCGTCGCACTCCTCGTCATCGTCATGATGATGGTGATGGTGGTGATGCTCGTGCTCGTCCTCATCGTCGTCATCGTCGTGGTGATGGTGGCACTCGCACTCGGGGTCGTCGCACTCCTCGTCATCGTCATGATGGTGGTGATGGTGGTGATGATGCTCGTGCTCGTCCTCATCGTCGTCATCGTCGTGGTGATGGTGGCACTCGCACTCGGGGTCGTCGCACTCCTCGTCATGGTCGTAATGATGGTGGTGATGCTCATGCTCGTGCTTGAGCGCTTCCATCTCGGCGCGCAGGCCGTTTTCCTCCATGGCGGTCAGGATCTGCTTCCCGTCCAGCTCGGCCCACGGGGTGGTGATGAGCCCCGCTTCGGCGTTCATGCCCTTCAGCAGCTCCGTCGCCTCCAGAACCTTCTTCTCCCCGGCGGTGTCGGTGCGGCTCATGACGATGAGGTCTGCGCTTGCGACCTGGTCGTTAAAGAACTCGCCGAAGTTCCTCGCGTACATCTTCGCCTTGCCGGCATCGACGACCGTCACCTTCGAGCCGATCTTCGCGTCCTCAACGCGCTCCACGGCCGCGGCCACGTCGGATAGTTTGCCGACGCCCGAGGGCTCAATCAGGATCCGGTCCGGCGCATAGTCCGCGATCACCTTTTTGAGCGCCTTGGTAAAGTCGCCCACCAGAGTGCAGCAGATGCAGCCGGAGTTCATCTCCGTGATCTCCACGCCCGCGTCCTGCAGGAAGCCGCCGTCGATGGCGATGTCGCCGAACTCATTCTCGATCAGGACGAGCTTTTCACCCTGATAGGCTTCCTGGATCAGCTTGCGGATCAGTGTGGTCTTTCCGGCTCCGAGAAATCCCGAAAAAATGTCAATCTTTGTCATGTTGCTGTTTTGCCTCCAATGATACGATGTCTCTCCCGAGGCATCATGATTTTGTAAATAGAGATTGTATCACGCACTGTCATGCTTTACAAGTCCCAGCCCTCGCGCCGCTTCTCCTCAAACTCCTTCTGGCGCTTTCTTCGGCGGATTTCCGCCTGGCGGCGCTCCTCGAGGTACTTCTCCCTCGCCTTGCGGTAGCGGATCTGCAGCGTGATGTAGAGCGCCGCGATCACCAGCACCACCACCGTCACGCCGATGACCCAGCGGTTGGAGAAGAAGTCCTTCAGCTGCCGCTTCATGTACTCGGAGCGCGCCAGGTCGACTTCCTCGCGGGTGATCAGGTTCACGGTGCCGTAGACTTCGCCGTTCACGCTCACAACCGCCTCGCCAAGGATCTCCCCGGCCTTGACCGGTGCGGTGAGCTCGGTGTTGTAGATGCGGAAGTCCAGACTCACGTCCTCGTCCGTGGTATCGCGCGGCAGCAGCAGCCTCAGCCTCTGCTGCGGATACAGGACCGCCTTGGCGTGGTCCTGGGCCAGCTCCACATCCAGCTCATAGACCGGTGTGGAGGTGTCGATCACGTTGCGGTAGGAGAAGTCCGAGAAGCCCCAGTTATAGAGCTTGATGGTGTCTTCAAAGTTCAGATAGTCCTCGATGTGCGCGTTCAGCCAGCCGTCGCAGCCCATGACCACGGCGAGGAAGTGCAGGCCCTCACGCTCGGCCGTGGAGATCAGGCAGTAGCCCGCCGCCCGGGTATAGCCCGTCTTGACGCCGGCCGCGCCGGTGTAGAGGTAGCGGTTGCCGCCGTAGACCGACTGGCTGCTGATGAGGGCGTTGGAGTTGTGGTACTCGCGCTCGTCATGCAAGTTGGTGGCCGGGATGTTGACGTCGGCGATGT
Organism: Oscillospiraceae bacterium; assembly: GCA_017458065.1. GTDB lineage: Bacteria > Bacillota > Clostridia > Oscillospirales > Oscillospiraceae > Limivicinus. The sequence goes on from JAFTGD010000019.1 coordinate 30,641, forward strand.
TGCAGACGACCATGAAGTAGTCATGGGAGATGGCCTCCTGGGTGATGAGGAACATCTCGTAAGCCGTGGTCTGGTTGTTGTTGGAGAGGCCGTTCGGGTCGTCAAAATGGGTGACCTCACAGCCGAGCTCCTTCGCCCGGTCGTTCATCATGGCGACGAAGTTGTCAATACTGCCGCCGATCAGCGAGGCCAAAACATTGCAGGCGTCGCTGGCGGACTGGATCATCGAGCAGTACAGCAGGTCGCGGAAGGTCAGCTGCTCGCCCGGGACGATCTCGGCGCTGCTGCTCTCCTCGTCCAGGCCCGCGCGGCAGTCTTCGCCCGCGATGACCGCCTCTTCCAGGCTGTGCTCCCCGCGCTCCACGGACTCCACCGCCAGCAGCACCGTCATGATCTTGGTCAGACTCGCCGGCGTCACGACGGTATCGGCGTCTTTCGAATAGATCACCCTGCCGGTGTTCAGATCGGCGAGAACAACGTTCTTGCCGTTCAGCTCCGGCGCAGGAGACGCAAAAGCAGACGGAGCCAGCATCGACAGCGCGATGCAGCAGAGCAGAAGCAGGGGCAGCAGCTTAATTTTTTTCATTTTGGACTCCCGTTTATCCTTGGAATGTGATATAGTAAGCAGGAAGCGGCGCGTTCTCTTCCGGCTTAGACTGTTCAGGCTAAGTTATTATTATAAAGTTTAGCCGCTGGAATTGCAACGTTTTTTTGGAGCCGCTGCCTATGAAAAAACGAACCGCCCTGCTGCTCGGGCTTTCGGCCACCGCCGCCTTTCTTCTCTTCCTCTTTGTCCGCACGCTTACCTTCGCGCCGGCCGGCGTCACCGTCCATCCGGAGCATCGCACCGCCGAGGAAGATCTGCGGCTGGATCTCAATCTCGCCTCCCCGGAGGAGCTGCAGCTTCTGCCCGGGATCGGCCCCTCGCTGAGCGAGGCCATCGTCGCCCGGCGGGAGGAGCACGGGGCGTTCCGCTCCGTGGATGAGCTGGCGGAGGTGCCCGGCATCGGGGAGAAGACGCTCTCCGCCGTCCGTGACTATGTCTTTGTAAAAGGAGGGACCGATGAAGATCCTGGTAGTTGACGACGAGCGCCCCCTGGTCAAGGGCATCAAGTTCAACCTCGAGAACGAGGGCTACGAGGTCGACTGCTGCTATGACGGCCAGACCGCCGTGGACATGGCCCGCAAGACCGACTACAACCTCATCATTCTTGATCTCATGATGCCGGAAAAGGACGGGCTTCAGGCCTGTCAGGAAATCCGCGGCTTCTCCTCCGTGCCGGTCATCATGCTGACCGCCCGCAGTGAGCGCAGCGACCTGCTCATCGGCTTCGAGTCCGGCGCCGACGACTACATCACCAAGCCCTTTGACATTCTGGAGCTGAAGGCCCGGATCCGCGCACTGCTCCGCCGCTCCAGCATCAGCGCCTCCGCCGCGGAAGATCCGCAGAGCGAGCGTCTTTCGAGCGGGCATATTACGCTGGATGTGGCCAGGCGCAGCGCCTTCAAGGGCCGGGAAGAAGTCGTGCTCACGATGAAGGAGTTCGACCTGATGCTGTTCCTCATGCGCAACCCCGGCAAGGTCTACAGCCGGGAAAGCCTGCTGGATCTGGTCTGGGGCTATGACTATATCGGCGATACGAGGACCGTCGACGTCCATATCCGCCGCCTGCGCGAGAAGCTGGAGCGAAACCCGGCCGTCCCGGAGATGCTTCTGACCAAGTGGGGCGTCGGCTACTACTTCAGCCCGTCTGACGCTGGCTGAGACATGACGCCATGACGCATTCCATCCGATTCAAGTTTATTCTGTTCATTCTGGCGATTCTGCTGGTGCTGCTTCTGCTGCTGAACACCTATCCCATCACTTCTTCCCGCGACGCCGTGTTCCAGGAAAAGCGCAGCTCCCTCTCCGGTCAGGCCGCTGTCGTCTCGTCCGCGCTGGGCAGTCTGGAGCGGCTGACGCCGGACGGCGTCTCGGACGTGTTCCGCTTTCTGGAAATCAGCAGCTTCGATAGGATCGTCGTGATCGGCGAGACCGGAAACGTGGTCTTTGACGACGGGCATGACGCTCCGGAGCTGGACGATCTGCGCACCGCGCTGGAGGGGCGCAGCGTGTTCCGCTCGGTATTTGCAAACGCCTCCTTCTCCAGCAGCGTCAGCGTCCCCATCGGGACGCAGAACGCGCTCATCGGCGCGGTCGCCCTCTATGAAAGCGACACCGAGCGCGCCGGGATCATCCTCTCGATCCAGCAGCGCATCGTGATTCTTTCGCTGGTGATCGGCATCTTCGCCATTCTGCTGGCGCTTTTGTTCTCCTGGCTGATCCTGAGGCGGCTCTACGCGCTCACCCGCAGCATGAACATCGTCGCCGGCGGCGATTACACCCATCGGCATGTGGTCTCCGGCAATGACGAGCTCAGTGAGCTGGGGCGCGAGTTCAACGCCCTGACGGAGCAGCTGGAGCTGAACGAGAGCCAACGAAGGCGCTTTGTCTCGGACGCCTCGCACGAGCTGAAGACGCCTCTCGCCTCCATCCGCCTGCTCTCCGACAGCATTCTCCAGGCCGAGCAGATGGACGCCGACACCATGAGGGAGTTTGTCGCCGACATCCGTACCGAGGCCGGCCGTCTCCAGCGCACCACCGAGAAGCTTCTCGACCTCTCCCGTCTGGACGACGGGGTCAAAGTGGTCCCGGAGCCGGTGGATCTCAAGCAGGTGACGCTGGATGCGCTCTCCGCCCTCACGCCTCTGGCCCGCGACCGGAACGTCCGTCTGGACTCGGCCCTGGACGACGGCTGCGTCATCATGGGCAGCGCCGACGACATGGCCCATGTGATCTTCAACCTCGCGGAGAACGCCATCAAGTATAACGTCCCGGACGGCACGGTCATGATCCGACTCAGCCAGGACGCCGATACCGTCACCCTCACCGTGGAGGACACCGGCATCGGGATCCCGGAGGAGGACCGGCTCAATATCTTCACCCGCTTCTATCGGGTGGACAAGGCCCGCTCCCGCGCAAGCGGCGGCAGCGGACTGGGTCTCAGCATTGTTCATGACGCGGTGATTGCCCACGGCGGCAGCATCCGCGTTGGAAATAACAAGCCGCAGGGCTCCGTCTTTATCGTGAGCTTCCCGCGGCCAACTTTGGAGGAAATCGGAATATGAACCACATTCTGCAAATTCAGAAAAAACTGATCGAACACGATCTGGACGCCATCCTGCTGAGCGATGAGAAGAACCAGCGCTATGCGGCGGGCTTCCCCTTTACGGACGGCTACGTGCTGGTCTCCCGGGAGAAGGCCTGGCTGATCACCGACTCCCGCTACATCGAAGCGGCGGAAAAAGCCGCCGGCGGCGTGGCGCAGATCCTGATGTATGACAACCGGAAGCCGAAGATCCGCCTGCTGAAGACCGTCCTCGCAGAGGCCGGCATCACCGCCCTCGCCGCAGAGGATAAGAAGCTCTGCCACGCGGATTACATGGCGCTGGAGAAACTGCTCGGCTTCACGCTGCAGCCCGCCGGCGACCTGATGGCAGAGCTGCGCGCCTCCAAGGACGAGGAGGAGCTGCGCAGCATGATCACCGCCCAGCGCATCAGCGAGAAGGCGCTGGAGGAGACACTGCAGATCATCCGCCCCGGCATGACCGAGAAGGAGGTCGCGGCCGAGCTCGTCTACCGCATGCTGAAACACGGCAGCGAGGGCAACTCATTTGACCCCATCGTCGTCACCGGCAAAAACACCAGTCTGCCCCACGGCGTCCCCGGCGACACAGTCCTGCAGCCGGGCGACTTTCTGACCATGGACTTCGGCAGTCTGAAGGACGGCTACTGCAGCGACATGACCCGCACCGTCGCCGTGTGCAGCGCGACGGATGAGATGAAGCAGGTCTACGCCACCGTGCTGGAGGCGCAGCTTGCCGGTATCGCGGCCGGCCGCTCCGGCATCCCCGGCAAGGAGATCGACGCCGCCGCCCGCAAGGTGATCACGGAGGCAGGCTTTGGCGAGTACTTCGGCCACGGCTTCGGCCACAGCCTCGGCCTCGACATCCATGAAGCGCCCTTTGCCAATCCCCGCGGCGAGGCCATCATGCCGGAAAACTGCGTCTGCAGCGCGGAACCCGGCATCTATCTCCCCGGGAAATTCGGCGTGCGCATCGAGGATGTCATGGTGCTCCGCCCCGAGGGCAGCGAGGTCATCACCCTCGCCCCCAAGCAGGAGCTCCTCATCGTCGGGAACTGACCTATTTTCCCTTTGCTGCTGTGCGGCGGTGCCCCCTCTGCGGGTCGGCACCGCCGCTTTCGCGTTCTCTTCCGGGACCCGGATTCCCGGTCCGCAGCTTCTGATCGTCAAGCGCTGCCTCCGCAAAGATTTTGTTAAAAAATTTGAAGTTCATAGTATTTTCACATTTCAGGGTGAAAATGACCTATAATCTCTTATAATCATTCATATTAGCCATCGTCGGGCAGGCCCCGCTGCTTTTCGGACCGCTTCGCTCTTCTGCCAGGATGTGCTTGGTGTATCTCGATATGCTCAGCTTTTCTTGTTATCCTGCCGTTCCCGACGAATTCCGCGTTTCCCCACAGGAGATCATCATGCAGACTTTCCATGCCGGAATTGATATCGGATCCACCACCGTCAAGCTCGTGCTCCTTGATGAGCAGGGAGCGCGCGTGTTTGAGGATTACAGGCGGCACTGCGCCCACACCCGGGAGACCCTCGCGGATCTGCTCTCGGACGCCTGGGCGGAGGTCGGCGACTGCCTGCTGCTCCCGGGGATCACCGGTTCCGGCGCGCTGGGGCTCTCCCAGGCTATGCAGATTCCCTTTGTGCAGGAGGTCGTCGCCGTGGCAACTGCGCTTCGGGCCCGCTTTCCGCAGACCGATGTCGCCATCGAGCTTGGCGGTGAGGACGCGAAAATCATTTACTTCTCCGGTTCCCCCGAAGAGCGCATGAACGGCGTCTGCGCCGGCGGCACCGGATCCTTTATCGATCAGATGGCTTCCCTGCTCCAGACGGACGCGGAGGGGCTCAACCTCGCCGCCGAACAGGCAACGCAGATCTATCCCATTGCCGCCCGCTGCGGCGTGTTCGCCAAGTCGGATATCCAGCCCCTCATCAACGAAGGCGCCGCCACGTCGGATCTCTCCGCCTCGATCTTTCAGGCGGTGGTGAACCAGACGATTTCGGGTCTCGCCTGCGGCAGACCCATCCGCGGCAACGTTGCTTTCCTCGGCGGGCCGCTGCACTTTCTGCCGGAGCTGAAGAAGGCCTTTATCCGCACCCTGCGGCTGACGGACGAGCAGGTCATCGACCCACCGGATTCCCATCTCTTTGCCGCCCAGGGCGCCGCGCTTGAGCTGCGCGCGGGGACTGTCCCCGGGGCCGAGAACGCCGCGCCGGTGGAAATCACCGCGCTCATAGACCGGCTGCGCTCCGGTGTGCAGACCGCGTTTGAACTGAAGCGGCTTCCGCCGCTCTTCTCCTCTCAGGAAATGTACGACGCCTTCTGCGCCCGCCACGGCGCTGCCGTCGTCCCGAAGGGCGAGCTCCGCAATGCCCATGAGGACTGCTTCCTCGGCATCGACGCAGGCTCCACCACCACCAAGCTCGCCCTCATCGGAAGCGAGGGCGAACTGCTCTGGTCCTTCTACTCCAATAACAAGGGCGACCCGGTCCGCACCGCCATCCGCGCCATGGGCGAGCTCTTCTCGGTGCTGCCGGAGGATGCGCGCATCGTCCGCTCCTGCTCCACCGGCTATGGCGAGCAGTTGCTGAAAACCGCCTTCAACCTTGACGAGGGCGAGGTCGAGACCATCGCCCACTGCACGGCCGCGGCGTTCTTCGATCCGCAGGTCGACTGCGTGCTGGATATCGGGGGACAGGATATGAAGTGTATCCGGCTCCGGCACGGCTCGGTGGACAACGTGCTGCTCAACGAGGCCTGCAGCTCCGGCTGCGGCTCGTTCCTTGAGAATTTTGCAAACTCGCTCGGCTACAGCGCTGAGGGCTTTGCCAAAGAGGCGCTCTTTGCCGAAAATCCCGTGGATCTGGGGACCCGCTGCACAGTCTTTATGAACTCGAACGTCAAGCAGGCCCAGAAGGAAGGCGCCTGCGTGCAGGACATCTCCGCAGGTCTCGCCTATTCGGTCATCAAGAACGCCCTCTATAAGGTCATCAAGCTCACCGATCCCTCCGAGCTCGGCACGCACATCGTCGTGCAGGGCGGTACTTTCTACAACAAGGCCGTCCTCCGTGCGTTTGAGGAGATCGCCGGGGTGGATGTCATCTGCCCGGACATCTCCGGTATCATGGGCGCTTTCGGTGCCGCGCTGATCGCCCGCACCCACTATACCGGGCAGGAGAGCAGCATCCTCTCCCGCGAAGAGCTGCTGAATCTCAGCTATACCAGCGAGACGCGCCATTGCGGGCGGTGCCAGAACAACTGCCTTCTGACCGTCAACACCTTCCCCGGCGGGCGGAAGCACATCACCGGCAACCGCTGCGAGCGCGGTCTCGGCGACGAGGCGGTACAGAAAAAGGCTCCTAATCTGGTGGACTACAAGCGCAAGCGCCTCTTTGCCTACGCGCCTCTGAAGCCGGACGAGGCCCCCCGCGGCACCGTCGGGATCCCCCGGGTGCTCGGGATCTATGAGGACTATCCTTTCTGGGCCGTCCTGTTCCGGGAGCTGGGCTTCCGGCTGGAGCTCTCCCCCTTCTCCTCCCGCAAGCTCTATGAGCGCGGGATGGATTCGATTCCGTCCGAGTCGGAGTGCTATCCTGCCAAGCTCTCTCACGGGCATATCCAGTGGCTTATCGACCGAGGCATCCGCACCATCTTCCACCCCTGCGTGTTTTACGAGCACCAGGAGACCCGCGACGCCCAGAACCACTTCAACTGCCCGATTGTCGTCTCCTATGCCGAGAATCTCAAGAACAACGTTGAGGATGTCTCGGATAAGAATGTGCTATATCTGCGCCCCTTCATCGCCATGACCGACGAGAAGACCGCGGCGGACCGCCTTGTCCCCTTCTTTGCCGAGCACTGGCAGATCCCCGAGCCTGACGTCCGCGAGGCGGCGCACCGGGCCTGGGCCGAGCAGCTGCGCGCCAAGGAGGACATCCGCAGGGAGGGCGCCCGCGTCCTGCAGGAGATGGAGGATGCCGGCGGGCGGGGCATCGTCCTCGCAGGCCGGCCCTACCACATCGATCCGGAGATCAATCACGGCATCCCCGAGATGATCGCAGGCTACGGTCTCACGGTGCTCACGGAGGACAGCCTCCCCATCGACTTTGACCCTGAGCGCCCGGTCCGCGTCAACGACCAGTGGGTCTATCACTCGCGGCTGTACACGGCGGCGGAATTTGTCTCCCGGCATGAGGATCTGGAGCTCATCCAGCTCAACTCCTTCGGCTGCGGGCTGGACGCCGTCACTACCGACCAGGTCAGCGAGATCCTCGAAAACAGCGGCAAGCTCTATACAGTCCTGAAAATCGACGAGGTCAACAACCTTGGCGCCGCACGGATCCGCATCCGCAGCCTCATCGCCGCCATGAACATGCGCCAGGAGAAGCACATCGTCTCCCATCCCCGCGGAGCAGCCTATCACCGGACGGAGTTCACCGGGCAGATGCTGGAGGAGGGCTACACCATCCTCGCGCCGCAGATGAGCCCCATCCACTTCGACCTGCTGGAGCCGGTTTTTCGCAAGCACGGCTATAACATGGTGGTGCTTGACAACGACAACCGCGCCGCCATCGACACCGGGCTCAAATACGTCAACAACGACGCCTGCTTCCCCGCCATGACGGTGGTGGGGCAGATCATGGAGGCCGTGCTCTCCGGCGATTACGACACCGACCATCTGGCCATCATTATGTCCCAGACCGGAGGCTGCTGCCGTGCCAGCAATTACGTCAGCTTCATCCGCCGCGCGCTGGACAAGGCCAGTCTCTCCCATATCCCTGTCATCTCCCTCAACGCCAACGGCATGGAGAAGAACGAGGGCTTCCGCCTCTCGCCGCAGCTGATCCTCTCTGCCGGAAAGGCCGTCGTCTACGGCGATCTGTTCCTGCGCTGCCTCTACCGGGTGCGCCCCTATGAGTGCGCGGCGGGCTCCGCAAACGCGCTCCACGAAGAGCTGCGGGACCGCTGCATCGCCTCCCTGACCGGAAAGAGCCGCGAGAGCTATGCTGCACTCTGCCGTGAGATCGTCCGGCACTTTGATGCGCTCCCCATTGACGAGACGCTCCGCAAGCCCAGGGTCGGCGTCGTGGGCGAGATCCTCGTCAAGTATATGCCCCTGGCCAACAACCATCTGGTGGATCTGCTGGAGCAGGAGGGCGCCGAGGCGGTCGTGCCGGATCTGATGGACTTTCTCAACTACTGCATCTACAACAACGACTATAAGCACAAGTTCCTCGGCAAGCCCTGGACCTCCTCCGCCACAGCCTGGCTCGGCGTCCGCGCCATCCGCACGCTCCGCGCTCCCGCGCTGCGCGCGCTGGAAGAGAGCCGGCGCTTCAAGCCGCCCATGCCCATCGAGCAGATCGCCGAGCTCGCAAAGCCCTTCCTCTCCCTCGGCAACCAGTACGGTGAAGGCTGGTTCCTCACCGGCGAGATGGCGGAACTGCTCACCGAGGGCGTGGACAACATCGTCTGTATCCAGCCCTTTGCCTGTCTGCCGAACCACGTGGTCGGCAAGGGCGTCATCAAGGCGCTGCGGCACAGCTATCCCATGGCCAACATCGCCGCCGTCGACTACGACCCCGGCGCCAGCGAGGTCAACCAGCTCAACCGCATCAAGCTGATGCTCTCCGAGGCAAAGCGCCGTCTACAGTCATAAGAAGGTGACAGCAAAACTCCTCCGCCGTCGGCGGAGGAGTTTTGCTGTCCTATTCGATTGCAGGTTTAAAAGCTTGGTCTGTAACGGGGCACGGTAAAGCGCGCCAACATGTTCTCCACGCTCTGATCCATCACCCGCAGGATCCGCTCTCTTGTAATCTCCTTGGGCAGCTGCATCCCCATGTCCATCCACTGCGAGATGAAGCCGATGGCGCAGTTGGCATAGAACTCCACCACAAACTCGAAGTCCTGCCGGTCGATGTTCTTCCCCTCTGAGGCGATCTCGGCAAAGCTCCGGATACAGGCCTCCATCCGCGCCTTCAGATAGCGCAGCATGTAGAGCCTGCTGTTGGAGTTATACACATTCAGCGTGAACGCGCTGTTGGATATCAGATAGTCAAGATAGCCCATCATATCTTCCATCCAGTGGTTGTAGACCACCTCCCGCGGGAACACGCGGTCCGAATCCTGTTCAAACACCCATTCCAGAAGATCATCCACATCGTCAAAATGGTAGTAGAACGTCTGTCTGTTGACACCGCAGATCTCCACAATGTCCTTCACCGTGACCTTATCGATCGGCTTCACGGTCATCATCTGGCGGAGCGCAGCCGCCAGCGCTTCTTTTGTTCCGGTTGCCAAACCAACAATCCCCCCATCGGCATGCAGCTTTTTTTGCGCATCAAGAATAACATACTTTTGTCAAATACGCAAAAGTTTTTTTACGTTTTTGAAACAGTGTCGAAAATGCTGTAATTCTGTCGATAAACCGGCCGTAATGCGTGACAAAAAGTCAAACGTATGCTATGATACATAACCGAAGCCGGAGCGAACTCCGCCCGCAGTGTTCCCCGGCCCAAAACACAACTGATCGGGAGAAGCGTTTTATCATGCACGAACTTGGAACCATCTATTATGTCATCGATACCGTCGAGAAGCTGGCCGCCGAGAACGACCTGAAGAAGGTCGCGTCCATCACGCTGGAGGTGGGCGAGGTCAGCGGCATCATCCCCGATTATCTCTCGGACTTCTGGCTCTATGCCCGGAAGAAGACCGAGCTCTTCCAGGAAACCGAGCTGAAGATCGAGCCGATTCAGGCCGTCACCTACTGTCAGGACTGCGCCAAAACCTATCCCACGATCCCGCAGGGCAAGATCTGCCCCCACTGCGGCAGCGGCAACACCTTCCTCATTACCGGCAACGAATATAACATCAAAGAAATCGAAGCCTGCTGACAGCGCCCGAGAAGCCGCAGGCCCAACCGGCCACGCCAAGTAAGAACGAGCGATCTTCCGTCCGGATGACCGCTCGTCTTTTTATTCTCTGAACTTCAGTTTTCGATGCCCCGGTACGTGCCCTGTACCAGCTTATAGCTCTCGAGATTCCCGATGTCATAGCGTTTCCCCGGCATGAGGAACGCGTGAACCGGGGTCTGCGCGCTCAGCCACGCGATAAAGCTGCCCGGCGCGTCCACACCGCAGCCGCACTCGATTCCCTTCTTTACCAGGCCGACATCCGAAGCGCGGTAAAGATAAAACGGCGGCGTGCACCAGTGCGACTTCGGCTCTGCGGGCTTCTCTTCCATCTCAACGATGCGGTCGTTTTCATCGACGACCGCCACGCCGGTTTTGCGAAGCTTTGCCTCGCTCTCCTCCCAATACCGCATGATGCAGGTGGTCTGCTTCTCCCGAAAATACGCGATAAACGGCCGGAGCGAAAAATCGAGCAGATTGTCCCCCGCGATGACAAGCAGATCGTCCCGGAGGCTCAGTTCATCGACGGCAAACTGGATATCCCTCACGGCGCCGAGTCGCGTCTCGTTGCTCTCCGTGCCGTCGTCCAGAACCTTGATCGGCAGGCTATGGCCGTCCGCCCAGATCTGAAAGTGTCCGTAAAACCGATGGTTGGTGATCACAATATACTGATCCACCGTCCCGGCTGCGGCAATGTCTTCCAGCAGCCAGTCGAGGATGGTCTTCTCCCGCACCTTCAGGAGCGGCTTGGGGAAATTCTCGGTCAGCGGGTACAGCCGTGTGGCATATCCCACTGCAAGGATCAGGCACTTCATACGCTCATCACCCCGTCCGCGCTCTCGCAGAGATGGAAACTGTATTTTCCCCTCATCTCCGGGAAAGCTGTGAGATACTTTCGCTCCACCTCTTCGGCGATCTCTCCCGCCTTTTCCGGCCGGATCAGGGCCATGCAGCAGCCCTTGAACCCTGCCCCGCTGAAGCGCCCGCCGTAGATCCCGCTTGTTCCCCTCATGATCTCATAGAGCCGGATCTGTTCCGGAGCCCCGGATTCCCAGTTGTGGATCGAGCTCCAGCCGGACTCAAAGCTCAGTCTGCCGTACTCCTCCAGGTCTCCCCGTCTCCACGCCTCGGCGCCGGCCTCCACACGCCGAAACTCGGTATACCAATGCTCGCATCTTCTCATCCACGGTGCGGGCAGCCTGTCTTTATACTCCTGATACACCGAAAACGCCACGTCTCGCGCATTGGCCTCATGGAACTTCCCGTAATCGGCCCCCGATAACGCCTGCAGCGCATACACGCCGGCACGGAGTTCATCCACGCGCATGTTGTACTTGCTCCCGGCCAGGCTGTGCTCCAGGCCGCTGAAGAAGATGGCGATCTGATACGGCGGCATAGCGGGATTCTCCGGTATCAGCTCGTAGCGGTTGTCGCAGCAGTCCAGATACAGCAGGTGATGCGCCCGCGAGAGCACCTCGCAGCTCTGGTCCAGGGTACCGACGTTGACCCCGACATAATTCTTCTCGGCGTCAAATGCGATGTCGATGAGCTCCTGCGCCTCAAGCCGGATCCCGTTTACCCGGGAGAGCGCGTCGAGGAACGCCAGGATGACCGCGGCGGAAGAGGACAGCCCGCCGATCGGAAGGCTCCCTTCGATGACGCCGCAGAGTCCTACCGTCAGCGCATGTTCCTTGGACAGCGCCCAGGTCGCGCCCCGGAGATAGTCCGCCCAGTCCCCGGTCTTGCCGCCGATCTCACGGATATGCCACTGGGCCCGCTTTGGAAACTGCAGGCTGGACATCTCGACCACGCCGTTCTGTTTTGGCCGGAAGGCAATGTGGATTCCCTTGTCGATGGCAAGACCTGTGATCTTGCCCAGGTTATGGTCGCTGTGGGCGCCGATCGGGCAGATGCGATAGGGCGAAAAGGCGATCCCTTCCGCCTCCCTGCCGTAAATCGAGTAAAACTGTTCTTCACAAAGCATTGTGTAAATCCCTTCTGTTTCTCAGCATCCTTTAATCCGGTCGTATACCACAATCTGTCATCCCGCTCTTTTACGCCAAGGATAATGCACCCACCAGCAGTGTTGGCAAAAGAAGAGTAGGTTTCCCACAACGCATTAGCTTCTTCATACATTACCTCTTTGCCAGTTCATTTCAATCGCCATTTGTTGCAAGCAAGCCAGGAATGCTTGCTGTTGATGATCCATGTCTAATTTCTTGACTGAACTGCATAAATCATGGACCGCTTTCATCGCGTTCAATATTTCTCTATTCTGTTCCCACTCATGCTGTGCAATTTGAGCCTGAACCATACGATAATATTCCGGGTTAACCGTAGCCGGATTAAACATTTGATCATAAAAAAACATTACTATTACCTCCACATTCATAACTCGTTTGTTTTACACAGGATACATACTAACGATGTCGTTGTCAAGCGTCAAATCACAAGATATAGAAATATTGATCTGTTTTCTTGTTTGCAGTACAAGATATAGGTGCAAGATACTATGCAAAGAGAAATGATGGAAAAGAGTATCTCAAGGTTGCAAGTGAAACAATTGTTTCTTCGAGAAGGATTCGGATCACAGATCTCTTATGCCTACCCTATTATAAAATCTTTCATTACCACATTTACTCAGAAAACTTGTATTTAAGCCAAAGCTCCTCTTTAGCATTACGACCAGCGATGGAGGTATCTGACATAAAGCCGAGCACAATAATTTACCATAATTTGATTTATGTCAATTATTATTTCTAATTTGGAAGCTATAGCTCTCCCCAGCTTTCTTTTTCATAACACAGCTTCGCTGCCTATTGTAAAATCTGTCTAAATCTATTTTCATCTTGAATTCTTCACAATTCCCGTGTAGAATAATGTTTGAAAAGAACGGAGGTGCTCCCGATTGGTTGACAGCGATTTCGTCAGCATGGATAATCATCTTGGAACAACTTTGGAGAA
>JAFTGD010000080.1 GCA_017458065.1 Oscillospiraceae bacterium
AACCCGGGAAGATGCAAAACTGACCGTATCGCTGAGCGGCCGTCTGGATACGACGACCTCTCCGGAACTGGAGAAAAGCCTGCACGAAAGCCTCACCGGCATTGCGGAACTGGTCATGGACCTCAGCGGCCTGGAATACATCTCCTCCGCAGGTCTGCGCGTTCTGCTCTCCGCTCAGAAGCTGATGATGAAGCAGGGCGGCATGAAGGTGACCCATGTCAGCGAAACCGTCATGGAGATTTTTGAAGTGACCGGTTTTGTTGACATTCTGACGATCGAGTAAGTCATGGCCGAACCGATTTTCAGAGAAAAAAGCCTGAAACGGATCTCGTCCCCGGAGGAATTGGGAGAGTATCTGCGTGTCACGAGTCCGACGGTGTGGATGGTGCTGGCGGCAGTGATCCTGCTGCTTGTCGGGATGCTGGTCTGGAGCGCAACCGCCTCCATTGACAGCTTTGTCACGGGCACCGCACAGGTGGAAAACGGAGAACTGCGGATCCTCTTCGACGACGAGCAAATTGCGCAGAGCGTGCAGACCGGCATGGTTGTCAAGGTCGGCGAAACCGAGAGCACCATCAGCGGGATCGGGACCGCCGCGAGCGGGGCCATGTTTGCGACCGGGGAGACCTCGCTGGCTGACGGCAGCTATCCGGCCAGGGTTGTCCTCCGGCAGACTCAGGTCCTGCGGCTGCTGTTCAACTGAGGCACTTATGAGCAAACGCAAGATCCGCCAGCCGGGAACGAAGGGCCGTGTTCGGGTCCCGGTGGTGATGCAGATGGAGGCGCTGGAATGCGGCGCCGCATCTCTGGCCATGGTGATGGCCTACTACAACAAATGGGTCCCTCTGGAGCAGGTCCGGCTGGATTGCGGCGTGAGCCGCGACGGCTCAAACGCGAAGAATGTGCTGGTCGCCGCGAGAAGCTATGGCTTTGAGGCGCAGGGTTACCGCTGCGAACCCGCTGCGCTGCGGGAGGAGATGGTCTTCCCCTGCATTATTCACTGGAACTTCAACCATTTTGTGGTTCTGGACGGCTTCCGGGGCAACTACGCCTATCTGAACGATCCCGCACGGGGCGAAGTCAAAGTCTCGCTGGAGGAATTTGACTCCGCTTTTACGGGTGTTTGTCTTCAGATCATTCCGGGGCCGGATTTTCAGCCCGGCGGCAAAAAGAAAAGCACCCTGACTTTTGCTCGTTCCCGCCTGAAAGGCGCGGGGGCGGCAGTTGCCTTTGTGCTGCTCTCCACCGTAATCGGCTATCTTTTCGGCATTGTCAATCCGGTCTTTTCCAGGTTTTTCATGGACAGACTCCTCACGGGAGAAAACCGGGAGCTCCTGATGCCCTTTCTGGGGCTGATGGCCCTGATGGGGCTGGCGCAGGTCACTGTCTCCTGGATTCAGGCGGTGTATGCGCTGAAGATCAACGGAAAGATGGCAATTGTCGGCAGCAGCGAATACATGTGGAAGCTGCTGCGGATGCCGATGGAGTTCTTCTCACAGCGCATGGCGGGGGATCTCATGCAGCGGCAGGGCACCAACGCCTCCATTGCCTCCACACTGGTAAACACACTGACGCCGCTGGCCCTCAACACGGTCATGATGGTTTTTTATCTGGTTGTCATGCTCCGCTACAGTGTGATCCTGACCATGGTCGGCATCGTGACGATCGTTCTGAACCTGCTGGTCTCCCGGTTGATCTCGGCGAAGCGGGTGAACATCACCCGCGTACAGATGCGTGATGCCGGCAAGCTCGCCGCCGCAACGGTCTCCGGCATCCAGATGGTGGAGACCATCAAGGCAAGCGGCGCTGAGAACGGGTATTTTCAGAAGTGGGCCGGGTATCAGGCCTCCGTCAATGCGCAGACCGTCAAATTTGCGAAGCTGAATCAGTATCTCGGTCTCATCCCTCCCCTGCTCTCCGCCATCGCCGACGCCTCGGTGCTCATCATCGGTGTCTGGCTTTCCATGCAGGGGGAGTTTACGCTGGGTATGATCATGAGCTTTCAGGGTTTTCTCGGTGCGTTTATGTCCCCGGCCATGACCATTATCTCAGCCGGGCAGACCATCCAGGAGATGCGCACCGATATGGAGCGCGTAGAGGATGTGATGCAGTATCCGGATGATCCTCATGTGACCGACAGCCCTCTCTCGGAGGAGCAGGACTATTCCAAGCTTTCCGGCAGCGTGGAGCTGAAAAACATCTGCTTCGGTTATTCCCGTCTGGCCGAGCCCCTGATCCGGGACTTCTCCATGAGCATGAAGCCCGGCAGCCGCGTCGCCTTTGTCGGCAGCTCCGGCTGCGGAAAATCCACCCTTTCCAAGCTGATTTCCGGGCTCTATCAGCCCTGGAGCGGAGAGATCCTCTTCGACGGGAAGCCCATCTCAGCGATCGACCGAAGCGTTTTCACAGGCTCGGTGGCCGTTGTCGATCAGGACATCACGCTTTTTGAGGACACGATCGCCAACAACATCAAAATGTGGGATGAATCCATTGAAGACTTTGAGATGATTCTGGCTGCGCGGGACGCGCAGATCTATGACGACATCATGGCGCGCGAGGGCGGCTTTGAGGCTAAACTCACCGAGGGCGGCAAGGACCTCTCCGGCGGGCAGCGGCAGCGGCTGGAGATCGCCCGCGTCCTGGCGCAGGATCCCTCCATTATCATCATGGATGAAGCCACCTCCGCCCTGGACGCCAAGACCGAATACGAGCTGGTCAAAGCGGTCAAGGACCGGGGCATCACCTGTATCGTGATCGCGCACCGCCTCTCCACGATCCGGGACTGTGACGAGATTATTGTTCTGGATCACGGCCTTGCGGTCGAGCGTGGGACCCATGAACAGCTGATGGCCAAAGGCGGCTATTACACCGAGCTGATCACCAGCGACTGAGGAGGTGGAGAATGGGCTGGTTTGATGAACAGATCCGGCAGAGGAAGCTGTCGGATCAGGAGATCTTCGAAGACTCCATTTTCCGTATGGCCTCCGTGGTGCTGGGGAAACAGCGCGCGGGTGTTTTGAACGATGAGCGCATTGCAGCCAAGGCGGCCATTGACGACATTTTAAAATATTACCACTTTAAGCCGGTCGAGACGCCGGACAGTGTGCGCAGTCTGGAGGACCAGCTGGAATACTGTCTGCGTCCGCATGGCCTGATGCGCAGGAACGTCACGCTGGGGGAAAGCTGGTACAGAGACGCCCTCGGGCCGATGCTGGCCTTTCGGAAAGAAGACGGCGCCGCAGTGGCGATGCTGCCGAAGCCCTTCAGCGGATACTGCTATGTTGACCCGGACACGGGTGTGAAGACTGCGGTCAGCAAAAGCACGGCGGCACAGTTTGACGCCGAAGCCATCTGCTTTTACCGCCCGCTCCCGCTGCGGAAGCTGGGCATCCCGGATCTGATCCTGTACCTGAAAAACTGTCTGAACACGGGCGACTATGTCTTTCTTGTCGTGCTGACCCTGCTGCCGATCCTGCTGGGCCTGCTGATGACCAACATCACGCGTGCTCTGACCGGCTTTGTTCTGGAGAGCAGGAATCTCTCCCTGCTGCTCGGTACGGCGGTCTTTATGGTTTCCGTGATCATCTCCTCGCAGATCATCGGCGCGGTCAGAGAACTGATGATGAACCGGGTGGAGTTGAAGACCTCCCTCTCCACGGAAGCGGCCATGATGATGCGCCTGATGAATATGCCGGCAAATTTCTTCCGGCAGTATTCCTCCGGCGAGCTCTCAAGCCGCTACGGCGCGGTGAACCAGCTGTGCGAGCTGCTGCTGAGCAGTGTCTTTTCCACCGGTCTGAGCTCTGTTCTCTCCCTGCTGTACATTGCGCAGATTTTTCATTACGCCCCGGCCCTTGTGGCCCCGGCCCTGCTTATCATACTGGCTTCGGTCCTGGTGAGCGTCATCTCCGTTCTCACACAGATGAAGCTCAGCCGGGAGATCATGGAGAAGGGGGCCAAACAGAGCGGCCTC
>JAFTGD010000020.1 GCA_017458065.1 Oscillospiraceae bacterium
GGTAAGGGCAGCTGTTTTGCAATCCATCTGGTCTGAGCATAGCCCGATTTGACGTTACAGGAAAGCGCGGCGCCCCCGCGCTTTCCTGTTTCTTTTCGTGGTCTTCGTCTCTCTTCCCTGTCAAGCCCGCAACTTGCACAAACTTTTCTTCGCCGAAGTAGGGATTTTCGCATTTTCTCAGCAGTTAGTGGTGTTTTCGCCCCAAAACTACTACATCTTGTGGTTTTGGCGCTTCTGTCAATTGTCTTTTTCCCGGGGATCTGTTATAATTCATACCAATCCAACTCCAGCACAGCGTAAACACGATGCAAGACAATGAGGACAGGGCGTTCTGCGCCGGGAGGAAACACATGCTTACCTGTAAACTTTGCAGTACAAGGCTCGAGAAAAGGCATCTTCGCCGCGACGGTTCTCTTCTCTGTCCGGAATGCGGACAGATCTATTGGAAAGAGGCCGTGGACAAAGCGATGGCCGACGGTTACCGTTTTGAGCCGGAGGTCCGGAAAACCAGACGCCCGCAGCAGAGAGTGGCCTATTCCCGCCTCCGGAGAGCATGATTTCTCTCTGACAGCCTTCCTGTTTATAGCCGATATGCCTTCGAGCAGGTCAGACGACCTGCTCGATTTTTTCCTCTTGCCAAGTTCGGCCGTTCATAGTAAACTCTATTCATCCAAACAAACTGAAATGAGGTGGCACAGCATGGGCAAAACAACCTTCGGCACCTTCTTTGAACTCGGCGGCCGCGGCGCCATGGAGAGCCTCAGCCGCTCCGGTCTGGACTATGTGATCATCGACACCGAGCACGGCTGCTTTTCGGAGGAGACCACGGCCGACTATATTCTCGCGGCTGAAAACGGCGGACTGCTCCCCTATGTGCGCATCGGCGACACCCGCCGCCCCTATGTGCTCCGGATGCTGGACATCGGAGCGCGCGGACTGATTATCCCCAATATTCGCACGGTCGATCAGGTACGGGAGCTGGTCAGCCATGCCAAGTTTCCCCCGCTCGGGAACCGTGGCTATTGTCCCAACCGTACCAGCGGCTGGGGCGCTGACGAGTGGTCAAGCGACGTGTTCTCCTACATGGAGACATGCAACCGCCGCTGCAAGCTGATCCCCCAGTGCGAAACCAAAGAAGCGCTCGAGCAGATCGAAGAGATCGCGGCGATCCCCGGCGTGGATGGCATCTTTGTCGGCCCCTGTGATCTGTCCATCGCGCTCGATATTCCCCTGCAGTTCGACAATCCTATCCTGATCTCCGCGGTCGAGCGCATCCTCAAGGCCTGCCAGGACAACGGGAAAGAGTCCGTCATCTTCGCCGCCAACATGAAGGACGCGGTCAAATGGGCACGGAAGGGTTTCGACAGCATTGCCTACAGTCTGGACGCCTCTGTCTTCATTCAGGCCTTCCAGGCCCTGACAAAGCAGTTCCACGAGGAGACCGAAGCCTAAGCGCCGTCAGCAGTACGTCAAAGCTGCATATTTCAGATCTTTCGCAGCCCTGTCACACTCGATCTGCAGATTGAGCGGATCAATTTGCGCAAAATCGGTTCTCTTTCAAACATCTGAGTGAGCATTGCACTGCAGGACACAAACATAATCATTCTATACCCCTGCTTCATTATGGTAAAAAATCCAGGAAGTCAGCAATCACCGCCTAAATCGATGATTGCTGACTTCCTGCTTGGTTTTCTTTATTTTAACTGTGCCTTCAATTCCTGAAAGCTCTCCAGCGCACTCTGGAGGTTTTCGATGATGTCGTCGGCCAGTTCGTCGGGTGACGGCAGGCTGTCCAGATCAGCAAGAGATTTGTCCTTGATCCAAAAGAAATCGAGGCTTGTCTTGTCCCGCGCGAGGATATCCGCGATATCAAATTTGCGCCAGCGGCTGCTGCTGATATTTCTCATATTCCTTATTCGATATCTGCTTCATGGCATCCTCCGATCCTGTGATGCCGTTGCCTTAATTGCCCCCAAGCAGTGGATTCTCACGACACGGTTATCATCGGTTTCTGATAATTGCCTCAGTAGCTCCACATATGGTCTTACGAACTCCGCCCTGCGTTTACCAAGAACGCGGAATATCTCCGGCGCTTCCATCCTTACTTTGTCATCTGTATCGTGCAGCAACTTCTCAAATATCGGCATGTGCTCCGCATAGATGTCTGGATTGTTTGTGGCGATGTTTTCAGATGCCCAAATAAAACTCAATCTGACCTTCGGTTCCTCATCAGAGGCAAAGCGGAACAGATCTGTCCAGTACGGCTCAATCAAATGATAGCCACCCCGTCCGATCCTGCCGAGGGCATTCACTGTACGCTCCCGTATAAGCGCCACCGGACTGGCCAAGAAGGAAGCGATTACTGGAACAGCTTCCTTCACGGCCTGAGGATAGACAAGTCCCATCTCACCAAGCAGCCAGAGCGCCTTTGCCTGTATTTTTACAGATTCATGATTGAGGAGTGATGAAACATACGGGATGTTCGTTTCCCATTCGTCTTTTCTTTTTGTCAGTGCTCCAAGTTCTCTGTACAGCTCAAATTCAGTCAATCTATCATCACCTCCGCAAACACTGTATCCGTCTCATAAATATAGCCGGGAACCTGCCCGACTTCAACATATTTCTGTTAACTTCACAAGAAGGCTCGAACGAGCCCTCCGAGCCCCAAAAACGAGCCCTCTTCATTATGCCGCCGTTACCCGTATCAAAGACGTAGTGCAGATTTCCGCGATGGTTTTCATCGGCTTCGGACGGATGCAGGCGACCATAGCCTGGATCAGAGCACGGGGCGTAAAGTACTGGCCTGCGCCGGACTTCACATCTTCCGCGTTTTTCTGCAGCAGGCCCTCATGAATCTCGCCCTTCACGTCCGAGGACATGGAGACCCATTTTTCCCGGTCGATCATCTGCACGATCCGATAGAGGATCGCAGCGTTCGAGACCTTGTTGATCGCACCCCGGAAGATCTGTCCAAGAATACCGCCCTGCTCGCCCAGTGTTTCCAATGTAGCTTTGTACTGCTCTTCCAACGCCGCGCCCGTGAGGGTATTCATATTCGACCAGCCGTAGCCTTCCGGGATGCCGGTATCCCGCTTATACGGTGGCTTACTGTATTCGTCGGACATTTTAAGGAAGATCAGGTATGTAAGCTGTTCCAGATAATCGCCGTAGGAAACGCCGTCATCCCTCAAAGGGCCGCACATGCCCCAGACTTTGGAAATGATAGATGATGTTTGTTCAGGCATTGTTCTTTCCTTTTCTTGTTTCGGTTTTGACTTCCTTCTCGGCAGCTCTCAAGCTCTGCAGATAGGCCTTCTCCACCGGGGTCAGGGTTTTCTGCTGATACTTGCGGTACTCGCTGTGCGCCTTTTCAATGGCGGCTGCATGAGAAACAGAGCCCGCGTCGCTCAGGAGCTTCCGCCCACCGGAGGACAGTATCGCGTCCAGCTGCTGAATATAGTCTTTCATATACATGGGCTTGTGCTCAATGGCGCTGATCTCGGCAAAGTCAAAGTACCCGGAGACCAGATTGTTAAGGACACGAAGTTCATCAGCATCCAGGTAATTCTTAGCGATTTCGGTGTCCTTCTTAACTGGAAACTCTCCGGCAAAGCTGCGCAAGCCCATGAACTCCTGATCGGCGTCTGCCCGCTCGAAGATAACCTCCGCAGCGGTGTGGCCGTGAGCAGCATAGTGCAGCTTGTTCTGCACAATCTTGAAGAACTGCACGGACTCCGGACTGGAGGGATCATAGTCCTGGCTGGTGGCATAGAGATCCAGTACCTGCCGATACAGTACCTTTTCCGAGGAGCGAATGTCCCTTATGCGCTCAAGGAGTTCTTTCCAATAGTCCCCGCCGCCGTGGCCTTTCAGTCTCTCGTCATCCAGCGTAAAGCCCTTGATCATATACTCCTTCAAGCGCACGGTGGCCCACTGGCGAAAGCGCGTGGCCGTCAGGGATTTGACCCGGTAGCCGAGGGAAATGATCATGTCGAGGTTATAGTACGGCAGTTCTCGCGAAACCTGTCGATTTCCTTCGGTGCGAACCTGTCGGAATTTCCGACAGGTTGCAGTCTCGTCCAGCTCGCCTTCCTCGTAGATATGTTGAATATGCTCCACAATGTTGCTGCGGGAGGACTGGAATAGATCTGCCATCTGCTGCTGCGTCAGCCAGACTGTCTCGTCCTCAAAGCGCACATCAATTTTAGTCAGTCCATCCTCCGTTTGATAGAGGACGATTTCTCCATGTTCGTTCATGTATTGTTATCCTTATTTACCTGCTCTTTTTCCTGAATATAACTTTTAATGATATCAAGAACTACATATTTCATGTACTTAGCTGGATTGTCAGCTGTAATCTGATAATCTTCACCATGAGAATAGTTACTTCTGATTGTATAAGCTTCATTAGCAGAAAACTTCTCATACTTTTTCTTAGCATACCGCTCGCATAAGAGTTTGCATTTCTGCCTAGATGACATTTCCTTTCCGTTACATAGGTAATTCTTCAATTGATTTGTTTGGCCTTCACTAAGATTCATAGAATTGACTTGTTCAATCAGAGTATCTATGGCATCAAGAACAGCAAGTTTCTTTTTTCCTGCTGGTGAAAGGTGTTCAAGAAGGCCGCAGAGTAGGGTATTCCCGCACAGCAACACCGAGAGATGCCATTGGATTAACTTTTTTCAGATCCTGCACAATCCAGCCTGCTTGCTGCAATCTTGCGTCGATCTGCTGTCGAGCCTGTTGCTCCGGCATCATGCTCTTCGCCTCTTTCTCTATGAATACTGAATTATCTTATAACAGATAATTGTGTTTTACAATCGGCTGTCATCACTCTAAAGAGTCTTCCCGATCAGCCATTCCAGCGCGTTGATCCGGCGGATGCCTTCATAATCCGCTTCCGGGTCTTCATCCAGAGTCAGGATCATTTTTGGATAATTGTCGGATATTTTTTGCAGCGATGCAAGCTCCCTTGCGAGGGTGCTTTCATCCCGGACGCTGGCTGCAACCTGGATATACTGCGCTCCCCTTGGCCCCCGGGCAACAAAATCGACTTCGAGGTCGTCTATCTTTCCGATATAGACATCGTACCCCCTGCGCAGCAGTTCCAGGTAAACAACGTTCTCCAGAATATGCCCGATATCTGTACCGCTTGTGCCCAGAAGCATATAGCGCATTCCGATATCGACCACATAGTATTTTTCAAGCGTTTTCAGATATTGCTTACCTCGAATGTTATAGCGCTTGGCCTGGTAAATAATAAAGCTCTCCATCAGGCCTTCCAGATATCGTTCCACTGTTTTTACATCGATCTTTCGGCCTGAAGTGGTCATGGTATCTGCAATCTTTTTCGTCGAAAGCTGACTGCCGATGCTGTCAAACACGAAGCGGGTCACGCTTTCCAGCATCATGGTATCTGCGATCTTTTTCCGCGCAGCGATATCTTTCACCACAATGGTGTTATATACGCCTTCCAGGTAATCGTGCACAGCGTTCGGCTGGTCTTGCAGTTCCAGCGCATAGGGGAAAGAGCTTCCTTGAATGTACGCTCGATATTTTGCTGCAAGATTGTTTTCATCCCCTGTTGAGAGCACGTACTCGCGGAAAGACAGGGGCAGCATCTTGATCTCAACATATCTTCCGGATATCAGGGTCGCGATTTCGCTGGAAAGCATATAGGCATTGGATCCGGTGAGATACAGATCAACATTCTTCCGGATATACAGACTGTCAATGACAGCAGGAAAATCTGCACAGTGCTGGATTTCATCAATGAAAACATAGGTCGTCTTCCCCGGAACAAGACGCTCTTTGACATAGGTATGCAGCACTGCAGGATCACGAAGGGGAAAGAAATCGAAATCCTCAAGATTGACGGATACAATCTGATCTTCCTCTACTCCGTCAGCACGCAAATAATCCTGGTAGATTTCCAGCAAAGTGGACTTTCCGCAGCGTCGCACTCCCGTTACCACTTTGATCAACTGCTTTTCCCGGAAACGGACCAGTTTATCCAGATATTCTTTTCGATCCAATCGCCGTAGTGCCATGACGCACCTCCCGTGTTTATGCTTGCATTATAACCAAAAACATTCTAAATAGCAAGACTTTTTGGATTGCAATCCAAAAAGTCTTGCTATCAGTTGCCTTGTGAGCTTTTCCAGCAGCATCTCGCCCCTGTCGTGCACAAGTTTTTCCTCTTGTCTGCTCACTCTGCGAAGAAATCCACTGCAAATAAAAACATGACTCCGACGAAATCAACATCAGAGTCATGCATTGGTACGGCCGACGGGATTCGAACCCACGACCTCCAGAGTCGGAGTCTGGCACTCTATCCAGCTGAGCTACGGCCGCATATTCAGATAGTTGTTGCCATGAACCACCGAATTTGGTATAATTCATGCAACGGATGGTATTATACCAAAAACCATTTGTAAAGTAAAGCCCCGATTTCGTATCGGTCATCATTTTTTGAGGGGATGAACTGTATGAAAACCGTCGTTTTAGGGAAAAGCGGCCTTGTCGCGACAAAGCCCGCGCTGGGCTGTCTTCCGCTCCAGCGCTGTGAGAAGGACTACGCTGTAAAGCTGCTTCGCGCCGCCTATGAAGGCGGGATCCGCTTCTTCGACACGGCCAACGCCTATACCGACAGCGAGGAGAAAATCGGCCTCGCACTCCACGATGTGCGCGGCGATATCGTTCTGGCCACCAAGAGCGCCGCTCAGGACAAGGCGGGTGTCCTCGCTCACATCGAGAACAGCCTGCGCATGTTGAAGACAGATTATATCGACCTGTTCCAGTTCCACCAGGTCCCGGCGGTCCCGGATCCGGATGATCCGAACGGCATCTACGCAGGCGCCCTGGAGGCGAAGGAGCGCGGTTGGATCGGGCATATCGGCGTCACGACCCACCGGGTCCGGGTCGCGGAAGAGTGCATTGCCTCCGGCCTCTTTGAGACCGTGCAGTTTCCCTTCAGCTATATCTCCGCCGAGCGCGATCTCGCCCTTGCCGAGAAAGCCAAGGCGGCAAACGTCGGCTACATCGCGATGAAGGGTCTTGCCGGCGGCATGCTGACCAATGTCCGCGCCTGCCACGCTTTTATGAAGCAATATGACAACGTCGTCCCGATCTGGGGTATGCAGACGCTGGAGCAGCTGGATCAGTGGCTGCAGGCCGCGGAAGAGGACCCGGATATGGATGACGAGCTGCAGGCCTTTATTGAGAAAGAGCGTCAGGAACTCTCCGGCAGCTTCTGCCGCAGCTGCGGCTACTGCATGCCCTGCCCCGTCGGGATCGAGATTCGCAACTGCGCCAGGATGAACATGCTGCTCCGCCGCTCTCCCTGGCAGCAGTATATGACCGACGAGTGGTACGCCAAGATGCACAAAATTGACGACTGCATCGGCTGCCGCTCCTGCGCGTCGAAGTGTCCCTATCAGCTGGACACGCCGAATCTGCTGAAATACATGCTGAAGGATTATGATGAGTTCTATGAATCGCACAAACATCTGGTCTAAGTCTTCGCGCTTCTCGGCAAGACGCACGGCGGCGCTGCTGCTCTGCATCGCGGCGCTGCTCGCGTTGACCGCCTGCGGCTCCGCCTCCACGATGGAGCAGAAGCAGATCTTTGCTATGGACACGGTCATGACGCTCACCGCCTACGGAAAGAACGCCTCAGCGGGTCTCGACGCCGCGACCAGCGTTATCAGCTCGATGGAGGCGCTGCTGGATCCGGAGCTTCCCACCAGCACCACCTACGCCATCAATCACTCCGAAGGCGCCAACGTGGTCGTCAACGCCCAGGTCGCCAAGATGCTGAGCACGGCCAAGACGGTGTATGAGCACTCCGACGGAGCGCTGGATCTCAGCGTCTATCCGATTGTCAAGCTCTGGGGCTTTGTCGACGGGCGCTATTACGTACCGCTCTACGACGAGGTCTCCCAGCAGCTGGCCCGCAGGGCCTTCGATCAGATGATTCTGACCAGCTATCCCGCAACCGGGTCCTACTCCGTCTCCTTCCCTGCCGGGACCGAGATCAGCTTCGGCGCCATCGGCAAGGGCTGCGCCGCCGAGAACGCCGTCAGCGCCATGCGGCAGGCAGGGGTCAAGAGCGGTATCATCTCCCTGGGCGGGAACGTCCAGACGCTGGGTCTGAAGCCTGACGACAGCAAATGGACCGTAGCGATCCAGGATCCGAACAACACCGCGGGCTGGGTCGGCACCGTCCAGGTCGGCGAGACTGCCGTTGTCACCAGCGGCAGCTACCAGCGCTTCTTCGAGTTTGACGGCAGCACCTATCATCATATTCTGAATCCGCAGAGCGGCTACCCCGTCTCCAACAGTCTGGTCTCGGCGACCATCATCTGCGAGGACGGCACGATGGCCGACGCCCTCTCCACTGCGATGTTCGTGCTGGGCGAGACCCGCGCGCTGAACTACTGGCGGCAGTACGGCGGCTTTGAGATGATCCTGATCAACAAGAGCAACCAGGTCATCTGTACCAAGGGCCTCATCGATATTTTCACCGCCAACGCCGCCGCGAGCAACTACAAGATCAGATTTGCGGAGTAACGCAATGGAACCCTTCCGTCAGAACATTCGTACAATCAAAGGGATCGGAGAGAAAAGGGCGCAGGCTTTGAACAAGCTTGGCGTCTTTTCTCTGTTTGACCTGATTTCATTCTTCCCCCGCCGCTATGAGGACCGCAGCACCGTGAAGCCGATCGCCCTCGTGCAGGACGGAGAGTCCGTTTGCATCACCGCCGTGGTGGCGGACGAGCCCCGGCTCTCCCACATCCGGAGAGGGCTGGACCTGGTGCGCCTGCGTGCCTATGACGACAGCGCCGAGGTAAGCATCACTTACTTCAACCAGAGCTATGTGAAGAACCAGCTCCACCGCGGACAGAGTTATCGCTTCTACGGCAGGATGGAGGTCCGGGGGCGTGCCCGCTCTCTCACCAATCCGGTTTTTGAGCCGGAGGAGGGGGCGAAGGACCGGATCTCTGTCACCGGACGGATCGTCCCGGTCTACCGCCTGAGCGCCGGCCTCCAGCAGAAAGGTCTCCGCCAGAGCGTCCGTTACGGACTGGACAGCTGCCGCGGCAGGATTCCCGAAGTGCTGCCTTTGAGCGTGAGAGAAGCCTTCGGCCTGCCGGAAGCGGAGGAAGCCTACAAGAGCATCCACTTTCCCGAAGATCTGTCTGCGCTTGAGCTGGCACGCAGACGCTTTGTGTTTGAGGAGCTGTTTGTCCTCTCCTGCGCGCTCGGCGCCCGCCAGCAGACAGACCGGGCGGGCATTGTCCTGCCGAAGCTGGATTTCAATGCGTTTTTTGCATCGCTGCCCTTCTCCCCGACTGCCGCACAACGCCGCGCCATTGACGAGGCGGCAGCGGACCTGGCCTCCGGGAGGCGGATGAGCCGTCTGCTTCAGGGCGACGTCGGCAGCGGGAAAACGCTGGTCGCAGCGGCGCTCGTCTGGCAGTGTGTCCGCGCGGGCTGCCGAGCGGCCTTCATGGCGCCGACGGAGATTCTCGCAGAGCAGCATTATCGGACATTGAGCGGCTTTCTCGCCCCCCTGGGCGTGCGGGTCGGTCTGCTGACCGGCTCACTGCGGGCAAGTGAGAAGCGGCAGGTCCGCGAAGCGATGGAAAACGGCACGCTGGATCTTGTGATCGGCACTCACGCCCTGCTCAGCGACGGGGTGCGTTTCCCGGGGCTTGCGCTGGCGATCACGGACGAGCAGCACCGTTTCGGCGTGGAGCAGCGCTCGCGCTTTGGGCAGGCAGCGGGAACCGATCCGGACAGCGATCTCTTTCCCCATGTCTATGTCATGTCGGCGACGCCGATCCCGCGCACGCTGGCACTGATCATCTATGGCGATCTCTCCCTCTCGGCGCTGGACGAGCTTCCCCCCGGCCGTCAGAAGGTCGACACCTTTTCGGTCGGCAGCGCCTATCACCCCCGGCTGCTCGCCTTTATCCGAAAGCTCTGCAATGAGGGGCGGCAGGTCTTTGTGGTCTGCCCGAAGGTGGAGGAAGAGGACGCAGATGCCGAAGCAGCTCCCGCTGCTGTCCCTGAAGGCCCTGCGCTTCTCTCCGCGGTGGAATACGCCGACAGGCTTCGCCGGGAGCTGCCGGAGCTTCGAATCGGCTGCGTCCACGGGAAAATGAAGTCCGCCGACAAGGACGCTGTCATGCAGCAGATGCTGTCGGGCGAGCTTGACGTGCTGGTGGCGACCACCGTGATCGAGGTCGGCGTCGATATCCCGAACGCCGCACTCATGCTGGTGGAGAACGCCGACCGCTTTGGCCTGAGCCAGCTGCATCAGCTCCGCGGCCGCGTGGGACGCGGTCAGCACAAAAGCTACTGTGTGCTGGTCACCGATTCAGAGAGTGAAGACGCCCGCTCACGCATGAAGATCATGTGTGAAACGGGCGACGGATTCAAAATTGCGGAAGAGGATCTGCGGCTGCGCGGCCCCGGCGACTTTTTCGGTTCCCGCCAGCACGGCCTCCCGGAGATGCATGTGGCCGATCTCGGCACGGATACCGAGACGCTGTTAAAGAGCAAGGAAGCGGCAGACAGGCTCCTCGCGGAAGATCCCGCGCTCTCCCTCCCGGAGCACGCGGCGCTGCGGGAACGGGTCCTCCTGCTCACGGAAAAGATGGACGGAACGCTGAACTGAGAGCGTTCCGTCCGTCTTTTGTGACAGGTATCAGTCCCGGTATGCCGCGAGGATGCCCTTATAGGTCATGTAGCAGTCAAGCTTTGCCACGGTCTCGAAGGGGGCGTGCATGCTCAGCACGGGAACGCCAGCGTCGATGGTGTCGATGTTGCGGTTGGCCATGTACTTGGCGATGGTTCCGCCGCCGCCCTGATCCACTTTGCCCATCTCGGCCATCTGCCAGACCACCTTCTCGCGGTCAAAAAGTCCGCGCAGATAGCCAACGATCTCCGCAGAGGCGTCGCTGGTGGAGGACTTGCCTCTCGCACCGGTGAACTTGCAGATTGCCATGCCGTGGTTCATCTTGGACTCGCTGCGCTTCTCGGCCACCTCCGGATACAGCGGATCGAAGGCCGCCGTGACATCCGCCGAGAGGCAGAAGCTGTTTTCCAGGCAGCGCCGGAGCGCTGCTCCCTGTGCGGCGCAGAGGTCCTCCATGAAGCAGTCGAACGCGGAGCTCTGCATCCCGCTGACGCCTTCCGAGCCGATCTCTTCCTTGTCCGCGAGGATGCAGACGCAGGTCCGTCTGGGTTCCGTGACATCGAAAATGGCTCTCAGTTCCGCCCAGGCGCAGACCCGGTCGTCGTGGCCGTAGCCGCCGATCATCGAGCGGTCCAGGCCGACCTCACAGACATCGTAAGCCGGTACCGCTGTGAGCTCGGCGGAGAGGAAGTCCTCTTCGGTAATGCCGTACGCGTCGTTCAGCAGGCTCATGACCGCAAGCTTGACCCGGTCCTTTCCGTCGTCTGCATAGGGCGTGCTGCCGATCAGGAGGTTCAGCCCCTCCCCGGTGATCCCTTCGGCCATGGTCTTCTTCATCTGGTCCGCGGCGAGATGCGGCAGCAGATCGGTGATCACAAACTTGGGCTCCTCCGGTCCGCGGCCGAGGCAGACCTCGACCAGTTCTCCGCTCTTGAGAGATACCACGCCGTGAAGCTCCAGCGGGATGGTCACCCACTGGTATTTTTTGATGCCGCCGTAGTAATGGGTGCGGAGATAGCAGAGCTCATCCTGCTCATAAAGCGGGATCTGTTTGAGGTCCAGCCGGGGCGAATCCACATGCGCTCCGGCGATCACGCTTCCCTGTTCCAGCGGCTCGGTCCCGATCACCGCCAGCATCAGGGCCTTTCCCCGGTTGGAGCGGTAGACGCGGTCGCCCGCCTTCAGCGCCATCCCGGGCACATAAGGCTTGAAGCCGTTTTCTTCCGCTTTTTCGATGGCATAGCGGACTGCTTCCCGCTCGGTACGGGCCTCATTCAGGAAGTCCATATACTCCCGGCAGTAGCTCTCGACGGCCATGCGCTCTTCGGTGCCGATCCGATCATAGCCGTTTTTCGATTCATAGAACAGTTTTTCTCTCAGGTCATCCATGCTTCAGTCTTTCCTCCAATACATCATTCAGCTGCTTCTGAAACTGCTCCAGATCTCCGTCGTTGTGGAGCGTCACATCGCAGTTCTGTTCAAAATATTCATTCGGCCGCTGGGCGCGGATGCGCAGCTCCGCCCGCTCGCGGCTGATGCCGTCCCGGGCCATGATCCGCCGGATCCGCGTCTCGTCCGAGGCGACGACCGCCAAGGTGAAGTCACACCGGTCCGCGGTCCCGCTGCTTATGAGCTCGATGGCGTCCAGCGCGGCAAGCCTGCCGCCCTGCATGGCCCATTCTCTTAAACGCCTGTTGGTTTCGGCGCGGACATGGCGGTGCGTGATCTCATTGAGCTTCTTCAGCTTCTCCGCATCCCGGAAGACGATCTCTGACAGCAGGTCCCGCCGGACCCTGCCCTCCGAAACGGTGCCGGTGAAAGCCGCATCCAGCTCGGCGATCATTGCCTTGTCCCCCTCCAGCAGTTCATGATAAACCGCGTCGCAGTCCAGGATCAAGGCGCCGCGCTTCTCCAGCTCATAGAGCGCCGTCGTCTTGCCGCAGCCGCTGCCGCCCGTGATGCCGACAATGGTCATGGTGTCCGCCAGCGCGTCCATCAGCTTCTCCGCCGGGAGCGAGCCCTGGCGCAGAATGCGGTACGGCGTCCTGCTGAAGTCGGCCACGGTGGACTCGAGGCCCAGCTCGCACTCGCCGCCGTCGATAACAGCCTCGATCTTTCCGTCAAAGTACAGGAGCACCTGCTCGGTATTTTTGGGGCTCGACTCACCGGAAGGATTGGCCGAGGGCACCGCCAGCGGAAAGTCCAGCGTCTGCAGCAGGGCGAGGGTCTGCTCCTGACGCGGGCACCGCAGGCCGACGGTCTCGCCGCCGGCACGGAGGATCTCGGGCACCAGCGGTTTTGCTTTCAGCACGATGGTCAGCGGGCCGGGCCAGAAGCGGCCTGTGAGCGCCTTCACCGCCTCAGGGACATCCTCGCAGAGTCCGTCGATGGCCTCGCTCCCCGATACCATCAGCGAGATGGGCTTGACGGCGGGTCTTCCTTTGACCTCATAGATCTTTTCGATCACTGCGGCGTCCAGGCCGCAGCCGGCCAGGCCGTAGACCGTCTC
Organism: Oscillospiraceae bacterium; assembly: GCA_017458065.1. GTDB lineage: Bacteria > Bacillota > Clostridia > Oscillospirales > Oscillospiraceae > Limivicinus. Next base: position 13,218 of record JAFTGD010000020.1, read on the forward strand.
CGTAGGGACAGCGACGAGGCCTCCCCTGCGCAGGAGCTCCGCCGCCGTCCCGATCTCTTCAGTAATGATTTTCGTTTTCATGCTTCCCGTTCCCCCGCTGCCAGCTTCTCCGCCTGATCGGAGGCGATGAGAGCGTCGAGCAGCGGATCCAGATTGCCGTTGATGATGCTCTCGAGGTTGAAGCTGCGACCCTCGCCCGTGAGACGGTGGTCCGTCACCCGGTTCTGAGGGAAGTTGTAGGTCCGAATCCGGTCGCTGCGATCGCCGCTGCCGACCTGGCTTTTCCGTTCCGCCGCCAGTGCGGCGTGCTGCTTCTCCTGCTCCTGCTCATAGAGCTTGGCCCGCATAATGGAGAGCGCCCTGTCCTTGTTTTTATACTGGCTGCGCTCATCCTGACACTCGACCACCAGCCCTGTAGGCAGGTGCGTCACCCGGATCGCGCTCTCGGTTTTGTTGACATGCTGGCCGCCGGCACCGGAAGAGCGAAAGGTGTCGATTTTCAGCTCGTTCATGTTGAGCCGGAAGTCGACCTCCTCCACCTGCGGCAGCACCGCGACCGTAGCCGCGGAGGTGTGGATCCGCCCGCCGGATTCGGTCACCGGAACGCGCTGGACCCGGTGTCCGCCGCCCTCGTACTTGAGCCGGGAGAAGGCGCTCTCGCCCTCAACCACAAAGCTCATCTCCTTGATGCCGCCGAGCTCGGTCTCATTGAGGTTCACAACCTCGATGTTCCAGCGCCTGGTTTCCGCATAGAGGGCGTACATCCGGTAGAGGTCCGCTGCAAAAAGCGCGCCCTCTTCCCCGCCGACGCCGGCCCGGATCTCCATGATGACGTTCTTCCCGTCGTTCGGGTCCTTCGGCAGAAGCAGCAGCTTCAGACGGTGCTCCTGTTCCTCCCGCTGCCTCAGCAGGGCCTGCTTTTCCTCCCAGGCGATCTCACGCAGCTCGGGATCGGCGAGCATCTCTTCCAGCTCGCCGAGCTGTTGGCCGCTCTTCTCCCACGCAAGCGTTGCTTCCGCCACCGGGGCCAGCTCCTGCGCTTCCCGCTGCAGCTTTGCAAAAACCGCGGGGTCCTGCCAGGTTCCCGGTTCCTGCAGCCGCTGCTGCAGTTCCTCATACTGGCGTCTGATCTGTTTCAGTCGTTCTTCATTCATAGACGGTATTGTAGCACAGCTTCCGTTCAGCGTCCACCAAAAAGCGAGGACAGCCTGTCAAAAAAGTCCTTCACTGCCGCAAACGCATTCCGGATCGTCTGGAAAAAGCCCACCACCTGGTCCTTTGCCTCCGACACCTTCTCCAGCGTGCTCTGGATGTCCTCCACCCGCTGGGTCAGCGTGCCGGCGTCCAGTTTCTCGAGCGAGCGGCAGAGATCCACCAGCTGCTGCACCTGGGTTTCCGTCAGCGTGACATGATAGGTCCCGGCGATGCGGCGGATGGTGCTGCGGAGCTCCTCGTCGCTCATGTTGACCGTTTCGTTCAGCATCAGCTTCAGATCGTTGACAATCGAGGTGGAGTCCGCACTGCCGATCTCGTTGGCGAGCTCTCCGGTGATGGTGAGCTCCTGCGTGCTGACGTCCTTTGCGACGGCATCCAGCTTCTGCCCGGTCATATCCTCATACGCCTTATAGATCCCTGCCAGCGCCGCCGTTCCGCTCACGGCGAAGGGCGCCACCACCGCAATGCGCGCATCTGTGATCCCGGCGGTAGAAAGTGCGTTGATGTACATCTCCGGCGTGCACCAGCTGATGTTCTTGACCGTGACGTTCATGCCGCTCCCCTGTCCCAGCAGCTCCAGATAGACGCAGGACATGGAGCGCGTGCCGATGATGGCGGCGTCCACATAGCCGTCAAGAGCCGCATGCTCCTCCGCGTTAGTCAGCCGCAGTTCCGGGACGTCACCCCTTCGGATGCCGTATTCCGTGTAAACGCTCGCGATCTGCTCTTCCGTCAGGTCGGCGCCAACCACAACGCGGCGCATCTCCGCATCGGCGAAAGCGCCTGGAGAACAGAGTCCGCACAGCAAAAAAAGCGATAAGAAGGCAGCGGCAGCTCGCCGCCAGAGCGTGTATTTCATGCAAGGCCTCCATATTCTCAGAAGGATTCTGCCTGTTATATCAATGGACAAGGGCATGGTATCACAGTTTTCAGGGGATGAAAAGGCTGTAATTATTAAGAATTCCTCAATTTGGCCCAATTCCGGTCCCTTTGTCTTGACGGATATTCCGAAAACTCGTATACTGAGGCCGCAAAAGGCGTGAAATGTATGAGTTTTCTCGTTTCTTGCATTGACAAATATTACATTTTGGTATAATATAAGTTACGCAAAATTACATTTGCCTGATTTTTCCCATGAGGAGGAAGCCATGAATAAGCTGATTCGTTCTGCAGGATTGTTCCTGCTCGTCGCTGTTCTTGTTTTTTCTCTGGCCGCCTGCGGCCAGCGTACGGTTACGGAAACGCCCGCCGTGGAAGAGACGAAAGAGATCGTCGTGGAAACCCCGCCCGCTTCTCCGACCCCGACCCCCACGCCGACTCCGTCCGTCCCGCCTGTGGCTGTGACGACGGTTCCGATGCCGATGCCTTCGGTCTCCCCGACCGTGGCTATCACCAACACGCCTGAGCCCGAGGCCACGGATGCCGCCGGAACGGGTGCCGCGGTTCCTGCGGTCTCGCCGAGCCCCTCCGCTTCTCCGAGCCCGACGCCGACGCCCTATTCCTATGACGCAGAGTTTGCCTCCACCATCCGGCCGGACGGCGTCACCGCTGCAGAGAATGCCGTGGACGGTTATGTGAACGCCAACGGCGTGAGCTTCCGCGGCGGTCCCAGCACCAGCGCCCGGATCATCGACACCTTTGACAGCGGCACCCGCGTGAGCATCCTCGGCACCGAGGGCGGCTGGACCGAGGTTCTCATCAACGGTGTATCCGGTTACATCAAGAGCGAGTATGTCACCCGCGGTGCGGTTGTCGGCAGCAACGCCGCCAGCAACGTCAGCACTCCCACTGTCGTGAATGACGGCTCCGGGATCGGTCTGGTGATCGTGCCCGACGGGCAGGTTGTCCCCGGCAACAGCTCCGCTGCTGTAACGCCCGCCACCCCGACGCCCACCTACTTCCTCGGCATCATGCCCGACTGATTGCAGAAGGGCTTCAACGGCACCCATTCGGGTGCCGTTTTTTGTTAGAGGATGCTTTTTCTATAACAAAGGCCCGCAGGCTTTTACCTCGGGATCCGTTTCCGGTGTCTCCGCCCACGGCGGAGGATACCATCTTATAACAAAGGCCCGCAGGCTTTCACCTGCGGGCCTCCGTTAAAGGGAGAAAAGAGAGGATAAGGAGTAGAAAAGTATCAGTGTGATTCAGCTGTTTTCGGGCGTCGCCTCGTCAAAGGTGATGGGGACTTGGATTTCTTCCCCGGCCCGGTACACGCTCACTTCTGTCGAATCAAAGGCCGAGAAGTGGCGCAGGGCCTGCTTCAGCTCGTCATACGCGCCGACCGGGTACTCGCCCACCGCCGTGATAATGTCCCCGATCCGGAGCCCGGCTCTGTCCGCCGCACTGCCGGCGGTGACCTCGGCGATATACGCGCCGAGAGGCATCCCGTAATACTGGCTGTACATGGAGTTATAGCGGTTATCAAGGCTCACGCCCATAAAGGCTTTCCCGGTGACATAGCCTTTGGTGATCAGATCGTCCGCGATATCGGCCGCGTCATTGATGGGGATCGCAAAGCCCAGGCCCTCCACACCGGAGGAGGAATACTTTGCGGTGACGATCCCGACGACTCTTCCATTGGCATCATACACCGGTCCGCCGGAGTTGCCCTCGTTTACCGCGGCGTCGACCTGGAACATGTTGATCGACTCGCTCTCCTTGGTGTTGATCACCCGGTCCAGTGCGCTGACATGGCCGGTCGACATGCTGAATTCCAGCTCGCCGAGCGGGTTGCCCACCGCGTAGACCGCGTCGCCGACGCGGAGCTGATCGCTGTTGCCGAACACGGCGGGATTCAGTCCGTCCGCTTCGATCTTCAGAATTGCGATGTCGTTCTGTGCTTCGACCCCGACGATCGAGGCGCTGTACTTGGTCCCGTCATAGGTCATCACTTCGATTTCAAAGCGGCCGTTATAAGCGTCTTCCACGACATGGAAGTTGGTCATGATGTAGCCGTCGTCCGAGATGAGAAAGCCGGAACCGCTGACCGCGCCGGAACTGGTCATCCCGAAGAAGTTGGTCCTCGTGACCTCGGTCCGGATGCCGACCACCTGGTTCTTGGCCTGCTCATAGATGTCAGCCGGATTCATCCCGGCCGCGAGCATCGACGCGCCCGCATCTCTGTCGCCCATTGCCCCGGATGCGGCCGCCGCCTCGGCTTCCTGCCGCTCCGTCTCATAGGCCGTGATACTGCTCTCGAGCGCCTCAAGACGCCCGTTCAGGCGCGCACCTGTCCACGCGGCGCCGCAGGCGCCGCCCAGCAGCCCCGCTGCCAGGATGGCGCAGATAATCGCAGCGGTATGGCCCCCGGCCTTCTTCTGATGTCTCGGCCGGGCTTCTCTCGCCGTGCGCTCGGGAGGCGTATAGTAGCGGGGAGGGACCGTACTCTCCCCGACGGGTTCATAGTGTGCGTCGGAATAATCCTCACGCTGAAAACCGGTCCGATAATCGGAGGCTTCAGTTCTTCCGGACCGTCCTGTAACAGGATCGCTCTCACGGGAGTAGACCTTCACATCCTGTTCATCCATGGTGACTGCCCTCTTTCCGTTTTCTGATCATACAATACAGAGCAATTATGACACCGGAATGAACAAATATAAAAAGAAATATGAAAAATCACCATGGTCTTTCCATGGTGATTTTTCCTGGTTTTTCTGCTTCAGGCGAGGGGCAGAGCGGCGTCGGTTCTTGCTTCATACACATCCGCCATATTCTCCCATTCCAGGTCGCAGTGCTCCTCGATCCACTCGAGGCAGCGTTCGGAGAAGGTGAACACACGATAGCTGTGATACCAGTAATGAGGATCGTGCAGGCGCAGCTGGTCGAAGAGATTGATGTCGATCCGGAGATTGGTCTGCGTTTTGAGGTTCTCCTCCGTGTCCGCAATGGTAAAGAGGCTGAGATTGCCGTCCGCCGCGTCGGGCAGCATGGCGGTGTTCCAGAGCTCCACGGTCTCTTCCGGTGTCAGACGGTAGGAATGCTCGACGCCGCCGTCCGCGGTCTCCTTCTCGATCACGGCGTAGTTGATAAACTGTTCCTCCATGGGGAGATCGGGCTTCATCCGGCTCTGGATCCCCTCGGCCGTGTTCAGCAGCGCTCTCACCTGTCCCATGACGCTCTCCGGCCGGTCCACATCCTCGGCGCGGAAATGGAGCGTGTACATCCTTGTGAGACTTCTCCCGTCCTTCATGACGTATCGGATCGGCAGCCAGTAGCTGAACACCTGTTGGGGGTCCAGTCCTCCCCACGCATCGCCTGTCGCGTCATATTCGGTAGTCGCGAAAGCCGTTTCCCCGCTGTAGAGGATCATGTAGTCGCTGTTCCCGTCGTAAAGCGCCTTGTTCTCGATGATCCGTCGGTGCAGTTCGGCGGCAGCGTGGATATTCGCCGGGTCAGAAAAGACCGTATTGTCATTGCTGAGCTCCACTTTTTCGACCTTATCCAAATCCGGGATTCTCCGCTCGAACCCCGTGAGATCGCTCTCCGCGGCCACAACCGTCAGGATGCAGACCGCGCAGACAATGACGAGTCCCTTCCACGGCAGCGGGAGAACACGGACCGAACGCCGGATCATCATCTCCGCTATCAGCCATCCCAGGAATGCGCCGATCTGCAGCAGCGCCGCCATCATCCAGGCCGCTTTTGCGCCGGATACCGTAATGCGAAAGAAATTGGAGTTCATCACGGCTGCGAACACGAACGCTGCGCCAAAACCCATGCAGTAGCGGAAAACCGGTTTCAGGATCGGGATTGCCACGAAGTCGGATACCGCCTCCATACGGCGCTTCCGGTAGAGCAGCACCGCAAGCACAGAAAACACAAGACCCGCAGCCGCGTATGCCGCAAGCACTCCCATTCCCTCCAGGCGGACTTCCACCGGGTAGTTTCGGGTCACGTTAAGCTTATCGGCGATGTTTGCAATCGGCGAGAGAAAGTAAAACTGCATTTTCTCGGTGGTCATCCCGTAAATCAGCGTCGCCAGACAGTTCCTCACGCACGTCTCAAACACGATTGCGGTCAGATTCAGCACCGCGTAGACCAGAGGCAGGATGATAATATTGCCTGTAAGCTGAGCGCAGAAGACCGCAAAGCCGTAGAAGGCCAGAAGGCCCAGCGCCGCGCAGGCCAGCCACTCCAGGAAACACGCCGGGCTGATCCCGCTCTTCAGAGACAGCAGCAGCGTGATGCCCGCTACCAGCACCTGGCAGGCCAGCATGGGGATCAGCCCCGTCAGGTATACCGTCAGGAACAGGCTCTCCCGCTTCACAGGAAGGCTGTTCATCAACGTGTTGCCGCGGCTGTTGTACATATAGCCAAAGAGCACCATCACCGCCAGAATGCCGACCACAACGCTGGCCCGCGCCTGGAATACCGCGTTATTATAGATCAGTTCCTTTGCATTGTAGAGAAAACTCTCGGTATCCCAGCGGCTTCTCTGGACAAAACTCAGCACGTTGACGGTAAAGGTCACGATCAGATAGCCCAGATACACCGCCCACAGGGGCCAGCAGCGCCGAATGGCGTTTCGGAATACAGGCCGGTTAAAGGACAAAGTTCTTGAATTCATGTTCTGTCCCTCCCAGTTCATAGATAAAGATTTCCTCCAGCGTAAGCGGCAGCACATCCTGATAGATCGGCTCGCTGGCCGCAAGTCTTTCAGTCAGTTCCTCCGCCTTTCCCCGCAGGATCAGCTGCTGCAGTCTGCCGCTCATGCTTTGATGCAGGATCTCCAGCCCTTCCGGCAGGCTTTTGTCCTCCGGCAGGACCAGCTGGATCTTGACGATGTTCTCCTGCAGTTCGCTGAGACTGCGCTCCAGCAGCATCCTGCCCCGGTTCATGATCCCCACATGGTCGCAGACGTCTTCCAGCTCTCGCAGGTTATGCGAAGAGACCAGCACCGTCACACCGCGTTCCGCAACATCATCCAGCAGCAGACTCCAGACCTTTCTCCGGTTCACCGGATCGAGACCGTCGACCGGTTCGTCCAGGATGACGATTTCCGGCCGCTGCGCCAGCGCAAAGTGAAACGCGGCCAGCTTCTGCTCGCCTTTGGAGAGCTTGCGCATCATCTGCTTCCCGTCCAGAGCAAACTGTTTGGAGAGCGCGTCGTAATAGGCCCGGTCGAAGCGGGGATACACCGCCTCATAAAAGCGCCGCATATCGTCCACGGTGGATTGGCTCCAATACGGGATCTCATCGGGGATATAGGCGATTTTTTCTTTCACGGCGGGGTTTTCAAACACGGGCTCGCCGTCGATGCGGATCTCGCCCGCATCCTGCCGATAAATCCCCGTGAGGTGACGGATCAGGGTGCTCTTTCCCGCGCCGTTCGGGCCGACCAGTCCGTAGACGGCGGCTTTCGGAACAGACAGGTTCAATCCGTCCAGCGCCTTTGTCTGCTCAAAACTCTTTACCAGATCAGTGACCTGAATCATTTTCCGGTCCTCCTTCCACACATGCAATCATGGTCTCTCTGTCCACGCCCAGCTGTCGCAGCTCCCGGCTGATCTGCCCAAGCTGCTGCAGAAGCTCCTGACGCCGGGCAGCCGCGGCGCCGCTGGCGTCCGTCACAAAGCTGCCCTTTCCGGGAACGGAACAGATATATCCCTCCTGCTCCAGCTCCCGATAAGCGCGCTGAATGGTATTCGGGTTGATGGCCAGGCTGGTCGCAAGCTCCCTCACGGAGGGCATGCGCTCATCCGGACGGAGTACCCCGGTGAAGATCAGCTTGCGAAAGCCGTCTTTGACCTGCTCATAGATGGGGCGTGGGTCGCGATAGTTGAGTTGGATCAAACAGATCACCCTTTCGGATTTCAACCGTATTAGCACTATTAGTACGGTTAATATAGCAAAATTGCTGCCCATTGTCAAGAGCAGCAATTCTTAATATTTGTACTCATGTCAAGAGCAGCTGTTCTACATTTAATATCCCCCGCCGGAGGCGGGGATACTGTATTCAGATCAAGAACAGCTTTTCTTAATTCTTGTGTTCAGGTCAAGGGTAGCTTTCTAATATTAAGATCCCCCGCCGGAGGCGGGGGAACCTGTACTCATGTCAGAAGCAGCAATTCTTAATAGGAACAGAACTTCAAAGATCTGTTATTGTTTTTTCTCCGGGTCGGCCGCGCGGAAGTCCGGCTCTGTCCCGGACTGGAGACGCTTGATATTCGCATCATGGCGGCTGATCGCCAGCACGGCTGAGTATACAGCCAGCGCAATCATCGGCGCCTTCGGCGCAAAGATCCAGGTCGCGATGACGATTGCCACCGCCGCCGAGATCGACCCGACAGAGACCTTCCTGCTGATGAGAGCGCCGATCAGGAACACCGCGACAATCGCCGCACCGACCCGCCAGTCGATCATGAAGCCGACCGCAGCGCCGGTGGCGATCCCCTTTCCGCCCTTGAAGTTATGGAAGAGCGGGAAGCAATGCCCCGACATCACCGCGATACCGCCAAGACAGACGCCCATATCGCCGAGGAGACGACGTCCGATCCACATTGCCGCAAAGGCCTTCAGCACATCGAAGGCCAGCGTCGCGACGCCTGCCGCCCAGCCGAACACCCTCGTCATGTTGGTAGCGCCTGCGTTGCCGCTCCCCTGCTTGCGGATATCGCGGCCGAGCAGCCTGGAGAGAATAATGGAAAAATTCAAAGAACCGAGCAGATATCCGCCTGCAAGAACGATGAGCCAATACAGGATCTTCATAAGTCACCCCTGTCAGAAGATATGAATCACTCCATACGTCAGTCCGGTAACGATAAGGCCGGCGATGCAGACCCCGATCAGAATAATCGGGACAGCCTGTTTCAGCCGCATGTTCATCAGCGCTGCAATCAGAGCGCCCGTCCAGGCACCGGTTCCGGGGGCGGGGATTGCGACAAAGAGCAGCAGGCCCCAGGGGCCGTAGCGCTCCACGGTACCGCTCTTCGACTCCGCGCGATTTTCCAGCTTCGTGACAACACGGTCCATCCAGGGCCAGTGCTTCCGGAGCCAGGCAAAAATCTTCTTGATAAAAATGATGATGAATGGGACCGGCAGCATGTTTCCCAGCACCGTGGCCAGATAGGCGAGCGGCCATGAGAGGCCGGAAGTGATCGCGACAGGAAGACCTCCGCGCAGTTCCACGACCGGAACCATGGAGATCAGCATTGCCCATATGAACTTGCCGGCCGTTGTGCCGGTCAGCCATTCCATCATCTCAAACCTCACGCTGCCAAAACTGCCTTCTTCGGGGTATTCTGAAACCGAAAGCCGACTTTCAGCTTCGCAATATCCCTGCGAAACGCTTATTTGTTAATATAACATATGCCGTCGCAAGAAGCAACGGCATATCATGTAAAGAAGTTTTAAATATTTTTTTGTCAGGGCGTGAACATCAGCCGTCAATCGGCTCCATATGCTCCATCCGGTCCATGGCGTTTCTCACATGCGTGATCACCGCCGCCTCCGCCCGGTCCGGGTCGTGGGCGGCCAGCGCTTCATAGATCGCCATATGCTCGTCATTGGACTGCAGCGCCCGGCTCTGCTTGCTGATCGAGGCCATGCGGAACTTGGTCATCTTTTTATGCAGGCGGATCAGCACGTCCATATAGGCCTTGCTCCCACAGGAGCGGTAAAGCAGCTCGTGAAACTGCGAATCCAGATTCTTGGTATGCTCGGAACTGCTGTTCCCCTGCTTGTCGATGTAATAGCGCTGCAGCTCGGTCAGCTCCAGCAGTTCGGAGAGCTGCTCGTCGGTGATGTTCATGGCGGCGCGCCGCGCGGCCTCTCCCTCCAGATGCAGGCGGATATCGTACATATCCAGCATGTCGCCGCTGGAGATGCCGATCACCTCCATGCCGCGTCCGCTCTCCGCCAGCAGATTCTCCTGCTCCAGGCGCAGCAGCGCCTCACGGATCGGCGTGCGGCTGACATCCAGCTCTTTGGAGAGCCTAAGCTCGCTCAGCACCTCTCCCCGCCTGTACTTGCCTGAGAGAATGTCCCGCTCCAGCTGGTCGAAGATCTGGTCCGCGATGGAGATATTCCGGTGTTCTTTCATGCCTCTGTACTTCCCTGTTGATTTGATCGCATTTTGTATGATTGTATACAATTATAGCGCTGTAAGATATGCCTGTCAAGAGAAAATTGACAGAAAAAGCACAGAGCAGGCGGTCGTTTCGGGCCGTCTGCTCTTGTCACTGGAATGGTTTTTTATTCTTCAGCGGGTTCTGTTTTCTCCGTCTGTGCTTCTTCTGCGTCCGGAGCGGGCGCCGCTTCCGGGGCCGCCTGCACAGTCTCTTCAGGCTGAGCCGCGGTCTCTGCAGCCGGTTCCGTTTGGGCTGCCGCTTCGTCAGGCGCTTCCGCCGGCTTTTCCTCGGCGTAGCCGTCTGTCATGGAGATCTTGCGGGCGGGGCGCTCGATGGTGCTGTCATGGCGCGCCTGCTTCCCGGCCTTGACCGACTCGGGCATGAACTCGCCGTGTTCGAAGTAGTAGTTGAACTCTTCCGCCTCGATGGTCTCGTGTACCAGCAGATACTCCGCGAGACCGCGCAGCTGGTCGGCGTGCTCATTCAGGATCGCCTCGCAGCGCTTTGCCGCTTCGTCGAATATGGCCTTGACCTCTTCGTCAATGATGGCGGCGGTCTCTTCGGAATAGCTCTTCGTCTGGCCGAAGTCACGTCCGATGAAGATGCTGTGTCCGGAGGTATCGTAGAGGATGGGTCCAAGACGTTCGCTCATGCCGTAGCGCATCACCATGTCGCGGGCAAGCGAGCTCGCCTGCTGGATATCGCCGGAAGCGCCGGTGGAGATGTCGTCCAGGAACAGCTTTTCCGCGGTTCTGCCACCGAGTGAGACCACGATGTTCTCAAACATCTCTTCCTTGGAAGTGAAGTTTTCCAGATCCTCCTGGGGACGGAACAGGGTAAAGCCGCCCGCGGGACCGCGCGGAATGATCGTGATATAGTGGACCGGGTCCACGTGCTCGCAGAACCTGGCAGCCACCGCGTGACCGGACTCGTGATAGGCCGTGAGGCGCTTTGCCTTGTCGCTCATCTTACGGCTCTTCTTCTCCGGGCCCATCTGGACCTTCAGGATCGCCTCGTCGATGTCGTCCATGGTGATGAAGCGGTGCTTTCTCCGGACGGCGAGCAGGGCCGCCTCGTTCATGAGGTTCTCAAGATCCGCGCCGGCAAAGCCGGGAGTTCCCTTTGCAATGGAGTTGAGGTCCACATCGTCGCCGAGCTGTTTGTCTCTGGAGTGGATCTTCAGGATGGCCTCTCTGCCGCGGATATCCGGCAGGCCGACATAGACCTGGCGGTCAAAGCGTCCGGGACGCAGCAGGGCGTTGTCCAGGATATCGGCACGGTTCGTAGCCGCCATGACAATGACGCCCTCGTTGGTGCCGAAGCCGTCCATCTCGACAAGCAGCTGGTTCAACGTCTGCTCTCTCTCATCGTGGCCGCCGCCGAGGCCGCTGCCTCTCTGGCGTCCCACCGCGTCGATCTCATCGATGAAAATGATGGCCGGGGCCGCTTTCTTGGCCTGCTCGAACAGGTCTCTCACACGGCCGGCACCGACGCCGACATAGAGCTCGACAAAGTCAGAGCCCGAGATGGAGAGGAACTGTACGCCCGCCTCTCCGGCGACCGCCTTGGCAAGCAGGGTCTTACCGGTGCCCGGAGGGCCGACCAGCAGGACGCCTTTCGGGATCCTGGCGCCCATGGCCGTATAGGCCTTCGGGTCTTTCAGAAAGTCGACAATCTCCGAGAGTTCTTCCTTTTCCTCGTCGCAGCCTGCGACATCGGCAAAGGTCTTCTTGTTCTTCTCATCGCTGCCGAGTCTGGTTCTGGCCTTGCTGAAGCGGGCCACGCCGCCGGCGCCGCCGCCCATACGGTTCATCATGACGTACCACAGCGCCATGGCGCCGCCCATCAGGATGAGATATGGGACGATGCTGGCCCACCAGGGGACGACAAAGCCTTCGTTGTAATCATAGCTCTTCAGGACGCCCTTCTCGTGCTGCTCCATGATGAGCTCGTTAAAATCGTTGTAGAAGACGTTGAAGCTGTAGAGGTCATAGCTCTTCTCTTCGGTGGGATTCGCCGAGTCTCCGGTACGGAGCTGGAGAATGATCTTGCTGCCTTCGGTCGTGAAGGACTCTACCTTTTCCTGCTTGAAGAGGTCCACCAGTTCCGAGTAGGTCTCGACCTGATCGGGTTCCGTGTCCTTGGTCATGGTAAAGATCACGGCAACCAGAATCAGCAGGAGAAGTACGTAAAAACCGATGTCCCGCGCTCGATTGCGTTTAGGGTTCAAATAAGTTCACATCCGTTCTAAAACTGCTTGCTGGGAATATGCTGTGGGTCAGGAATAAACCTCCGGTTTCAAAATCCCGATATACGGGAGATTCCGGTAGCATTCGTTATAATCCAGTCCGTATCCGACGACGAAGGCATCCGGCACTTCAAAGCAGGAATAATCCGCATGGATATCCGCTTTTCTGCGGGCAGGCTTGTCCAGCAGCGTCGCGATATGGACGGAGGCGGGCTGCCGTACCTGGAGATAGTTCTTCAGATAGTTCAGCGTCACGCCGGAGTCCAGGATATCCTCCACAAGGATCAGATGCCGCCCGGCGATGTCCTGGTTCAGGTCCTTGTTGATCTTGACCGCGCCGGTCGAACTGGTGCCGCTGTAGGAGGAAACCGCCATAAAGTCCATTGAACACCGTATGTCCACATTCCGCATCAGGTCCGCCATAAAGATGAAGCAGCCCTTCAGAACCCCGATGAAAATCGGGTTTTTATCCGCAAAGTCTTCCGTGATCTGCTTTCCGATCTCTGCGACCTTGCTCTGAATCTCTTCCCGCGAGAGCAGTACGCGTTCAATGTCTTTTGTCATATTTTTCCTTTCCGCCGTCAGGCACGTGAGAGTAATCTTACCACAATAATCTTATCTTTTGAAGAGAGAAGTTTTGAACAAGCCGTTAATCTTTTACGCCGAAAAACAGCCTTCCTTTCTCCCTTCGGATTTTCTGACCGGGAATCTCGAGCACGCCGCGCTCCGTCCCCTTCGCAAAGTTCAGCAGCGCGTAGGTCCGTTCCATGCTGACCCCGCTTCCGCACAGGCTGCGCAGCACCCGCGAGGCAACCGCCGGTTCCAGGCGCAAAAGCGCCTTCGCCGGGATCGCGTTGTCCCTGCAGTGCTCCCGCAGAAAAGCCTCCGCCTCCCGGCAGAGACAGTCGTCATCCTCCCGCAGCAGTTCCGCCGTTCTGCCGACGCCTCTGAGAAAGGAAGGATTTTCCTCCTTCAGCAGAGGGATCACCTGGTGGCGGATGCGGTTGCGGGTGTAGTCGTCTGTTTGATTGCTGCTGTCCTCCACATGGGCGATCCCGTGTTCCGTCAGGTAGGCTGTGATCTCGCTTCGCTCCGTTGCGAGCAGCGGCCGGATCAGGCGGCCGCGGACCGGCGGGATCCCTGCAAGGCCGCGGGTCCCCGCGCCCCGGCAGAGATTCATAAGCACCGTCTCGGCATTGTCGTCGAGGGTGTGCGCCGTCGCGATCCGGTCGCAGCCGCAGGCCTCCGCCGTCTCCTCCAGGAAGCGATAGCGCAGCGTCCTCGCGGCGTCCTCGGTCCCAAGCTTCCGGGCAGCGGCAAACGACGCGACATCGCCGTGTCCGACCCGACAGGGAATCCCGAGCGCCGCGCACTGCGCTTCGGTGAACCTGGCATCCCGGAGGGACTCCTCCCCCCGCAGGCCGTGCTCATAATGCGCGGCGAAAAGCGTGATCCCGTATTCCTCCCGGAGCGAGAACAGCCAGTGCAGCAGGCACATGCTGTCCGCTCCGCCGGAGACCGCGCAGAGCACCCGGCTCCCGCTGGGCAGCATATTGTATTTGCGGATCAGGTCATCCTTCATCATAACGCCTCTCCACAGAGGAGAAGGAGGTATATTCCGGCAGCCAGTTCAGCGGGACGGTTCCGGTGGCGCCCTTGCGGTTTTTCAGGACGATGGCCTCGGCAAGATTCGGGTTCTCGGTCTCTTTGTTATAATACCCGTCGCGGTACAGGCCGATCACAACGTCGGCGTCCTGTTCAATGGCGCCGGATTCACGCAGGTCGGAGAGCATCGGCCGCTTATCCTGGCGCGATTCGTTGGCACGGGACAGCTGCGACAGACAGACGACCGGCACGTTCAGCTCCTTGGCCATGATTTTCAGCATACGGCTGATGTCGCTGACGGCCTGGGTACGGCTCTCGTTGGACCAGCTGTGTCCGCTGCCGGCGGACTGCATCAACTGCAGATAGTCGATGACCACCAGGTCCAGGTTCTGGATCCGGCGGCATTGCGCGTTCATGTCCGACACCGTAAGCGTCGGATTGTCGTCAATGCGGATATCCGTCGTGCTGAGCGACTGGGCTGCGTCGGAAACGTCCCGCCACTGGCGATCGGTCAATTGGCCGGTCATCAGATTCTGCGACGGGATCAGCGCCGCGCGGGAGAGCAGGCGCGAGACAAGCTGTTCTCTGGACATCTCCAGAGAGAAGATCGCGACGGTTTTCCCAAGATTCAGCCCGGCATAAAGGGCCATATTGAGCGCGATACTGGTCTTGCCCATGCCGGGGCGGGCGGCGACCAGGATGAGCTCCGACTTATTGAGTCCGAGGATCATCCGGTCCAGGTCCGGGAGCCCGGTCGAGATGCCGGGGAACTTGTTGCCGGAATTGGCCGCCTCGGACATCTGGTCAAAGACCGTCTGTACTACGGAGGAAACCGGCATCAGCCCTCCGACGTTTCTTCCCTGCCGCAGGGCATAGATCTTCCGCTCGGCCGCCTCCAGGGAGGCTTCCGCCTCGCCGCTTCCCTCGTAGACCATGTTGTTGATCTCGTCCGCGGCCTCCCCGAGGCGGCGAAGGAGCGCGCGGTCCCTCACGATGGCCGCGTATTCCAGCACGTTCGCCGCAGTCGGCGTCATGCGCATGACTTCGGCCAGATACTGCTCGCAATTGTCCTGATAGACGCCGCGGCTGCGCATCTGGTCCAGTACCGTCACCGGGTCCACCGTCATCCCGTATGAGAACATGCTGTAGACGGTGTCGTAGATGTCCCGGTTCAGCTTGCCGTAGAACTCCTCCGCGCGGATCTTGTCCACCACGGCGGGGATACAGTCCGGATCGATCAGGATCGAGCCGATGACCGCCTGTTCCGCCTGGGCCGAGTACGGTACCTTTCTCCCGAGAAGCTCGTCCATCGGTTATCCTTCGACGACCAGGACGCTGATGTTCCCGCTCACCTCATAGCCGAGTTTGGCCTTGACGGTATAGCTGCCGTAGCTCTTGATGGGCTCGGCCTGGACGATCTTGTTCTTCTCGATGTCCATGTCAAACTGCTCCTTGAGCGCCTTGCTGATGGCCTCGGAAGTCACCGCGCCAAAGAGCTTGCCGTTGCTGCCCGCTTTCGCGCGCACCGTCACCTGAACCGCCTCCAGCTTCTTGGCATACTCCAGTGCCAGCGCCTTCTCTTTCGCTGCCTGAGCGGCCTTTGCCTTCTCCTTCAGCTTGATGGCGTTGATGGCATCGGTGGTCGCCTCAGAGGCAAGCTTCCTCGGAAGCAGATAGTTGCGGGCATAGCCGTCGGAGACGTCCTTGATTTCGCCCTTTCTGCCCTGTCCTCTGACATCTTCGTTAAATACAACCTTCATTGTTCTGTCTCCTATCCAAGATAATCATCAATCGCAGCGCGGATCTTCTCCTCCGCCTGCGCCGGTGTGGTGTTTTCCAGTTTTACCGCTGCAGCGCTGCGGTTTCCGCCGCCGCCCAGCTTCTCCATCAGGATCTGCACGTTCATGTTGCCGATGGAACGCGCCGAGGCATAGACGCCGCCCTCTCCGTCCGGAGAAGTGACGACCGAGGCCTCCACCCCCGAGATATTCAGCAGCTCGTCCGCCGCCTGTGCCGTGACGATGCGCTCCTGCACCTCGTCCGGGACCACGATGGCGACGCCGCGGTACAGCTTTGCATTCTGCATCAGCTTATAGCGGGCCACGGTGGTGTCCATGTCGATCTGGAAGAGCTTCTTGACCTCGGAAGTTTCCGCTCCGCAGCGGCGCAGCCAGGAAGCCGCATCAAAGGTCCGCTCACCGGTCCGCAGGGAGAAGCTCTTGGTATCGAGCACGATGCCCGCAAGCAGGGCTTCTGCTTCGATCTTCTTCACTTCTGAGGTCTCCGACAGCTCCTGCAGGATCTCGGTCACAAGCTCGGAAGCGGAGGATGCGTAAGGCTCGATGAAGCCGAGCGCAGCGTTCTGGATATAGGTCGCGCCGACACGGTGGTGGTCGATGACCGCGACGCGGTTGCAGGCGCTCAGCAGGCCGGAATCCTCGACCTGCTCCGGACGGTTGGTATCCACAACCACCAGCAGCGTCCTCGCATCGGCGGAAATCAGCGCTTCCTGCGGGGTCATGAAGACGTCCTTGTAGTCCGGGTCCTTCTTCATACGGTCGATAAGCGCCCTCGCGGCGTTGTGGTTCGGCTCGATCACGATTTGCGCCCGGATCCCGTACTTCCGCGCCAGGCAGCAAATGCCGACATCCGCGCCGACCGCGTCCAGATCCGCAAACTTGTGGCCCATGACATAGACCTTGGAGGAGTCGCGGATCAGCTCGGAGAGCGTGTTCGCCATGACGCGGGATTTGACCTTGGTGCGCTTCTCGATCTCAAAGCCGCGTCCGCCGAAGAAGTCGAAGCTGAGCCGGTTCTTGATCACGGCCTGGTCGCCGCCGCGCGAAAGCGCAAGCTCTGTCCCGAGGTCGGCGTACTGCAGCCCCTCTTCCAGGGTGGCCCCCTCTTCGCCGAAACCGATGCTGATGCTCGCGGGGATGCCGTTGGGGTTCTCCACCTCGTGCATCTCTTCGATGATGTCAAACTTGTCTTTCCGCATCTCGTCGACGTCCTTTTTCTCAACAAAGACGAGATAGCGGTCGCGGTCATAACGGCGCAGAATGCCGTGGTAATATCCGACCCAGCGCTGCAGCCGTTCCTCGACGGCGTCGCGGATCTCATTCTTGACGCGCTCCGGGTAGTTGCGGGTCATCTCCTCCAGGTTGTCGATGATGATCACGCCCGGGACCGGTCTCGACTGCTCATAGAGGATCCTGGTGTTGTCGTAATCCGTGACATCCATCCAGTAGGTAATCCCCATGATGGCGCTCTCGTCGTCATCCTGCTCCGAGCGGATCAGGTTGCCGAACATCTGATACTTGTGGTCCTTGATCTCCACAAGTCTCGGATAGCGGGTCTGTCCTTCCAGCAGCCAGTTTCCGGAGAAATCCGGCACCATCGCCGCCAGTTCCGCGTCCACGCGCGCCCCGGTCACGCCGAACATCTGGAAGAATGCGTCGTTGCCCCAAACCACGCTGGAATCCGAAAGGCGGAAGACCGCCATCGGCAGCGGGAAGCTCAGAAGCGTGCTGTTCTTCGCGCTCTCGGTGTCGTAGGCGATGGACTCGATATACGCGGTCAGCTGTTTGGCCTTCCGCCGCCTCGCCACAATCGCCACAATCGCCAGAACCAGCGTGACGGCACCTTCCGCGGCCGCCAGAATATTCTGGCGGAAGTACAGCGACGCCAGTGCAAACGCGGCCATAACCACCAGATAGAGGGTATAGGCCGGTTCTGCGAGCGGCTTATAGTTCTTGTTTGATTTCACTGCGCACCTCTATTAGATAAAACAGAGCCTACTTTGGCATAATAAATCAAAGTTTATTATACCAGAACAGGCTCTGTTATGCAAGTGTAAGAATTGAGATACAATTTGTAACTTTTTACCGGATCTGATCAGCCAGTCTCTCGGTCAGACGGCGGATTTCATCGGTCCGGAAGCGGTAGCTGGCGGGGTTTGCAACCAGACGGGCGCTGATGGGGCAGACGTTCTCCAGAACGGTCAGTCCGTTTTCCGCCAGAGTCTTCCCGGTCTCGACAATGTCCACGATCACGTCCGAGAGGCCGAGGATCGGGGCGAGCTCGATGGAGCCGTTGAGCTTGATGAGTTCCACATCTCTCGCCTTCTCGGCATAGAAGCCGCCGGCAATGTGCGGGAACTTGGTCGCGACACGCAGCGTCCGCTCTCTCGTGTCCCGGAAGCCCTCGGGACCCGCCACTGCCATGCGGCAGACCCCGGTTTTCAGGTCCAGCAGTTCATAGAGCTCCGGTCGGTTCTCCAGCAGGATGTCCTTCCCCGCGATGCCGATGTCGGCCGCGCCGCGCTCGACATAGATCGTCACATCCGAAGGCTTCACCCAGAAATAGCGTACGCCTGTTTCCGGGTTCTCGAAGATCAGGCGGCGGTCCGGCTGCTCGATGGAGGGGCACTCATAGCCGGCCTGTTTGAGCATGCCGTAGACACGGTCGCCCAGGCGGCCTTTCGGCAGGGCAATGTTAAGCATGCTTCTCCCCTCCCCGAAGATCACAGATTTCGCGATAGCGTCCTTCCGTGCAGCGCTGGGCGCTGACAGACCGTCCGCTCTCACGCAGGCGCTTTACGGCGTCCTGAACCTCTGTCACAGGCACAGACCTGTCATAGAGCACCAGCACGTCGGCGTCAAACTCCTCCGCCCTGCGCAGGACCTGCTCCAGCAGACCGACGTAGATGGCAAAACCGATCGCCCTGCCGCGGCGGTTCATCCGCTCCAGCAGGCTGTCGTACCGGCCGCCGGAGAGCACCTTCTCCGCGACGCTCTGAATAAAGCCCTGAAACACAATGCCGTTATAATAATGGATGTCGTTGATAACGGAGAGATCGAAACGCGCCAGGCTCTGTCTGCCCCGCGAGAGAAGGCTCAGTTCCTCCAGCTCTTTCCAGACCGCCTGATCCAGCCACTGCGGCTCCAGCGCTCTCAGCTTTCCGGGCAGCTCTTCCAGGCTGCAGGACAGCCCGAGCAGGGCGCGCAGATCCGCAAGCAGCTTTCTGTCCCATCCCCGGCTTTCGAAGAGGGCGGCGAGCTCGTGCTCATTGCGGGCGGCGACCAGGCGCAGCAGTTCCCTCCGCTGTTCCTCCTCGGCCCCCAGGGCGTTCAGCAGGCTCCGCAGGATGCCCAGGTGCGAGACGCTCAGGATGCAGTTATCCGAGATCAGGCGCAGGCTCTGCTCCGCCAGATCCAGCACCTCACAGACGTCATAGCTGTCCAGATCCCCGATGCACTCAAGACCGCACTGCATGATCTCGCGGAAACGGTTGTCGCTCCCGGAGGGGCGGTAGACATTCTCATGGTAATAGAGCTTCTGCTTCCAGCCCGGTCGGAACGAGGCGTTTCGGACGATGGACAGGGTGACGTCAGGCTTCAGCGCCAGCAGATCACCGTTGGTGTCAGTAAAGGTAATCACCCGGTCGCTGACCAGGAAGTCCTTGTTGCGGGCATAAAGCTCGTATTTTTCAAACTTGCTCATCCGGAAGCTCCGGTAGCCGTACTGCCGGTACAGGGCGCGGAGAGAATAGAGCAGTTTTTCGTCTTCTTTTAAGTTCAGGTCCATACTTCACCACATTATCTGAATAAAGAATTGCACAGTGGATTATATGCGCTCCCCTGCTGTTTGTCAAGCGCAAGCGGTATTTGCCCAGCCGCAAAAGAAAAGGCACCGGAGCGCTCCGATGCCCTGTGAATTTGCTGTTTGGGTTATGTCTGACCCGGTCAGAGGATCCTGCCGGCTGCTTCCAGCACGTCCGCCCCGATGTCCTCGATGCTGCGGAGCTCTCCGTTCTCGGCGCAGCCGATGGTCCGCCACCCAAACTGATCCGCACAGTAATCCGCCGCCTCGTGGGCATGATAGAGATACTCCATATTGCTTTCATGGATATCCTTTTTCTTTTCGTCGCCGTGATAGCGGCCGCTCATCAGCTTCTGGCTGGTCTCGATCTCAAGGCGGAGATAGATCACCAGCGCCGGTGTGGGGAGACCCAGCTTTCCGTATTCAAACTCGAAAAGCCAGTCGAGGTAGCGGTCCCAGTCTTCACGGAGCAGCTTGCAGCACTGGTGCACAGCGTTGGAGGTCGTGTAGCGGTCCGCGATCAGGATGCCGCCCTCCTCGTAGAAGGCGCCCCAGTCCTGCTTCATGCCGGCATACCGGTCCACGGCGTAGAAGCTGGAAGCGGCGTAGGCGTTCACATCGCCCGGTTCCCGGCCGAAGGCCCCTGCCAGGTACATCCTGACCAGGGCGGAAGAATCGCTCTCGTAGTTTGGGAAGGAAATCTCTCGTACCTTTCTCCCCTGATCGGAGAGAGCAGCGGCAAGGCGCTTTGCCTGTGTCGCCTTGCCGCTGCCGTCGAGTCCTTCTATGACAATCAGTTTTCCTGCCATCGGATCACTCGTGCAGGAGGGATCTGCCGGTCATCTCCGCGGGCTGTTCCAGACCCATGATCTGGAGGATCGTCGGGGAGATGTCCGCGAGACGTCCGCTTTCCACCGTCGCGCCTTCCCGTGTCACCAGGAAGGGCACAGGGTTGGTGGTGTGGGCGGTATTGACTTTGCCGGTCTCATCAAACATGCAGTCGGCGTTGCCGTGGTCCGCCGTCACCAGCAGCACCGTGCCGGGATGCTTCTCCACTTCAGCGGCGATGCGGCCCATGCAGGCGTCTACGGTCTCAACAGCCTTGACTGCGGCTTCCATCACGCCGGTGTGCCCGACCATGTCGCAGTTGGCGAAATTGCAGACGATCAGGTCGTACTGCTCGGACTGAAGCGCTTCCACAACCTTGTCGCAGACCTTCTCCGCGCTCATCTGCGGGATCAGGTCATAGGTGGCGTACTCCTTCGGAGACGGGACCAGGCAGCGGTCCTCGCCCTCGATCTGTTTTTCCACGCCGCCGTTGAAGAAGAAGGTCACATGGGCGTACTTCTCGGTCTCGGCCACACGGAACTGCCTGAGGCCGTGCTCGCTGATCAGGTCGCCGATGGTGTTGACGATTTCCTCGGGCGGGTATGCGATGGGAAGGGTCAGGTTCTCGTCGTACTGCGCGGTGCAGACATAGGAGAGCGGATAGACCTTCTTGCTTCTCTCAAAGCCGTCGAAGTCGGGTAGATTCAGCGCCCAGGTCATCTCACGGGCCCGGTCCGGGCGGAAGTTCATAAAGATCACGCTGTCCCCCTGATGGATGACACCTTCCGGGCAAACAACGATGGGCTTTACGAACTCATCCGTCACGTTCTCGGCATAGCTGGCCTCCACTGCGTGGACGGCATCCGGGTCCTGGACGCCGATGCCGGAGACGATGGCGTCATAACCGGCCTGAACACGATCCCAGCGTTTATCACGGTCCATACCCCAGAAGCGGCCCTGGACTGTCGCGATCTTCGCGTTGCCGAGCTCGTCGCACTTCTCCTGCAGTTGGCGGACAAAGCCCGCGCCGCTGGTGGGGGGTACATCGCGCCCGTCGAGGAAGCAGTGGACATAGACCTTCTCCAGCCCGTTCCGCTTCGCCATGTCCAGCATGGCGAAGATATGGGTCAGATGGCTGTGCACGCCGCCGTCGGAGAGAAGGCCCATCACATGCAGGGCTTTCCCGTTCTGTTTGGCGTCGTTGATGGCCTTGAGATAAACGGCGTTTTCAAAGAAGCGCCCTTCCCGGATCTCCTTGGAGATCTTCGGGAGGATCTGGAAGACCACGCGGCCGGCGCCGATGTTGGTGTGGCCGACTTCAGAGTTGCCCATCTGGCCGGCGGGAAGGCCGACATCCAGACCGGAGGCCTGAAGCTGGGCATTCGGATACCTGGCGAAGAGCGCGTCGAGGTTGGGCTTCTTCGCCTGGGCGATGGCATTGCCCGCTGTGGGAGGGGCAATGCCGTAACCATCGAGAATAATAAGGACTGCGCGGTTTTTAATCGGAGCCTTCATACTCGCCTTACTCCTGAGCCGTCGCCGCCACGATGGTGGCAAAGTCGACCGGCTTCAGAGAAGCGCCGCCGATCAGTCCGCCATCGATATCGGGCTGTGCGAGCAGCTCGGCGGCATTCTTGGCGTTCATGCTGCCGCCGTAGAGGATGCTGACGGCACGGGCGCTTCTGGCGCCGTAGAGTTTGCGGATGACGGCACGGATCTCGCAGCAGACTTCTTCTGCCTGCTCCGCGGTCGCGGTCTTGCCGGTGCCGATGGCCCAGATGGGCTCATAGGCGATGACGCAGCGGCGGACCTGGGACCCGTCGATGCCGGAGAGGGCGGCGCAGACCTGATAGGCGATGTACTCCATGGTGAGGTTCTTCTCACGCTGCTCCAGGCTCTCACCGACGCAGATGATGGGGACGATGCCCTTGGCGAGCAGAGCCTTGGCCTTCTCGTTGACAAGGCTGTCGCTCTCATGATGGTACTCTCTGCGCTCGGAGTGGCCGACGATGCAGTACTTGGCGCCGGCATCGACGAGCATATCAGCGGAGATCTCACCGGTATAAGCGCCCTTTTCGTACTTGGAGACGTCCTGGCCACCGGCGGCGATACGGCACTCTTTGCCTGCCTTCACCATTGCGGGGATCATCAGGGCCGGGGTGCAGAGAACGACGTCGCAGTTGCGGGTCTTTGGCAGGTTGGCTTTCAGTTCCTCAATAAAGGGCTTCACGCCGGAGGCCAGCTGGTTCATCTTCCAGTTGCCGGCGATAACGGTCTTGCGGTATTTTCTGTTCATAGCAATCACTCCTGTATTATATCCTTATAGTTGTTTCATCATTCGTCAGGCAGCATCCGGGAGCTCTTTGCCTGTCTCTGTTCTTTCCACCCGCCGGGAGGCGGGTGGAAACTGTTTTTGGCTTGTCCAGCAGGCAGGCAGCATCCGGAGCTCTTTGCCTGTTTCTGTTCTTTCCACCCGCCGGGAAGGCGGGTGGAAACCGTTTTTTTTACTTGTCCAGCAGGCAGGCAGCATCCGGGAGCTCTTTGCCTGTCTCTGTTCTTTCCACCCGCCGGGAGGCGGGTGGAAACCGTTTTTTTACTTGTCCAGCAGGCAGGCAACACCCGGGAGCTCTTTGCCTTCCAGGAACTCCAGCGAAGCGCCGCCGCCGGTGGAGATGTGGGTCACCTTGTCGGCAAAGCCGAGCTTCTCGACTGCGGAAGCGGAGTCGCCGCCGCCGACGATGGTCACAGCGCCGGACTCGGCCAGAGCCTTGGCCATGGCCTTGGTGCCGCCGGCGAAAGCGTCAAACTCGAACACGCCCATGGGTCCGTTCCAGACGATGGTCCCGGCGCCCTTGACAGCCGCGGCATAGAGCTCAGCGGTCTTGGGGCCGATGTCCATGCCCATCAGGTCGGCGGGAATATCGCCCTCGGCGAGAACCGGCTCGGCGGTGGCGGAAAATTCAGCCGCGCAGAGGTGATCCACCGGCAGAAGGAACTTTACGCCCTTGTCGGCAGCCTTCTGAATCATGTCACGGGCATAGTCCAGTCTGTCTTCCTCGAGAAGGGACTTGCCGATTTCCTTACCCTGGGCCTTCAGGAAGGTATAGGCCATGCCGCCGCCGATGATGATAGTGTCGGCCTTCTCAAGCAGGTTGTTGATGACAGCGATCTTGTCAGAGACCTTGGCGCCGCCGAGCACCGCGACGAAGGGGCGCTTCGGATCATCAAGGGCCTTGCCCATGATGCTGAGCTCTTTGTCTACCAGCAGACCGGAATAGGCGGGCAGATAGGCCGCGACTCCGGCGGTGGAGGCGTGGGCGCGATGGACGGTACCGAAAGCGTCGGAGACGAAGATCTCCGCCATGTCGGCCAGAGCCTTGGCAAAGTCCGCGCCGTTCTTCTCCTCGCGGATATCAAAGCGCAGGTTCTCAAGCAGCATGATCTGACCGGGCTGGAGCGCAGCAGCCTTCGCCTGAGCATCCTCGCCGATGATATCGGTGGCGAAAATGACTTCCTGGCCGAGCAGCTCGGAGAGGCGCTTTGCAACCGGAGCGAGGGTCAGCTTGGTCTTCCACTCGCCCTTGGGCTTTCCGAGGTGAGAGCAGGCGATCACGGCAGCGCCGTTGTCAAGCAGGTAGCGGATCGTAGGGATCGCAGCGACAATGCGCTTGTTGCTGGTGATCTCGCCGGTCTCTTTGTTCTGCGGGACGTTGAAGTCGCAGCGGAGAAGGACTTTCTTTCCCTTTACGTCGACATCGTAAACAGTCTTCTTGTTGTAATTCATTGCAGTTCCTCCTAATGGTAACAGATACAGATTTTTAAAAAGGAATGTTGCTGGATTGGTTGCTTTTCGTTCGTATTTTAACACATTTTCCAGAAAAATATACTGTTTTTTCTAACTTTTTTACGATTCTTGCATAATGTACAAAAGCGGGGTATAATTGCAAGCGCCAAAAATATTTTTTTGTCATTTTGCCCATGCAGATCATTGGGATTTCGGAGGATGCACATGCAACAGTTCTGTTCGGATTGTCCGCGTCAGTGCGGTGTTCTGCGAAGCGATAACGGTGCGGGCGGCATCTGTCTCAGTCCCCTGCTGCCGCGGGTCGTCCGCGCTGCGCCGCATTACGGGGAAGAGCCATGTATCAGCGGAAAGCGCGGCGCCGGGACGATCTTCTTTTCCGGCTGCAATCTCCGCTGCGTGTTCTGTCAGAACCGCGAGATCAGCCGCAAGAGCGTCGGCCGCACGCTCACGGTCGCGGAACTGCGCGATTTGATGCTGCGCATGCGGGATGAGGGTGTACACAACATCGAGCTCGTCACGCCGACCCACTTCACCCGTGTGATCGCCGAAGCGCTGAGCTCTTTGGAGCTCGGCATTCCGGTGGTCTGGAACAGCTCGGCCTATGAGAGTGTAGAGGCGCTCCGCCTGCTGGATGGTCTTGTTCAGGTTTATATGCCCGACCTCAAATATCTGCATCCGGAGACTGCAAAACGCTACTCCGCTGCGGAAGACTACCCCGCGGTCGCCGCCGCCGCGATTGAGGAGATGTTCCGCCAGCGCGGCGCGTACCGGCTGGATAGCGATGGCCTGCTGCAGAGCGGCGTCCTGATCCGCCACCTGATTCTGCCTGGGCATTCGGAAGAGAGCATGGACGCAATCGATTATGTGGCCGATACCTTCCCTCAGGGGAGCGTCCTCTTCTCGCTGATGAGCCAGTATACCCCCATCCCCGGACTGGAGAAGTACCCGGAGCTCTGCCGTGAGGTGAGCCCGGAGGAAAACCGCAATCTGATCCATTATATGCTGGCCCGCCGCCTCTCGGACGGCTTCTGGCAGGAGCTCTCCTCGGTCGGGGAAGAAAACATCCCTCTTTTTGACGGAACCGGGCTTGACTTTTAGGACGCTATGCCTGATAATGAGTCTGCTTCAACCTACAAACTTACTATGAGGTGATCCATGATGAACTACAATGAAGTGTTAGCCGCCGCACGCGACTGCGTCGGTCCGTACTGCAAGGCATGTCCTGTCTGCAACGGCCGCGCCTGCGCCAATTCGATGCCCGGTCCCGGCAGCAAGGTTCCCGGCAACGTCGCCGCGCGCAACTTTGACAAATGGCAGGAGATCTGTGTCAATATGGACACGCTCTGTCCCAACGCCGATCCGGACGTCTCCTTCGAGATGTTCGGCCGGAAGTTCACCGCGCCGATCTTTATGGCTCCGCTCGGCGCTATCGACATGCACTACGGTCCCAAGTACAACGACATCGCCTACAACACGATTCTGATCAAGGCCGCCTATGAGTACGGTCTGCTCGCTCTGACCGGCGACGGCGTCAACCCCGAGATCATGAAAGCCTCAGTACAGGACATGATCAAAGTCGGCGGCATCGGCATCCCCACCATCAAGCCCTGGAACAAGGAAGCCGTGTTCGAAAAGCTGGATATTCTCAATGCAAACGGTATTTTCGCCGCCGCGATGGACGTTGACGGCGCGGGTCTCCCCTTCCTGAAGGCGATGAACCCCAACGCCGGCAGCAAGTCCGTGGAGGAGATGCGTGAGATCGTCGAGTACGCGAAGATGCCCTTTGTCATCAAGGGGATCATGACCCCGGCCGGCGCGCAGAAGGCCGTCGATGCCGGCGCTGCGGCCATCGTCGTCTCCAACCACGGCGGGCGCGTGCAGGGCGGCGTTCCCTCCACAGCCGAGGTCCTTCCCTCCATCGTGAGACAAGTCAAGGGCAAAATCACAATCCTGGTGGACGGCGGGATCCGTTCCGGTCTGGATGTGTTCCGCGCCATTGCGCTCGGCGCAGACGGCGTGCTGATCGGCCGTCCGATCCTCACCGCCATCTACGGTGCCGGGGAAGATGGCTATAAGATCTACATGGACAAGATCATCGGCGAGCTCAAAGGCACGATGACCATGTGTGGCGCCGCCACTTTGAAGGACATCACATCCGACAAGATCTGGCAGGGCTGAGACGCATTTTCTTATTGACCGCATTGAGCAGGGCCGCTCCCGAGGGAGCGGCCCTGCCGTTTTATCGTATTGCTATGATCGGTTTCCTCAGCAGTCCGTGACCAGATTGACGAGGATCTCCGTCACCTTGTCCATGTTCTCCGCGGAGATGTGCTCATACGGTCCGTGGAAGCCCTCGCCGCCGGTGCCCAGGTTCGGGCACGGGAGGCCGCGGAAGGAGAGCTGGGATCCGTCCGTTCCGCCCCGCACCGGAACATGCTTCGGCTCGAGACCGGCTTTCCGGAGCGCCCGTTCGGCGCGCTCGATGATCCGGGGCTGCGCTCTCAGCACCTCCGCCATGTTCCGGTACTGCTCCCGGAGGCTCAGCTCTGCGCTGCCCTCGCCGTATTTTTCATTAAGGAAACGCACCGCCTGCCGCAGGATGGCCTTCCTCGCCTCAAAGCGCGCGGCGTCGTGGTCGCGGATAATATAGCTGAGCTCGGCTTTCTCCACATCGCCCTTCATGGACACCAGGTGGAAGAAGCCCTCCCGGTCCTCCGTCGTCTCTGGCCGCTCCGCGCCGGGCAGCAGGGCATTGAACTCCATCGCCACAAGCATTGCGTTGCGCATCTTGTTCTTCGCGTCGCCGGGATGAACGTTGATGCCGTGGAAGCTGAGATCTGCCGCCGCCGCGTTGAAGGTCTCGTCGTTGAGTTCCGCAGGGTCTCCCCCGTCCACCGTAAAAGCGAAGTCCGCGCCCAGCCGCTTAAGATCGAGCAGCTCGGCGCCGTGGCCGATCTCTTCATCCGGCGTAAAGCAGACGGCGATCCTGCCGTGAGGCAGCTTCTCCCGCTGCAGTCTCTCACAGGCGGTCAGGATCTCCGCAATGCCCGCCTTGTCGTCGGCGCCCAGAACCGTGGTCCCGTCCGTGGTGATGAGGGTGTGGCCCCGCATCGTCTTCAGCCGGGGGAACATCTCCGGTGAGAGTACCCTTCCGCTCTCGCCGAGCGGCAGCTCGCCCCCGTCATAATCCGGTACCAGCTGCGGCTGTACGTTCCCCCGGGAAATCCTCATCCGGGATCGTATCCAGGTGGGCGATCAGGCCGATGCATGGCCGTTCCTCCATCCCTTCGGACGCGGGCAGCCTGCCGTAGACATAGGCGTGTTCGTCCACGAACACGTCCTGCAGGCCGAGCTTTATCATTTCCTCCGCCAGCACCTCGCTGAGGTCTCTCTGCCGGGCTGTCGACGGAGTCTCTTCCGCCCCCTCTCTGCTGGATGTGTGGATCTTCGCATAGCGGATCAGTCTCTCGTAAGCTCTCATTCTGTTCTTTCCTCTTTTCTGTATACAATCGCGTCTTCTCCGCGGGTCTGGTGCGCCTGATCGTTGCTCCTTGCGAGAACGGCGGAGAGCTGCTTTTCCGCCTCCGCCAGCTCACGCCCGAATTCCTCCGGAGAGATTCTCAGCACGCCGGAGCGCATGGCCGAGATCCGGATCATCGTATCCGCTGTGACGACCGAAACCCGGTCGTTCTTCCCGATCTGCGATGCAAGCCGCTCAATATAGGCATCAGCGCTCTCCCCTTCGGGCGTATAGACCACATGGATGTTCGTATGCAAATCGCGGGAGCCGGGGTTTCCGGCGGTGCGGAAACCGTCGAACACCAGGACCATCTCCTGACCGGTGAACGCGCAGTAGTTGGACAGGCGGTCCATCAGGTATTCCCGGGCCGCGCTCAGACTCTCCCGGGCCAGCCGCTTCAGCTCCGACTCAGCAAAGATGAAGTTATATCCGTCGACCACCAGGGTGTGCTTTCCCTGCTGCTTCTCCTTTCCGGCGGAAGCGTCCGCCGCCTCACGGCGCTGAGTGATCTGCGGACGCTTGACCGGGCCGAACTCCCGCAGCATGATGGCTTCCAGTTCGCGGTCCTCGATGCGCTGCACCCGGTGAACCGCAATCTCGCTCTGCTGCCGTCTGGTCTGTTCTTCCAGAACGGAGGGCAGGTGCATATAGTCCTTCACTTCCCGCCAGGGGACGACGGTTCCCGCACCGTGAGAACAGAAAACCGAGTCTGCGGGCCACTCGGTGTCCCGCTCCGCCTGATAATCCGTCGCTGCGAGGACCTCCTGCGCGTTGTGGCAGGGCCGGTATCCCGCCGGGTGTACGGTGATCTTGCCGAGTCCATGGGTGTAGGAGAGCAGCGTCTCCGGATAATCTGCTAATTCCCCCGCCGGAACAGTTCCCGTGAGCCGGGCGGTCTCTCCCTCTTGCTCCGGGGTCTCCAGTTCGGCGTGCATGCTTCTCAAATCGCTGATGGCGCGGCCAAGCTGCTCCGCAGGCAGCGTTATGGCAAAGCGGTAGAGCGGCTCCAACAGCACGCACTCGGCCTGCATCAGGCCGTGTCTCAGGGCTCTGCGCGTCGCCTCCCGGAAGTCGCCTCCCTCGGTGTGCTTCGGATGCGCCCGTCCGGAAGCCAGACGGATCCTCACATCCGTGAGCTCCGCTCCCGTCAATACGCCGGGCAGGGTGACGCCCCGCAGGGCGTCCAGAATCAGGTTCTGCCAGTTGCGGTCCAGCGCGTCCTCCGGACAGACCGATTCCAACACTACGCCGCTGCCCGCTTCTCCCGGCTCCAGGATCAGATGGACCTCCGCATAATGGCGCAGCGGCTCAAAGTGCCTGATCCCCTCGACTCGTTTCGTGACAGTCTCTTTATAGATCAGGCGGCCTTCCTCCAGCCAGGCCTTCACGCCAAAGCGCTCCAGCAGCAGCGCCCTCAGCATCTCCGCCTGGATTTTACCGGAGAGGCAGACGCTGATCCCCTTCCGGTCGGCGTCCGGCTGCAGTTCGGGCAGCTCCTCACTGAGCTGGCGAAGCTGGGTCAGCAACACGACGGGGTCCTGTTTGCCCTCCGTCCGAAGGGAAAAGCGGCGCACCGCCTCCGTGCTCTCTTCCCGCAGCGTTGTCTCCTCGCCGAGCAGGCAGCCTGCCGCGGTCTCCGTGAGGCCAAGCAGGCAGCAGACCTGTCCCGCTTCGACACGGTCCGTCATATCATACCGTGCTCCGGAATAGATCCGGATCCCGGTGACCTTTTCCTCTTTCAGATTTCCGTTTGCGCCGCGGTAGCGCACCGTCTCGCGGACCGAGAGACTGCCGCCGGTGATCTTCACCTGGGTCATGCGCTGACCGCGGGCGTCCCGGCTGATTTTATAGCAGAGTGCAGAGAAGGTCTCCGTCCTGACCGGCGCCTCGGTCCAGCGGTCCAGTCCCTCCAGGAAGGGGCGGATCCCGTCCAGCTTCAAGCCGGAGCCGAAAAAGCACGGGAACACGCTTCTGGCCGAAATCGCCCGCTTCAGCGTGTGATCCGTAACGCTTCCCGTCCCCAGATATTCCTCCAGGCAGGCCTCGTCCAGCTCTGCCGCGGCTTCTCCGATCCGCTCTTCGGAGAGCGTGAAATCTGTCACTCCGTCCGAGAGCTTCTCTTTCAGTTCCCTCAGTATTTTTTCTTTGTCACTGGCGACGAGGTCCATCTTCGAGACAAAAATCCAGGTTGGGATCTTTTGCCGCTCCAGCAGTTCCCAGATCGTCCCGGTGTCCGCCTGTACGCCCTCGCTCCCGCTGACGACCAGAACCGCCGCGTCCGGGACCTTCAGGCCTCGCTTCGTCTCGGCAAACAGGTCCGTGTGTCCCGGCGTGTCGATGAGGCTGAAATCCGTGTTCCCGTAGGAAAACACCGCCTGTTTGGAAAAAGCCGTGATGCCGCGGGCGCGCTCAAAGTCCTCATAGTCCAGGCTCGAATCTCTGTGGTCGACGCATCCGCGCTTCTTGAGTTCGCCCGCCTCATAGAGCAGGGCCTCGGCGAGCGTGGTTTTCCCCGCGTCCACATGGGCAGTGATACTGAGACATATTCTTTTTTTGTCCGTCCTGTCCTTCATGCTGCAGATTCTAACAGGTTTCCCTTTGTTCTGCAAGCGTGCAAAGATTTTTCAACGGAATTTCTATTTTTTGAAACTTTGACTACCATTTTTGAATTAACTATGTTATAATTGCTTGTCAGATTGTAACCAAGTCTCTTTTGACACTTCAGGAGGGAACGCCATATGAAAAAAATACTGGTCATGGAAGACGAGAGCAATATCCGCAGCTTTGTTGTCATCAACCTGCGCCGCAGCGGATATGAGCCCATTGAGGCCGCCACCGGTACCGAGGCTCTGGAGAAGGTCAAGGCCAATCCGGACATCTGTCTGGCACTGCTGGATGTGATGCTGCCGGATATCGACGGCTTTGAAGTCTGCCGCAGGATCCGCGCTTCCGGCTCGAAGATGGGTATTATCATGCTCACCGCCAAGAGCCAGGAGATCGACAAGGTCACCGGGCTGATGACCGGTGCGGACGACTATGTGACCAAGCCTTTCTCTCCTGCCGAACTCACCGCCCGTGTGGACGCGCTGGTGCGCCGTCTCAGTTCAGACGAAGAGGAAGCCGCCAGCAGCGAGCTGGTCAGCGGTCCCTTCATTCTGAATCCGCGCAACCGCACCCTGGAAAAGGACGGACAGCGCCTGAAGCTGACGCAGATCGAGTATCAGCTGATGAAGCTGTTCATGGAGAACCCCGGCAAGGCCATGAGCCGCGAGGACATTCTCAGTTCCGTATGGGGTTCCGATTTCAGCGGCGAGCTCAAGACCGTCGACGTCAACATTCGCCGGCTTCGCATCAAGATCGAATCTGATCCGACCGAGCCGGAGTTCATCACCACAGTCTGGGGCTACGGCTACAAGTGGGGTTACTGATCCCGCTCTTACCCTTAGGTGTCAGGAAGTAAGCTTTTATGTTTAAGAATCTTCGGACACAGCTGACAGTTTCGGTGATCGCCGCACTGATCCTGATGCTGCTGAGCATCTGGGCAGTCACACGCGAGTACATGATTCTGGCAGTCTGTGTCCTCGTACTGATCTGTTTCTACATGATCTATCTGCTCTTCTGGTTCTGGAAGAACGTCTCCGAGCCGATCGACCGGCTGACGGAGTTTGCCGCCGAGATCGCATCCGGAAGCTACGGCAGCCAGCTGGAGGAGAGCAGCGACAACGAAATCGGCCAGCTGACCGACGCCATCAACGACATGTCCGAAAAGGTCGCCCTCGCCGAAAAGGCCAGGACCGACTTCATTTCGCAGGTGTCGCATGAACTGCGTACGCCGCTGACGGCCATCACCGGCTGGAGTGAGACCATCGCCTTCGATCCCGCGGTGCAGGGCGATTCGCTCCGCGGCATCAACATCATCTCCAAAGAGGCCGAACGCCTCACCGGCATGGTGACGGAGCTGCTGGAGTTCACAAGGATCCAGGACGGGCGCTTCAACCTGCGCGTCGAGATGATCGACATTGCCGAGGAACTCGAAGATGCGCTCTTCACCTACGGCAAGCTGATGAAGCAGGCCGGCATGGATGTCAACTACCAACCGCCCGATAAGGACATCCCCATGATCCCCGGGGATTCGGAGCGCCTCAAACAGGTGTTCCTGAACCTGCTGGATAACGCGATGATCCACGGCGGCGACGGCAAGATCATCGATGTGATCCTCGACCGGGACGGCAACTATGTCAAAATCACCTTCCGTGATTACGGCAGCGGCATCCCGGAGGCGGAGCTCCCGCATGTGAAGGAAAAGTTTTATAAAGGCAGCTCGAAGAACCGGGGAACCGGGATCGGGCTCGCCGTTTGTGATGAAATCATCACCAGGCACAAGGGCAAGATGGATATCCGCAACGCCGACGGCGGCGGCTGCATGGTCATTCTCTCCCTGCCCATCAGCACAAGATCTTAATTACTGGAGCAATTTTCTATGGCTGGAAAACATGAAAAAACCTGTGGTTTCAGAACTTCGATCGGCGGTCAGGCCCTGATCGAAGGCATCCTGATGCGCGGTCCCAAAAGGCAGGCCATCGTCTGCCGCACTGAGGACGGCCTCGTCGAGAAGGTGGAGGATCTGCACCTGCTTCGTGAAAAGTACCCCTTTTTCGGCTGGCCGCTGGTTCGCGGCTGTGTGACCTTTCTTGACTCGATGATCAAGGGCATGCAGGCCCTGACCTACTCGGCAAGCCTGATCCCTCTGGATCAGCAGGAGGAACCGGACAAAATCGACAAATGGATCAATGAGCACTTCTCCGCAGAGAAAGCGGAAAAACTCATTATCTACGTGGCTGTTGTGCTCGGCATCGCGCTGAGCGTGTTCCTGTTCATCTTCCTGCCGACCTTCATTGTGTCGGCGATCAAGCCGCTGATCAAGACTTATCTTCTGCGCAATCTCTCGGAAGGCGCGGTCAAGGTGGCAATTCTGCTGCTGTATATGTGGCTGGTATCACATATGGGCGATGTCAGGCGGCTCTTCTCCTATCACGGGGCCGAGCATAAAACAATCTTCTGCTATGAGCACGGCAAGGCGCTGACGGTAGAGAACGTACGTCCGGAGTCCCGTTTCCATCCCCGCTGCGGGACCAGCTTCCTGCTGGTCGTCGTGCTGGTGAGCATCCTCGTCAACGCCACCGTCCGCGTGGCAAATCCCTTTGCCCGTGTCGGCGTGCACCTGCTGCTTCTGCCCGTGGTGGTCGGGATCAGCTATGAGATCAACCGCTGGTGTGGCCTGCACGACAACAAGCTGTCGGCTTTTCTGTCAGCGCCGGGCAAATGGCTTCAGCGGATCACGACCAACGAGCCGGATGATGATATGATCGAATGTGCGATCCGCGCCATGGAACTGGTCATCCCCGACGAGAAGGGTCTGGATGCCTGGGGCAGCTGAGAACTACAACAAGAACAGAAGAGGGATAGTGTGTGAGAACTTACAATGACCTGACCTTGATGACCCGCAAACGGCTGATGCAGGAGGACATTCCCGGGTTTCAGCTGGAGGCGCGGATTCTGGTGGCACATGCCGCCGGCAAGACCGTCGCGGAGCTGCTGCGGGATCTGAATCTCTATACCACGGAAGAAGTTGCCGACCGGGTCCGCGGCTATGTGGACCGCCGCCTTGCGGGAGAGCCTGTGGCTTATATCACCGGTACCTGGGAGTTTTACGGACTGCCGATGACCATCACGCCGGATGTCCTGATCCCCCGTATGGACACGGAAGTGCTCATCGACGCGGTGAAGGAATTCCTCACCGGGCGGAAGATGGATGCACGGGTTCTGGACCTTTGCTGCGGCAGCGGCTGTATCGCCTGTGCGATCGCCAAAGAGTTGCCGGCCACCAAGCTGGTTGCGGTAGACATCAGTGCGCGTGCTCTGCAGGTCTGCCGGGAGAACATAGCGTTGAACCGCCTGAATTCCCGCGTACTCTGCATGCAGGCCGACGCCCTCGCCTCTCCCCCTCTGGGAATCGGGCAGTTTGACGTGGTGGTCTCCAACCCCCCGTATATCCCCAGCGGCGAGATCATGGGGCTGGACCCCTCGGTCCGCGATCACGAGCCCATCTGGGCCCTGGATGGCGGCGAGGACGGACTGAAGTTTTATAAAGGCATTGTCAAGCATTGGAAAACCGTCCTGAAGCCCGGCGGTCTGATCTTCTTCGAGGTCGGCGAGGGCGAAGCGGAGGCGGTGCGCGGAATGCTGCTGGAAGGCGGCTTTGCCGAGGCGGAATTCCGCCAGGACAGCGGCGGAACAGACCGTGTTGTGATCGGTCGTCTTGAGGAGTGAGCGGCGGATGAACACCGCACTGCGGGACAAGGCTCTGCAGCTGCTCTCCTATCGCGCCCATTCCCGGAAAGAGCTTCGGGACAAGCTGCGCAGGAAAGCGAATCCGGATGAGGCCGAGATGGAAGAAATCCTTGACTGGCTCACGGAGATGGGCTTTCTGGATGACAGAAGCTATGCCGCTTCGGTCGTGTGTCACTGCGGGGGCAAGGGCTACGGCAGACAGCGTGCCGTCTCGGAACTCAACCGGCGCGGGATCGACCGGACGCTCTGGGAAGAGGCTTTGCAGGAACTTCCCGAGACGGACGAAGCGCTGGACCGTTTGATCCGCGCCAAACTGCGCGATCCCGGAGACCGGGACGAGGTCCGGAAGGTCTACGCTTCGATGATGCGGCGCGGCT
Organism: Oscillospiraceae bacterium; assembly: GCA_017458065.1. Classification (GTDB taxonomy): domain Bacteria; phylum Bacillota; class Clostridia; order Oscillospirales; family Oscillospiraceae; genus Limivicinus. Next base: position 47,836 of record JAFTGD010000020.1, read on the forward strand.
ACTCGCACGAGGATGTGCGGAAGGCGCTGGAACGTCTGCAGGCACTGGAGGAATACGATTGACATTTTCATTGACATCGCTCGGCTGCGCCAAGAATCTGGTGAACAGCGAGCAGATGCATCATCTGATGCGGGAGGCCGGGTTTACGCCTGTGGCGGATGCAGACGGGGCGGACCTGGCCATCATCAACACCTGCGGCTTTATTGACGCAGCAAAGAGCGAAGCCATCGACTGTATCCTGGAGCATGCCAGGCTGAAAGAAGAAGGCCGGCTTGGCGGGATCATCGTGACCGGCTGTCTGTCTGAGCGCTATCAGGACGAGATCCAGAAGGAACTTCCGGAGATCGACGCGGTGCTCGGCGTAGGCAGCTTTGGCGAGATCGTCCGGGCGGCGGAGGCCGTGCTCGCGAAGAAAGCCTATCGCGCTTTCGGCGATATCAGCGCTCCGGTCGAAGAGCTGGAACGTGATGTCTCCACCGGGCCGGGCTGGGCCTGGCTGCGGATTGCGGAGGGCTGTGACAACTTCTGTGCCTTCTGTGCGATCCCCTTTATCCGGGGTCGCTATCGCTCCCGGGATCTGGACGCCATCGTCCGCGAAGCCGAAGAACTTGCTGCAAACGGTGTGAAAGAACTGATCGTCATCGCCCAGGACATCACCCGTTACGGCACGGAGCACGGCGGAAAGCGCCGGCTCGCGGAGCTCTGCAGACGTTTGTCGGCAATCGAAGGCGTACAGTGGATCCGGCTGCATTACCTGTATCCGGACCAGTTCGACGATGAGCTGATTGACGAGATTGCCGGGAACGACAAGATCGTCAAGTATCTGGACATTCCGATCCAGCACATCAACAACGCAATCCTGAAGCGGATGAATCGCCGGGGTACCGGCGACGAGATCCGGACGCTGCTGAACGAGCTCCGTTCCCGCATCCCCGATCTGGTTCTCCGCACCAGCCTGATCACCGGGCTTCCCGGCGAGAGCGAAGCGGAGTTCGAGGAACTGTTGAACTTTCTCAGGGAAGCCCGTATCGAGCGGGTCGGCGTGTTCCCCTTCTCGCCGGAGGAGGGAACCCCTGCAGCGGCGATGCCGCACTGTGATGCGGATGAGGCCGCCCGTCGGGCCGATCTGATCCTTGAGCTGCAGGGCAGGATCCTGGACGACTTCGCCGATGCCCAGGTCGGGCGTGAGCTTGATGTCCTGATCGAAAGCCGAAACGAAGAAGAGGACGCCTGGATCGGGCGGAGCTGGGCTGATTCCCCTGAGGTTGACTCCTTTGTCGTGGTCTCCGGCGACGCCCAGCCCGGAGAGATCGTCCGGGTGCGGATGGAACGCGCCGAGAACGGCGTGCTGTACGGGAGCGTGGTACGATGTTGAAGACTACCGCAAACAAAATTACGTTGCTCCGCATTGTTCTGATTCCCGTGTGGCTGATTCTGGCCTATCTCGGGAAGCCGGGAGCTGCGCTCGCCGTGTATATCATCGCCTGTCTCTCGGACATGGCAGACGGCTATATTGCCCGACATTATAACCAGATCACAAAGTTCGGCAAATTCATGGATCCCCTTGCAGATAAGATGCTGGTTCTGGCGGCAATGTGCTTTTTTGTCGAGAACGGACAGATGCCCGGCTGGGTCGTGGCGATCGTCCTGTTCCGGGAGTTCGCCGTGTCCGGTTTGCGGCTTATCGCTGTGGAGCAGCAGCGGGTAATCGCCGCAGCATGGTCCGGCAAGGTCAAAACAGCGGTCACCATGGTGGCGCTGTGTGTGATGACCGTCTTCCCGCTCCCGGCGGTAAATCTGATCTGTACCGTTCTGATTCTCGTGACGACGGTATACAGCGGTGTCGAGTATTTTGTAAAAAATAGGGACGTGTTTCAGGACATCGACTGAAACACGCCACAACGCAATAGAAGCAAGAAAGGATGCGTTCACTTATGTATTTGTATAACTCCGCCAGCAGAAAGAAAGAGCTGTTTGTTCCGAATCATCCCGACATCGTCAAGATGTATACCTGCGGCCCGACGGTCTACCACTTTGCCCACATCGGCAACCTGCGTTCTTATATCATGGAGGACGTGCTCGAAAAGTACCTGCGCTATGTCGGCTACCCGGTCAAGCGCGTCATGAATATCACCGACGTCGGACACCTGACCTCTGACGCGGACGAGGGCGAGGACAAGATGCTGAAGGGCGCCCGGCGCGAACACAAGACCGTCATGGAGATTGCAAAGTTCTACACCGACGCCTTCTTTGACGACTGCGGCAAGCTCAACATCAAGCGCCCTGACGTGGTGGAGCCGGCAACCAACTGCATCGATGAATATATCAAGATCATCTCCGAACTGATGGACACCGGCTATGCCTATTTTGCCGGCGGCAATGTTTACTTTGACACCTCCAAGCTTGACCGCTATTATGTCTTTAACGACTTCAATGCCGATGACCTGGACGTCGGTGTGCGCGAGGGTGTTGAAGAAGACACCAACAAGCGCAACAAGAACGACTTTGTCCTCTGGTTCACCAAATCCAAGTTTGAGGACCAGGCGCTGAAATGGGATTCCCCCTGGGGCGTCGGCTATCCCGGCTGGCACATCGAGTGCAGCGGCATCTCCATGAAGCATCTCGGTGAGGACCTGGACATCCACTGCGGCGGCATCGACAACGCCTTCCCCCATCACACCAATGAAATCGCCCAGAGCGAGAGCTATCTCGGACACAAGTGGTGCAACTGGTGGATGCATGTTCTGCATCTGAACACCACTTCCGGTAAGATGTCCAAGAGCTCCGGCGAGTTCCTGACCGTTTCCCTGCTGGAGGAAAAGGGTTATGACCCGCTGAGCTACCGCTTCTTCTGCCTGCAGAGCCATTACCGCAAGTCCCTCGTCTTCACCTGGGAGAATCTGGACAACGCCCAGGGCGCGTATCGCAAGCTGATCGCCCGTATCGCCGGTTTGAAGCCCGGCGACGGTGCAGTCGATCAGGCGGTATTTGAAGAGCTGACCGGCAAGTTCAAGGCCGCAATGGATAACGACCTCAACACCTCCCTTGCCGTCACCGCTCTCTATGATGTGCTCAAGGCCAAGACCAACGACGAGACCAAGCTCGCCCTGATCGCGGATCTTGACCGCGTGCTGAGTCTCAGTCTCATTGAGAAGGCCGACGCCAAGCGCGAGGAGCTGAAGAAGGCTGAAGCGGCCAAAGCGTCCGGCGCTGCCGGCAGCTTCGCGATCATCTCAGAGAGCGGCGAAGATGACCCCGAGGTCACAGCCAAGATCGAAGCCCGCCGTGCCGCCAAAAAGGCTAAGGATTTTGCCCTTGCCGACCAGATCCGTGAAGAGCTCCGCGCCGCCGGCATCGAGCTCACCGACCTCCCCACCGGCGTCACCTGGAAGCGCGTGTAAAAGGAAAAGCTTTCTATTCTGAACTTGCAAACAGCGCCTGTCCGATACGGACAGGCGCTGTTTGCTGTTATATTGGCGTTAACGATAGTCGCTGATCAGGCGGCTGCGTCAAAAGCTGTCAGATCAAAGCCGGCGGATTCCAGCGCTTCCTTGACCGCGTCGCGGATGGCCGTGCTGGTAATGGTCGCACCGGATACGCCGTCGACATTGTAAGTATTAGCCTCTACAATAACGCCGGGAAGCTGCTCTACCGCAACCGAGCCGATACCCGGAGTCTCATTCTGCGTCAGGACTTCAACAGAATAGATCGTCGTCGCATCCGCCACAACCTGGACCTCGACGTCGCCGCCGATGCCCTGCTTGGTTGCCGAGACGGTAACCTGACCGCCTTCGGCCGCCGGGGCTTCTTCCGCCTCGGCTTCGGCTGCTTCCTCAGCAACCGGAAGGGCTTCGCCATTCACAAAAACCGCAGCGCTGGATCCTGCGATACGGCCGAAGATCGTGAAGTCTGCCACGGCGTTGCCGCCCAGACGGTTGTTGCCGTGCACGCCGCCGGTGACTTCGCCCGCAGCGAAGAGACCTTCGATCACATTGCCTTCGGTGTTGATGACCTGGGCGTTGCTGTTGATCTTAACACCGCCCATGGTGTGGTGGATGCCGGGCTGAACCTTAATGGCATAATACGGCGCCTGATCCAGAGGATTGGCAAAGGACACACGGCCAAAGTCCGCGTCTTCCTTCGCTGCGACACAGGCATTCCACTGTTCCATCGTCGCGGCAAACACGTCTGCGGGAGCGCCGATGGCTTCAGCCAGAGCTTCGTAAGTATCGCCGGTCTCGGCGTAGCCCTTGGTAATGTAGCCCTGAATGACGTTGGAAGCATCGCTCATGCGGCTGTCCACGATCAGCCAGGCATAGCCGCCGGTCTGCTCGAACTCGGCAGCGGAGACCTTGTCGCGGGTGGAGACCTCGTCGAAGAAGCGCTCGCCCTCCTGGTTGACCAGGATCGCGCCGTCACCGCGGAGGCCTTCCGTGATCAAAACCGCACTGCTTCCCTCCACATGGACGGTCGGGTGCAGCTGGATCTGTTCCAGATCCACCGTATCGGCCCCAATGGCCTGGGCCATCCGGATGCCCTGGCCCTGGATGCCGGGCGCATTGGTGGTGATAAAGCCGTCGAGCTCAGGACGGATTGAGGCAATCATGTCGTTGTTTGCGCCGAAACCGCCGCTCGCAATCACGACCGCCTTAGCATTGACCGTAACCTTGGCTCCGTCAGCGGTTTCCGCCAGAACACCGACTGCCGTGCCGTCTTCGGTCAGGATCTCAGTCGCGGTGGTATTGAGAAGGACTTCAACCCCGCGCTTTTCGAGGTTCTGCTGCAGAAGCGGAACAACATACGCACCGACAGAGAGCACCTTCCCGTCCGCGTCCACCGGGCGGTGGATACGCTTGACAGAAGCGCCGCCGAACTGGGCCACATTGTGCAGGACAATTTCCGGATCCAGCTGGTCCAGCCATGCAATCGCGCTCTCACTGTTCTCTACCAGTGTCTTGACCAGTGCGGGGTCGTTCATTGCGCCGCCGCCGATCAGGGTATCGAGCTGGAAGAGCTCGACAGAATCAAAGTATCCTTCCGGATTTTCCTGATAGGCTGCCCACTGCTCCGCAACGATCGCACCCAGCTCCTGAATACGCTCATTGTCGGCATAGTTTGCGACCTTCGCCAGAGTGCTCTCCACGCCGGCGCTCTCACCAAACTCATTGGCCTGCTGCCATTCGGTCGTACCGGCGTTCATACCGCCGGTGGAGCGGACGGAGTTGCCGCCCACCATCGCCTGGCTCTCGAGAACCAGAACGGTTTTTCCCTCATCGGAGGCGGTGATCGCAGCGGTCATACCGGCGCCGCCGGCGCCGACCACAACGACATCCACATCATAGACCACGTCCTCCGGCACTGCTTCCTCAGCAGGCGCCGCAGCAGCTGCGCCCGCCACATAGGCTGCCGGATCAAAGCCGGCGGATTCCAGCGCTTCCTTGACCGCATCGCGGATCGCCGTGCTGGTGATGGTCGCACCGGACACGCCGTCGATATCGAAGGTGTTGGCCGCAACAATGGCCGCAGGCAGCTGCTCAACCGCGATGGAGCCGATGCCCGGAGTCTCATTCTGCGTCAGCACTTCGACAGAATAGATCGTCGTCGCATCCGCCACAACCTGGACCTCGACGTCGCCGCCGATGCCCTGCTTGGTTGCGGAGACGGTAACCTGGCCGCCTTCCGCCGCCGGGGCTTCTTCCGCCTCGGGTTCGGCAGTCTCCTCCGCTTTTTCCTCTTCCGGAGCTGCTTCCGGCTCTTCAGCAGGCGCTGCTTCCTCTGCCGGGGCCTCTTCCTCGGCAGGCGCCGCATCGCTTGTCGCCTCGGCAAGTGCCGCCGCAACAGCCGTACGGACCGCGTTGCTTGTCAGGGTCGCACCGGCAACGCCATCGATCTCCGCACCCTGCGCCGCCATGACCTGATCGGTCAGGGTACCGACTGCGGCACCGCCGATCTCAGGCGTCTCACCGGAGCCGTCGATCTCTACGGCAGTGATCGTGCCTTCGTCAACTGTCACATTGACAATCACCTTACCCATGCCGGCCGCTTCCGCGGAATAGGTTCCGGGTACATAGGACGCATCCCCTGCTTCTGCGGGAGCTGCAGCTTCGGCCGGCGCTTCCGCCTTCTCCTCCACAGGAGCAGGTGCAGCTTCTTCCGCGGGGGCTTCTTCGGCCGGCGCCTCATAACCAAAAGCTGCGGGATCGATGCCGCCCTCTGTCATTGCCGCTGCAATGGCGTTCTTGATCGCTTCCGAAGTCACAGTGGCTCCGCTGACCGAATCCACTGCAAGACTCTGGGCCTCCATAATCGCACCGGGCAGCTGATCCACTGCATTGGTGCCGATGCCCTCTGTCTCGTTATGGCTGACAACACGTACCTTGAAGATCTCAGTCGGGCTGGCGATTACCTCGACCTCTACCGGACCTTCTTTGCCCTCTGCCGAGGCAACCAGCGTCTGTGCATCACCGGGCAGGTCAAGCTTCTGGCTGTTGTTTGCCTGAACATGGCTCACAATCAGAACGAGAAGCAGAATGATGCCGCAGACGATGCCGATGATGTCATACAGTTTCTTCTTTCCCATAGCTTCCTCCATCAATTGACGTTCCGTTTCACTCTACATGTTAAACATGTCTCTTGTCATTTTACACGATTTATTCCTTGAATGCAACAGAATATTTGTTGTCATATGTTTAAAAAATCCCCTGTCTTTGCTTCTCTCTTCCGCGGATCTGTGGTATACTGTCTTCATTCAAAAATGGGAGGTCTGCGTCATGATTCGAGGCATCGGGATTGATCTCTGCATGATTTCCAGAATACAGCGCATATTGGACCGGGAGGGCGAGACCGGCTCTTTTTTCCGGCTGGCCTTCACCGACGCCGAGAATGCCGAAGCCCGGGAAAGGCATAACAAAGCTGCCTTTTACGCGGCGCGCTTTGCCGTGAAGGAGGCCGTCTTCAAAGCGGTGGCTCCGAGCCTGGCGGAGAGCTTTGATTTTCGGCTCGTGGAAAGCCTTCACCGGCCGGACGGAAGCCCTTATGTATCGATCACAGAGGCTCTTCAGCCTTACCTGGATGCTGCCGGGATACAGATGCTCCACCTCTCCGTGACGACGGAAGGCGACTTTGCCCAGGCCATCGTCATTGCTGAAAGCTGACGCGGCCAAAAAGCCGAATGATACGCATACCCCCGCCGATCGCATGGTCGGCGGGGGTATGCGTATTGTTGATTTGTTTTTATTCTAGTTCGAAGGCGCCGGTATAGAGCTTGTAGTAGGTTCCCTTTTCGGCAATCAGCTTGTCATGGCTGCCTCTTTCGATGATGCGCCCATGATCCAACACCATGATGACATCCGAGTTCATGACCGTCGAAAGCCTGTGGGCAATCACAAACACGGTTCTTCCCTCCATCAGCTTGTCCATGCCTCTCGACACGATTGCTTCCGTACGGGTGTCGATCGACGAAGTTGCCTCATCGAGGATCATAACCGGAGGATCTGCGACTGCGGCCCTGGCAATTGCGATCAGCTGGCGCTGGCCCTGGGAGAGATTGGCGCCGTTGTTGGTCAGGACTGTGTCATAGCCCTTTGGCAGACGGGTGATAAAATCATCCGCACCTGCCAGTTTTGCCGCGCTGCGGCACTCTTCCTCGGTCGCGTCCAGACGTCCGTAACGGATATTCTCAAGCACCGTCCCGGTAAACAGGTTCGTGTCCTGCAGCACCAGACCGAGCGATCGACGCAGATCCTTTTTGCGAATTTTGTTGACATTAATACCGTCATACCGGATTTTGCCATCGGCGATGTCATAAAAGCGGTTGATCAGATTTGTAATTGTCGTTTTCCCCGCGCCGGTTGCGCCGACAAAAGCAACCTTCTGGCCGGGTTCAGCATAGACCGTCACATCGTGCAGGACGTCTTTCCCCTCTTCATAGGCGAAATCCACATTCATCATACGCACGTCGCCCCGTAGCGGCGTATAGGTCAGCGTACCGTCGGTATGGGGATGGCGCCAGGCCCAGTGTCCGGTGCGCTCAGCGGTCTCCGTGAGCGTGCCGTCGGCTTCCTCCTTCACGTTGACCAGGGTCACGTAGCCTTCGTCCGCTTCGGGCTTTTCATCAATCAGGCTGAAGACACGCGCAGCCCCTGCGCCGGCCATGACAATGGCGTTAAACTGCTGGGACAGGTTGTTGACGTTGCCGGTGAACTGTTTGGCCATGTTCAGGAAGGGCACCAGAATGGAGATGCTGAAAGGCATGCCGGACAGGCTGATGTTCTTCAGGCCTGCCAGCAGGAACACGCCGCCTGCCAGCGCCAGGAGAACATAGAGGACATTGCCGATATTCTGCATAATCGGCCCGAGGACGCTGGCATAGGCGTTTGCGCGGCGGCTCACATCATAGAGCTCATCATTCACCGCGTCAAAGTCGTGCATGCTCGCCTGCTCGTGGTTGAAGACTTTGATGACCTTCTGGCCATTCATCATCTCCTGCGCGAAGCCCTCCATGGCGCCGGTGGCTTTCTGCTGACGCATGAAGTACTTGGCCGAGCCGCCGCCGACCACCCTGATGACAAAGAACATCGCTACAATGCCGAGCGCCAGGACGAGCGTCATCCAGATGCTGAAGTACAGCATGATGGCAAACACCACCAGCACGATCGCCCCCGACTGGATCAGCGCCGGCAAGGCCTGGGACACCAGCTGGCGCAGTGTGTCAATGTCATTGGTATAGTGGGACATGATGTCCCCGTGTTTGTGCGTGTCAAAATAGCCGATCGGCAGATCCTGCATCCCGTCGAACATCTCCCGGCGCATCTTGTCCAGGAAGCCCTGCGTCATATAGGCCATGATCTGCGTGTACGTAATGAGCGACAGCAGCGACAGCACATACAGCACCACGAGAATTGTGAGATAGTGGATGATCTCCGGTCTTGCCGAAGCCCAGTCCCCGCTCTTGTACCAGTTCTCAATCACCGCCAGGATGTTCTGCACAAACAGAGACGGAATGGACGAAACCGCTGAGGAAAAGAGGATCAGCACCACTGTAAGCGGCGCAAGGCGCGGATAGAAACGGAAAAGCTTTCTTACGACCCGTCCGAGAGAGGCAAAATTCTGCTTCAGCATCGCACCGGAATTGCGCTTATTCATCCTGCGCACCTCCTCTCGTCTGCTGCTCGTAGATCTCACGGTAGATCTCGCTCTCCCGCATCAGGCTTTCATGCGTTCCGGAAGCGGAGATCCGGCCGTTATCCAGTACAATAATGAGGTCCGCATCTTCAACGGAAGCGACACGCTGGGCAATGATGATTTTTGTCGTATCCGGGATATAGCTTCTGAAGCCTGCGCGGATCAGCGCGTCCGTATGGGTATCCACGGCGCTGGTGGAGTCGTCCAGGATGAGTATTTTCGGTTTTTTCAGCAGGGCTCTTGCAATACACAGCCTCTGCCGCTGTCCGCCCGAGACATTCGTCCCGCCCTGCTCGATATGCGTATCATATCCGTCCGGGAAGCTGAGGATAAACTCCTCCGCCTGTGCCAGCCGGCAGGCCTCAGCAAGCTCTTCCTCGGTCGCGTTCGGGTTTCCCCAGCGCAGGTTCTCGCTGATGGTGCCGGAAAAAAGCATGTTCTTCTGTAGCACCACTGCCACCGCGTCGCGCAGCTTCACCAGATCGTATTCCCTTACATCACGGCCCCCGACAAATACGCTTCCATCCGTCACATCATAAAGCCGGGGAATCAGCTGAATGAGGGTGGATTTCCCCGTACCGGTGCCGCCGAGGATGCCAACCGTTGCACCGGAGGGGATATGGAGGTCGATATCGTCCAGCGTGTTCCTCTCCGCCGTCGCGGAATACTTGAAGGTGACATGGTTAAAGTCGATGGAACCGTCCGCAATCTCAGTCACCGGCTTCTCCGGATTTTTCAGAGATGGCTCCGTCTGCAGGACCTCGGCAATGCGGCGCATGGACTCCACGGACATTGTCAGCATGACATAGATCATGGAGATCATCATCAGGCTCATCAGGATCTGGAAGCCGTAGGTGAGCATCGCCGAAATCTGTCCGACATCGATGGTGCTGCCTTGATTGCTGATGATGATTTTGGAGGCGACATACAGCACAAACACCATGTTGAAGTTCAGGCACAGCTGCATCAGCGGGCTGTTCAGCGCCACGATCCGCTCGGCATAGGTAAAATCTTTGCGGATGTTGTTGGAAGCCGCGGAGAATTTTTCCTTCTCGTATTCCTCTCTGGCAAAACCTTTTACAACGCGCATGGCGCGGACATTTTCCTCGATGGACTCGTTCATCCGGTCATACTTTTTAAACACCGCGCGGAACGCCGGCAAAGCCTTCCTCGCTATCATAATCAGACCGAATAACAGGACCGGGATAACAATGACAAACGTCATTGCAAGCCTGCCCCCCATGAAAAAAGCCATCACCACCGAGAAGACCAGCATCAGCGGAGACCGCACTGCCGCCCGGATCGTCATCATAAACGCCATCTGGACGTAAGAGATGTCTGTCGTCATGCGTGTCACAAGCGACGGTGTAGAAAAATGGTCAATATTCTGGAACGAGAAGCTTTGAACCCGCTCGAAGATATCCCTGCGCAGATTTCTCGCAAAGCCTGCGGATGCTCTTGCGCCGGCGAACCCCGCCAGTGCGCCGCAGCCGAGGGACAGGACGGCCATCAGCACCAGGATCAGTCCAAGCTTCACAACCGAGCTCATCTCCACTCCCGCCTTGATGCGGTTTACAAGCTCCGCCGTATAAAACGGAATCAGGACCTCGATGAATACCTCTCCGATGATCAGCAGCAGTGTCAGGATCGTCGGCTTTTTAAACTCCCGCACGCTGCCAAGAATGGTTTTTATCAAATGTTATCCCTCTTTTACTATATAGATCGCAATGCTGTTATTTTCATAGAAACGAACGGCAAAGTCAAGTCACAAATAATAACAAAGCGTGAACTTTCCTTTCTTTCAAAAAAGCAAAACTGAAAACACAGCCCGGCAGGATCGGTCTCCCGTCCGCCGGGCTGTGCTGTGTTGATTATTATTCCCGAATGGATTATTCGCCCAGATAGGCGCGTTTGACCGCCTCGTTGGAGAGGAGCTCCGCTCCCGTGCCGTGGAGTGTGATTTCGCCCGTCTCCAGCACATAGGCGAGGTCTGCCGTCTTCAGCGCCATGTTGGCGTTCTGCTCAATCAGCAGGACGGTAACGCCCTGTCTGTTGATCTCACGGATAATCTCAAAAATCCCCTTTACCACCAGCGGTGCAAGACCGAGGGACGGCTCGTCCATCATCATGAGCTTTGGTCTGCTCATCAGGGCGCGGCCGACCGCAAGCATCTGCTGTTCACCGCCGGAGAGCGTCCCTGCCATCTGCCAGGAGCGCTCCTGCAGACGGGGGAAGAGCTCGTAGACCCATTCGATGTCCTTCTGGATCCCGGCCTTGTCCTTGCGCAGATAGGCGCCGATCTTCAGGTTTTCCTGCACGGTGAGATTGGTGAACACACGCCGTCCTTCCGGCACCATGGCGATCCCCTGCTCCAGGATCTTGTTGATGGGCATACCGATGAGTTCTTTGCCGTTATAGGTGACGGAACCGCTCTCTGCCTTCACCAGTCCGGAGATGGTGCGCAGCAGGGTGGACTTTCCTGCACCGTTTGCACCGATGAGCGTGACGATCTTACTGTCAGGCACTTCCAGGTTCACGCCGCGGAGCGCGCGGATGCCGCCGTAGGATACATGCAGATCTTTCACTTCAAGCATCGTCCGTCACCCCCAGATATGCGTCGATAACCTTCTCATTTGCCTGGATCTCAGCCGGTGTGCCGCTCGCGATCATGCTGCCGAAATCCAGCACATAGATCCGCTCCGAGATATCCATGACGAGGTCCATATGGTGCTCGATCAGCAGGATGCTGACATGGAACTGGTCGCGGATCTCCCCGATGAACCGAGTGAGTTCCACCGTCTCCTGCGGGTTCATACCGGCCGCCGGTTCATCCAGGAGCAGCAGCTTCGGCTCGGTGGCGAGCGCACGGGCGATCTCCAGCCTTCTCTGCTTGCCGTAGGGCAGGCTGGTGGCCAGTTCGTCGCGCACATCCGCAAGGCCGACAGTCTCGATGAGGGCGCTTGCCTCCTCGCGCTGGGCCTGCTCCTCCGCCCGGTTGCCGCCAAAGGTGGCGGAGAAGAGATTGCTGGTACGCTTGAGGTGCTTTGCGATCAGGACGTTGTCGAACACCGTCATGCTCTTCCACAGGCGGATGTTCTGGAAGGTGCGGGCCATTCCCAGGGCCGTAAGCCTGTCGGGCGTCGGCTCCAGATGTCCGGTGTATTTCCCGGCGTTCTGGCCGAGATAGGCCTTCTTCATCTTGCCGCGGGGGAAGTTTTCAATCACGCGCTCCCCGTTAAAGGTGACCCGCCCGTTCGTCGGAGCATAGACGCCGGTGATCACGTTGAAGGCTGTCGTCTTTCCCGCCCCGTTGGGGCCGATGATGGCGACGATCTCGCCCTCATATTCCTCCATGCTGAAGTTGTTGACGGCAACGACGCCGCCGAACTGCATCGTAATATCCTCTACTTTGAGGACACAGGGCTTGTCTTTTCTCATTGTGCTGCCCCCTTTGCCTTTTTCTTCCGGCTCCGGAAGAGATCGGAGATCTCCCTCTCACCCATGATGCCCTTGCGGAAGAAGAGCACCACGATCATGATGATAATGGAGAAGACGACAAGGCGGAAACCATTTCGGAAAACGCCGGGTGCGTTGATGCCGAGGAAGGTGCCGGAATCCAGGCCGCGCAGCCACCACTCGGATGCCGCCACAAAGAGGAAGGAGCCGATGACCGATCCGGAGGTGGAGCCGATACCGCCAAGAACCACCATGAGCAGAATCTCATAGGTCATCGCGGACTTAAAGTTGCTGGCCTGGGCAATGGAGAGCACCATGGCCATCATGGCGCCGGAAACCCCTGCGAAGAAGGAACTCACTGTGAAGGAGATCATCTTGTGTCTGGCGAGGTTGATGCCCATGGCCTCCGCCGCAACCTCGTCGTCACGGATGGCCTTGAATGCGCGGCCATAGGTGGAGTTGACGAGCTTGACAATGATGATGATGGATACCGTGGCGATCAGGACCGGGACAAAGGTGGACAGGACCAGCTTTGTATCGCCGACCTCCAGTTTGAACTTGCTCGTACGGGCAAAGCTTTTCAGCAGGTTGGACCCGTTGGTGATCGGGCCAAGCTTCTGCCACTGGAACACCGCACGGATAATCTCGGCAAACCCAAGCGTCGCGATTGCCAGGTAGTCCGACTTGAGTCTCAGCACCGGAAGGCCGATCAGGTAGGCGAAGAACGCCGCGAGCAGACCGGCAAGAATGACCGCCACAAGCACGCCCAGCGCGGTGCCGGCAGGCCCCATCACATTGGAAAACGCTTCCGGGAACGAAAAACGAATTGCCGCGTCAAAGTACTGATAGACCGTGTCTCTTGCACTGGAAGGGATGGTGAAGATGGCGTAGGTGTACGCCCCGATCAGCATAAAGCCCGCGTGCCCCAGCGAGAACAGTCCCGTATAGCCGTTCAGCAGGTTCATCGAAACCGCCGCCAGCGCGTAGACCGAGCCTTTCTGCAGCACGGTCATCAGCATGTACATCTTGTTGGTGGGCTTGATAATCTGATCAAGATAGAACACCAGCGCCAGAAAAGCCAGGACCAGAAGGAAGGAAACCCAGGAAGACTGCTTGCTGTTTGGAAGTTCGTTCTGCTTTTTCAAATTGCTTCCCCTCCTTTCAGACCTTGTCGGTGGTTTTCTCCCCGAACAGCCCGGTCGGCTTGAAGACCAGAACAATGATCAGGAGAATGAAGGTAAAGGCATCAGAGAAGGTGGCAAAGCCGATCTGTTCCGCAATGGTCCCGTGTACGATCAGGATCGTATCGAGGCCCTTGATCAAGCTCTCGGCAATGCCGATGATAAAGGCGCCGATGACCGCGCCGGGGATCGAGCCGATACCGCCGAAAACCGCAGCAACGAAGGCCTTCAGGCCGGGCATGGCGCCGGAAGTCGGCACAACGCCGGGATAGTTTGTGAAAAACAGCATCGAGCCCACAGCCGCCAGGAAGGTGCCGATGATGAAGGTGGCGGAGATGACGTTGTTGATGCGGATGCCCATCAGCTGTGAAGTTTCAAAGTTCAGAGACACTGCTCTCATTGCCATGCCGATCTTGGTATGGTTGATGAGCAGCACCAGAAGCACCACCAGAACGATGGTGAGGAACGGCGTGATGATCGTGACCCGAGAGGTCTCCATGCCGAGGACTGTCACCCGGTCGGAGATCCAGGGGATCTGCGGGTAGTTCTTGTTCAGTCCGCCGGTGATGTAGAGCGCCAGGTTCTGCAGCAGATAGCTCACACCGATGGCCGAGATCATGACGGACATGCGCGGCGCGGTGCGCAGCGGCCGGTAGGCCACACGCTCGATGGTGAAGCCCAGCAGCACCGTCAGCAGAATGACCAGCGGGATCGACACATACAGCGGCAGAGACGCCGCCAGATAGACCATCAGAAGACCCGCGACCATAAACACGTCGCCGTGTGCAAAGTTGATGAGGCGAAGAATGCCATATACCATCGTGTAGCCGATGGCAATCAGAGCGTACTGTCCGCCTACCGAGATTCCGGAAATCACATAAGGCAGTATGGTTTTTGCCATGGAGGAATCCTCCTTAAAGAATTGGTTGATACCACAGAGAAAACGCTTTCAGCATTTTACCACGAAGTGGAGTGTAGAGCAAGATGCTCTGCACTCCACTCGTTATGATCTGTTTGACTGCGGAACAAATCCCGCGGTACAGACTCAGCCGACGGTAGCGACCGTGACGAAGTCCCAAACACCGGTCTCGGTGTTGCACTCCTTGACGAAAGCGCTGTCGCGAAGGGCATCGCCGATATCGTCAAAGGCGATATTGCCGGTGACACCGACGACTTCCAGGGACGGGATCGCCTCGAGGACATCTTCCGGATCGGTGGAACCGGCTGCCTTCAGGGCTTCCAGTGCAACATAGTAGGCGTCATAGCCCATGACCGTGACAGCGGCCAGCTCGTCGTTGCCGCCGTTGTTGGCAAGCGCGGTAGCGTCGGAGTTGATCCACGCCTTAATGCCCTTATCGAACTCTTCATCCGCGCCTTCCTGATAGAAGGTGGTAACGCAGATCCGGACATCGGTGCCCTTCGCTGCGTTCAGGATGACGTTGGAGTCCCAGGTATCGCCGGCCAGGATCGGCATACCGAGGGCCTGGGTGTCGGCCTTGGCGATGATCTGCGCGGCGGCTTCGGTGCTCACCGGGGAGAAGAAGACGTCGCAGCCCTGGTTCTGGGCGTTGGTGATGTAGGTGGAGAAGTCAGAGGTGCCTTCCGGGAACTGCTCGTATACGCAGTTGTCCTTGCCGAAGGCTTCGATGAAGAAGTTGCAGAGACCGCCGGAATAGTCGTCGCCGAGCTTGGCAAGGCAGTAAGCTTTCGTTGCGCCGAGCTCACTCTTGGCAAAGTTTGCAAGGACCGTGCCCTGGAACGGATCCAGGAAGCAGATGCGGAAGTAGACTTCGCAATCCGCCGTGACCTGCGGGTTGGTGCAGGTGACGCCGATGGCCGGGACACCGGCATTGGCAAAGGTGTCGCTTGCTGCGATGGAAACGCCGGAACCGTAGGAGCCAAGCACCAGAGAAACGCCGTTGGAGATCAGATCCTGAGCGGCGGTCGGGGCCTTATCGTTGGAAGAGGCGTTGTCGGCATAGACCAGCTCGACGTCATACTCGACGCCGTCGATCTCAACCGTCGGGGTCAGGGTGTTGGCATACTGCATGCCAAGCACTTCCTGCTTGCCGCCGGCGCCGTTGTCGCCGGACTGCGGCTCAAACACGCCGATCTTGACGACCGGGTTATCTGCAAAGGCCATGGGAGCCAGTGCAAGCACCAGACAGAGAACCAGTGCAACTGCGAGAATCTTTTTCATTGGTTTTCCTCCATATTGTTTTGTATTCGGAATTGTCCGTCATATGAAGACGGGTGTATTCCGTTGCAACACAAGCATTATACTACAAACAGTCTGAAATTGCACTTGCGCATTTTGACGAAATATACCGATGAATCTGCTTCTTTTTTGCGATTATGTACAAACAGCAGGGCCTCTGCGCCAGTCCTCTCCGCAGCTTCTCTCCTCTTCCTTCCGGTAATTGAGCGTATAGAAATCATGCGCTCTCGCGCCCAGATCGAAAACGCGCTGTGCCTGTTCTTCCAGCCCGGACACATGAGCGGTCTTCGTCAGAATCGGGATCTGCCCCCGCTGTGCTGCTTCCCGCAGCAGCGCTCTCCCCCGCTCGTCAAAGGCGAGAACTCTCGCATAGGGGACCGCGCTCAGCCTGTCGCCAGCATTCACGCCGAGGGCGGCCGCGACGCAACACCGCCGCACTCTCGCAAGCGGGAAACGCCTTGTCGCAGCGGACGCGAGGATCTCTTCGTAGCTGCAGGCCGTCTTCACCGCTGACCAGATCCGGCTCCCGAGTCCGTCCCCCGCATCGGGCAGGGAGAGATAATCTTCTTCCTTTAAAAACCTGAGCCGCGAGAGCATCAGCAGGTCCTGCCGTTTCCGGTCATGCGCCATGCGTCCGGCCTCCGTCTCCTCTGCATATACGGCTGTTGCCTCCCCCGGCATGAAGTCTTCTGTCTTCTCCCCGGTTCCGAGCCGCCTCCGGAGCTCAGACGCGGAGAGAAGCCCTTCCGCTTCTCCGGTTTCGTCATGGCCCGCGCCCTTTCTCAGGATCGGAAGCGGTGTCAGGCTGAAGCCGTGACGATGAACGGCTTTGAGGTATTCCAGCGCCAGGATGCTGTTCGGCTGCTGCAATACCGCGAGCGGTCGTCCGAGTCTGCGTTCAGTGGCTTCCTGCCGCGCAGAAGCATAGCTGCGCGCGGGGGCTGCTTTCAGCAGCTCCTTTGTCTCTTCCAGGAATGTCGGCTCCGTCAGAAGGGATGCAATGTCCTCCAATTCTCCCAGGTCGGTCGTCTCGCAACCGAAGGAAAGCGTATCCGCCCCGAGCGCCGCAAGCAGCTGCACCGCTCCGTCGGCAAAACCCTCCGCCGATGCAATCGACCAGGGCAGCGGGAGCTCTATGACCAGGTCGGCGCCGCAGCGGCAGGCGGCCTCAGCCCGGGCGTGCTTGGAAAAGGCCGCAGCTTCCCCGCGCTGGACAAAGTCCCCGCTCATCACCGCGACCACCGCGCTCTCTTCCCCTGCCAGACGACGGCTCTCCCGGATATGATATTCATGTCCGAGATGGAAAGGATTGTATTCGGCAACAATTCCAATTGTTTTCATCCGCTTCTCCTAAAAAAGACTTGCGCTTTTGAAAGAAAGTGTATAGAATGTATCTGTTACAGCATGATCAGGTATTTTGCAGCCATCTATCATAAGAAAGGAACATTTAACATGAAAATTCTTGTCATCAACGCAGGCAGCTCTTCTCTGAAATACCAGCTGATCGATATGGAGACTGAGGAGGTCCTGGCAAAGGGTCTCTGCGAGCGTATCGGCATCGACGGTCACCTGAAGCACAGCCCCCTGGTCGGCGGCAAGCCCATCTTCAATGAGGATCTCCCGCTCCCGACGCATTCCGAGGCAATCGCCGCGGTTATCGACAAGCTGACCAGCGCCGAGTACGGTGTCGTCTCCTCCATGAGCGAGATCGACGCAGTCGGCCACCGCGTGGTCCACGGCGGTGAAAAGTTCGCCAGCTCCGTGAAGATCGACGACGCTGTTATGGCAGCGCTTGAGGAGTGCACGCCCTTTGCCCCGCTGCACAATCCCGCCAACATCACCGGCATCAACGCCTGCCGCGCCGTCATGGGCGATGTCCCCATGGTTGCTGTGTTCGACACCGCTTTCCACCAGACCATGCCCGGCAAGGCCTACATGTACGCCGTCCCCTATGAGTATTACCAGAACGACGGCATCCGCCGCTACGGCTTCCACGGCACCTCTCACCGCTATGTTTCTTCCCGCTGTGCCGAGCTCATGGGCAAGCCCATTGAAGAGCTGAAGCTGATCTCCTGCCACATGGGCAACGGCTCTTCCATCTGCGCCATTGATCACGGCAAGTGCGTCGACACCTCCATGGGCTTCACCCCGCTGGTCGGTCTGCCGATGGGCACCCGCTGCGGCGATCTGGATGCCGGCGTCATTCAGTTCCTGATGAACAAGTACGGCTACAGCATCGACGAGATGCTGAACATCCTCAACAAGAAGTCCGGTGTGCTGGGCGTCTCCGGTGTCTCCTCCGACTTCCGTGATCTGGATGCCGCCGCCTCCCAGGGCAACGACCGCGCCAGACTGGCCCTCGACATGTTCCACTACTGGGTGGCCAAGGTTGCAGGCTCCTATGTTGCCGCGATGAACGGCGTCGACGCCATCATCTATACCGCCGGTGTCGGCGAGAACAGCAAGGAGACCCGCGCCGCGATCAGCAGCTACTTCGGCTATCTCGGTGTGGCTATTGATCCCGAAGCCAACTCCAAGCGCGGCGAGGACATCATGATCTCCACGCCCGACTCCAAGGTCAAGGTTTTCGTCATCCCCACCAACGAAGAGCTGGTCATCGCCCGCGACACCAGAGACATCGTGAGCTGATTTTCGTGTATTTCTCATCCCCCGCCGAAAGGCGGGGGTTTTTGTTTGCTTATTTCCCGGTGCTCCCGAAACCGCCTTCGCCGCGTACCGTGTCGCTGAGCTCCTCCGTCTCTTCAAACTCCAGCGCCAGATAGGGCAGCACGATCATCTGGGCGATTTTTTCATGCGGAGTGACGGTACGCTCTACATCCGAGTCGTTATGCAGGGCGACCATATAGTTCCCCCTGTAATCCGAGTCGCAGACCCCGACGCAGTTGGCCGGACGAAGTCCCTCTCTGGATGCGATCCCGCTGCGGGCAAAAATCCCCGCAAAATACCCCTCCGGGAGTTCAAACTTCAGTCCGGTATCTACCGTCACAGTCGTATGAGGGCGAATGACAAGATTCTCCGCAACATCCGCATACAGGTCATATCCCGCCGCCGAACTGCTTCCGCGAGTCGGAAGAACGGCTGTGGGACTCACTTTTTTCACTTTTATAATCATCTTGATACACTCCGCTTTGTATGTTCCTTGACGAATCACGGTTCTGAGAGTAGAATTGTGATATCCGTGTTCTTACTATACCATAGGAGAGGAGAAAAAACCATGCCCGAATTCCAGGATTTCTACTACCCGTCCTCCACCGGCAGGAACGAGATTCGAGCCAGAATCTGCCGACCTGAAGGCTCCCTCAGGGGTGTCGTCCAGATCGCCCACGGGATTGCCGAACACATCGAGCGCTATGACGCTTTCATGCGTTTTCTTGCGGAGAACGGCTATGTCGCCGTTGGAAACGACCACCTTGGCCACGGGAAGTCCGCATCTACGCTCGCTGAGCGCGGGATCTTTGCCGAATCCGACGGCTGGACCTATGTCGTGGATGATATGAAAGCGCTCCGGGAACGCATTCGGGAAGAATATCACGACATCCCGTACATTTTCTTTGGCCACAGCATGGGCAGCTTTCTGACCCGGACCTATCTGATCCGCTTCCCGGACCGGTATGATGCCGCCATCCTGAGCGGGACCGGCCATCAGTCTGCCGGGCTGATCTACAGCGGGTATCTGGCCGCCGAGCTCCTCACCAAAACAAAGGGAGCTCGTTCAAGCGGTGAAGCGCTCAACAATATGGCCTTCGGCTCCTATTGCAAACGCATTGAAAATCCCCGTACCGACTACGACTGGCTGAGCCGGGACAACGAGACTGTGGATCGATACATTGCCGATCCGCTCTGCGGCTTCGTCTGCAAGACGAGTCTCTACCGCGATATGATGAAGGGTCTGATCTTCCTGACCAACCAGCACAACATTGACAAGATGAACAAAGACGCCCCGGTCTACTTCATGTCCGGCGCCGAAGACCCGGTCGGCGACTACGGCAAGGGAGTAGAGAAGGCCTACAAAGCCTTCTGCTCTGCCGGACTCAGGGATGTGATGATTCGTCTCTATCCCGGGGGCCGCCATGAGATGCTCAACGAGACGAACCGTGAGGAAGTCATGCAGGATATCCTCAACTGGCTCAACGAGCGGATTGAAACCTTATAACGCATATCAGCCACCGGCTCAGACCGGTGGCTGACGTACTTCAATCCGTAAAAAGCGAATCAGATTCTTTCCTTCTTCTCGATATCGAGGAAGTACTTGTAGGTATCGACGGTGAGCTCTCCGCAGGCCGCCTCATCACAGGCGATGATCGCCCCGTTATGCATCTGCAGCGCGCTGCAGGTCCACTTCTGGCTGACGCTTCCCTCTACAGTGGCCGCAAGGGCGCGGGCCTTGTTGTGGCCGCTGATCAGAACCAGCACTTCCTTTGAATCCGTCACGGTCCCGATACCGACGGACAGCGCCTGGGCAGGGACCTTCTCCGGATCGTTGCCGAAGAAGCGGGAGTTCACGATGCGGGTGTCGGTCGTCAGATCACGAACACCCGTTCTGGAGCTGAGAGAAGTATACGGCTCGTTGAAGGCCAGGTGGCCGTCCACACCGATGCCGCCCATGAAGAGGTCGATGCCGCCATAGGAGGCGATCTTCTCCTCATAGCGTGCGCACTCCCCTTCCGGATCGTCAGTCATGCCGTTAAGAATATTGATGTTCTCGGGCTTCATGTCCACCAGATGATTAAAGAAGTTGTCATGCATGAAGTACCAGTAGCTCTGGTCGTGCTCATGGGGCAGGCCCAGGTACTCGTCCATGTTGAAGGTCACGACGTTGGCAAAGCTGAGCTCGCCGGCCTTGTTCTTTTTGATCAGTTCCTGATAAACGCCGATCGGGGAAGAACCGGTCGGGAGGCCCAGGACAAAGGGTCTGTCTTCCTTATGCGCGTTGATCTTGGCAGCAATGTAATTGGCCGCCCACTTGCACATATTATCATAGTTTTCCTGAATCACAACTCTCATAATCTTGCACCTGACTTTCTGTAATTTCAGCTTTGGTTTTATCCTGAATTATTTTAATAACTGTGCCCTTCTTTGTCAACCAAAAACAAACAAAAAACGAGCCCTAAAAAAGACTTGACATTCCATATTCTCTGTGCTATTATATACAAGCTCTTGAGGGAGCAACTGAATATCGCGGGGTAGAGCAGCTGGTAGCTCGTCGGGCTCATAACCCGGAGGTCGTTGGTTCAAATCCTTCCCCCGCAACCACAAAGAAAGAGTCGCATTTTGCGGCTCTTTTCTTTGTGCTTGGGAAAGTCTTGTGCCGTCCGTCTCCCGGGTTATGAGACCGACGAGCGGAGCTCGTTGGGGAAATCAGGCGCCCGCTGCCGGTGGCAGATGAACCGTGGCTTGTGACGCTTCGCCTGGACGATTTTATGCTGCTCTATCAGGAAAAATATAACACCCACATCTAAAAGCAGGAATGCTGCGGGGATGTATAACAGCGGCTCCGCCATTTGTCATGCCCAAAATGTGACAATTCTTCTGATTTTTGGTTGAGCCCGTTCCCTGAGTGTGTTATAATTCTTCATAATCAAGATAAAAATCCCGAAAGGGGCTATAGCATGAAAACCTATACCATTATCGGCGGCGTGAACGGCACCGGCAAGAGCAGCCTTACCGGCGTTCTGAAGACGCAGACGACGGATCTGGGCCAGATTATCGACGTGGATAAAATAACCGCCGAGAACGGCGGCAGCGCCATTCAGGGCGGCAAGATTGCGTTGGAGCGCATCCGGGCATGTCTGGACAAGGGAATCAGCTTCACGC
>JAFTGD010000021.1 GCA_017458065.1 Oscillospiraceae bacterium
GACGAAGATGCAACTCTGCTCTGTGCGTTGGATCGTATCTTCGATGATGCAACTGTGTTCAAGCTGCGCGGTGAAAGCTTTCGTGGAAAGAAGCTGGAGACCGTCTCACTGCAAACGGGCAAGGTACAGGCTGTGGATCCACCACCTACACCAGATGAATAATTGATCTAATGAATCTGGGCTGTTTGGTCATTTTTGTTGATCCCAGTTGGTCATTTCTACCGGGCGCTAACATCTTCGCAGATTCTGCGGTTTTTACTGTAAAATAGTGGTTGTTGGGACGATATTTGGTCTTGTGTTCATCTGTTTTCCGGGGGTTTTCCCGAAAAAGGGCGCAATATGCCCGCGTTCATGCATTACAGAACTGCTCGGTACGTCCTCCGCGAATCAGCATGAGTAGATTTGCGCAGGCAAAGAGCATATGGAACCGATTCAGATTCTTCTTGAGGCCTTTATAAGCGACCTTCCTGTAACCGAAGTCACGTTTCACAATCAGGAAAGCGTGTTCCACCTTACAACGAATAGATGATTTCTGGTGCTCAATGAACTTATCCCAGTTGAAACCTTTGAACACATCTGTCGTTTTCAGACTACTCGGCCTTTTGGCAATACGAAGCGCCATAGACTTCAGCTGTTCATTATCAGACTCTGCTATTCGTTGGGCGATTCCAAGATAGCCTGAGTCACCATAGAGGACATCGTCATCTTCCCGTACCAGTTTTATAGCTTCCTCTACGTCGTGTACATTCGCTGCGGTTGCCGTGACGATATGAACACATCCGGTTCCTGCGTCTACTCCAATATGAACCTTCATGCCGAAATACCACTGATTGCCCTTTTTGGTCTGGTGCATTTCAGGATCACGCTCTCCCTTCGCATCCTTCGTAGAGCTGGGAGCGGCTATGAGGGTGGCATCTACAATGGTTCCTCCGTGCATGATCAGGCCGGCATCGTCTAACGCTTTCTTGATGTCGTCAAAGATTATCTTCCCAATGTCGTGCTCTTCCAGAAGATGCCTGAATTTCAACAGGGTGGTGGCGTCAGGAACAGATTCCGTCATGAAGTCCAGACCCATAAATTTCCGCATGCAGTAGCTGTCATAGATAGCATCTTCGACGCCGACATCGGAAAGATTAAACCAAATCTGCAGGAGATACATCCGCAGCATCGTTTCGATCCCTCTGGTCGGTCGACCACGTTTGCCGGATGGATAATACGGGGCAATCATGGCTATCCACCGATCCCAGGGAATGATCTTATTCATAGCGTCGAGAAATGCTTCTCTAGGTGTGGTATGCTTCCGGTTCTGGTATTCAACATCACTGAATGTGGTCTGGTTTTTCATCATATCGCATCCCTTCTTGTCGGATGCATACAGTATAGCATAGTACGATAGATATTGGGTAAACATGTGATTAAATCAGCGCTTCCCTAAATATCACTGGAAAAAAGCCTGAAACTGTGTTACCATACTGCCAGTTTATCATCAGGAGGCAGAGAGAATGAGACCGTATAATACTGAGATCATATCTGTGGGGACGGAATTGCTCCTGGGACATATCAGCAACACCGATGCACGGGACATCTCGGAGATGCTTTCCCGTATCGGGATCAATGTCAAGTATCACACGGTGGTAGGGGATAACCCGGAGCGGCTGCGTTCCTGTGTGGAAGTTGCGAAGACACGCGCGGACATCATCATTACCACAGGCGGGCTCGGACCGACCTGCGACGACCTGACCAAGCAGATCCTGGCAGAGACCTTCGGTCTGAAGCTGGTAGAGAACGAGGATGAGGTCAGGAGCCTCTACGACTATATCCGCAATCACCGGGTCACACCTAACAACCTGAGCCAGGCAATGCTGCCCGAGGGATGTACGGTGTTCCATAATCTGTGGGGCACAGCGCCGGGCTGCGCGTTCAAGGCTGAGGGGAAGACGGTGATCATGATGCCGGGACCGCCGGTGGAGTGTGTACCGATGTTCCGCACCTATGGTATCCCGTATCTCCGGTCTCTGTCGGATGAGGAGATCGTCTCCCACTCAGTGCGCATCTTCGGCATCGGAGAGAGCGGCGTGGATGACATGTTTGCCGATGAGATGAATGCCATGACCAACCCGACCATGGCACCCTATGCAAAAGAGTGCGACTGCCTGCTCCAGATTACGGCCAAGGCCGGATGCGAGACAGAGGCGGAAAACATGATGGCACCTGTGATCGCCCATGTGAAGGAACGCCTCGGGGACTTTGTCTACGGGATGGACATCGAATGCCTCGAAGAGGCGGTGTTCCCTATGCTGAAGGAGAAGGGGATGACTTTTGCCACGGCAGAGAGCTGCACGGGCGGCGAGATCGCCAAGCGCTTTACCGATATTCCCGGAGCCAGCAGCGTGTTCCTGGGCGGAGCAGTGGTCTATACCAACGAGGTCAAAGCAAAACTGCTTGGGCTGGATCCTGAGATGATTGAAGCGAAAGGCGCTGTGAGCCGCGAAGTGGCGGAAGCGCTGGCTGAAAATGTCAGAACCGTGACAGAGGCCGATATCGGCATCGGCGTCACGGGACTGGCGGGGCCGGACGGGGACGGCGTGCACGAGGTTGGCACCGTCTTTGTCGCGATGGCGGTGGAGGGACAGACCTATGTCCGGGCGTTGGCGCTGGGGCCGAGGCGCACGCGCAGCTTTATTCGCCGGATGAGCGGCAACCACGCCTATGACATGATGCGTCGCTGGCTGACAGGCCTGAAGGTCGAGCTCTGAGAGACGGCATCAAAAGAGAAGAGACGATACGCCTAAAATATCAAGGCTATTCAGATCCTTTTTGCCTCTGCAGGACGCAGGGGCAAATTTTTTTGATTTCCTATGGACAAAGAAAAAAAGCCTATGCTATAATATTTGGCTGTAAAAATATTTGAAGTATTTCCTATCTTATATTTAAAGGACGGAATAGCTTATGAAATGTCCATTTTGTGGATACACTGAGAGTAAAGTGATCGATTCCAGACCGGCGGAAGGATTCACGACGATCCGCCGCCGCAGAGAGTGCCTCTCCTGTCAGAAACGCTTCACCACCTATGAGATCATCGAGCGGATGCCGCTTGTGGTTGTGAAGCGGGATGGCTTCCGCCAGTCGTTTGACCGCGTCAAGCTGATCAACGGTATGGTCCGCGCCTGTGAAAAACGCCCGGTCCCGCTGGAGAAGCTGGAGCAGATCGCGGACGAAATCGAGCAGGAGCTCCAGGGCAAGCTTGAGCGTGAAATCAGCACGGTGGAGATCGGAGAGATGGTCATGGCCAGACTGAAGGACGTGGACGAAGTTGCCTATGTGCGTTTTGCCTCGGTGTATCGCAGCTTCAAGGATATCAACACCTTTATGGACGAGCTGAGCAAGCTTCTGACTGAGCAGAAGTAAGGCTGAACGGGCATGAAGACAATCGTATCAGAACGGACGGATGTTCTCACAAAGGCTGCAGAGGCAATCTGCACAGTGATCCGCGAGAAGCCGGATGCCGTGATCACGATGGCAGCCGGCAGGACCATGCTGCCGTTATGGGAGCTTCTTGGAGAGCGGGTTCGGGAAGGGAGCGTCAGCTTCCGCAAGGTCACGTTCGTCCAGACAGCGGAGTTTCTCAATGCACCGGAAGAGAAAACGCTGCGGCATATGACAGAGGAGAAACTCCTTGCCGGGACAGACCTCGCCCCGGAACGCTGCTTCTGGCTGTCGGAGGAGAATGTCGGGGACTGCGATGAGAGAATCCGGGAAGCAGGAGGTCTCGACCTGGCGGTCCTTGGTCTGGGGGACAATGCCCATATCGGCTTTAACGAGCCGGCGACACAGTATGACACCCGCTGCCGTGTACAGAAGCTGACCGTACGGACAAGGGAGCAGTACAGCTGGCTGTTCGGATCGGCAGGCGAAGCCCCGGAGAAGGCCTGTACGATGGGGATCCGGACTCTGGTTGAGGCAAAGAAGATCATCGTACTGACTCTGGGTGAAGAGAAAGCGAAGGCGACCTTCGATATGCTCTATGCCAGGGATGACGGCGTGGTTCCGGCGGCATTTCTGCAGCTGCCGTTTGATGTGACGGTGTATGCCGACATGGAAGCGGGAGCAAAACTGTGAAAAGCTCCTCCCGCCTCCGGCGGGAGAGCAGGAAAAAAGACAGCTGCCGTTTGATGTGACGGTGTATGCCGACACGGAAGCGGGAGCAAAACTGTGAAAAGCTCCTCCCGCCTCCGGCGGGAGAGCAGGAAAAAAGACAGCTGCCGTTTGATGTGACGGTGGATGCCGACACGGAAGCAGGGGCAAAACTGTGAAAAATGTCTCTTCCGCCTCCGGCGGGAGAGCAATCGCAACACGGATTGAAAGAAGGAAAAGAATGGGTAAATATTTTGGGACAGACGGATTCCGCGGAGAGGCCAACAAAGACCTGACCGTCGATCATGCTTTTCGGATCGGCCGCTATCTGGGCTGGTATTACAGCAAAGGCCACAGAGCAAAGATCGTCATCGGCAAGGATACCCGCAGATCCAGTTACATGTTTGAGTCGGCGCTGTGCGCGGGCCTCACGGCCTCCGGAGCGGATGCTTACCTGCTGCATGTCACGAGCACGCCGAGCGTCTCTTACATCACGAGAGCGGACGATTTTGACTGCGGGATCATGATATCCGCCAGTCACAATCCTTACTATGATAACGGTATCAAGCTTATCAACTCCGACGGCGATAAAATGGAAGAGAGCCTCCTGGACGGGATCGAAGCGTACCTGGACAGCGATGAGCAGCTGCCCTACGCCCACGGCGCCGACATCGGCGAGACCATCGACTATGCTGCCGGGCGGAACCGCTACATCGGTTATCTGATTTCCCTTGCAACCCGTTCCTACAAGGGCAAGCGTGTCGGTCTCGACTGTGCCAACGGAAGCACCTGGATGATGGCGAAGAGCGTGTTTGACGCCCTTGGCGCGGACACTTATGTGATTTCCAATCACCCGGACGGGCTGAACATCAACGTCGACTGCGGCTCCACCCACATCGAGCAGATGCAGAAGTATGTTCTGGATAACAACCTGGATGTGGGCTTCGCCTTTGACGGGGACGCCGACCGCTGTCTCGCCGTCGACGAGAAGGGCAATATCTGCAACGGAGACCATATTCTCTATCTCTCCGCCAAATACCTCCAGGACCGCGGCATGTTCGGCAATTCCAAGGTGGTCACAACGATCATGTCCAATATGGGCCTGTATAAGGCGCTGGATGCGCTCGGCATCGGCTATGAGAAGACCGCTGTCGGCGACAAGTACGTTGCCGAGAATATGAAGAAGAACGGACATCTCATCGGCGGGGAGCAGTCCGGCCATATCATCTTCAGCCGCTATGCGACCACCGGAGACGGCGTCCTCACGGCTATCAAGGTTATGGAGGCCATGTGCGAGACCAAGCTCCCGCTCTCCGAGCTCACCGAGGGCATGAAGATGTACCCCCAGAAGCTGAAGAACGTAGTTGTTGACGATAAGGACGGTACTTTGGCGGATGAAGAGGTCCAGGCGGAGGTAAAGCGTGTGGAGGAGCAGCTTGGCTCCGAAGGGCGCGTGGTCCTGCGCAAGTCCGGAACCGAACCGCTTCTGCGCGTGATGGTCGAGGCAGGGACACAGGAGCTCTGTGAAGAAAGGGTGGATCAGATCATCGAAGCGATGAATCGAACCGGACATCTGATCCGGGTCAAGTGAGGAGGCAAACATGGTTACGATCAACGAACTGCTGGACCTGAGCAAGACAATTGCCGCGGAGATCTTCGAGGGGAAGACCTATCCCTGGGAAGTGCTCGATGAGATAAAGCCCTTTATCCTGAAGCTGGGCGAGACCCTGCCGGAGGACGAATACACCCATCCCGCAGAGGGAATCTGGATTGCGAACGACGCCAAGGTTTTTCCCTCGGCCTATATCGGCGCGCCCTGCATCATCGACCACGGCGCGGAGATCCGCCACTGTGCCTTTATCCGCGGCAGCGCCATCGTGGGGAAGAACGCGGTGGTCGGGAACTCGGTCGAACTGAAGAATGTGATCCTCTTCGACAATGTTCAGACACCGCACTATAACTATGTTGGGGATTCCATTCTCGGATACAAAGCCCATATGGGGGCGGGTTCCATCACCAGCAACGTCAAGAGCGACAAGACCCTGGTTGTTGTGAAGCAGCCGGGCGAGTTCATCGAAACCGGGAGAAAGAAGTTCGGCGCCATCCTGGGCGACAATGTGGAAGTCGGCTGCAACAGCGTCTTAAACCCCGGGACCGTCGTCGGCCGCTGCAGCAACATCTATCCCACTTCCTGCGTGCGCGGCGTGATCCCTCCGAACAGCATCTATAAGGACAAGGTCGACATTGTCCTCAAAAACTGACGGAAGTGCCATGGACGAGATCGGATACGTATTCAGCCCGCTGGATCTGAAGATCCTGATTCTGTTTATTCTGCGGCGGCTTCCCGGTGAGATCGAGGCCGAGCGGCTGCTTCAGATCTGCCAGGAGGACGGCGTCGTCAACTATTTTGACTTCACCATCTGCCTGGATGAGCTGAAGGAGAGCGGTCAGCTGGAACTGGAAGAGGGTTACTGTGCCATCACCTCCAGAGGACGGCAGACTGCCGAGACGCTGGAATCCAGCCTGCCCTACAGCGTGCGTCAGCACGCCGAAAAGGCGGCGGAAGCGGTGGCGGCGGACATCAGCCGCGGCAACAGCATTACCGGGGGACATCACGTCACCGACAGCGGCTGCATCGCCGAGCTGTCTTTGAATGACGGCATCAGTGAGATCCTGCAGCTGCGCATCCTCTGCGCGGACGAGGAACAGGCCAAATCCATAGAGAAAAAGTTCCGCCGCAACGCGGAGGAGACTTATCAGAAAATCATCGCCGTACTCAGCGAGTGAAAGAAGGAAACACTTTGAACACAATTATCCCGGATGGCTACAAGAGCATCCTCAGCATGTATGATACCCAGAAGGCCATCAGTCTGATCCACAGGCTGTTTGAGGACAGACTCGGCGCGCTGCTGAACCTCTATCGGGTTTCAGCACCGCTCTTTGTCGAGGAGAATTCCGGCCTTAACGACAACCTGAACGGGTATGAGCGCCCGGTCGGCTTTGATATCCTTCATTCCAACCACAAGGCGCAGGTGGTGCAGTCGCTTGCAAAGTGGAAGCGCCTGGCGCTCAAGCGCTACGGCTTCTTCCCAGGCAAGGGGCTTTATACGGATATGAACGCCATCCGCCGGGATGAGGACGAACTGGACAATCTCCACTCGGTTTATGTCGACCAGTGGGACTGGGAGAAGATCATTCTCCCCGAGAACCGGAATCTGGACTATCTCAAGCTGACCGTCATGGATATCGTGCGGGCCATCTGCGACACGGAGGAAACCATCCAGTCGATCTATCCCCAGCTGCAGGTGCTGGGCAAGCTCAGGCGCGAAGTCTCCTTCGTGACCACCCAGGAGCTGGAGGACCGCTATCCGGAGCTCACCCCCAAGGAGAGGGAGAACGTCTGGGTAAAGGAGCACCGCACCGCTTTTATCATGGGCATCGGCGGCACGCTCAAATCCGGAAAACGCCACGACGGCCGTGCACCGGACTATGACGACTGGAACCTTAACGGCGATATTTTCTTCTATGACGATGTTCTGGACTGCGCCATGGAGATCTCCTCCATGGGCATCCGGGTTGATCCCGAGTCTATGGACCGGCAGCTCCGGCTGGCCGGCTGCGAGGATCGGAGAGAACTGCCCTATCACAGAATGCTTCTGAACGGAGAGCTCCCCCTGACCATCGGTGGAGGCATCGGACAGTCCCGCGTCTCCATGCTGCTGCTGGGGAAAGCTCATATCGGTGAGGTTCAGGCCTCCATCTGGGATGACGAGACCATGAAGCTCTGTGAAGAGCACGGCGTGGTTCTCCTCTGAACGGGGAATGGAGGAGCTGAAAAGCCGCCAGAGCGCCGTCATCCGCCAGATCCGCAGCCTCTCCCGGGAGGCGGAAGCCCGCAGAGCCGGCGGACTCTTCCTCTGCGACGGGGAGAAGTTGCTGAAGGAAGCTCTGCGCTCCGACGCAGAGATCTGCCAGGTGCTCTGGAAGCAGCAGAGAGCAGAGCGCTATCCGGCTTTTGAGCGGGAATATCTGCTGCCGGAGGATCTCTTTGACTATGTCTCTCCGATGAAGAATTCCCCCGGGCCGCTCTTTACCGTGCGGATACCGGAGATCGGACCCTGCGGGGAGACCAAGACCGCACTGCTGCTGGAAGAAATACAGGACCCGGGAAATCTCGGGACGATTCTGCGTACGGCGGATGCCTTCAACGTGGATACGGTCCTGCTGCTGGAGGGCTGCGCCGATCTCTATGCGCCAAAAACCGTCCGGGCAACCATGGGGGCCATTTTCCGGCAGCAGGCGCTGCAGATGAGCAGACAGGAGGCGGTCCGGTTCTGCCGGGAGCGCGGGATGCCCGTCTATGCCGCGGCGCTCAGTGACCGCGCACAGGACCTTCGGACGCTGGATCTAAGCCGCGCCGCCGTTGCCATCGGAAGCGAGGGACACGGCCTGAGCCGGGAACTGAAAGAGCTCTGCGACGGAGAAGTGATCATACCCATGGGCGGGGAGGCGGAGTCTCTCAACGCCGCGGTTGCCGCTGCCATTGTAATGTGGGAGATGTGCCGTTAGGAGGAGTGTCCATGCCGGCTTCGGTCTACTGGATCTGGCTGTCACAACTGAACATCAGTCCCAAAGCGCGCTCGGCTGTGCTGCGGGAGTTCGGCACGGCGGAGGAAGCCTTCTGTTCCGCGGAGGGAAGCTTCCGCGGCAAAAAGGGGATATCCGCCCAGGAGGCGGAGATCCTGGAAGAGCGTTCCCTGATGGGAGCGGAAGAAGCTCTGACTCAGTGCGAAAAGCAGGGCATCAGAGTGCTGACGCAGGCTGAACTGGATTATCCGGAACGACTGAGACAGATTTATGCACCGCCCGCGGTCCTGTATGTCAAAGGAACGCTTCCGGCACTGGACCTCATCCCGGTTGTCTCGGTGATCGGGACCCGGCATGCCAGCCCCTACGGAGAGAAGATGGGGGAGAAACTGGCCTATGAGATCTCGCGTCACGGAGGAACCGTTGTCAGCCTGCTTTCTTCCGGCGTCGATGAGGCGGCGGCATGCGGTGCACTGCGTGCCGGGAGAGGCTGTATCGGGGTTCTGGGGACCCCGCATGACCGCTGCCGTATTCCCATTGCCCAGGATATCCTGCAAAGCGGAGCGCTCATCAGCGAGTATCCTCCCGGACGGGAATGCATGAGGCATTTTTTCCGGGAGCGGAACCGCATCGCAGCAGGGATCTCGGACGGCGTTGTGGTGGTGGAGGCTCCCGAAAAGAGCGGAACGCGCCTGTTTGTGCGCGACGCGGTCGAACAGGGGAAAGACATCTTTGCCGTACCGGGCAATGCCGATGCCGAGAACGCGGCAGGGACGCTTGCACTTCTGAAAGAGGGGGCAAAGCTTGTGACCTGCGGCAGGGATGTGATGGAGGAATATCTGTACCGCTACCCGGGACAGATCTGTCTGGACCTCGAGGAAGCGGCGGATGAGCAGCTTCCGGAGAAGCAAACGGAAGCGGAGAGCAAGCCGGAGACACAAGCGGAGAGCGCCCGTTCACTCCCTGCGCCGGCGGAAGACCGCGCACCGCAGAAGAATCTGAATATCCGAAGTCAGCTGGAGAAACTCACCGAAGACCAGCTGAAGATCATCATGGCGATCGATCCGTCTTCCACGCATATCGACGATATCACAGAGCGGACGGAACTCAGTACAGCGAGAGTGCTGGCTCAGCTGACGGTTTTGGAGATCAAGGGCTTTGTCCGCCGGGAGGCGGGCAGACGATTTGCCCTGAACATAACAGTAGAAAAGTGAGGAAGAAGACAAATGGCGAAAGCAAAGGAACTGGTGATCGTCGAATCGCCTTCCAAGGCAAAGACCATTGAAAAATATCTGGGTAACGGGTACAAGGTGACCGCATCCATGGGACATCTGAGGGACCTGCCCAAGAGCAAGCTCGGCGTGGACCTGGAGCACGGTTTTGAGCCGGAGTACATCCCCGTCAAGGAGAAAAAGGACCTGATCGAAGAACTGAAAGCCGACAGCAAGAAAGCGCCTGTCGTCTATCTCGCGACGGACCCTGACCGCGAAGGAGAGGCCATCTCCTGGCACCTGAAGGAACTGCTGAATCTCAGCGACGAGAAGGCCAGGCGAGTCACCTTTAATGAGATCACAAAGAAGGTTGTCACCGACAGCATCCAGCATCCGCGGAGTATTGACCAGGATCTGGTGGATGCTCAGCAGGCGCGCCGTGTTCTGGACCGCATCGTCGGGTACCAGATCTCACCGCTGCTCTGGAGGAAAGTCAAGCGCGGTCTGTCTGCCGGGCGTGTCCAGTCGGTCGCGACCAGGATGGTCGTCGACCGGGAAGAAGAGATCCGTGCTTTCCAGAGTGAAGAGTACTGGCTGTTGGATGCCTTTTTGAAGCGCAGCAAGGAAGAAAACAGCTTCCGGACCCGCTTCCACGGGACGACGGAGAAGAAGATGGAGCTCCATTCCGAACAGGAAGTGGAGAAGATCCGTCAGGCCGTGCAGGACAAGCCCTTTACCGTCCTCAGCGTCAAACGCAGCGAGAAGCAGCGTTCCCCTGCGCCTCCCTTTATCACCTCCACGCTCCAGCAGGAGGCTTCCCGCCGCCTGAACATGACGCCGCGGCGTACGATGTCGGTCGCGCAGCAGCTCTATGAGGGCGTTGAGATCACCGGCCACGGCAGCATTGGTCTGATCAGCTATATGCGTACCGATTCTCTCCGACTCTCTGACGAAGCAGTGGCCTCCGCGCGGAATTATATCCGGGATACTTATGGACCGGACTTCTGCCCCAGCCGGCCACGCGTCTTCAAAACCAAAGCGGGAGCGCAGGATGCGCATGAGGCGATTCGGCCGACGGACGTGACTTTGACGCCGGAACTGGTCCGGAAGGATCTGACGCAGGAGCAGTACCGGCTCTACCGCATCATCTGGGGCCGATTCACCGCATGCCAGATGGCAAATGCTGTGTATGATAATGTGGCTGTTGACGTCGAGAGCGCCGGCTATCTGTTCAAAGCCGGCAGCTCGGTGATGAAGTTTGCGGGCTATACGGCGGTCTATGAAGAATCCACCGATGAGGAGCAGAAGTCAAACGAGAGCAATTTCCCGGAGCTCACGGAAGGGGAAAAGCTGCTCCTGGACAAAACAGTACCGGAGCAGCAGTTTACACAGCCGCCCGCACGCTACACGGAGGCGACGCTGATCCGTGCCATGGAAGAAAAGGGAATCGGGCGTCCGTCTACTTATGCGCCGACCATCACCACCATCACCGCTCACGATTATGTGCTCAAAGAGGGAAAGTATCTGAAGCCTACGCCCCTCGGCGAAGTGGTGACGGAACTCATGAAGGAGCACTTCAGCGACATCGTCGATCTCAAGTTTACGAATCATATGGAATCCCGTCTCGATGAGATCGAGAGCGGAAAGAGTGGCTGGCAGGATGTCCTGCAGGAGTTCTATGACGACTTTGACGCGGAGATGAAAGCGGCCGAGACCGCGATGGACGGACAGCGGATCAAGGTCCCGGACATCGTCAGCGATGAAGTCTGCGACGTGTGCGGAAAGCCCATGCTCGTGAAGAAAGGCCGCTTCGGACAGTTTCTGGGCTGCAGCGGCTTTCCCGAGTGCACCTTTACAAAGCCCATCGTGGTGGAAATGCCCGGCAAGTGCCCCAAGTGCGGCAGCAGAATCCTGAAGCGCACATCGAAGAAGGGCTATGTGTTTTATGCCTGCGAGCGCGGGACCGACTGCGGCTTCATCACATGGGATGTCCCGACCAAGGATACCTGCCCTCAGTGCGGCAAGACCATGTTCAAGCGCAGCGGCAGAGGCCCTTTGAAGTCCTTCTGCATCAATGAGGAATGCCCGGCTTTTGTCCCGGAGGACAAGCGCCGCTATCCGAAGAAGAAAACGGCAGAGACGGATTCAAAAGAAAAGAGCGAGAAGAAGACGAAATCCGCTGCGAAAAAGAAGACAAATAAGCAATGAGTACCAGTCAGAATATACAGAGCAGGGGACACGGTTCAGAGTCAACAGTCCCTGTGACGGTGGTCGGCGCAGGTCTCGCCGGGAGCGAATGCGCCTGGCAGCTGGCCAGGAGGGGGATCCCCGTACGTCTTTATGAGATGCGCCCGGAGCACTCCACCCCCGCGCATCATACGGCGGATTTTGCAGAGCTGGTCTGCTCCAATTCATTGCGCAGCGACGAGCTGTCGAATGCCGTCGGCCTGCTGAAGGCTGAAATGCGGCGGATGGACTCGCTCATCATGCGCGCTGCCGACCACAATCGCGTCGCCGCCGGCGGTGCGCTGGCAGTCGACCGCACCGCGTTCTCCCGTGAGATTACCGGGACGCTGGAAAGCCACCCGCTGGTGGAGATCGTCCGCGAGGAAGTGACCGAGATCCCGCAAGGCGTTGCGGTGATTGCTTCCGGCCCTCTCAGCAGCGATGCGATCACCCGGAAGATCACAGAGCTCTGTCCGGAGTTTGATCTCCATTTCTACGATGCGGTTGCACCTATCGTGACGCTGGAAAGCGTCGATATGGACCAGGCGTATCTGGCCTCCCGGTATGACAAGGGGACAGCGGATTATGTAAACTGCCCGATGAACCGTGAAGAATATGAGGCCTTTGTACGTGAACTGGTCTCCGCGGAGGAAGCGGAGGTGCACGGGTTTGACGACGGAGGCGTCTTCGAGGGCTGTATGCCGGTCGAGGTGATGGCACGCCGCGGGGAGGACACGCTGCGGTACGGACCGCTGAAACCGGTGGGCCTGCGCAATCCGAGAACAGGCAGAGAAGACTATGCCGTCGTACAGCTGAGACAGGACAACGCCGACGGGACGCTCTATAACATGGTGGGATTCCAGACCCACCTCAAGTGGGGCGAACAGAAGCGGGTCTTCTCCATGATCCCGGCGCTGAAGAATGCGGAGTTTGTACGTTACGGAGTGATGCACCGTAACACCTATCTGAACAGTCCGGGACTGCTCGATCGGTATTACCGCCTGAAAGCGGAGCCGAGGATCCGTTTTGCCGGACAGATGACAGGCGTGGAGGGCTATGTGGAGTCGGCCGCCTCGGGCCTCCTGGTCGGGGTGGAAACAGCGGCGGAGGTGTTGGGACTGCCTGCGGTGGACTTCCCGCAGGAGACGGCGATCGGTGCGCTGGGGCTCTATATCTCGCAGGGGAGCATTGGAGACTTCCAGCCGATGAATATCAATTTTGGCATTATCAAAAGCCTGGATTACCGGGTGAAGGGAAAACGGAACAAGAACGCCGAGATCTCAAGACGATCTCTCGGTATTCTGGAAGAGCTGCTTCAAAAGGAGGTTTTCCGCATTGAAGATCATAGTTGACGCGATGGGCGGAGACAACGCCCCGCAGGAAATCGTCAAAGGCGCGCTGCGTGCGAAAAATGAACTGGGTGTAGAGATCACCCTGGTCGGTCAGAAGGAGGCTGTTCTCGCCTGCCTTGGAGAAAACGACCGGGAAGGCGTTGCGATCGTCGATGCCCGGGAGATCGTCACCATGGAGGACGATCCCAGTACCGCGACGCGCCGCAAGAAGGACTCTTCCATGGCGGTTGCACTCCGTCTGCTGAAGGACGGCGAAGGAGATGCTGTGGTTTCGGCAGGCAGTACCGGAGCACTGCTCACGGGAGCAACACTCACAGTCAAGCGTATCCACGGGATCCGCAGAGCGGCGCTCGCCCCTGTTCTCCCGGCCGGAGAGCATGGCGTGATGCTGATCGACTGCGGCGCCAACGTAGAGTGCACGGCGGAATATCTGCTGCAGTTTGCGTATATGGGGAGCTTCTATGCCAGAAAGCTCATGGGCATTGCCAACCCCCGCGTCGGTCTGCTGAACGTCGGGACCGAAGACACCAAGGGCGGCGAGCTGCAGCATCAGGCCTTTGCACTCCTGCGGAAAGCGCATGAGGAAGGCCGGATCAACTTCGTAGGGAACGTTGAGGGCACGGGTGTTTTCTCCGGCGCAGCCGATGTCGTGGTGACAGATGGATTCACAGGCAATGTGCTGCTCAAGAGCACGGAAGGCGTAATCAAATTTATGATGCATGCACTGAAGGATGTGTTCTACAAGAGCACAAAGAACAAACTGGCGGCAGCGGTTCTGAAGAGCGACCTTGCGGAGATGAAGCGCTCCATGGATGTTAACGAGGTCGGCGGTACCGCGCTGATCGGAATTACCAGGCCGGTAATCAAGGCTCATGGCTCGTCCAATGAGGCGAGCTTCTTTGCGGCGATCCGTCAGGCAAAGCAGTTTGCCGAGTCCGGGATCATCGGCGATATCGCTGAAAACATCGATTATATGAAACTCAAGGCGGAGTAAGCCGTGGAACAACTCGAAGAGAGAATCGAATATCATTTTAAGGACCCTTCCCTGCTGAAGACAGCGCTTACCCACAGCTCCTACGTCAATGAACATCCGGCGGAGCATGCAGAGTGCTATGAGCGGATGGAATTCCTCGGGGATTCGATTCTCGGCATGGTAACGGCGCAGCTGCTTTACCGCTGGAAGCCCGCGCTCCCGGAGGGGAAGATGACCCGCATCCGCGCTGAACTGGTTTGTGAGGAAAGCCTGCACAGGGTAGCGGCGGATCTTCGGCTTGGACAGTATATGCGCCTCGGCAAGGGAGAAGAGCGCTCCAATGGCCGGGAGCGACCGAGCATTTTGGCAGACATGGTGGAAGCGGTGATTGCCGCGGTCTTTCTCGACGGAGGGATGGAACCCGCTGCAAAGCTGATTCATCAACGGGTGCTGGAACACGCGGAGGACTACATCCGCAGCCGAGGCCGCGACAGCAAGACCGAGCTGCAGGAGCTGGTCCAGAAGCAGCCCGGCAGCAGCATCCGCTACGAACTGACCGGCGAGAGCGGTCCGGATCACAACAAACACTTCTCCTATGCAGTGTATGTCAACGGTGTCCTCGCCGGCGAGGGCGAGGGGCGGACCAAAAAAGAAGCGGAGCAGGCAGCAGCTGGTTCCGCACTGCAGAACCGGAACCAATGAGCGCCCGAAATCGGATCTATCCCGTGTTTATCCCGCATTTGGGATGCCCGCACGCCTGTGTGTTCTGCAATCAGCGTGAGATCACCGGCGCGGCTGCGGAAGAAGCCATGCGGCAACTGAATAAGCTGAATGAACTTCCGCCGCTGGAGGCCGGTTTTGAACTGGCTTTTTACGGCGGCAGTTTTACTGCCATCCCGGTTTCGGAGCAGATCCATTATCTGGAGGAAGCCAAACGGGCCGTCGACAGGGGCGTGGTCCGGTCGATTCGCCTCTCGACCCGCCCGGATGCCGTCGACCCGAAGACGCTGGAAAGATTGATGCGGTACGGCGTCACAACGGTGGAACTTGGGGCACAGTCCATGCGGGATGCAGTGCTGAAGGCATCCGGACGCGGACACACCGCTGACGATGTCCGGCGCGCGGCACAGCTGATCCGGGAAGCCGGGATCAGGCTGGTCTTGCAGATGATGACCGGTCTTCCGGAAGACGATGACAGCGGTGCCGAAGATACCGCAAAAGAACTGATTGCGCTGCAGCCTGACGCAGTGCGGATTTATCCGACAGTGATAGTCCGCGGGACAGATCTGGAGAAACGATGGCGCCGCGGGGAATATCAGGAGCATACCGTGGAGGACGCGGTGCGGGTCTGCGCCAGAATCCTGCCGCTGTTTGACCGGGCAGGGATCCCCGTAATCCGTCTCGGACTGAACCCAACCGAAGAACTCTCCGGCGGGGCAGCCCTGGCAGGGGCCTATCATCCGGCGCTGGGAGAGCTGGTCCGCAGCCGCATCCTGCGAAACCGGATAGAACAGATGCTGTCGGAGCGAGACTGTACCGGAAAAACTGTCACGATTCGGGTACCGGCAAAGCAGCTCTCCCAGATGATCGGCCAGAAGCGCTGCAATGTCGACTGGCTGAAAGCGCGCTTTGACCTGATGTCGATCTCGGTGATTTCCGATCAGGAAGCGGAGGAGCCGATCATCGAATCAGCCAGAAGCCAGAAGCAGGTTCGCAGCCGGCCATAGTCATGATCCGGCCTGCCGCCTGGTCAAATCGGCAGGAAACACAAAATCAATATCTTGAAAACAAAGAACAGATATGCTACAATATCATGTCTGTTCTTCGGCTTTTCTTAGGGCAGATGAACTATGTTGCTGTCAGGAGTAATTTGTGTATCTTAGGGCTTTGGAAATACAGGGGTTCAAGTCCTTTCCGGACAAGACCCGGCTGACCTTTGAAAAAAACATAACGGCTATTGTGGGACCGAACGGCTCCGGCAAGTCCAATATCTCCGACGCCATCCTCTGGGTTATGGGCGAGCAGCGCAGCAAGGCGCTGCGCGGCAACAAAATGGAGGATGTGATCTTCGGCGGCACGGAGACGCGTTCTGCCCTCGGTTTTGCACAGGTTTCGCTGATCCTTGACAACAGCGCCCATCTCTTTGAAGCCGAGGGGAGCGAGCTGATGCTGACCCGCCGCTATTATCGGAGCGGGGAGAGCGAGTATTATATCAACAAAGAGCCGGTCCGCCTCAAGGACATCAACGGGCTTCTTATGGATACGGGGCTCGGACGCGACGGCTATTCCATTATCGGACAGGGGAAGATCGCGGACATTATCTCCACCAAGAGCACTGACCGCCGGGAAGTTTTCGAGGAGGCCGCGGGCATCTCCCGCTATCGCCACCGCAAGGAGGAAGCGGAGAGAAAGCTGGAGAAGACCGAGGAAAACCTGGTCCGTATCAATGATAAGATCGAAGAACTGGAGCTTCAGGTAGGACCGCTGAAAGAACAGTCCGAGAAAGCGAAGCGCTACCTCGTGCTGCGAGACGAGCTTCGCATCAAAGAGATATCCGTATGGCTCGCCACCTTAGACAAGCTGCGTGCCCAGTCGGAATCGGTCCACCAGGAGTATGAACAGCTGTCGGAGCAGCTCAATCACGCCAAGACAGAACTGGAGTCCGTGTATGTCTCCGGTGGCAGCCTGACGGAGCGGATGCACCAAAAGGACATCGAGTCCGAAGAGGCAAGAGAGAGGCTCTCCGCCGCGGAAGCTCGCCTTTCTGCATGCGATGCCGAGACTGCGGTCCTGAACGCCAATATCGAGGGCAGCATTGAAAACGTGCGCCGCATTCAGGAGGATCTGGAACAGCAGCGAAGCCGTGTGGAAGAGATCCGAACGGAGATCCGCCGCGGCGAAGAGCGCATACAGGAGATCGCAAAAGAGAAAAAAGACCTGGGTGAAAAACTCCAGGCTTGCGAGAATGTCCTGAAGGGCTGCCAGATGAAGCTGGGCAGCCGGGAAGGCATGCTCCGTCAGCAGACCGAACAGCTGAACGCCGCTGAGGTCGAACTGAACAGTGCACAGGCGAGGATCCGGATCCTCTCGGATATGCAGAGGGACTATGAGGGCTATTCCAAGGCGGTCAGAACCGTCATGCGCGAGTCCTCCCGAGGAACCCTGAGGTCCATCCACGGACCCGTCTCCGACCTGTTGCGGACGGACGGAGAGCTGTCACTCGCCATTGAGACGGCGCTTGGAAACGCCGGGCAGAACATCGTAGTCGACACGCAGAATGACGCCCGCCTCGCTATTGAGATGCTGCAGCGCCAGGATGCGGGCCGCGCGACCTTCCTGCCGCTGGATACCATCCGGGGCAGCCGCCTGCAGGATGTGCCCGAGAGCGATCCGGGCTTTGTAGGGGTCGCGTCGGAGCTCGTGCAGTATGACCCGAAGTATGAGCAGATCGTTTTGAACCTGTTGGGGCGTACAGTTGTGGCTGAGAGACTGGCTGACGCGATCCGCATGTCGAAAAAGAGCGGAAACCGGCTGCGTATTGTCACCCTGGACGGACAGATGATCCATGCAGGAGGCTCCATGACCGGAGGAAGCAGCATCCGCAGCAGCGGCGTGCTCTCACGCGCCAGTGAACTGGAGCAGCTTCGGAAAGAGCAGGAGCGCCTGCTCGCCAGAAAAAAGAACGCGCAGGAGCTTTTGGACAACACCCGCCGCGCGGCGGAAAAACTGCAATATGAATATTCCATGGCACAGGAGGATCAGGAGGCCCGCCGCAGGGATGAGGCGGCGCTGGATGCCGAACGCAGGTCTGTGGAAGCGTCGACCCAGCAGTTTTCCGTTTTACTTGCAGCCATCGACGGCGACAGCGATGCCAGACGCAGCACCATCGCCGCGGCAGAGCGCCAGACGGAGAGCTTCCGTGAGCGTCTGCAGGAAAAGCTTTCCCTGCGGGAGCAGCTCCAGAAGGAAGTGGATGCGGAAAAAGCCGTGATACGCCGGATCAGCGATGAAAAACTGGAGCTGGAAGGGAAGCGTACCCGCACCGACAAGCTGGCCCAGCAGCTGAATGCCGATATCAATGACCTGGAGCGCCGTGTCTCCCGTGCCGAACAGAAGAAGATAACGGCAGATCTTGAAGAAAAGCAGATCATCGACAAGCTCTGGGACAGCTATGAGCTGAGTCATACCGCCGCACAGACGCTGCGTCAGCCAGTTGAGAACCTGCAGAAAGCCAACCGCGAGATCACAGAACTGCGGCGGCAGATGAACGCCCTGGGTACACCGAACCTTGGCGCTATCGAGGAATACGAGCGTGTGAGCACAAGGTATGAATTCCTGACCGAACAGCGGAACGATGTGGAAAAGGCAAAAACCGAGCTGAACGGTATTATAAAAGATATCACCCGGGATATGGAGAACATCTTTACAGACCGGTTTCGGGAGATTGATCTCTGCTTCCAGGATACCTTCCGGGATCTCTTCGGCGGCGGAAAAGCCGCGCTGGTGCTGGAAGATGAGGAGAACGTACTGGACTGCGGCATTGATATCCGTGTTCAGCCGCCGGGGAAAGCAGTCTCCACCATCAGTCTTCTCTCCGGCGGGGAAAAGGCCTTTGTCGCAATCGCTCTGTATTTTGCGATCCTGAAAATCCGCCCGACGCCCTTCTGCGTCATGGATGAGATCGAAGCGGCGCTGGATGAGGAGAACGTCAACCGCTACGCGCAGTACATGCGCAGGTTCTCGGAGAAGACGCAGTTTCTGATCATTACCCACCGCCGCGGCACGATGGAAGAGGCGGATATGCTCTACGGTGTTACCATGCAGGAAAAAGGCGTCTCCACGATCCTGAGTCTGGATCTGGAAGCTGCCAGAAAGACAATAGAGGAGTAACCATGGGATTATTTGATAAACTCTTCGGCGGACTCGGAAAAACCCGTCAGAACATTGATCTGGAAGAGCTGTTCCAGGGCTATGCGCCGGACAGCGAAGACTTCTATGATAATCTGGAAGAGATGCTGGTCCTCGCCGATGCCGGTATGCCGACAGCAGAGAAGGTCGACTACCTCATGAGGAGAAAGACCTGGGAGGACCGCTACCGCAAGGGAGAAGAGGCCCGCGAAGGCCTGATCAAGATTCTGTCTGGGCTTCTGGAGGTCGGTGACACCGAGCTGAAGCTCGGGACCAGACCCTCAGTTATCCTGATGGTCGGCGTCAACGGCGTCGGCAAGACCACAACCATCGGAAAGCTGGCCCATCAGCTGTCAGAGCAGGGAAAGAAAGTCATGCTCTGTGCGGGCGACACCTTCCGCGCCGCCGCGGCAGAACAGCTGGGAATCTGGGCGGAGCGATCCGGGACCGACTTTGTCAGGCATGAAGAGGGCAGCGATCCTGCAGCCGTCGTCTACGACGGAATCTGCGCGGCGAAAGCCCGTGGGACGGACGTCATCCTGATCGATACGGCCGGACGTCTGCACAACAAGCAGAACCTGATGAACGAGCTGAGCAAGATCCGACGCATCATCGACCGGGAGCTTCCGGACGCCGATGTGGAGACCCTGATGGTGCTGGATGCTACCACCGGGCAGAACGGTCTGCTGCAGGCAAAGCAGTTCCTCGAGACCTGCGGAATCACCGGCATTGTCCTGACCAAGCTCGACGGTACCGCAAAAGGCGGCATCGTTTTCGCCATCGCCAACGAATGTAAGCTGCCGGTTAAGTATGTAGGCGTCGGTGAAGGAATCGACGATCTCATCCCCTTCGACGGGAAGAACTTTGTGGAAGCGCTGTTTAAAGGCTAAGAGGAGACCAGTATGACAAGCAAAGAACGTGCAAGACTGAAGGGTCTTGCGTCAACCGCGGATACCATCGTCCAGATCGGCAAAAGCGGGATCACTGACAGCGTCATCGCCTCCGTGGATGCTGCGCTCAGTGCCCGGGAGCTGGTAAAAGGGAAAGTCCTGGAGAGCAGCATGCTGACAGCGGCAGAGGCCTGTGCCCGGCTTTCCGAAGTGCTGGGGGCCGAGCCTGTACAATCCATCGGGACCAAGTTTGTGCTCTACCGCAGGAAGCCGGACTGAGTCGTTTAAACAGAGGATAAGAAATCCATGGATATTGCCATATATGGCGGCAGCTTCAATCCCCCCCATCTCGGCCACCGTGAGGCTGTCATTACTGCACTCGAGACGCTTTCGCCTGATCTTTTTCTGATCATTCCGGACCGCGAGCCCCCGCATAAGGAAATGGAAGAGGGAAGCCCTTCACCGGAACAGCGCCTGGAACTCTGCCGACTGACCTTTGGGGATCTGGATCGGGTCGAGGTCTCCCCGATGGAGCTGGAGCGGAGCGGAAAAAGCTACACCTATGATACCGTGTGCGATCTGGAAAAACTCTATCCCGGGGCGAAGCTGACACTGATTCTGGGTACGGATATGCTCGAGAGCTTTGAAGAATGGTATCATTTTGAGTATCTGCTCGAGCATTGCCGGATTGCCGCGC
Source organism: Oscillospiraceae bacterium (assembly GCA_017458065.1). Lineage (GTDB taxonomy): Bacteria > Bacillota > Clostridia > Oscillospirales > Oscillospiraceae > Limivicinus. The sequence goes on from JAFTGD010000021.1 coordinate 20,979, forward strand.
TGGCGCGCGATCCTGAGGACGACGCAGCGCTGCGTGAGACGGCCAAACGCTTCAGGGAACAATACGGAGCGGAGATCGCCCTTCTGGACCATGCACCGCTGCCGATCAGCTCCACCGATCTGCGGGAGATGCTTCGGCGAAGACTTGGGGCCGAAGAGATCCACCCGGACGCCTATGCTTCCATTATTCAAAACCGTTATTACGAGGCGGCGCCGGAACTGAGCTGGCTGCGGGAACAGGCCTATACCATGCTGGACGAGAGAAGAATCGCCCATGTTGCCGGCTGCGAAGGAGAGGCCATCGAGCTTGCCCGCCGTTGGGGAGAAGATCCCGAAACCGCAGCGGAGGCGGGGATCCTGCATGATATTACCAAGCGACTTTCTCATGAAGAACAGTTGAAACTGTGCGAAAAATATGGTATCATGTGCGACAATGCCGAAAGGCATACACCGAAGCTTCTGCACGCCAAAACCGGCGCTGCAGCAGCAAGAGAACGCTTCGGAATCCCGGATGCTGTCTATGAGGCCATCCGTTGGCACACAACGGGAAAACCGGACATGACCCTGCTGGAGAAGATCATCTACCTCGCGGATTATATCGAACCGAGCAGGGATTTCCCGGGAGTAGAGGAACTGCGGGAACTTGCCTATGAGGATCTGGACCGTGCGCTGCTGCTGGGTCTCCGGATGACCGTGGAGGAAGTTCGTTCTCATAGCGAGGAACCTTATATTGACACGCTGACAGCCTGTACCTGGTATGAAGAGCGTATCTCAGAGAGGAGAGACTGAAATGTTGAGTCCGGAACAAATCACAGCCATCGCATATCGTGCGCTGGACGATAAGAAAGCCAAGGACGTCAAAATTCTCAAGACGGCGGAGCATACGGTTCTTGCGGATTACTTCGTGATCTGCAACGGAAGTTCCTCCACCCACATCAAAGCCCTCGTGGACGAGGTGGATAAGCAGCTCTCCGAAGCAGGGGAGCCTCCGATCAGGAGAGAAGGACTGCGTTCGGATATCTGGGTGCTGATGGACTTTGGCAGTGTGATCGTGCATATTTTCACCGATGAAGCCAGAAAGTTTTATGATCTGGAGCGACTCTGGAGTGATGCTGAGGCGGTGACGCCCTCATCCCTTCCAAGCCCCTGATAAGGGGCATCAGGACCAGCAAGACAATCCATAAAACGGACAACAGAGGTGTTTGTAAAGCAAAACAAGGTTTTTGCTGACGCTCTTTGTATTACCCGCCCGAAGGGCGGGCAATGCGACAGAATATTACAACAGAGGTGTTTGTATTCAATGAAGTACGATTTTGCTGCCGTTGAGAAAAAATGGCAGGACAAGTGGGAAGAGACCAAACCCTACGCCGCCATTACCGGCGATCCAAGACCCAAGTTTTATGGCCTGATTGAGTTTCCGTACCCCAGCGCCGCCGGACTGCATGTCGGGCATCCGCGCCCCTTTACCGCCATGGACATTGTCACGCGCAAAAAACGCATGGATGGTTACAATGTCATTTTCCCCATCGGCTACGATGCATTCGGTCTGCCGACGGAGAACTTTGCCATCAAGAACCACATTCACCCGTCTATCGTAACAAGAGACAATATTGCCAACTTCACCCGGCAGCTCAAGATGCTGGGTTACGGTTTTGACTGGGATCGCTGTGTCAATACCTCCGATCCAAACTACTACAAGTGGACGCAGTGGATCTTCCTGCAGATGTTCAAAAACGGACTTGCGTACAAGACCACCATGCCTATCAACTGGTGCACCAGCTGCAAGGTCGGTCTGGCGAATGAAGAAGTTGTGGACGGCGTCTGCGAGCGCTGCGGCGGCGAGGTCGTGCGCAAAGAGAAGAGCCAGTGGATGCTCCGCATCACAAAATATGCGGACCGCCTGATCGACGATCTGGACGATCTGGATTACATCGAGCGTGTCAAGATCCAGCAGAAGAACTGGATCGGCCGATCTACCGGCTGTGAAGTCACCTTTAAAACCAACACGAAGGACGAGGTTACGGTTTACACGACCCGTGCCGATACGCTCTATGGCGTCACCTATATGGTCATCTCTCCGGAGCACCCGCTTCTGGAGCAATGGAAGGATCAGATTGCCAACTGGGATGAGGTTGCTGCCTATCAGGCCGCCGCGTCCAAGAAGTCCGACTTTGAGCGCGGAGAACTGAACAAGGACAAGACCGGCGTCCGGCTGCAGGGAATTGAAGCCATCAACCCGGTGAACAATGCCAACGTACCGATGTTTGTCTCCGACTATGTTCTCATGGGCTACGGCACGGGTATTGTCATGGGCGTTCCGGGCCACGACCAGCGTGACTGGGAGTTTGCGACAAAGTTTGGACTCCCGATCATCGAGGTGGTAAGCGGAGGAGATATCACCAAGGAGGCCTTTATCGCAAAGGACGACAGCGCCATCATGGTGAACTCCGGCTTCCTGAACGGCATGACCGTCCGCGAAGCCATCCCCGCCATGAAGAAGTACGTTGTTGAGCAGGGCTACGGCAAAGAGAAAGTCAACTACAAGCTTCGCGACTGGGTCTTCTCACGCCAGAGATACTGGGGTGAGCCGATTCCCCTTGTCAACTGCGAGAAGTGCGGCTGGGTCGCACTGGACGAGAGCGAGCTTCCTCTGGTCCTCCCGAATGTGGAAAGCTATGAGCCCACAGACGATGGCGAGAGCCCGCTTGCCAAGATGACTGATTGGGTCAATACGACCTGTCCCAAGTGCGGCGGACCTGCCGTGCGCGAGACCGATACCATGCCCAACTGGGCCGGCTCCTGCTGGTACTATCTGCGCTATATGGACCCCAACAACGATGAAGCACCCTTCTCCAAGGAAGCGGAAGAGTATTGGGGACCGGTCGACTGGTACAACGGCGGTATGGAACACACCACGCTGCACCTGTTGTACAGCCGCTTCTGGCACAAGTTCCTCTATGACATCGGCGTGGTCCACACCAAGGAGCCCTACGCCAAGCGTACCTCCCATGGCATGATCCTGGGGCGTAATCCGCATTATGTCGGATACGCTGAGACCGAGGAAGAGAAGCAGGCGCTGATCGAACACTACGGAAGCGAGGCGCTGCGCACCTCTGTCAAGATGTCCAAGTCCCTTGGGAATGTTGTGAACCCGGATGATGTCATCAAAGAGTACGGCACCGATACCATGCGTGTTTATATCATGTTCATCGGCGACTTCGAGAAGACCGCAACCTGGTCCGATGAGGCTGTCAAGGGCTCCAAACGCTTCCTGGATCGCTGCTGGAACCTGCTGGAGATGGTCAAGGACGAGCAGACGGTTACGCCGAAGAATGAGGCGCTCATTCACAAGACCATCAAGAAGGTCGGCGACGATATTCTTGAGCTCAAGATGAACACGGCGATTGCAGCCCTGATGACCCTGGTCAACGCCTATTATACAAACGGCTGCACCAAGGGCGATCTGAAGCCGCTGATCCTGATGCTCAGTCCCTTCGCGCCGCATCTCGCGGAAGAAATGTGGGAGCAGACCGGGTATGCCGCGTCGGAAGGAAAGATGGCCATGCAGATGTCCTGGCCGGAATATGATGAGAAGAAGACCGTCGATGCCGAGCATGAGATGGCCGTCCAGGTAAACGGCAAGCTCCGCAGCACCATCATTGTCGCCAATGATGCGGATGAGGAGACCATTATCGCGGCGGCGCTCGCCGACGAGAAGATCCAGCGGCAGATGGAAGGGATGGAGCTGGTCAAGACCATCGTGGTTAAGAACAGAATCATCAACCTGATTCTTAAAAAAGCAAACTGATTGTTGACAAAGGGCCCTTGAACCGTTATAATACCCCTGTTCAAGCCAAATTGTTTGGCCCTTGAAACGTCTGTTTTTATGACGTGTTGGAGGGAGGGAAATCAGTGTCTGAAATTTACGTAAAAGAGAACGAGTCTCTGGATAATGCGTTGAAGAGATTCAAACGCAGCTGCGCAAAGTCCGGTGTTCTGGCCGACCTGCGTAAGAAGGAGTATTACCAGAGCCCCAGCGTAAAGCGCCGCAAGAAATCCGAAGCAGCGCGTAAGAATAAGAATAAGCGTTACTACTAATCTGTTAGCTCAAAACCGCTGTCATTCGACAGCGGTTTTGTCATAGAACATGTGCCAGTATGCGAAAGCAGAACAGCGGAGAAAAACATCCCGGAGCAAATGCTCCGGGATGCGTGCTGTTATGATGGCTGATTATTTGCCGGAACGGTCTTTCCGTTCGATACCAAGTGATTCATACCAGGAGTCGGAAAAGGGATCGGACTGAAGAAGCTTGTTGACCTCTTCCAGGACACTGTCAGTGTCGTCAGGATCGGGGGCGTTCTCGGACATGGGCGGTTTTGCCGGGGAGAAGGGGTCAGGGGCTTCGTGCCGTCCGCGGCGACGGGGTTCTGCGTCTTCAACCGGAAGGGATTCCTCCTTGGCCTCATAGTCAGGGACGGGCTCGGGGCTGATTTCTTCCGCAGGTTCCGGAATGGTCTCTTCCGCTGCTGCGGTGATCACTTCCGGGGCAGGCTCCGGATCTCCTTCGAAGACTTCCACTTCAAGATCCGGGAGCTCCGGTTCTGCGGCCGCGGTCGAAACAGGATCACGGAAGCTGCCGAAGTCTGGTTCTTTCGGCTTGAACTCAATCGGAGCTTCTTCCTTCTGAGAAACAGACTGTACATTGACCGCGGGGGTGGTGTAGGCAGGGGGATCTGCTTTACGGAAATCGTCCAGATTCAGGTCGAAGCCCTTCATCAGATTAGAGGTTGGGTCGTCATCCTCAACCGGTTCAGGATCAAAGTCCAGATCAGAAATCACTTCCGAAACCGGCTTTTTGACATAGGCTTTGCCGGAATTGTAGCGGAGCTCCTGCTGATTGCTCTTCTTCCATCCGCTTGAAGCGGTACCGCCGGTTTTCTTGCTGCTAGCCTGTTTGCTCCCGCCGCTCAGTTTCCCGGAGCGCTTCAGCAGGAAGAAGCCGAGAGCGACGAGCAGTGCGGCTGCCAGAAGCAGAATGATCCAAAGAGCAGTCGAGGTCCCATCCGCAGTTTTTGGCGCCTTGGTGAGAGTAAAGGAGCCGTCGACCTGCTTGGAAGTGGAAACAATGGTGTAGTTATGGGCACCGGATTTCAGATTCTGGATATAAGAAGACTTCAGGGTGATAATGGTGCTGCCTTCCTTGACGGTATAGTTCTCTGCAGGTACTTTCTGTCCGTCGATCATCAGATACTGGAACTCGGTGTATGGGGCATCCGAACGGATCGTGAAGGTGTTGCCGTAATACGCGGTCGTCGATGTGGCACGGCTGCTCGCGCCAGTCGCGTCGGTGATTTTCAGCGTACCGTCTATGGCGGTGATATCGTAGTTTGCTGTTACATCAGTTGCTCCGGAAAGAATCTTGACATTGCTGACCTTCTTGGTATAGACACCGGCGTCGACCGGGCCATTCTTGATGGAGTTGCCGTTGCTGTCAAAGATCTCGTAGTCGGCGCTTAGCTTGTGGTTGGAATTGGCAAGCGCGGTCGACTTGACGTTTTTGTTGTTCAGAGCTTTTCCGTCATAGACCTTCTCGTCAGAGACTGCGGTCAGTGTCAGCGGGAACTTTGTCACGGTAAGCGTACCGGAGTAATAGTTGATATTGTACTTGCTGTTGTCCACTGCAGCGCCGGTAGAGGAGAGAATCACGACAGACTGGATCTCGTTTGCCTGTGTGCCAACGTCTGTGATCACGGAGGATGGCTTGAAGGTGACTTTGCTGATTACGTCGCCGTCCACGAGGCCGCTGGAGTTGTACTCTTCCAGCTTGTGCTCGTTTCCGTCGTAGGTGAAGGTACCGGACTTTGCCGTGATAGAGAGCGTGACATTGCTCCTTTGCGCTGCGGCATTGGCGGCGTTAATCGTGATGGCGCCGGCAACCGTGCGGATGCTGTAGTTGCGGGTTACATCATTCCCGTTTGCGTCTACTACCCGCAGCTGATTCAGGTCGATCCCGGTGGTGAAGGTGCCGGTCCCGCGCCCGGTGACAAAGCTGCCGGTCAGAGAATGACCGTTAACCAGGCCTTCAGCCTTATAGCCGCTCTTGAACGTTCCATCCGGTGTGCTGAGAGAGGATGCGACAATCTCTTTTCCGTCCGTAGTGAGGGAACCGGAAATTGCTGTGACAGTGAGATCGCGTGGCTCAACGGTCAGTGTACCCGGAGTGGAGATAAGGATATATTTGTTTTGATCCACATCACCGCCGGTCGCGGAGACAACTTCTACAGAGGTGATCCGGTTGGACTGGGATCCGACATCGGTGATGGTCGAATCCGCACTGAAGTTGACCTTGGTCAGCCGGTCGCCGTTCATCAGACCGCTCTGCTCATATTCCCGGAGCGTGTGAGCCGTTCCGTCATAGGTCCAGGTATAGGACTTGGGATTGATGATCAGGTCATAGGTCGTCGGAGCGATGATGGTGATATAGCCATCCTGAGTCTCAATCTCATAGCAGCCGGTGACATTCTTCGAGCTGTTCTTGTCCGTGATTTGAACAGCGTCTTTGTTGATGGTGGTTTTGAAGCTTTGGTTGCTGCTTCCCTGGACAAAGCTGCCGGAAATCTGGTGGCCGTCCAGCAGGCCGATGACCCGATAACCGTTCCGGAAGCTTCCGTCCTGAGAGCTGAGTGCGGAGGCTGTGATGGTCTCGCCCTTGGTATTCAGCGTGCCGGAGATCGCGATGATCCGAAGAGCACGCTTGGTGACGGTGAGCTTTCCGTTTTTTACGGTGAAGTTCGGGCTCGCATCCAGTTCTTCCTTGGAGAAGGCTACACTGCCGTCTTTGTTGTAGAGCGCGTATGTGGAAAGCGTGTCGACAGAGCCGGGTTCCGTAATGCTGTTGTAGCTGACGCGAAGATCGTAATCCCCGAGGCTGCCTGAGACGGAATAACCGGAATTGCCGTCCTTTGTCAGCGCGGATCCGTTGTACTCCTTGCTCTCCGAGACACCCTGGAGCGTGGCTTTGGGGATTGCGGGGGAGGGCTTGGTGACGGTGAGTTTTCCGTTTTTGAATGTGAAATTGGGGCTTGCGTCAAGGGCGGCTTTGTCAAAAACAACTTTCCCGCTCTGATCCTGCAGTTCATAGCTGCTGATGGTATCAACGGAGCCGACATCGGTAATGCTGTTATAGGTGACAACCAGTTTAAGGTCCCCAATCGTGCCTGTGAGTTCGTAACCGTTGGAACCGGATTTGGTCAGAGGCTTGCCGTCGTATTCCTTGCTGGCGGAAACACCTTGCAGAATAACGACCGGGACTGTGGGGGCGGGAGGAGCAGGCTTCTCTGTGACGGTCAGTGTTCCCGGAGTGAGCGTGAAGTTGGCGCTTTCTTTCAGTTCGGCCTGGGTAAAAACGGTCTCTCCGTTCTGGTTCTGCAGTTCATAGGTCTTGATCGTGTCGACAGAGCCGATCTCGGTAATGCTGTTGTATGTGACAGCCAACTGGTATTCACCGAGATTGCCGGTAACGGTGTAGCCGTCAGTGCCGGATTTGGTCAGGGGGGTACCGTCGTAGACTTTGCTGTCGTTGACCCCTTGTACGACGACTGTGGGGACCACCGGTGCAGGAGGCGCCGACTTCTCTCGTACAGTCAGAGTGCCAAGCGCGATGGTGAAGTTGGGGCTGTCATCCAGCGCAGCCTGATCAAAAACGACGGTACCGTTTTGGTCCTCCAGGTGGTATGTTGCAATGGTGTTGACAGAACCTACCTCGGTAATCGTGTTATAAGTGACGACAAGGTTGTAATCGCCGAAATCGCCTGTGTACGTATAGCCTTCGGTTCCAGACTTCGTCAGGGGAGTACCGTCATATTCTTTACTGTCGGAAACACCTTGGACAATTACGACAGGGACTGTCGGTGCAGGGGCTGTGATAGACAGTGTGCCGCGTGAAAGCGTAAAATCAGTGCTGGCATCCAGATCGGCCTGATCAAAAACGGCATTGCCGTCATGATCCCGCAGCTCATATGTGGCGATCGTGTCGACCGAACCGACATCAGTGATGCTGTTGTAGGTGACGTAGAACTCGAGATCACCAAAATCACCGGTATAGGTATAGCCCTCTGCTCCGGATTTCGTCAGAGCTGTACCGTCATAGACTTTGCTGTCGTTGACGCCCTGTACATTGACGCTGGGAATGACAGACGAGGGTTTGGTTACAGTGAGCGTGCCGTTTATGACTTTGAAGTTCTCAGCCTGATCCAGCTGAGTCTTGTCAAAGACAACCTGCCCGTAGGGATTGACCAGGGCATAGTCCTGAAGGGTACTTGCAGTGCCGATCTCCGTGATGCTTCCAAAGCCGACGCGGAGCGTATAATAAAGACCAAGGTTTCCTTCCGTGACGGAGTAGCCGCTGGAGCTCTCCGGAACAGTCAGAGGCGTTCCGTCATACTCTTTGCTGTAAGATTCGGCCTCAATGATGAGAGTCGGGATAGAGTCATATACAGTCAGTGTTCCGACGTCTATAACGAAATTGTTATCTTCGTCCAGTTGTTGTTTGTTGAACACCTGCCAGCCGTCAGCATTATACAAGGCATAGTCGCTGACAGCGGAAACACTCCCGGGCTCTGTGATTTCGTTATAGGTGAGACCAAGTGTATATTCGCCAAGAGAACCGGACTCAACGGAATAACCAGAACTGGTCAGAGGAGTTCCGTCGTAATACTTGCTGGCAGAAGCTGCCTGGATCCGGACTTCGGGGATAATAGGTTCAGTATAAGTGGTAACAGGCGTATCGGCAGCATAGTTGTCGGTCGAAGCAATATTGTTGTCTACCCAAGTGTCATTGCCGCCATTGTCCGGTTCGATCCACGGCTCTTCGACAGCGGCGTATTGCTCGGATACATCGTTCCACTTTGCGGTCAGCGTTGCATCACGATAGATTACCGTGCTCTGTCCCGGAGCAAGCTTCACATTGGGGCCACCGTTATCATAGCGAAGAACAAAGCTGTCCAGTTCCCAGTAGGCGCCGTCCTGAACAACCGGTTCAGACGGTGCGGAGGGAGCGTAGAAAGTCCAGACGCCGGAACCGTCCCCGCCATAGAACCCGTCATACCAGACATCGCCGCTGTCGACGCTCACGCTGGAGTAAGCGTCATCCTCAAGCTCATCACAAACAACCGTCAGGATATAGCTGCTGCCGCTGCCATTTGCGGAAAGGTAGTCGCTCTTGATAGACATGCCGTCATCGGTTTTTTCCTTGATGTCTTTAAACCAGAGAGAAACCTCTGTTCCGTCGGTATGGGCTTTGGCAGCGGAGAGGAGGTCTTTGGCGCTTCCGGTTTCGCCGCTTTCATTCGTCAGAATGAGATCTGAAACATAGTAGCCCTCAGGCGGCTGAATCAGCAGTTCTGCATTCTGGTCCATCAAAGCAGAGAAGGAACCGGATGAGTACTCATCTCCCCAGTCGCCCTGATTGTGATCAATGAAGCGTACGATACAGACAGGGGAGTCGTCATCGACCCATTCCATGGTCATCTCTTCATCGGTATCATCAACCCACTCAGATGTCATTTCAGCACCGGGTGTGTTGACAATTGTATTAATTGTTAGAGATGCATTAGAGACATTGATCCCATCTGCGAAGGCCGTTGTTCCGGCCAAAGAGAGCAGAAGAACCACCGTCAGAAGCAGACCGAGCAAATTGGAGTTCTTTTTCAAACGAATCACCTCTTATATTTCTTCCTGCCATTGAGCTGGCAAATGCGAAAATACCTTTCTTTACGGTCACTATCATACACTGCATTTTCATTGATAGCAACTTAAGAAATCTGAAATTATATATTATAACGTAGGAAATGAAGCGCTCAAACAGACCAAATCAAGCAGAGTATTTACAGGGAGTTCAGAAAATTAAGAAAATTTTACTGTACATTTTCAAAATCTGGTGTATACTGTAATAAGTTACAATATAGTTACGATTGGAGACAATTTTATGAAATCAGTTTTGCGCGTGTTTTGGCGCGGTCTTCTGGTCATACTCTGCGGTGTGTTTCTTGGGGTGTTTATCTTTGCCGGCTACCAGCTGTATAACACCTTTTATGGCTACCATGCCGCGCAGAAGGAATATGATAATTTGAATCAGCAGTTTGTCAGCGCGCCTGCGACTGCCGAGCCGACACCCACCCCGACGGTGGAAGTACCCGAGGAGACCCCGGAAGAGACGCCGGCTGTTGTTGCAGGACCGATCTCGGTCGACTTTAATTCGCTCCTTGCACAGAACTCCCAGGTCGTCGGATGGATCTACAGTCCCAATACGGTCATCAGCTATCCGGTTCTCAAAGGCGGAGACAACGATTATTATCTGCACCATACGCTGAACGGGGCTGAGAATGCGAGCGGCAGTATTTTCATGGATGCGGTCTGTGAACCGGATCTCTCCGGGGACAACACCATTCTCTATGGTCATCATATGAACAACGGATCCATGTTTGCCAGCCTCGCAAACTACAAGCAGGAAGGCTATCTGGAGGAGCATCCGGTGCTGTATTACTACACGCCGACTCAGAATTACCAGCTTCAGATTTTTACCAGCTTTGTGACCGGCGGAGATTCCGATGTTTACGCGTTCAACTTTGCAACCCGGGACCAGTTCCAGGAATATATCAACCGGATGTATTCACGTTCCAACTTTGCAACCGGCGTTGAGGTCAGCAGCAGCGATCATATCATGACATTATCCACCTGCAGCTACGAGTACGATGACGCCCGTTACGTGGTGCTCTGCAAAATTGTACCCATGTGATGCGCTGTAATAGATCACAAACCCAGCTGCAGCCCGCTGACAAGCAGGAGCTGCGAAGCAGAGAAGAGATTCTCGCTTCGCAGCTCTTTTCGTTATCCGGAGAACACCTTTTCCGGTGTCGACCTCTCGTAAAGAAGATCCGTTACCGCACGGCAGGCAATCGCCTCGGGGTCGCCTTCGGGGCTGATCCATCCGTCTACATCTGTTTCCCGTATCATCAGCGGCATTCTGTCGTGGATGAAGCCGATGTCTTCACTGGGCGTTCTCGTGAGGACTACAAAATGAGGAAGCCCGTTTTCCATACGGTACAGGCCGCAAAGCCACGTGATCTGTGAGTGCTTCGGCTGAATCAGATACTTTTCTCCGGTCTCCCGCTTTCCGTTGGGACGCAGGAAGTGCTCCCATTCATAATACCAGGAGGCGGGAATGACACAGCGATGCGCCCGCCATGCATTCTGGAACAGAGGTTTGTCCGCAGCGGTCTCTGTCCTCGCATTCACCAGCAGCGGCCTGTTCTCACTGTGAAAACCCCACTGCATGGGGTAATAGGTCTTATTGCCTTTTTTGCTGCTTGCGATGACTGGGACGATATCAGCAGGCTTAACCTCACCGCTTGTTACCATAGGACGTGGAACCGCGGCCAGAAAACGATCGTACAGGGGCGTGTGTCGGGCGGCATCTCCGATTTGATCCAGAGTTACGTCTTTGGGCTCAATATAATATCGGCAGCACATCGGTCACTCATGGAGGAGCTGGAACTTTTCCACATCGCTCTGACTTGCGATGTTCTCCGGCTCCAGCACAGTCAATACTTTCCCAATCAGGTACACGGCCTGCTCTTCGTCGAACTTCAGCACATCGTACTTCCTGTTGAGAGAGTGGAGCCCGTCAGCACGGTATTCCTTGATGTACATCTCATTCCCGACGATGAAGGCGCCGATCTCGCCCTCCTGAAGCATAAGCCCGCTGGGGACGCGCTCGACCAGAACCAGATCGCCGTTTTGGTAATCCGGTTCCATGCTGTCACCATTGACACGAAAGACATAATCCGCTCTGCGGTATTCGTCGCTCTCGTAAAGATAGATTTCTTCGCTCAGCCCTTCGAACTCTGTAGGATCGCCGATACCGGCGGCCAGCGGCCTTTCGAAATAGCGGAGCTTTATCAGATTTGGCATGTTCTCGGCGTCCTGCATCCGCAGCATGCTGCCCATGAGGCCATCGACCAGATTGCGATGACCGGGCTTGAGCTTCCGATAGGTCTCAATATGGCACTGCTCCCTCTCATTATACCGGTGAGGGTCATTGAGCCCGTAGAGGTCAAAAAAGCTGATGTCCAGAACCTTGCAGAGATCCGGAATCAGCGCGACATCCGGCCGGCTGCGTCCCTGCTCCCAGTTGCTGACAGCATTGGCGGTGATGCCAAGCGCCTGAGCAAGTTGCTTCTGTTCCAGCTTCCTCAGGCTACGGTAGTGACGTACCCGCTCACAGATCAGCGGCAGGGAAGCATCATTGTTCGGTGCAGACTTGCCGACCGATCGAAGCTGACCCTTCTCTTCTTCAAATTTCCTTCTGCCCATGATTGTTCACCTCATTCTGTGTGTTCCATATGATAAGGATCACTATAACACAGTAAAATGCAAAAATCAAGAGCAAAAAGAGGATTAAAACAGCAAAATAATAGATTTGAAGATGGGAGGATATAATCCTTATTGTGATGAACTGCAGCGGTGAAGAAGTTGCTTTATGTTATGTTGGGCTTTCGTTTACACCGCGTATCTTGCGCTGCGGTGGTAGAATTGATCGACAGCCCGGTTGACAAAAACTGGCTGCTGTGGGATACTCTTGACATGTTCTCCACAGGAGGTACACGCTTTATGGATTCAAAACTGAAAAAGGGGATCATGATCGCAGCCTGTATTGTGATTGCGGCAGTATCGCTGTTTCTTCTTGCCGGAAAGTTTTCATCACCGGATTATTACGCGGACATCATTCATTCCATTGAGGACAAAGTATCGACGGTACTGAAGCTCACGGCGACGTCCACGGCCGCTTCAGCCGGTATCACAGCGATCCCGGGAGATCTCGGTACACCGATTGCAGAGCAGCTTGCGGACTTTTCCTCTTACTTCCTTGTGATACTCTGCGTCCTGTATGCCGAAAAATATCTGCTTGCCATCATTGGCGCAGGAGTGTTCCGGTACCTGATTCCAATCGCCTGCGCGCTTTTTGTGATCGGGGAGTTCTATTACCCGGAGGCACTGAAAAAGGCGGCTGTTAAACTGATGGCCTTTGGGGTCGCGATTTTCCTGGTGATTCCGCTCAGCATCAACGTATCGGACATGATTTACAGCACCTTTCAGGACTCCATCGACGGGACCATTTCGGCAGCGGAGGAACTGACGGAGGAAACCGCCCCTCTGGTGGATGCCGGAGAGGATAAGAACATTATCCAGCGGATACTTGGCGGCATATCCGAAACGGCAGAAGGTCTGACGGAGAAGGCGGTCCAGATCGTCAACCGCTTTATCGAAAGCATCGCCATCATGATTGTGACCTGCTGCCTGATCCCGCTGCTGGTGCTGCTCTTTTTCCTGCGGATTGTCAAGGTGATCACAGGGATCGATGTCAGCATACCGTTCCCGAAGCGCAGGCACGGACTCGGCGTCCACGGTCGGCTCGACGAATAAAAACGAATAAAAGAAGCGTCTGCAAAGCATAGTCAGTTCTGCAGACGCTTTTGAAAAAAGGCATATTCATGGTTTATGCGGCAGGGCCCTCGAAAACCGCTTTGTCGAGAGCGGTTTTGATCGCAGCCCTGATCTTCTCATAGGAGTCGCCGGGATGCGCCTCGAAAACCTTGATGTTCCCAAAATAGACAGTCGGGATATAGTAGTAGTTGTGCTCGTTGGCGTAGTCGACTTCTTCCTGCTCGTTGATCCATTTGACCGGTACCCGCTGGTAATCCGGCGTTTCTTCCTTCAACTCAGCAAGGGCCCTTTTCGCCTTGACACAATACGGACAGCCGGGAGAATAAAAGATTTCAATTCCTCTCATAATACACCTCCATTTGCAGATATTCGATTGCAGAACCGGCTTGGACGGATAGCTCGGAATCTGTGATATTTCGGTTAGATTTACAATACAAGTATATCAACATCCGGTGTGCTTCGCAAGAGGAAAATGGGGCGGAGCCCAAATGCCACATCAGGTCGATACAAGTACGGATTAACAGGTTTGTATCGATGCGAATTTCAACTTGCACTTCACAGCAGAAAAGACTATAATATATAAAGTTTGAAATCATTACATAAAGTGAGGCAATATCTGACATGGCAAAAAAGCAATTCAAGGCAGAATCCAAGCGGCTCCTTGACCTGATGATCAACTCGATCTATACGAACAAAGAGATCTTTCTCCGTGAGATTATCTCCAACGCCTCTGACGCGATCGATAAGCTCTGCTATCTTTCCCTGACGGATGACACCGTCGGCCTGAATCGGGACGATTTCCGCATTGACATCATCATCGACAAAACGGCCCGTACCATCACCGTCCGCGACAACGGCATCGGCATGACGATGTCCGAGGCGGAGAACAACCTCGGCGTCATTGCAAAGAGCGGCTCTTTCCAGTTCAAGGGTGAGATGGACGGCGAGAAAGCGGAGAACGAGGATCTCTCGATCATCGGTCAGTTCGGCGTCGGTTTCTACTCGGCGTTCATGGTCTCCGACGAGGTGACCGTCATCTCCCGCAAGTTCGGCGAGGCCGAGGGCGTCCGCTGGAACAGCAAGGGCGCCGACGGCTATACCGTGACAGCCTGCGAGCGCGACAGCGTCGGTACTGACGTCATTATGCACATCAAGGAAGACTCGGACGAGGAAATCTACGGCTCCTATCTGGAGGTCTGGAAGATCAAGGCCCTGGTCAAGAAGTATTCGGACTATGTCCGCTGGCCCATCTGCATGGACATCGAGCACCAGGAACGCTTTGAGACGGAAGAGAAGAACGACGACGGATCTCCCAAGTACGATTACCGGATGGTGACCGAGAACGAGGTCGTGAACTCCCGCGTCCCCATCTGGCAGCGCTCCAAGTCCGAAGTGACGGACGACGACTGCATCGCCTGGTATAAGGAAAAGAACCGCGACCGCAAGGACCCCTGCGCCCTGGTGCGCATCAACGCCGAAGGCGCTGTGAGCTATAAGGCGATGCTCTTTGTCCCCGGCGAGCAGAATGAGAACATCTTCTCCGGCGATAACAAGGGCGCCATCACGCTTTATTCCAACGGCGTCATGATTATGGAGAAGTGCGACAAGCTGGTCCATGAGTATTTTGAGTTTGTCAAGGGCGTGGTTGATTCGCCTGACCTCTCGCTGAACATCTCCCGTGAGCTGCTTCAGCATGACCGCCAGCTGCGTATTATCGGGCAGAACCTCGAGAAACGCATCAAGTCTGAGCTCGAGAAGCTCATGCGCGAGGACCGTCCGAAGTACGAAGAGTTCTTTAAGAACTTCGGCGTGGATCTGAAGTGCGGCGTCTGTGACGAATACGGACGGTATAAGGATTTCCTGCGGGATCTGCTGATCTTCTGGACCGCGGAGGATAAGCAGGTAACGCTCAAGGAGTATGTGGAGAACATGCCCGAGAGCCAGCAGAAGATCTATTACGCTTCCGCCGATACCCTGAAACGCGCGGTGAATCTGCCGCAGTGCGAGGAAGTGCGCAAGCGCGGCTATGAACTGCTCTATCTCACCAGCCCTCTGGACGAAATGGTGCTGGAGAATCTGCGCGAGCAGGACGGCAAGACCTTCTGCAATGTTGTGACAGACGACCTCGGCTTTGAGACCGAGGAGGAGAAAAAAGCGGCCGAAGAGCGCGATATCGAGAACAAGGAGCTTCTGGACTTCATCAAGGAGTCCGTCGGCGATCAGATCGCCAAGGTCAAGCTCTCCTCCAAGCTCTCCACCAGACCCTGCGCGCTGACGACCGAAGGCGGCGTGACACTCGAGATGGAGCGCTATTTCCGCGCAGGCCCCTCTGAGGAGATGCGCAAGGTCCGCGCTACACGTGTTCTGGAGCTGAACCCGGATCACCGGGCCTTCCAGGTGCTGCGCGAGGCCTTTGACGGCGGCGACAAAGAACGCGCCGCCTCTCTTGCAAAGATTCTCTCTACCCTGGCTTCGATCTCCGCCGGAGATGATCTGGAGGATGCCGGGGAGTTTACCGATCTGGTCGCTGCCCTCTTCTAATGGAAAAGCCCAGACTCGGTATCTATATCCACATTCCGTTCTGCGCGTCGAAGTGCGGCTACTGCGACTTCTATTCACTCGCGGGCTGTGAGGCGCAGATGCCCATCTTTCACAAGGCGCTCATCGACCACCTGCTGGAGTCCGCGCCTTCGATCCGCAACTATGAGGTGGACAGCATCTACTTCGGCGGCGGCACGCCCAGCTACTACGGAGCGGAGCGGTTGCTGGAGATCTTCGATGTGCTGAAGCTCAATGGCAACGTCCGTGTCGACACGGAAGTGACTGTCGAGTGCAACCCGGACTCGATGGTCTTCGACGAGCTGCGCGAAATGCGCGAGGAGGGCGTCAACCGTCTCTCGATCGGCGTACAGGCAGTGCAGGACGACCTGCTCAAGATGATTGGCCGACGCCACAACTGGGCGCAGGCCAGAGAAGCCTATGCCACGGCGCGCCGTGCCGGTTTTGACAACATCTCGCTCGACCTGATGTACGGTCTGCCCAGCCAGAACAAGCGCGATTGGGCCGAGAGCCTTGCCCGTGTGGTCGAACTCCACCCCGAACATATCTCCTGCTACGCACTGAAGCTGGAAGAGGGAACACCGATGTTCGAGGACTATCGGAACTCCCCGCTGCTGCCGGATGACGACGAACAGGCGGATATGTATTCCTACGCCGCCCAGATGCTGGAGCGTTACGGCTATAAGCAGTACGAAGTATCCAACTTCTCCGCTCCCGGCTTCGAGTCCCGTCATAACCTCAAGTACTGGCGTCTTGACGACTATATGGGTTTTGGCCCGGGCGCCCACTCCTGCGTGGGCAATCTCCGCTATTCCTTTGTGCGGGATCTGCGTCAGTACAGCTATGGCATTGCCCGCAAGGTCTCTGTCATCGACGAATATGAGGAGATCTCGCCCCTGGAACGCAGTGTGGAGTACCTGATGCTGGCTATGCGTACCAACCGGGGCGTTGAGGAACAGGAGTACCGGATCCGCTGTCAGAGTGACTGGAAGCCGATCCTCCGTGTTCTGGAGGCCTTCCGTGAGAAAGGCTGGACCGTGTGCGAGGACGACGGCCGCTGGCACTTTACCGTCTCCGGTTTCCTGCTCTCGAACCGGCTGATCGCCATCCTGCTGGAAGCGCAGGCCGGTGCGCGTCTGGACACTACGCCCTGGATGTACCGCCCCGACCGCGAAGAGCGCCGCCTGAATCTCCCAAAGGGGGAGAGCGAGCTGTTTACCGAGCTCTACGAGCAGAGAATCAAGAAGTAATACAGCCTGTTCCGGGCACAATTCCTGATTTCACAATGCATGATATTGGCTATGACATACAATCGACGTAAACACAGATCCCGTTCTCATTTCGGTCAGCGGCTGTTGCTGGTGCTCATCACCCTGGCGATCCTGCTGCTGCTCGGCCTTGCCGGCTGTGCCTATCTGGGATACCGGATCACAAATTCATCGACTTCCTTGCCCAACATGCGGTTGGACGGCGTCCCGGTTGGGGGAATGACCCGGGCGGAAGTTGCCCGGCGGCTGACCGAAGAGCAGTGGACGGGACTGAATGCTTCTTCCCTCAAGGTGACCTTCCCTCTGGACCTCAGCTGCACCCTGGAGCGCACACAGGCCGGAGCGACGCGCACTGCGGCGGAAGCCGCCGAAGCCGTCTGTACCTTCGGTCATGACGGGGACTGGTTCCAAAATCTCGGCTCCTATCTTCGCGTCTGGCTGAAGCCCGGCTATTTCGATGTGACGCTGCCCGCGCCTGATCTGAACGCCACATATATCCGCGCGAATATCCAGTCGGTCACGGACCGCTTTCATGAGCTTACGGCTGACCGGGATACCACACTCGACCGGGAGAACGCCCGCCTTACCCTCGTAAAGGGCGGCGGCAGCATCTCGCTGGATGCAGATGCCATCTATGAAGCGATCTGCACAGCCCTGACCGACAGCGCGTCTCAACTCAACTGGACCGAGATCGCGGGTTCCGTCCAGATGCCGGACTTTCAGAAAATCTATAACGATGTCAATGTCGAACCGCAGGATGCGCGCTTTGATGAGGAGTGGAATGTTGTCCCGGAGGTCGTGGGTTGCACCTTTGATATCCCCGCTGCCGAGAAGCTCTGGCGGGAAGCGCGCCCCGGCACCCGGATCGAGATCCCCCTCACGCTCTACGAACCGGGGACCAAAGCTGCAGACCTGGAAGGGCTGCTGTATCGCGACAGGCTCTGCTTCATGACGACCAATTACTGGGACTCGGACGACGACCGAATCAACAACATCCACCTCGCGGCGGACAAGCTGGACGGCATCGTAGTTCTTCCCGGCGAGGTTTTCTCGTACAACAACGCCATCGGCGAGCGCACTGAGGAAGCAGGCTATAAGTGGGCCGGAGCCTATGCCGACGGGGAAGTGACCATTGAGATCGGCGGCGGAATCTGTCAGGTCAGCTCCACCCTTTACTGCGCTGCTATGTACGCTCAGATGACCACCACCATGCGGCAGAACCACTGGTTTGCGGTCAATTACCTTTCCATGGGTTATGATGCGACGGTGAGCTGGGGCGGTCCGGACTACCGGTTCAAGAACACCCGAGATTATCCGGTGAAGCTGGTATCGTATTATGACGATCATTCCGTGACCATCGAGTTCTGGGGCACCAATGTGGACGGTTCTCACGTCTCGCCGTGGACGGCTTCACATGAGGTCTATGACGACGAGTGGGGCTGTCTCATCGGCTACAGCGTCACCGTCAACCGCAACATCCTTGATGCCAACGACAACTTGATCGGTCAGGTCCAGGAACCCACGGGCATCTACCATCTGCACGACCATGAGATCGACTGGCCACCGGAAAAACTGGCCCGCGATGCGGTTTTGGCGGGTTAACGGCATAAAGCCAATCAAATTGTATCTATTATTCCCTGAAAGGAGTTTCCACTATGTCCAAACCTACTTTCTACATCACCACGCCGATCTACTATCCCTCGGATAAGCTCCACATCGGCCACACTTACTGTACCGTGGCGACAGACGCCATTGCGCGGTACAAGCGGCTGCGGGGCTACGACGTCATGTTCCTGACCGGAACAGACGAACACGGTCAGAAGATCGAAGAGAAGGCGAAGGAGGCTGGCGTGACGCCTCAGGCCTTTGTCGACCGCATTGTCGAAGGACCCGGAGGGATCCTGGACCTGTGGAAGCTCATGAACATCTCGAACGACCGTTTTATCCGCACCACGGACGATTACCACGTCGTAGCCATCCAGCGGGTCTTCCGCAAGATGTACGAGAACGGGGATATCTACAAAGGCGCCTATAAGGGCAAGTACTGCACCCCCTGCGAGAGCTTCTGGACGGAGAGCCAGCTGGTAAACGGCTGCTGCCCGGACTGCGGCCGTCCCGTTCATGACGCTGAGGAAGAGGCCTATTTCTTCCGGCTCTCCAAGTATGCCAAGCCCGTTCAGGAACTCCTGGAGTCCGGGACTTTCCTGGAGCCCGCCTCCCGCGTCAATGAGATGATCAACAACTTCATCAAGCCGGGCCTTGAGGACCTCTGTGTCTCCCGCACCAGTTTTACCTGGGGCATCCCGGTGGACTTCGATCCGGGCCACGTGGTCTATGTCTGGGTTGATGCGCTCTTTAACTACGCCACCGCACTTGGCTACATGAACGACCGTTATGACGACTTTGATAAATACTGGCCCCCGGTGAACATCGTCGGCAAGGAGATTGTCCGTTTCCACTCGATCATCTGGCCGGCCATGCTCATGAGCGTGGGCGAGCCGATCCCGAAGAAGGTCTATGGCCATGGCTGGCTCGTCATTGACGGCGGCAAGATGTCCAAGTCCAAGGGCAACGTGGTGGATCCCTATGTCCTGGCGGAGAAGTTCGGCGTCGATGCCCTGCGCTTCTTCCTGCTCCGGACCTTCCCCTTCGGCTCTGACGGTAACTTCTCCAACGAGCTTCTGATCAACACCATCAACGCGGATCTGGCCAACGCCCTCGGCAACCTGGTCTCCCGTACAACTGCCATGGTGGAGAAGTATTTCGGCGGCACGCTGCCTGCCGAACGCGTCTACGACGCACTGGATGACGAGCTCCTGACCCTTGTCAGAGAGACCCCTTCTCTCTACGCAAAGCAGATGGACGCTTTCCAGCTCCATCTCGGTCTCGAAGAGACGTTCCGTCTCATCGGCCGTGCCAACAAGTATATCGACGAGACCACACCCTGGATCCTCGCGAAGGACGAGGCAAACAAAGCCCGCCTCGCCACCGTCATGGCAAACCTTCTGGAGGCGATCCGCGTTGCGCTGGTTCTTCTGACGCCGTTCATCCCGGAGAGCTGCAGCAAGGCCTTCGACCAGATCGGTGCGCCCGATGCGCTGCGTACCTGGGACAGCCTCGGTGCGGCGGCTGACGGAAGCATCACCGTCCACAAAGGCGAGACCCTCTTCCCGCGTATTGACACAGCAAAGATGCTGGAGGAGCTGGAAGCCATGCACAAGCCGGCCACACCCCCGGCCAAGCCCGTCCTGCCTGATGTTACGATTGATGAGTTTGCCAAGTGCGACATGCGTGTTGTTAAAATCCTGACCTGTGAAGCCGTGAAGAAGTCCGAGAAGCTTCTGAAGTTCACTCTGGACGACGGCAGCGGCAAGGAGCGCCAGATTCTCTCCGGCATCCACAAGTTCTATGAGCCGGAACAGCTGGTCGGGAAGAAGGTCGTCGCTATTCTGAATCTCCCGCCGCGCAAGATGATGGGTCTCGAATCGAACGGCATGCTGCTCTCCGCTGTCAAGGAGGACGAGAAGGGGAACGAGATTTTGAAGCTCATGATCGTCGGGGATGATGTTCCCGTCGGCGCACAGCTCTGCTGATGAAAAAGAATCGCAGCGGATTTGCCTTTATTCTCTCCCTGGTGTTGCTCAGCGCCCTGTGGGAGTCCTGGGGACCCAGACTGCAGCAGATCTTCCGCAGTCCGCAGCGGCTGGGCCTGATGTGGCGATTCGACCGCATCAGTGTCATTGTAACAGTGGCTTTTCTGATCCTTGCAGTGACGGCGGTCCTATCATTCCTGGGAATGTTCAGAGGAAAGAAGGCTGTAAGAAGGGCGCCTGTAAAAAAAGCACCGGAAGAAGAGCCGCTTACCTGTGAACATGTGAGAGGCAGAGAAAAATACCTGGAACAGATCGACGGGTATCTGCGGACAGGCCTTATTGATCGGGACGAGTATAAGGTGCTGAAGGAACGCTATATGCGTATTGATATCCCGGAGGATTACCATTGAAACTGCTGCGACGTCTCTATGACCTCGGCAGCGCACTGGAGATCGCCGCCGAAAGGTTCATTGTGAAACTCCTGCGACGAAAATAAGCGAAATGAAAGGGCCTTCCGGACATCGGCGGGCTTTTTCTACAGGATTGAAATTGGCGAAAATGAGGCTATAAAGAGGCTTTTTTTGTACAAAAGTAACATATACTTTCCCTATATCCGGTGCTATAATGCGCATGAATTCCGAAAGAAAGGAGGATAGACCAATATGGCAACAAAGAAGGTTACGGAAGAAGTGACCGCCGAAAAGAAGCCTGTCGCGAAGAAGCCCGCAGCGAAGAAAGCCGCCCCCGCGAAAGCGGAACCTGCGAAGGAAGCAGCCGTGGTGAAAGCCCCGGAGAAGAAGGCAGCCGCAAAGAAGCCCGCTGCGAAAAAGCCTGCAGCAAAGAAGGCAGCGGATGTGATTATTCAGTCCCCACTTGGCGGAGAAATCACCCCTGAGGCGATCCTCGCGAAGGTTGGCGCTGTAGATAAGGTATACGTCAGAGTCGATGAGAACAAGGCGTACTGGGTACGCGGAGGCGAGACAGGCAGCGTAGACCTGTGGTAATGTCCCGGAAAAGACAACATAAGCAATGCTTTCACGCCCGGCAGGGTTTCCTGCAGGGCGTGCTCTTTTTGGCAGAAGCAGAACGGCTGTGGAATTCACAAACAGGTAATTGAAAAAACAGCAGGATCCGTTATAATGGGTCTCAGTAAAAACGTTTTGAGGCGTGATAGCACTTGAAGAGCATTTATATCAAGAATTTTGCGACGACGATGCTGCTGCTTGCCTTTTCTTTCCTGATGCTGGCGATCAGTCTGATCGGGATCGGCCGGACTTATCTGATCGAGGACTACCGCAGAGGAATGATGATCACGGCGTCGGAAGTCGCGCATACCGCATCGGCCATTTCCAGAGGCAGCTCGCTGTCGGACTGGGCCATGAGCATGGTGATCAGCTCGATCTCCGGCTCGACGGGGAACCATATCTTTATCACCGATGAAGAGGGGACCATCGTCACCTGTTCGGACAAGCGCCCTTACTGCGAGCACATCGGGAAAACCGTGCCCGATGATGCCCTGCGGAAAATGGAACTCGAAAACTTTGACCAGCTGACAACGCTGGACGGGATCTATACGGATAAGCGGTATGTTGTCGGGAGGCAGATCACCGCCGAAACCGACGGAGACATCCTGGGCTATTGCTTTGTAAGCTCCCAGATCAGCAACATGCTAGGCACCTGGACCAATTATCTCACCTGGTCGATCATCGCATTCTCGATTGTGTCCCTGCTCGCGATGATGATGGTGATGTTCTACTCCAAACGGATGGCACGGCCGCTGGATGAGATCGCCTCCGCATCGAGAAAGTTTGCCCGGGGCGATTTCTCGGTGCGTGTCCGGCAGACCCATGACACCACCGATGAGATGGGGGCCCTGATCGATTCCTTTAACAAGATGGCGGATTCCCTTGAACAGGCGGAGAAGCGGAGAAGCGAGTTCATCGCCAATATCTCGCATGAGCTCAGGACGCCGATGACCACGATCTCCGGCTTTGCGGACGGAATCCTGGACGGGACGATTCCTCCGGAGGATGAGAGAAAGTACCTGATCTCCATCCGGGATGAGACGAGAAGGCTCTCCCGGCTGGTCCGGGACATGCTGGATGTCTCGCGCATGCGTACGACGGCATCTGATCCGTCGCGCCGGACGGCTTTTGACCTGACCGAGCTGATCCTGCAGACGCTGCTGAGCTTTGAGAGCCGGGCGACGAAGAAAAACCTGGATGTCGATCCGCAGCTTCCGGACAGCCATCTGATGGTCTACGCAGATAAAGACGCCATTACTCAGGTGATCTACAACCTGCTGGACAATGCGATCAAGTTTGCATCTGCGGGGAGCTGTCTGCTGGTCCGTCTGTACAAGGACATGGGGAAGGCTTACGTCTCGATCAAGGACTATGGCGAGACGATCCCACCGGACGATCTGCCGTATATCTTCGACCGTTTCCACAAGTCGGACCGGTCGCGCAGTCTGGATAAAGAGGGCGTCGGATTGGGTCTCTATCTGGTCAAGACCATTATCAACGCGCATGACGAGGACATCGCCGTGCGCAGCGAGGACGGGATGACCGAGTTCGTATTCACCCTCGCGCTTGCAGAAAATAACAAACAGGGAAGAGAGAAGACATGAACTCAAACTGGTATCATTCACAGAACTGGTATGCGCCTCTGGTGTCGGAAGAGGTCGCGGCGCCCGCTGCACCGGAAAAGCAGGAGAGTATTCCGGAGGACGGTCAGAAGAAAAAGAAACGCCGGAAAGGCATGACACCGGGCAGGATCGCGGGGCTGATTATTCTCCTTCTCCTTGTGATTGCAGGCAGTTCGCTTGCGTTCCGTCAGAACAGCGCCGACCTTCCGATCACACTGCCGGGCTTGCCGGAAGAGAAGACGGAAATGCCGGACAGCATGGAGGACTTCTTCAAGCAGTACTATGAGGCGGTCGAGAGCGACTCCGTTGAGGTCAATGTTCCGCGGACAGAAGAGAGGCCGGACTTTACCCTGACGCTGCAGCCCGCTTTGGAGGAAGAACTGACCCTGCAGGAGCTCTATGAACAGTGCGCGCCTGCGATCGTCTCCATCTCCGGCTATGAGGGAGACAATGTGGGCTACAACTGGGGCTCCGGCGTCGTGATCGGGGAGAACGGACTGATCCTGACCAACACCCATGTATTGGAGGACTGTGACCGGGCGGTCGTGACCCTGGACGACGGGAGAGAATTTGAAGCGGAGCTGATCGGGGCTGATGCCATCAGCGACATCGCGCTGCTGAAAATCGACGCAAAAGGGCTGAAGACAGCGCCGCTCGGCGAGAGCGCCAATCTGAGGGTCGGCGACCGGGTCGCGGCGATCGGCAATCCGCTCGGGGAGGACTTCCGCAACACCCTGACGGACGGCATTATCTCGGCCATCGAGCGCGGCATGACCTATCACGGACGCAGCATGACGCTCCTGCAGACCAATACCGCCATTAACGAAGGCAATTCCGGCGGCGCTCTCTTTAACCTCTACGGACAGGTCATCGGCATTACAAATATGAAGATGATGTCCAGTTATTCCAGCATCGAGGGCATTGGTTTCGCAATCCCGTCAGTGACGGCCTGCAACGTTGTGAACGCGCTGCTCAAGGACGGCGAAGTCAAAGGCAGACCCGCGATCGGCATCACAGTCGGGTCGATCCCTCAGAATGCGAAGGACAAGTATGAACTGCCGGACGGACTTTATGTTTCCGAAGTGAGCGAGGGTTCTGACGCCAAGGAAAAGGGCGTTCAGGCAGGGGATATTATCCTGGCTGTGAATGGGACGGAAGTCCGGACGACAGAGGACATCCTCAACATCAAGAACGAACTGCAGGTCGGCGATACCATGACGCTGAGCATCTGGCGTGATGGCGAGACCATGGACATCACCATTGCACTGGTCGACACCAACGATATTTACTCCTGATGAAGGTTGAAGTCGTCCGCAGCAAACGAAAGACCCTCTCCCTGCAGGTGCGGGAGGATGGCACGGTTCTTGTCCGTGTTCCAAACCGCGTCAGGGAAAGAGAAATCCGCTCTTTTGTCCAGGGGCATATGGACTGGATCATCAGGCAGCAGAGCAGGATGGAGCAGGCTGCGGCAGCACGCAGCGAAATCAGTCCCCTGACGGAGGAAGAGCTGCAGAGACTGAGAGAGGAGGCAAGGAGAGATCTCACCGCCCGCGCTGCAGTCTTTGCGCCGAGGATCGGTGTGACCTATGGCAGAATCAGCATTCGGCACCAGAAGACAAAGTGGGGCAGCTGCTCTTCCAAGGGCAATCTGAACTTCAACTGCCTGCTGATGCTGGCGCCGGAAGCGGTGCTGGACTATGTGGTGGTGCATGAGCTCTGCCATCGGAAGCAAATGAATCATTCACCCGCCTTCTGGTCGGAAGTGGAGCGAATTCTCCCGGATTACAGAATCGCCAGAAAGTGGCTGAAAACCCACGGACAGGAACTGATGCTATACAATCAGGAATAATAAGAAGCTTGCAAATTTGCCGGTTATATGATAAAATTAACTAACTGCGACGGGAATAAAAAGCAAAAGAGGGGATATTTATGAACCTGAGGAATTTCAGAAACGAAGCGCGGGATGATTATCTGGAAGCGATCCTGATGATCACCCAGGAGAAGGGGCACTGCCGCTCCATCAACATTGCCGAGACGCTGGATGTGACAAAGCCGTCGGTCAGCGTCGCGGTGGGCAAGCTTGTCGAAGCAGGCCTGATTACGATGGATGACGATAAGATGATCCATTTTACCGAAGAAGGACGTGTCCTTGCGGAGCTGACGCTGGCAAAGCATAACTATCTGAAGGAACTGCTGATGAACGCCGGGATCGACGAAGAGACCGCCGAGCGGGAAGCCTGTGCTATGGAGCACGGGATCAGTGAGGACAGCTTCCGCAAGCTGGAAGCACATTATCCTTTGTCATAAAGCCTTTCGTCATAAACAGAATGAAAAGCAGCCCGGAGGGGCTGCTTTCTCGTTAAAATGGACCGTCCGGCCGGACGGTCCAAATCTGGAATGAGGAGTGAAAATTATCTCCCGGTAAGAAGGCTGAGCAGCTGCATGCCGTTGACGGAGCTGTCGTTGTCCGCCTGAGAGGCGCTGCCCCCGAGCAGAGAACCGAGAAGACCGCCGCCAAGACTGTTGGAGCCGCCGCCGAGCAGACCGGAGAGCAGGCCGCCAGCGGAGGGCTGGCTCTGAGCCTGAGCGCCCGCAAACATCCCCATCAGGTCGGTGAGGTCAAAACCGTCGCTCAGATCCACCTTCGGCGCGGCAGAGGCGGAGCTGGTCGCGGCGGAGAGGCCGCTCAGCACGGCGGGAGCCATACCGGAGAGGGCTGTGCTGACATCCTGTGTGCTCAGCCCGGCCTGCTGGGCAAGGCTGCTGATGGCGGCGTCAGACTGGCTGCCGAAGATGTGGCCGATGATCTTCTGACCGTCAGCGGTGTCGGCCTCGTCGATCTGTTCGGCAAGCGTCTTCTTATTGGTGTGCTGCGTCAGGGCGCCAAGCAGGGACTGTGCGCCGGACTGGGAAGAAGCGTTGTTGGTCATAAACTTGATCAGCAGAGGGATCGCCAGAGGGACAAGCTTTTTCAGAACGGCGGAGCTGAGGCCGGTCTTTTTGGCCAGCGCGGTGATGCTGGAATCGGTAAGCATCGACTTCAGCAAAAGACTTAGAAGATTCATATTGTACCTCCAAATAAAAATAGGACTCTGTGGCTATTATAGCGCAAAGAGTCCTGTTTTTCTACTGTTTTTTATCAGAATTATCCGTTGAGAGAACCGCCGCAGTATTCACAGCATCCGGAGGCATCGGGTACAGTGGTTGCACCGCACCAGGGGCAGGTTACAGCAGTCTTCGGGGCTGACTGAGCCTCAACCTCTTGACGGATCCCCAGACGCATATTGTCCAGGCACTCCTTGATTTCGTTCCCCATGTTGAGATATTCATAATAATCATTCATGCGAAGACCGGAACCTCCGGCACGATTGACGCGCCATCCGCCGGAGGCGGCATTTGCAGGACGCTCGCCGACTTTGATATAACCGTTGGAGAGATTGTAGCGGATCTTATCAAAATATGGATGATTGACGTGGATGCTGACAAAGAAATTATAGGAATACTCGTAGCGCGGAGGGGTGAAGCTGACTTCTTTTCCTTCGTCATTGGTCTGCTTGAGCTCGTTCCGGCTTTCGTCAATGTCCAGATCGCAGCCGGTCACCTGAGAATAATCCAGCACGTCGGGATTGGCGGTCTCCAGGTTGGAGGCGCTGGTCACCATGAACTGCTTCTGATCCTCATCCAAAAGGAGCTTGGTATATCTGCCGATGCTGCGGGTGGTGTGGAACGCGGCGACTTTCGCCTTGTTCGCTTCCCGGTAATCGAGCTGCTCCTGGATCTCCGCCTTGGTGCTGTGCCGGCGTTCGTTGAACCAGGGGGAGAGCCTGGAAGCACAATTCTTGCACATGTTGCCGTCTTCGAGCTTCTTGTTCCCGAGCAGACCGATCTTCTCGCCGCAGAAGTCGCAGTATTTTTTGTCAAATAATCCCATCTCTACCAGCCTTTATGTTTTAATGATCGATTTTCGGTTAACTTCATTATAAAGGATGCGGCCGATGATTTCAATATCCGAAATAAGAGAATCTGCATGACAAAACAAGACCATCGTCCCGAGGGTGAGACGGTGGTCTTGCTGCAGATGAAAGGATCAGGCGAAGTACTTTACCGCGGATTCAAACATCCTCAGGTCGTAGTTGCCGGGGACGTTCCGGTAGAGCCCGGCGCCGATGCGCTCGGCATGGCCCATCTTGCCGAAAACTCTGCCGTCGGGGGAGGTGATGCCCTCAATCGCGAAGAGGGAGTTGTTGGGGTTAAAGTGTACATCCGCAGTGGCGTTGCCCTCCAGATCCACATACTGGGTCGCGATCTGGCCGTTTGCCGCGAGGCTGCGGATCAATTCCTCGCTTGCAAGGAAGCGGCCTTCGCCGTGCGAAATCGGGACGTGATAGACCTCACCGACCTCGGTCAGCGCCAGCCAGGGGGACTTGTTGGAGGCGATCCGGGTACGGACAATGCGGCTCTGATGCCGGCCGATGGTATTGAAGGTCAGGGTCGGGCAGTTCTCATCCGTATCGATGATCTTTCCATAAGGGACCAGACCCAGCTTGATGAGCGCCTGGAAACCGTTGCAGATCCCGCAGATCAGACCGTCGCGCTGTTCCAGAAGCTCGGTGACCCCCTCCTTGATCTCCGCATTGCGGAAGAAAGCGGTAATGAACTTTCCGGAGCCGTCCGGCTCATCGCCGCCGGAGAAGCCGCCCGGGATGAAGATTATCTGGCTTTCTTTCAGCCGCGCGGCAAACTGATCCACACTGCGGGTAATGCCGTCAGAGGAGAGGTTGTTGATCACAAAGATCTCCGGTTCGGCGCCGGCGTCGCGGACGGCGCGGGCGCTGTCGACTTCGCAGTTGGTACCGGGGAAGGCGGGGATCAGAACACGGGGCTTAGCCGTTTTGACCGTGGGGGCGACGCGCGTTTCCGAACGGAAGGAGAAGTTCTCCATCCCGGCGGAGGACTGTTCAATATTGCAGGAATAAACCGACTCCAGCTTGTCCTCATAGAGCCGCAGAAGCTCGGCGGCATCGACGCTCTCTTCTCCGAGGCGGAACACACCGTCGTCTGTGACTGTGCCGATCAGCTCGGCGCCTTCTGCGTCTTCTGTGACTTCGAGCAGGAAGGAGCCGTAGTCATAGCCAAAGAGCCGCTGGACGGAAAGCCCATCCGCAAAGCGGAAGCCGAAGCCATTGCCGAAGGCCATTTTCATCACAGCCTCCGCGATACCGCCCATACCGGGCGTATAGCAGGCGACTGCCCTGCCGCTGCGCAGGAACTCTGTGACCCGGTTAAAGAGCGCGATCAGAGATGCGGCAGCAGGGAGCCCGTCAGGACCATAGTCCGGCGCAAGACGGACAAGCCTATGTCCGGCCTGCTTGAACTCAGGAGAAATGACTTCGTCCGTTTTCCCGGTGGTCACCGCGAAGGACACCAGTGTAGGCGGCACATGCAGGTCCTCAAAGGAACCGCTCATCGAGTCCTTGCCGCCAATGGCGCCGATCCCGAGGCCCATCTGCGCCTCGAAAGCGCCGAGCAGGGCGGAGAGCGGTTTGCCCCAGCGGGCGCTGTCTTTGCCGAGCCGCTCGAAGTACTCCTGGAAGCTCAGATACACATCGGAGAAGGATGCGCCGGCAGCCACCAGCTTGCAGACCGACTCCACCACAGCCAGGTATGCCCCGTGATAAGGGCTCTTTTCGGTAATGAAGGGGTTGTAGCCCCAGGACATAAAGGAGCAGTCGTCAGTGTGCTTCTCTTCCATGGAGATTTTCTGCACCATGGCCTGGATGGGCGTCAGCTGGTTCTGACCGCCGAAGGGCATCAGAACCGTCCCAGCGCCAATGGTGGAATCAAAGCGCTCGCTCAGACCGCGTCTGGAGCAGCAGTTGAGGTCTGCGGCCATCTCCCGGAGCAGGTTACCGAAGCTGCCGCTGACTTTCTTTTCCCAGAACTGCGGCGCTGCAGCGACGGCGTCAATGTGCTTTTCGGCTCCGTTGGTGTCCAGGAAGGCACGGCTCAGATTCACGATCTGCTTTCCGTTCCACTCCATCACCAGACGGGGCTCCGCCTGGACGGAGGCGACAGGGACCGCTTCGAGGTTTTCGCCTGCGGCAAGACGCAGGAAGGAGTCCACATCAGAAGCTTCCACGACAACGGCCATGCGCTCCTGACTCTCACTGATGGCAAGTTCCGTGCCGTCCAGACCTTCGTATTTTCTGGGCACGGCGTTGAGATTGATGCGCAGGCCTTCCGCAAGCTCGCCGATGGCGACGGAGACGCCGCCCGCGCCGAAGTCGTTGCAGCGCTTGATCATTCGTGAGGCCTCGGCGTTGCGGAAAAGACGCTGGAGCTTGCGTTCCTCAGGGGCGTTGCCCTTCTGAACCTCGGCACCGCAGGTCTCCACGGACTGGGCGTTATGTGCCTTGCTGGAGCCTGTGGCGCCGCCGATGCCGTCGCGTCCGGTTCTGCCGCCGAGAAGGATGACGACGTCACCGGGAGCGGGGCGTTCCCGGCGTACGTTCTCCGCGGGTGCGGCCGCGATGACCGCGCCGATCTCCATGCGCTTGGCGGCATAGCCGGGATGGTAGAGTTCGTCCACAATACCTGTGGCAAGGCCGATCTGGTTACCGTAGGAGGAGTAGCCGGCGGCCGCGGTGGTGACCAGCTTGCGCTGGGGCAGCTTGCCGGGGATGGTCTCGGAGACGGGCGTCAGAGGATCCGCGGCGCCGGTCACGCGCATGGCACCGTAGACATAGGAACGCCCGGAGAGCGGGTCGCGGATCGCACCGCCGATGCAGGTGGCCGCGCCGCCGAAGGGCTCGATCTCTGTGGGATGGTTGTGGGTCTCGTTTTTGAAGAGAAGGAGCCAGGGCTCGGTTTCGCCGTCGGCTTCCACTTCGATCTTAACCGTGCAGGCGTTGATCTCTTCCGACTCGTCGAGCTTCGGGAGTTTGCCGGCCTTCTTGAGCGCCTTGACCGCGACAGTCGCGAGATCCATCAGGCAGATGGGCTTCGTGCGGTTCAGCGCCTTGCGGGTATCCAGATAGTCCTGCCAGGCCTTTTCCAGCAGTGCGTCCTCAAAGCGGACCTGATCGATGATGGTGTTGAAGGTCGTGTGTCGGCAGTGATCGGACCAGTAGGTATCGAGAACACGGATCTCGGTGATGGTCGGGTCGCGTTCCTCGCTGCGGAAGTACTCCTGACAGAAAGCGATGTCGTCGGCATCCATGGCGAGACCGAAGTTTCGGACAAAGTCCTCCAGCTCGGTGCGGCTGAGGCCGCGGAAGCCATTCAGAACAGCGACTTCGGTGGGAATCTCATACTGGACGCGGAGAGTGTCAGGCTTCTCGAGGGCGGCTTCCCGTGCCTCGACGGGGTTGACGACGTATTTCTTGAGCTCGGCGAGCTCGTGATCGCTCAAAGCACCGTACAGGGCATAGACCTTCGCAGAACGCACGAGCGGACGCTCGCCCTGGGAAAGAATCTGGATGCACTGCGCGGCGGAATCGGCGCGCTGGTCGAACTGGCCGGGCAGATACTCCACTGCGAACACATGGGCTTCGCCGAAGTCCGGTTCCTCGCAGGCGATGTCCAGCTGCGGCTCAGAGAAGACGGTCTTTACGGCGTAGCGGAACAGATCTTCGGTGATTTCCTCCGCGTCATAGCGGTTGAAGAGCCGGACCTGCTCGAGGCTTGTGATCCCGAGAAGATTGCGGGCTTCATTGAGCAGAGTCTGTGCCTCGTGGTCCAGACCGGGCTTCTTTTCAACAAAAATACGGTATACCATCTCAGACCTCCCTGAGCGCCCGGAGCGCCCGTTGACCGATGTCCGTTCGGCAATAGGCGTTATCAAAACGCACCTGGCCGGCCAGCGCATAGGCGTCGCGGATGGCGGATTCCAACGTGTCCGATACAGCGGTGCAGCCTGCCACGCGGCCGCCGTTTGTGACCAGGATGCCGTCCTTCAGCGCGGCGCCGGCGACAAAGACCTGCTCCCGGATTTCCTCCGGAATCTCCATCGGATAGCCCTTCTCATAGTGCTCGGGATAGCCCGCGGAGGCGAGGATCACGCAGCATGCGTGCTGGTTGGAGAACTTTACATCCGCTTCGCTGAGGCGGCCTTCCGTCACAGCGCGCATGATGGTGAAGAGGTCGCTCTCCAGCAGAGGCAGCACCACCTGGGTCTCGGGATCGCCGAAGCGGCAGTTGTACTCGATGACCTTCGGTCCGTCTTCTGTGATCATGAGACCGAAATAGAGACAGCCTTTGAAGGTGCGGCCCTCGGCGTTCATCGCCCTGACCGTCGGGAGGAAGATCTCCTCCATGCAGCGGGCGGCGACCTCCGGGGTGTAGTAGGGGTTCGGCGCGACGGTGCCCATGCCTCCGGTGTTGAGCCCGGTGTCATGGTCGCCGGCGCGTTTGTGGTCCATGCTGGAGATCATCGGGACGATCGTCTTCCCGTCGGTGAAGGAGAGCACGGAGACCTCCGGCCCTTCCAGAAACTCCTCGATGACGATCTGATCACCGCTGTGGCCAAACTTTTTCTCCTGCATCATCTCGCGGACGGCGGAGAAAGCCTTGTCTCTGGTCTGCGCGATCAGGACGCCCTTGCCGAGGGCAAGCCCGTCTGCCTTGATCACAGTGGGGATGGGAGCGGTCTCCAGATAGCGGAGCGCCTCGTCCATGTCGGTGAAGACCTCATATCTCGCTGTGGGGATGCCGTACTTCTTCATCAGGTTCTTGGAGAAGACCTTGCTGCCTTCAATGATGGCGGCCTCGCTCCGCGGGCCGAAGCAGGGGATCCCCGCATCCTCCAGCGCGTCGACACATCCCAGGACAAGAGGATCGTCCGGGGTCACCACGGCGTAGTCGATGTTGTTTGCGGCGGCAAAGGTGACGATCGAGGCGATATCCTTGGCGCCGATGGGAACGCACTCGGCGTCCCGGGCAATGCCGCCGTTGCCGGGCAGGGCGTAGATCTGGGTGATTTCAGGATTCTCTTTCAGCTTGCGGATGACGGCGTGTTCGCGGCCGCCTCCGCCGACTACCATTACTTTCATAGCTACTCCATTTCATGTTGAGGATGCAGAGCACCCTTTTTAAAGACAAAACAGGGAAATGAGATGGATGTTTCCCGCCCCTGACGGAGCGGGAAAACCGATAAGATTCAGGATCAGTGATGGAACAGGCGCATGCCGGTGAAGGCCATGACCATGTTGTACTTGTTGGCGGTGTCAATGACGTGGTCGTCACGGATGGAACCGCCCGGCTCCGCGATATACTGAACGCCGGATTTGTGAGCGCGCTCGACATTATCGCCGAAGGGGAAGAAGGCGTCGGAACCGCAGGTCACGCCGCTCTGCGTGGAGATCCAGGCCTTCTTCTCTTCCTGAGTCAGGACCTCGGGCTTCACCTTGAAGCGGGTCTGCCACACGCCCTCGGCGAGAACGTCTTCATATTCGTCGGAGAGATAGACGTCGATGGCGTTGTCCCGGTCGGGACGGCGGATTCCGTCCACAAACTGCAGGCCAAGCACCTTCGGGTGCTGGCGGAGCAGCCAGTTGTCCGCCTTCTGCCCCGCGAGGCGGGTGCAGTGAATGCGGCTCTGCTGACCGGCGCCGACGCCGATGGCCTGACCGTCCTTGACGTAGCAGACGGAGTTGGACTGGGTATACTTCAGAGTGATCAGCGCGACGATCATATCGCGGACTGCGGCTTCGGAGAGTGCTTTATTCTCAGTTACGATGTTTTGGAGCAGGGACGCATCGATGCGGAAGTTGTTATGCCCCTGCTCAAAGGTGACGCCGAAGACATCCTTGCACTCCTGGAGTGCGGGGACATAGTCCGGGTCGATTTGCACGACATTGTAGTTGCCCTTTTTCTTCGTCTTCAGGATGGCGAGCGCTTCTTCCGTGTAAGCGGGGGCGATGATGCCGTCGGAGACCTCATCTTTGAGATAGAGCGCCGTGGCTGCGTCGCAGGGATCGCTCAGTGCGGCCCAGTCGCCGTAGGAGCAGAGCCGGTCCGCCCCTCTAGCGCGGATATAGGCACAGGAGATGGGGGAGAGCTCGGCCTCGGGATCGACAAAGTAGATCCGGCGGTCCGTCTCGCTCAGCGGCAGGCCCACGGCTGCACCGGCGGGGGAGACGTGCTTGAAGCTTGCCGCGGAGGGAAGTCCGGTGGCTTCCTTCAGCTCTTTCACCAGCTGCCAGGAATTCAGCGCGTCGAGGAAGTTAATGTATCCGGGACGCCCGTTCAGCACAGCGACGGGCAGCTCGGAGCCGTCCTTCATATAGATGCTGGCAGGCTTCTGATTGGGATTGCAGCCGTATTTGAGTTCAAACTGTTTCATGATTCAGTCCCCCAGATGTTTGTTGAAGAGTTTGACTTCGCCCCTGACGTTGGTGTAGAGCGAAACCTTGTTGTCCTCGTTCAGCGCGGCCCAGACTTCCTCGGGAGAAGGCATGTCGATCTCCAGCGGCTCGCCCTTGAAGCTGGGCAGCGGGGAACCGGGGCCTTCATAGGTGCTGAGGAAGTAGCCTTTTCCTTCGTCGCAGCCTTCATAGCAGAAGAACTCGCGAAGGCAGCGGCCGTCCACGCATTTGAGAATCGAGAGCTCAAAGCTGCCGTCCTGATGCAGCACGGCGGAGATGCGGGGAGTGTTGTTGGGGGCGTCCGGCTCAAATTCCCTTGTCATCAGGGCTGCGCGGAAGTTGCCCATGTCGCGGATGGTGTCGGTCTGGTCGCCGTTGGTGACGATGAGGTCGGTACCGCTCTGCCGAACCGGGTGATAGATGATCAGGCTGGGGTCGGAGACCTTCGCCGGGTCAAAAGCCTCGGTGCGGATGCCGTCATCGGTCAGGGAAAAGATCCGGTTGCGGCTGTTCTCGCTGCGGCCCATGATGAAATAGTATACGGTGTCCTTGCCCACGGCGATGCCGCGCCCGGGATAGGGATTGTTCTTCAGAAACGCCAGAAAATCCGTCATTTGAGTACTCCTTTCGAAACCAGCTCTGCCGCCTGCGGCAGAAGAATCCATTCCGCTTGCTCCATGACACGCTTCTGCAGCAGCTCGGGGGTGTCGCCCGGCAGAACATCAACGGCCTTCTGGAGAATGATCTCACCGCCGTCGGGGATCTCATTGACAAAGTGTACGGTGGCGCCGGTGACCTTGACGCCGCGGGCCAGCGCTTCCTCGTGGACGCGCAGCCCGTAATAGCCTTTTCCGCAGAAAGCAGGGATCAGTGAAGGGTGGACGTTCAGAATGCGGTTCGGCCACGCAGAGGTGAAATCCTCACTCAGGATCCGCATGAACCCGGCGAGGATGATCAGGTCGATCCCGCGTTCGGCGAGAAGCTGACGCAGAGCGTCCTCAAAGCCCTTTCCGGTCAGGACCGCGGTCTCAACACCGGCCTTCTCGGCGCGCTGAAGCGCATAGGCCTTTGCATTGTTGGAGACCACCAGCACGATTTCGCCGCTCGTGAGCACACCGCTCTGTTCCGCGTCCAGAAGCGCCTGCAGATTTGTCCCGCCGCCGGATACGAGGACGGCAATCTTCGCTTTCCTCATACCTTGCCCTCAGCAGATGACGATGGGCTCGTCGCCGGGCGCGATCTCGCCGATGACGACTGCGTCCGGAAGAACCGAACAGATACGGTCAGCGCTCTCCCGCGCGACCACAAGGCTCATGCCGATTCCCATGTTGAAGGTGTTGAACATGTCGCGCTCGGGGATTGCGCCACGCTCCTGAATCAGGCGGAAAACCGCCGGGACAGGGATCGCGGCCTTCTCGATCCGAGCCTGACAGCCCGCGGGGAGACAGCGGGGGATGTTCTCATAGAAGCCGCCGCCCGTAATGTGGCTGATCCCGTGGATGCCGCCGATCTCCAGCGCCGCCAGAACCGGCTTCACATAGATCTTTGTCGGGGTCAGCAGTGCCTCGCCGAGGCTCATGCCCAGCTCATCTACGCTTGCGCCGAGGTCTGCGTGCTCCACGTCAAAGACCTTGCGCACCAGCGAGTAGCCGTTGGAGTGGATGCCGCTGGACGGAAGGCCGAGAACCACATCGCCTTCGCAGACGGAATTCCGGTCGAGGATCTTCTCCTTGTCCACGATGCCGACGGCGAAGCCGGCCAGGTCGTAGTCGTCCGGCTGCATGGTCCCCGGGTGCTCCGCGGTCTCGCCGCCGATCAGGGCGCAGCCGGCCTGCACGCAGCCCTCCGCAACGCCGGAGACCAGTGTCGCGACCTTCTCGGGCTCGTTCCTGCCGATGGCGATATAGTCCAGAAAGAACAGGGGTTTCGCGCCGCAGCAGACGATGTCGTTGACGCACATGGCCACACAGTCGATCCCGACGGTGTCATGTTTCCCCAGCAGCTGTGCAATGCGCTGCTTGGTGCCGACGCCGTCCGTCCCGGAGACAAGGACCGGTTCCTTCATACCGCCAAGCTGCGGTGCGAACAGACCGCCGAAGCCGCCGATGTCCGACACCACGCCGGGGATGAAGGTGCGCTCCACATGCTGCTTCATCAGGCGCACGCCCTCGTAGCCCGCCTCAATGTTGACACCGGCTGCGGCATAGGAGGCAGAATGGGAATTGTTCATGGCTTATTCCTTTCCGTTCCAGCAATAGGTGCAGATCTTGTCGGGGTCGATGCCGATGGCTTCCAGCAGCCCGTCCAGCGACTGGTATTCCAGCGAGTCGAAACCGAGCTTCTCGCAGATCGCCTTGCGCAGGCACTTGCCGCGTTCGGAGTGAGAGTCGGCATATTCGTCCAGATGCTTCTGGCCTTCGCCGTCCTCCAGTTCCTCAATCGTCCTGCGGGCGAGCAGGTCCATATCGGAGTTGCCTCGTGAGAAGTTCAGATACTTGCAGGCGTACATGATGGGCGGGCAGGCGGAGCGCATATGCACTTCGGCCGCGCCGGACTCATAGAGAAAGTCGACCGTGCCCTGCAGCTGGGTACCGCGCACAATAGAGTCGTCCACGAAAAGCAGCTTCTTGCCCTCAATGAGCTCGGGGACGGGGATCTGCTTCATCTTGGCCACCTGGTCGCGCACGTCCTGGTTGGCCGGCATGAAGGAGCGCGGCCAGGTCGGGGTGTACTTGACAAAGGGTCTGGCAAAGGGCTTGCCGCTGCGGTTTGCATAGCCGATGGCGTGGGGGATGCCGGAGTCGGGGACGCCGGCCACATAGTCCACCTTCGGCAGCTGCCCGTGGACGATCTCGTCGCGGGCCATGATCTCGCCGTTGCGGTAGCGCATGACCTCAACGTTGACGCCCTCGTAGTTGGAGTTCGGATAGCCGTAATAGCTCCAGAGAAACGCGCAGATCTTCATTTTTTCCGCGGCCGGCGCAAGGGATTCGAACCCGTCGGCGGTGATGCGGACAATCTCAGCCGGCCCCAGCTCATAGGCCTTGGTATAACCCAGCTTCTGGTAGGCGAAGGACTCAAAGCTGACGCAGTATCCGTCCTCATCCTTCCCGACCAGGACCGGAAGCCGACCGAACTGGTCGCGGGCCGCGATGATCTCGCCCTGCGCCGTCATGAGCAGAACCGTCATCGAGCCGTCGATCACCCGCTGCATATGCTGGATGCCGGCGACCAGGCTCTCACGCTCGTTGATGAGCGCGGCGACCAGTTCCGTACAGTTGACCTTTCCGGAGCTCATGGCCATAAACTGATGGCCGTGGTCAGAGAAATAGGTGTCTACCAGTTCCTCGGCGTTGTTGATCTGCCCGACGGTCGTGATGGCATAGAGCCCCAGATGCGAGCGCACAAGCAGCGGCTGCGGGTCAGAGTCGCTGATGCAGCCGATGCCGCAGCAGCCCCCGTGGAAGTCCGCGAGGTCTTTTTCAAACTTCGTCCGGAAGGGCGTGTTGGTGATGGAGTGGATCTGACGTTGGCAGCCGTGCTCTCTGCTCCAGATCGCCATACCGGCGTTGCGGGTGCCCAGATGACTGTGATAATCGGTGCCGAAGAAGACGTCCAGAACAACGTCCCTTTTTGACACCGCACCAAAGAAGCCGCCCATCAGGCAAAGAAGAGCTCAGAGAGCGTCATCGGATCGATGTACTTGCCGTCTTTGTAGACGCGCATGTTGCCGGAGGCGATCTCGTCGATGAGCATGACCTCGCCATTGGCGTCATAGCCGTACTCAAACTTGATGTCATAGAGGACCAGGCCGCGGGCCTTCATCTCGTCGGCGACGATCTGGGTGATCTTCTGGGTCATGTCTTTGATGGTGTCGTACTGCTCGGCGGTCATGACGCCGAGGACAATGAGGCCGTCCTTGGTCACGAGGGGATCGCCCTTCTCATCGTTTTTAAAGGTCATCTCAACATAAGCGGGGAGATCGGCGCCCTCTTCGACATAGTCGCTGTAGCGGCGGAAGAAGGAACCGACGGCCTTGTGGCGGCAGATAACTTCAAGTCCCTTGCCGAAGACCTTGGCAGGGAGAACCTCCATGGTGGTTTCCTTGAGGTCGGCGCTGACATAGTGGGTGCGAATGCCGGCGGCATTGATCTTTTCAAAGAAATAGATGGACATGCGCAGATTGACATCGCCGACACCGTCGATGGTGAGACCGACAGAATTCTCACCGGGATCAAAGACGCCGTCCTTGCCGGTGCAGTCGTCCTTGAACTTCAGAAGATAGTTGCCGTTGTCGAGGGCATAGACATTCTTGGTTTTGCCGGTGTAAACGAGTTTCTTTTCCATGGTGGTAAGCTCCTTTATTTAAAAAATATGGGATAACAGAGTAAGAGGGGATCGCTCAGAGCCGTGCGGCGATGCCGGCGTCCTTCTCCAGAACCGCGGCGGTGTCCCGCTCGCGCTTCAGGCGCAGGCGTTCGGCGACCTCGGGATCCGAGACCGAGAGGATCTCGGCTGCGAGCAGAGCGGCGTTCGCGCCGTTGTTCACACCGACGGCGGCGACGGGGATGCCCGAGGGCATCTGTACGGTGCTGAGCAGCGCGTCCATCCCGTCAAAGAAGGGACCCTTGCAGGGAATGCCGATGACCGGGAGCGTGGT
This sequence comes from Oscillospiraceae bacterium, assembly GCA_017458065.1. Lineage (GTDB taxonomy): Bacteria > Bacillota > Clostridia > Oscillospirales > Oscillospiraceae > Limivicinus. The sequence continues at coordinate 59,572 of JAFTGD010000021.1, forward strand.
GTTGGCTGCAATGGCCCCCGCGAGGTGAGCCGCCATACCGGCCGCTGCGATCAGGACGCCGAAGCCGTTCTCTCTCGCGTCCAGGGAAAACTGCCTGGCCTGCTCCGGCGTGCGGTGGGCGGAGAAGACGTGTACTTCAAAGGGAATGTCCAGTTCCTTCAGGATGCCGGTGGCTTTCTGGATGACGGGCAGGTCGCTGTCGCTGCCCATGACAATGCCGACTTTTTTCAAAATGACGTTCCTCCTGTCGGTCTAATTCGCTTTGGTCTCGCAGTAGATGCAGCGGTACACCTTGTTTGCCCGATCTGTGAGCTTGAAGACATGCGGCAGCTCCTGCTCGGTGGTGGTGATGCAGCGGGGATTTTTGCAGAAAATGACGTTTCGAAGCTGCTCCGGCATCTCAATGGACTTCTTCTCCACCAGCTCGCCGCTGCGGATGATGTTGATGGTGACGCCGGGATCCACGTAGCCGATCACATCGAGGCTTACGGGGATGTCGGAGTCGATCTTGATGATGTCCTTCCTGCCCAGCTTGACGCTGTGGACGTTTTTGATAATGGCGACCGAGCAGTCCAGCTTCTCAAGCCCCAGCAGTTCATAGAGCCGCATGCCGAGGCCGGCTGTGATGTGGTCAATGACAATACCGTTGGAGATGGAATCGATATTCACAGCGTGCCCGCCTCCTTTAACAGCTTTAGAATCAGCGCCATGCGCATGTACTTGCCGTACAGCACCTGCTTGAAGTAGCAGGCGCGCGGATCGTCGTCAATGGCGACGCTGATCTCGTTGACACGGGGCAGGGGATGCATGATGCAGAGGTCCTCCCTCGCATTCTGCAGCTTGTCCGGGGTCAGAATGTAGCTGTCCTTCAGCCGCAGGTAATCTTCCTCGTTGAAGAAGCGCTCACGCTGCACGCGGGTCATGTAGAGGATATCGAGTTCCGGCATGACGCCTTCCAGATCCGTGGTCTGGACATAGTCGATGTTCTTTGCGGCAAGGACTTCCTTCTTCACATAGCTGGGCAGCTTCAGCTCCTCCGGGGAGATCAGATAGAGCTTCAGACCAGGGTAACGGGAGAGCGCGCTGATGAGCGAGTGTACGGTGCGGCCGAACTTCAGATCTCCGCAGAAGCCGACGGTCAGGTTCTCGAAGCCGCCCTTCTCGCGGTAGATGGTCAGCAGGTCCGCGAGGGTCTGGGTCGGGTGGTTGTGCCCGCCGTCGCCGGCGTTTATCACGGGAATGCTGGCATTCATCGCGGCAACCAGCGGCGCGCCCTCCTTTGGGTGGCGCATGGCGATGATATCGGCGTAGCAGCTGATGACCTTGGCGGTGTCTGCCACGCTTTCGCCTTTAGAGGCGGAAGAACTCTGCGCCTCGGAAAAGCCGATCACATTGCCGCCCAGCTCATACATTGCCGCCTCAAAGCTCAGCCTTGTGCGGGTGGAGGGCTCGAAGAACAGCGTCGCAAGCTTTTTGCCGCGGCAGAGGTCACGGTATGCGGCAGGATTGGCAATGATGTCGTTTGCGGTGTCGATCAGCGCCTGCAGTTCCTCAGGGCTGAAGTCAAGGATATCGATCAGGCTTCTCTTCATACGGACCTCCAGCTCTCGTCAGAGGGGTTGTTCCGAAACGCGATCAGACGCTTCACATCCTCGGGCTGAATGTACCCGTCCTCCGCCGCAACCTCGGCAATCACGTCAAAATTGGTCAGGCTGTGGTTCACGACGCCGGCCTCCTGCAGCCGGGTGAGGCCCTTCTGCATGCCGTAGGTGAAGATGCTCGCCACACCGAGCACCTCAGCCCCGGCGGAGCGCAGAACATCGACCACCTCCAGCACCGAGCCGCCTGTGGAGATGAGGTCCTCGATAACGACGACCTTTTGGCCGGGTTCCAGCCGGCCTTCGATCTGGTTCCGGCGGCCGTGGTCCTTGGCACCGGAGCGCACATAGCCCATCGGCAGTCCCATCAGATGGGCCGTGATGGCGGCGTGGGCGATCCCGGCGGTGGAAGTGCCCATCAGCACCTCCGCTTCGGGATAGTATTCCTGCACCAGCTCCTTCAGTCCGGTCTCAACGTGAGTGCGGACCTCCGGCGCGGTCAGGGTCAGGCGGTTGTCGCAGTAGACCGGACTTTTGATGCCGCTGGCCCAGGTGAAGGGCTCTTCCGGACGGAAGAACACGGCGCGGATACTCAGCAGGTCCTTCGCGATTTGGATCTCTCTGTTCATAGTCTTTCCTCCACGGATGATGAAACCCGGCCTGTGCGCAGACTCCTCTGCATACAGAAACCGGGCGTGCTTGCATATAGACTTGTATTCAGGCGGGCTGAGGCCGCAGTAATGTCCCCGATGAAGGGCAGTCTCACTTCTGCGTTTGTTTTCTTATATCGATGGAGCATACGCGCGTCCTCCGAAAATACAAAAGCCTCGCCGAAAGGCAAGGCCAACGAACGGGAACACTCCCGCTGTCACTCTGTTCATCCTTGCCGATCTCTCTGGGTCGCCTTAAAGATGAGCTGATTATATAGGCAGATCGCCTCTTTGTCAATCGGCGAAATATACAAAGTCTTGGGCCGGAGAGTACTGCATTTTTGCACCCCTTGTGATTGCGCTGAAAATCGGGGGAGAAGGATGCCGGCGGAAAACCGGCCGGGTTTTGCCCCGACCGGCACACTGCTCAGCCCCGGTTGAAATTGCCGTCATTCGGCCGGCCGTGACCTCTGCCGCCGAAGCCGCCTCCAAAGCCTCCGTCAAAATCTCCCTGGCCGGGCTGCATTCCGTCAAAACCGCTGCCAAAACCGCCCATTTGGCCGCCTGGGCCCATGCCGCCGAAGCCGCCGCCCATCATCTGGTTCGGAATGCTGTCGACCTGCTGGCCGTTTATGATCACGGTGCCTCCGGTGAAGCTGACGCTGCCGTCATAGTCGAAGCAGGAGCTGCCGTTTACGCGGATGGTGCCGCCGGTAATGATCAGGTTGCCGTTGGAGTCGACGCCATCGGTGTCTCCGGCTCCCATCACGATGGTGATGTCGCCGCCGTTGATCTCCACGACCGGTGTCCCGATATCGGATAGAGCGGTCGCGTTGATGCCGTCGTCACCGGCCTGGATGCTGACGCTTCCGCCGTTCAGGATCACCTGTGTGGCTTCCATGCCCTCAGTACCTGCGATGAGATCGAGCGTCCCGTCCTCTACGGTGAGTTCGTCGTTTGCCGAGAGCGCCTTGCGTCCGGCCGAGATCGAGATGCTGCCGCTCTTGACGGTCAGATCGTCCTTGCTGACGATGCCGTGCCCGTAAGGCGCGCTTACGGTCAGGCTGCCGCTGCCCTTGACGGTGACATCTTCTTTGGAGAAAATCACGCCGTCTACGTTGTTGCTGTCGGTCTGGACAAAACTGCCCGAGGTCGTGAGCGTGTTGCTGCTGCCGTCTTTCAGCTTGATCACCAGCTTGTCCGCCGAGACCACATAGATCGCGGCACTGTCGGAGTTGGTGATGCTGACGCCGTCCAGGACGAGACGGACCTTGTCCTCCTTGGCCGCTTCGATCCGGATCTGCCCGTCGGAGAGGGCGCCGCTCACGGTGTAGCTGCCGGCCTCGGTGATGGTGACGGTGCTGCCGTCAACAACGACGCTGTCACAGCTGCTGCTGATCCCGGCGTCGCTGAGGGTCAGCGTGTATTCCGGCAGGCTGTCCTCATCGTCCGAGGCGCCTTCCGCGCTGGCGCCGGCGTCTATGTTCAGGATCAGTACGGAGCACAGCAGCATCAGGGTAAACAGGAAGGGAAGCGTGCGCAGAAGCGCAGTTCCCGGGGAAGATTTATTTTTCATTATGGGGAGAGTCTCCTTTCAAAGTTCGCTGTCTTCGCTGCGGCGGGCAAGGGTGATTTCCAGATTGCCGTTGCGGCAGCGTAGTTCGTCGATCATGTCTTTCTCGGTCCCGGCATGGCGGAGCCGCAGATCATAACGCAGCCGGTTCAGAGAACCGAGATTGGTGGTCTTGACCTGGACCAGCTTCGCGCCGGTGGTGTAGCGTTCAAAGATATCGTCAAAGATCGTGGCATATTCCAGATCCTCCGGGATCGTGATGGAGAGCGTCTTTTCTTCCTCGTCTTCGCCGTTCTCGGGAAAGACGAGCCTTGAGAAGAGCGCATATACGGTGCAGAGGATCAGCGTGAAGAGCGCCGCCAGAAGGGGAAAGCCCATCCCGCAGGCGAGACCGATCGCCATCGCAATAAAGACCGAAACGATCTCTTTTGCACTGCCCGGCGCCGAACGGAAGCGGACCAGAGAGAAGGTTCCGGCAACCGCCACACCGGCTCCGATGCTGCCGCTCACCATCAGGATGACGACGGAGACGACGGCGGGCAGGAGGGAGAGCGTCAGCGCAAAGCTTCTGGTGCAGTGTTCCGTCCTGCGGTAAAGCAGCGCGTAGGCGAGACCGAGGACCAGCGCGGAACACGTGATGATCAGGAAAACGGACAGCGTTACGGAAGAGCTGCCGCTGTAAAGGGCAGTGAAAATGGAATCAGGCACAGGAAACACCTCTCATTCTGTAGTCAGTCGGCATGGCCGTATAGGCCGAGCCGTATTTGGAAAAGCTTGTCTGGCGGATCTCCGCCTCGTCCAGGACCGAGACCAGCCACATGGGGATGGAGGCCGCGGTCTTGATCTCCAGCAGGGACTCGCCCGCCTGCAGCAGGCTGCGCCCGTAGGGGAGGGCGGAGAGACTGCAGTCCTCCGTCTGCCAGAGAATATTGCGGTCAAAGGTGAGGCGCAGCTCCGGGTCACAGCGGTCAAACCACGCGTTGCGGTCGTAGCTGATATGCGCTGCCGGAGAGAGATCGGAATAATAATGACAGGACCAGTCGATCTCCCGTGCGATCTGGGAATCCAGCGGCATGGGGATCTTCCCCTGCATATACGCCTCCGCTTTGTCCAGCGGGAGGGAGATCCGTCTCTTATAAACCACGCCTTTGTACTTCTTCTTCAGCTCGAGGAAGACCTCGTCGCCGCCGTAGGCGGGACCGTAACTGCGCATGCGGATCTTCTCCTTGTACACGGGCTTCTCCATCGAGCGCCGAATCATCAGGTAATCCGGTGTGTCGTAGTAGATGTTGCAGATCGTGCTCTCGCCGTGCTCGTCGGGACGCATCCGTCCTCTGATGGCGTTCTCCAGATAGCGTCGCTGTTTGGTATCTAAAAGGAACTTGATCTCATGCCGCTCAAATATTGCACCGGCCATGATTCCGTCACCTCTTTCTCTCAGGATGGGCACAGTATAACAGGCGAAACTTAGAGAAAACTTAGTGAGAGTTTGAATAATTTGAAAACGCATCATTCCTGTTGCACTTAATTTAGAAAGTATTATGTAAGCTATCAAGTCAAAAGAAAAACCCTTTCCCATCCTGATCAGGACGGAAAAGGGTAAAAGACGCTGTGCTTCAGCAGACGCCGAACTCCTGCCGGCATCTTTTCCAGGCGGCGACTGGGTCGTCCGCGGCGGTGATGGGCCGTCCGACGACGATGTAGTCGCTGCCGAGCTCCCGCGCCTGAGCGGGAGTGGTGACGCGCTTCTGGTCGCCTTTGTCGCCCTCGGCGAAGCGCACGCCCGGCGTCACCGTGAGGAAGCTGCCGCCGCAGGCGCTGTGGACTTTGCCTGCTTCCAGCGGGGAGCAGACTACACCGTCGAGGCCTGCCGCCGCAGCGTTCTTCGCATAAGAAATCACAACTTCGTCAATGGGCCTGTCGATGAGCAGCTCCTGCTCGAGCGCCGTCTGGTCCGTGCTGGTCAGCTGGGTGACGGCGATCAGCAGGGGACGGGTTCCGTCCGGCCTGGTCAGGCCCTCCAGCGCGGCCTCCATCATGGCCCGGGTACCGGCAGCGTGCAGGTTCACGATGTCGGCTCCAAGCCCGGAGAGCACGCGCATGGCCTTTTTGACGGTGTTGGGGATATCGTGCAGCTTCAGGTCCAGAAAGACCTTATGCCCCCTGGCCTTCAGCGTCCGGACGATCTCAGGCCCGGCGGCGTAGTACAGCTCCATGCCGATCTTGACAAAGGGGCGCTCGTCCCCAAAGCGGTCCAGAAAACGCAGCGTCTCCTCCGCGGAGGCAAAATCGCATGCGATGATGACGTCTCTGTTATCCATGTGCAGCTCCTGTGAGTTCTCTCAGATTTTGTATGCCGTAGCGGTCCATGACCTCCGGCAGAGCGTTGATGATCTTCGGACAGGCGAAAGGATCGCGCAGGTTGGCGGCGCCGACCTCCACCGCGGTCGCCCCGGCCAGCATCATCTCGATCACGTCCTCCGCGCGGGAGATGCCGCCCAGGCCCACGATCGGGATACGCACCGCGTTGTAGACCTGCCAGACCGCCCGCAGCGCGATAGGGAAGACGGCGGGCCCTGAGAGCCCTCCGGTGGTGTTCGCGAGCACCGGTCTGCGTGTCCGAAGGTCGATGCGCATGGCGGTCACGGTGTTAATGAGGCTGAGTCCGTCGGCGCCCGCCTCTTCGCAGGCGAGTGCGATCTCGGCGATGTCCGTCACGTTCGGTGTGAGCTTCATCAGCACCGGCTTCTTGGTGACGGCCTTGACGGCGCGGGTGACGGCGGCCGCCTGCTTCGGATCGGTGCCGAAGCTCATGCCTCCGCCGTGTACGTTCGGACAGCTGATGTTGACTTCCAGCCAGCCGATCTGCTCCTCGCGGTCGAGCATGGCGCAGGTCCGGGCGTAGTCCTCGACGGAAAAGCCGCTGACATTGGCCATCAGGGGCTTGTGGAAGCGGGAACGCAGCAGGGGAAGCTCCTCGGCGATGACGGCCTCGACGCCGGGGTTCTGCAGCCCGACGGCATTCAGCATGCCGCAGGGGGCCTCGGCAATGCGCGGGAGGGGATTGCCGTCCCGGGCGTACAGCGTCGTGCCTTTGAAGGAGAGGCTGCCGAGGATATCGAGGTCGTAGAGCTCCGAGAACTCTTTCCCGTAGCCAAAGGTCCCGGAGGCGGGGATCACAGGATTGTCCAGTTCGATCCCGCAGAGAGAGACACCCAATCTGTTCACAGGAGGTCCTCCTTTCGGAACACCGGTCCGTCCTTGCAGACGCGCTTCATACCGCCGGGGGTCCGCAGCGAACAGCCCATGCAGGCGCCGAAGCCGCATCCCATCCGCACGTCGAAGGCATACTGGCCTTCCGCGGGATCGCGCTTTGCAAGCTCCCGCATCATGGCCTCCGACCCGCAGGCGTAGACCTGATCATGGGGGATCTCCCGCAGTGCGGAGAAGACATCCTCCGCGTAAGTGACCTCCAGGCCGGGGAAGAGCTCCGCACCGAAACGGTCGTTCGGATCACGGAAACCGAGGAGCACCCTGGGCTTTGTGCCTGTATCGGATAGCCGTCTCGCAAGTCCCACCAGCGGGGAGAGCCCGCTGCCGCCGCCGACCAGGAGCGGCGCCGTACTCTCAGGGACGGGAGTAAAGCCGTTTCCCAGCCCTGTGAGTACCGAGAGCTCCGTTCCGCAGGGTAGCGCGTGCAGCATGGCGGTTCCGTCGCCGACACGCTCCACCAGGACCGTGAACCAGCCTTCGCCCCAGTCGCAGACGGAGAAGGGCCTGCGCAGAAACTTCTCCGGCATCAGCAGGGACACGAACTGCCCCGGCGCGCTGATCGCGCCGCAGTCGCCCTCAAAGCGCATCCGGTTCACCTTTGCGGAGAGCGCCCGGTTTTCCGTGAGCCGGAAAGCCGACTCCCGCGGCGCCGTGCTGTTTGTTTTCTGCCCGGTCATGATCATCAGCTGTCGATGGTGCTGACGGTGATGGTCGTCTCCTCCAGCACGTCCAGCAGAACCCGAACCGTGTCGAGGGAGGTGAAGATCGTCACGTTGTTCTCGGTGGCGCAGCGGCGGATGATCACGCCGTCCTCGAGGTGACGGCCGCTGTGGACGGCGCGGGTGTTGATGATGTAGCTGACGTAGCCGGCGCGGATCGAGTCGAGGATCTCCTCGCTGCCCTCGCTGATCTTGCGGCGCACGCGGGTGCGGATCCCGTGCTCCTTGAGGAAGGTCGCGGTGCCGGGCGTGGCCTCGATGTTGAAGCCCATGTCATAGAAACGGCGCACCAGCGGCAGCGCCTCCTCGCGGTCCTCGCGGGCGACCGTGACAAAGACCGTGCCGTAGTTCTGCAGCTTCATGCCGGAGGCCTGCAGGGCCTTGTACATGGCGCGGCCCGGCTTGTCGTCGTAGCCGATGGCCTCGCCGGTGGACTTCATCTCCGGGCTCAGGTAGGCGTCCAAACCTTTGATCTTGTTCCACGAGAAGACGGGGACCTTCACATAGTGGCGCTTCTTCTCCTCCGGATAGAGGTCGAAGATGCCCTGCTCCTTCAGACTCTTGCCGAGGATGACCTCGGTGGCGATGTCCGCGAGGGAGTACCCGGTAGATTTAGAGAGGAAGGGGACAGTCCGGCTGGAGCGCGGATTGACCTCGATGATATAGACGTTCTCGTCGCGGTCCACGATGAACTGGATGTTGTACAGACCGACGATGCCGATGCCGAGCCCCAGCTTCTTCGCATACTGCAGGATGATCCCCTTCACCTTGTTTGAGATGGAGAAGGCCGGATAGACGCTGATGGAATCGCCGGAGTGGACGCCGGTCCGTTCAACCAGTTCCATGATGCCTGGGACAAACACATCGCGTCCGTCGCAGATGGCGTCGACCTCGACCTCCTTGCCCTGAATGTACTTGTCCACCAGGACCGGCTTGTCGGTGTCGATCTCGACGGCGGTCTTCAGGTAGTGGCGCAGCATGTCCTCGTTGGCCACGATTTCCATAGCGCGGCCGCCCAGCACAAAGCTCGGCCGGACCAGCACGGGATAGCCGATCTCCGCCGCCGCCTTTACGCCGTCCTCGATGTTTGTCACGGCGCAGCCCCGGGGCTGTGGGATGTTGAGGTCAAGCAGGATTTTCTCAAAACTGTCGCGGTTTTCTGCGCACTCGATGGCGGCGCAGTCGGTGCCGATGATCTTGACGCCGCGGTCCATCAGCGGCTGGGCGAGGTTGATGGCGGTCTGGCCGCCCAGAGAGGCGATGACGCCCTCCGGCTGCTCAAAGTCGATGATCGCCATCACGTCCTCCGGCGTCAGCGGCTCAAAGTACAGCTTGTCGCCGGTGGTATAGTCGGTGGAGACGGTCTCGGGGTTGTTGTTGATGATGATGGCCTCGTAGTCCGCGCGCTTGATGGTCTGCACCGCGTGCACCGTGGAGTAGTCAAACTCCACGCCCTGCCCGATGCGGATGGGGCCGGCGCCGAGGACGACGATCTTCTTCTTGTCGGTCAGGCGGCTGTCGTTTTTGCCGCTGTACGAGGAGTAGAGATAGGCGATGTACTTGCCGGTGTGCAGGGTGTCCACCATGCGGAAGACGGGCGTGATGCCCAGCTTCTTCCGGCGGGCGTAGAGCTCGGTCTCCTCCAGATGCCATACTCTGGCGATCCAGCGGTCGGAGAAGCCCATCTGCTTTGCCCGGCGGAGCGTGTCCGCGTCGTTGACGTTCTCTTTCAGCGCCTTCTCCATGTCCACAATCTTCTGCAGCGACTCGAGGAAGAGCTCGGTGATCATGGTGATCTCGTGCAGGGTCTCGATGGACGTGCCGCGGCGGAGCAGCTCCATGACGGCGAAGATGTTGTCGTCCCGGAACTCCCGGATATAGCTCAGCAGCTCCTCGTCGGTGCAGCCGTCGAACTTGGCGCTGTGCAGGTGATAGACGCCGGTCTCCAGCGAGCGCACGGACTTGAGGAAGCACTCTTCCAGGTTGGAGCCGATGCCCATGACCTCGCCGGTGGCCTTCATCTGGGTGCCGAGGGTGTTCGGGGCGTCGGGGAACTTGTCGAAGGGGAAGCGGGGGAACTTGGCCACGATGTAGTCGAGGCTCGGCTCCATGGCGGCGGTGCCGCCCGCAACCGGGATCTCTTCCAGCGCCATGCCCATGGCAATCTTGGCCGTGACCCGCGCGATGGGGTAGCCGCTGGCCTTGGAGGCGAGGGCGGAGGAGCGGGAGACGCGGGGGTTGACCTCAATGAGGAAGTACTCCGAGGTCTCCGGATGCAGCGCAAACTGCACGTTGCAGCCGCCCTCGATCTTCAGCTCGCGGATGATCTTGATGGCGCTGTCGTTGAGCATCTTCATGTCGTGCTCGTTCAGGCTGAGGATCGGCGCTACCACGATCGAGTCACCGGTGTGGACGCCGACGGGGTCCACGTTCTCCATGCCGCAGATGGTGATGGCGTGGTCGTTGGAGTCGCGCATGACCTCAAACTCGATCTCCTTATAGCCCTTTACGCTCTTCTCGATCAGAACCTGATGCACAGGGGAGAGGCGGAAGGCGTTGGTGCCGATCTCGATAAGCTCGGCCTCGCTGTTGGCAAAGCCGCCGCCGGTCCCGCCGAGGGTGAAGGCCGGACGCAGCACCAGCGGATAGCCGATGCGCGCTGCGGCAGCCTTTGCCTCATCCAGGTTGTAGGTGATCTCGGAGGGGATGACCGGCTCGCCGATGGACTGGCACATCTCTTTAAAGAGCTCGCGGTCCTCGGCGCGCTCGATGGAGGAAGAGCTGGTACCCAGCAGCTGGGTCCCGCACTCGCGCAGGATGCCTTTGCGCTCCAGCTGCATGGCGAGGTTCAGACCGGTCTGGCCGCCGATGCCGGGGACAATGGCGTCCGGGCGCTCATAGCGCAGGATCTTCGCGACGTATTCAAGCGTCAGCGGCTCCATATAGACCTTGTCCGCGATGACGGTGTCGGTCATGATGGTGGCGGGGTTCGAGTTCACAAGGACGACCTCGTAGCCCTCCTCGCGGAGCGCGAGGCAGGCCTGCGTGCCGGCGTAGTCAAACTCCGCCGCCTGCCCGATGACGATCGGACCGGAACCGATGATCAGAACCTTCTTAATGTCTGTGCGTTTTGCCATGTTCAATTCTCCTCCGAATCATAGATTGCTTTTCCGTTATGCACGGTCAACAGGCAGCGGCCCAGTACGGGCCAGCCTTCAAACGGGGTGGACCTCCCCTTGGAACGGAAGCGGGCAGGGTCGATGCTGTCTTCCGCTTCCAGATCCCAGATCGTGAAGTCTCCCCCTGCAGGAAGTTCAAAACGGGAACGGGGCTTTGCCGACATCAGCGCGATCAGCTCCTCCAGACCGAGGATCCCGTCGCCGACCAGCGCCGAGTAGAGCGTGGGGAAGGCGGTCTCGAGACCGACGATGCCGTTCAGGCTCTTCTCGAAGCCTCTGGATTTCTCCTCCGCGGAGTGCGGGGCATGGTCCGTTGCGATCATGTCGACCGTCCCGTCGGTCAATGCCTCCAGCAGCGCCGCCTGGTCCTCCACCGTGTGGATGGGCGGATTCATCTTGAAGCGCCCGTGGTCCTGGACCAGACGCTGGTTCAGCAGCAGATAGTGCGGCGCCGTCTCGCAGGTCACGTCGACGCCTGAGCGCTTGGCCTCGCGGATGATGGAGACCGACTCGGCCGTGGAGATGTGGCAGACGTGGAAGGCGCAGCCCGTCTCGTCGGCGAGGCGGATGTTCCGCTCGATCTCGCGCCATTCGCGCTCCCGCGGGTCCTCATAGCGCATGTCTTCGCAGTGCCCGGCGATGAGCTTGCCCAGCGCCTTGCAGCGCTGCATGGCCTCCCGCATAAGCCCTTCGTCCGCAACGCCGACGCCGTCGTCGGAGAAGCCGACCACATACGGCGCCAGTCCTTCCAGATCGGAGAGGTTCGCCCCTTTTTCCCCGACGGTGATGGAGCCGTAGGGGAGCACCGAGACGGGCGCCTCCCGGATGAGGTCCAGCTGCGGCTGCAGATGCGCAAGGCTGTCCGGCACGGGGTTCAGGTTCGGCATGGTGCAGACCGCCGTGTACCCGGATGCCGCGGCCGCCTGCGCCCCGGTCAGGATCGTCTCCTTATAAGAAAAACCCGGCTCACGAAAATGCACATGCACGTCGCAAAAACCGGGAAACAAAACATATTCTTCTTTGTTATAACGGGAAAAAGCGTCGTCAAAGCCCTCCAAAACGGGCTTCTCTCCCGCAGTCCCGATGCACTTGACCTTGTCGAATACCGCCATGCCGAATCCTCCGAAAAAGAAAGCCTCACCGAAAACGGCAAGGCAGAAGAACGGGCACTTGAACCCGCAGTTATTCCATTACGCTTGCCGATCTCTCAGGGTCGTCTTAAAGTTGTTCCGATTATAATGGCGCATCCGGGATTTGTCAACTGGCGTTTTGTACAGAATCACGCGGGAAGAAAGAAGCAGGATTCTCCGTTTCGGCGGAGAAGCGAAGTCGGAGCCGCAGTCTGCGGCTCCGGACAAAGAACAGAATGGATAGCAGGTTCTGATGGCAATCAGGCCGGGAACAGCGCAAACCACAGGATCGGCAAAAAGACCGCCGGCAGCATGTTGGCCACCTTGATGCGCTCTTTGGTGCAGCCCAGCATGTTGAGCGCCATGCCCATCAGGATGACCCCGCCGACCGCGCTCATCTCCGTAACGGCAGCCTCTGCCAGCGCATTGCCCAGTAGTCCCGCCAGCAGCGTCAGCGCGCCCTGAAACACCAGCACAAAAGCGGCGGAGCAGGTGACGCCGAAGCCCATCGCCGCGCCGAAAGCCATGCTGGAGACAAAGTCGAGCATGCTCTTGGCATAGATGATGCTGTAGTCGTGGTGGATCCCCGCCTCCAGCGAGCCCACAATGGTCATCGAGCCGATGCAGAACAGAATGCAGGCCGAGACAAAACCGTCCGTGAAGCTGCTACCGCCGCTGTCCGGGCGGCCTTTGAAGAGCTTCGTCTTGATGGCATCGCCCGCGTGCTCGATCCCGTCGTCGATGCGCAGCAGCTCGCCCAGAACCGTCCCCAGCACCATGCACAGGATCACGCAGAGCAGCTCCTGTGTCTTGATGGCGCTTGAGATACCGATGAGCAGGGTGCAGAGCCCCAGCGCCTTCATAACCGCGTCGCGCAGGCTCTCTTTCAGACGGTTCCGGAACAGAATCCCGATCAGGCTTCCGGCCAGCACCGTCGCTGTGTTTACCAAAACCGCAGGCATTGCGGCATCACTCCCGTCTGCATGTGAACAGGATCACCTGGCGCTTCAGTGCAATCTTCTTGAGCAGCGTCATGGCCTGTTCATAGCGTGTATTGTCCAGATTGACGAGCGCGTCGTCGATAATCAGGGGGCAGGGCTCCCCGTCCGGCAGGGCCAGCTCGCACACCGCAAGACGCACGGCCAGATACATCAGGTCCATCGTCCCCGCGCTCAGATATTCCGCTTCCCGTGCGACCGTGTCGTCCTTCGTCCTCGCCCTGGCGCTGAAGTCCTGGCCCACCAGGACGTCTTCATAGCGCCCTCCGGTCATCTCGCTCATATACTGCGCCGCCAGTCGGCTCAGCTCCGGCGAGAAGCGGCTCTGCATCTCGGTGTCCGCCTCGTGCAGCAGCTCCTCGGCCAGCGTGATGGCCTCGTACTCCGCCTGCACGGTCTCATAGCGCTCGCGCATGGACGAGAGGGTGCTGGAGAGCACCATCGGGTCGCCCATGGCGCTGAGCCTGCCGTTCAGACCCGAGATTTTGGCGCTCAGCGCGGCGGCGTCATTACGCTTGCGCTGCAGTTCGCGGCTCAGCCGCGCGGCCTCGGTGTCGCCAGAGGCAAAGTCCAGCTCGCTCACCGCGCTCTCTTCCAGCGCGTGCAGCTGGCGTCCGGCGTTCTCCAGCCGCTCCCGGCTGCGGACCTCTTCCAGCTCCGCCTGCCGGATCGCGTCCTCCAGACCGCGGTGTTTGGTCAGAATATCGCCCAGGTCGTCCGGGACCGAGATCTTATACTTGCGCAATATCTGTTCCCGTTCGATCGCCTCGCTCTGGTTCGTCTGGCGCAGGCGCGAGTAGCGGAGAAAGAACAGGATCGCGCCGACGCAGCAGAGCGCCGCACCCAGAATCAGCGGGATCTTGGAGGTCACGCCGTAGAAGGCCGCGGCCAGCACCGCAAGCACCGAGAAGGCGATCGCAGGCAGCAGGCCCGTCCGGCTCTCGTCCGCTTCTCCCAGCACCTCCAGCGCAGCTCTGTCATTGGCGATCTCCTCTTCCAGCTCTTCGCTGCTCCGGTCGCCGAACTCACTGCGCCGCAGCGCGTCCCGCGCTCTGGAGACCTCGGCCAGCGCGGCGTCGTGGCTGTCGCTCCGCTCCTGCACCAGGGTCCTGCCGTTGCGGAGCTTTGTGAGCGCGTCGTTGCGCTGCCGGCGCCGGGCCTCCGTGACCTGGATTTCCAGCTGCTCGCACTGCTGTTTGGTTTCCTCCAGCTGCTGCTCCATCTCCTGGACGTTGTTCACCGAGCTCTCCATCTCGCCCAGCAGCCGCTGCGCCTCGTCTATCTCGCTCTCGAGGGCTGGCAAGTAGCCTTTGCGGTGGTAGCGGCGTTTCCGCTGCCAGCTGCGCAGTTTCTCGTCCGCCTCGGAAAAGCTGGTCTTCTCCTCGCCGCTGGATACGATGGACTGGATGCGCTTTTCCAGCTCCGGGCTGCCGCTGACCGCGACCCCGCCCTGCTCGATAAACGCGCTGCGCCGGAAAACCTCGCGGTTGACCCCGGTCAGCAGCTCGCCGCAGTTGAGGCCGGTCATGCCCTCCACCGGGGTGTTGGTCCCGGAATAGACTGCCGTGAACTCCCGCATGGGCGCAGTGCGCGTGATGGTGCTGCGGGTCAGCGTCAGGTCAAAGTTATCCGCCGTGACATTCATGCTGCCCTCCATCGGGGCGCCGGACCAGGGGGCGTATCTGGTTTTGTCCGGCAGGAAGCTGCCGTGGGCCCGCTCTCCGGTGTCGATGCCGTAGAGCATCGTGCGGATAAAGGCGCACCAGGTGCTTTTGCCGCTCTCGTTGGGGGCGTAGATGACGTTGAGTCCTCCGTGGAAGCTCAGCGTCTCGCCCTGCAGCTTGCCGAAGGAAGCGCGTACTTTACGGATTTTCATGTACCGCCACCTCCTCGCCGTCATCCAGCGCCGCAAGACCCCAGCGGGCGGCCTGTTCGATCCGGGCCTTCTCCGCATCGGTCTGTGCTTTGTCATAGAGCGCGCGCAGCTTGGTCAGGAACAGTCCCCGAAGCGTGTCCTCGCCGGCGCCCTCCCAGACGTCCTGCCGAAGCCGGGTCCGGTCTTTCAGCTGCAGGGAGAAGAACATCTCATCCAGGTTCTGATGCAGCTTGCGGAGGTCGGGTGCCTCCTCCGTCTCTCCGGTCAGCGTGATGCGGTAAATATCTCGCACCGTGTCGTCCGGAAGCGAGGTGTGAATCAGCAGCAGGGGATCCTTCTCCGAAATATCCAGCGTCATTGTGCGGTACTGTCTGGTCGAGATATCCGCGGTCCGCAGCTCGCAGCCGTCGGGACCCAGTTCCACAATATACACGCTTTTCTCGCCGCACTCGTCAAAGCCCCTGCCCTCCGGACAGCCCGGCCAGGCGTAATAACAGCTGCCGCTCCGGCGGAGCCCGCTCGCCTGGTGGATGTGGCCGAAGGCGGCGTAGTCGATGCCGCTCGCCGCCAGCTCCTCCTCCGAGACGGGGTTATAGGCCGAGGCGGGATTGGCCACCTCGCCGTGCATGCACAGCAGGTTGTAGATGCCCTGCCTCCGCTCGGCGTGGAAGCCGCGAAGCAGACCGGCAGAGCTGCGGTCGGTGAAGGCGGCCCCGTACACTCTCGCCCCTGCTGAGGGGACGGAGAGAAAACGGATTGTCTGTTCTTTGAATACGGTCACGTTTTCCGGCAGCTTCAGCCTCGCCCAGGGGGAAGAGCTGCTGTAATAGTCGTGGTTGCCCGGCGCGATCACCACCGGGCAGCTGACATTGCCCAGCCGGCGGATCAGCTCGTCGCCGGTTTCACAGTAGGTGTTGTCGCTGTCCAGCAGGTCGCCCGCCAGCAGCATCAGGTCCGCGTGTTCCTGCTCGGCCAGCTCCGCCAGCCGCTGCAGCATCAGCCGCTGCTCCTCCCGGCGCATGGCGGCCTTCGCCGCGGACAGCGCCTGAAACGGGGAATCCAGATGAAAATCAGCCCCGTGTATGATCCGGATGTTCCTCATGTAAGCCTCACCGCCTCCGCCTGCAGACAGCGTCCGGTCTCCGTGTCGATGGTGAACACGCAGCCCTCCAGCTTGCAGGGGCCTTTTCCCGGCTCATAGCGCCGCGGGGGATCGCCAAGGAACTTGCCGATGCTCTGCTCGGTGTCGATGCCGAGCACCGAGTGCACGGCGCCGGTCATCCCGAGGTCCGTGATATAGCCGGTGCCCTTCGGCAGCACCGTGGCGTCCGAGGTCTGCACATGGGTGTGGGTGCCCCAGACGGCGGAGGCTCTGCCGTCCAGCATATAGCCCATCGCGCGCTTTTCGCTGGTGCCCTCCGCGTGGAAGTCCACCAGGATGATCTTCTCCTGGATCTCCGCCATGTAGCCGTCGGCGATGGGGAAGGGGTTGTCGGTGTTGTTGTCCAGCGTGAAGCGCCCGAGCAGGTTCAGCACGCACACATCTCCGAAATCCGTGTGGTAGACGGCGATCCCGCGGCCGGGGCACTGCGGCCCGTAGTTGCCGGGGCGCAGAATGCGGGTGCGCTCGTCCAGATAGGGACGCAGCTCGGTCCTCGTCCAGGTGTGGTTGCCCAGGGTGATGACGTCGGCGCCGGCGCGCAGGATCAGGTCCGCCTGCTTCGGCGTGATGCCGACGACATTGGCGTTTTCACCGTTTACGACGGCAAAGGCGATGTCGTTATCCTTTTTATACTGCTTCAAACGGTTGTTCAGGAAGCTCATCCCCGGTTCGCCGCAGACGTCTCCCACCGCAAGAATCCTGACTTCCATATTCTTCGCCTCTGATGAAAATTAGTGATGGTATTCTATCATTTTCCGCCCGGAATCGCAATGGGTGATTGCAAGCTTCTCCGATTCTTGTCAAAATGTGTTGTAAATTTCCCGTCGCCTGTGCTATAATCTGCGGGAAAATTGAATTTTATGACTCGGAGGAAAGATCTATGGCAGACAACAAACGCCCTGAAACGATGCAGCGCATTACCACTCCGGAGCTGGCGCAGGCTTTCATTGACGAACAGCTTGCGGCGCTCCGTGACCAGATCGGAGACAAGAAGGTGCTTCTGGCCCTGTCCGGCGGTGTGGATTCTTCCGTCGTTGCGGCCCTGCTCATCAAGGCAGTTGGCAAGCAGCTGACCTGCGTCCATGTCAACCACGGCCTCCTGCGCAAGGGAGAACCCGAGCAGGTCATCGAGGTCTTCCGCAACCAGATGGACGCCAACCTCATCTATGTCGACGCCGTCGACCGCTTCCTGGACAAGCTGGCCGGTGTCGCCGATCCCGAAGCCAAGCGCAAGATCATCGGCAAGGAGTTTATCGAAGTCTTCGCCGAGGAAGCCTATAAGCTGGACGGCATCAGCTTCCTTGCCCAGGGCACCATCTATCCCGATATCCTCGAGAGCGGTCCGGTCAAGTCCCATCACAACGTGGGCGGTCTGCCCGAAGATCTGAAGTTCGAGCTTGTCGAGCCGGTCAAGTTCCTCTACAAGGACGAGGTCCGCGTCGTCGGCAAGCAGCTCGGTCTGCCTGATAACATGGTCTACCGTCAGCCCTTCCCGGGCCCCGGTCTCGGTGTCCGCTGCGTCGGCGCCATCACGCGCGACCGTCTGGAGGCCGTGCGCGAGTCCGACGCCATCCTGCGGGAGGAGTTCAAGGCCAACGGTCTCGAGGGCAGGGTCTGGCAGTACTTCACCATCGTGCCGGACTTCAAGTCCACCGGTATCAGCGACGGTCTGCGCACCTATGACTGGCCCGTCGTCATCCGTGCCGTCAACACCGTCGACGCTGTCACCGCAGATGTGGCGGAGCTCAGCTTTAACATGATGATGCACATCGTCGACCGCATCACCCACGAGGTCAAGGGTGTCAACCGCGTCCTCTGGGATCTGACGCCGAAGCCCACAGGGACAATAGAGTGGGAATGATCCGGCCTTTTGTCCCGTTACATCCCCACTGGTCCTCAAAGTTACAACGACCTTGAGCCTGTGAGGGAGTAAGATAGCGAAACGACATAGCGAACCGAAATTAAGCCTTGTGCTTGTGACTTACGTCACGGCATGAGGCTTTTTCTTTACCCTTTCGCCTTGTAATACACCCAACTTAGTTAAAACGAAACGTCCAGAAAGTCGCTTAAATCAAGGGGTTTGAGGATTGTTTTGGACGTCCCGAGAGATGACGGTTCGATGATGATGTCACGACTGAAGAATGTCGAGTTTTGACGGATCGAGTGGCGTCCGAAGGACGACACATTGCAGACGGAACGAAAGA
>JAFTGD010000022.1 GCA_017458065.1 Oscillospiraceae bacterium
CGCCACGCCTGTGCCGACCCCGGCCACGACGCCGACGCCGGTACCCGCCGCGACCCCGGCGCCAACCGCAGCACCTGCCCAGACCGCCGGCGTGCCGAAAGTGACCAAGTCCCCGACCGACGAGACGGTGGACGCGGGCGGCTCCTGCTGGTTCGTGGCCAAGTATGAAAACGCCATCTGGGCGGTGTGGCACTTTGTAAGCCCGGACGGGAAGACGGACCTGAGCTATGACCAGATCAACACGCAGTTTCCGAAGCTGGAGGTCACGAAGGGCTACGCCAGCACGACGCAGCTGAAGAACATCCCGGCCGAGATGAACGGTTGGAAAGTCTACTGCCGCTTCTCAAACAACACCGGCAGCGTCGACACCGGCAAGGCGACCGTCACGGTGCGAGGGACGCAGACCGCCGCGACAGGCGGCACCGTGACCACAACCCCGGTGCAGACTGCCGGCGTGCCGAAGGTGACCAAGTCCCCGACCGGCGAGACGGTGGACGCGGGCGGTTCCTGCTGGTTTGTGGCCAAGTACGAGAACGCCATCTGGGCCGAGTGGCACTTTGTCAGCCCGGACGGGAAGACGGACCTGACCTACGACCGGATCAACACCCTGTTCCCGGATCTGGAGGTCACGAAGGGCTATGCCAGCACGACGCAGCTGAAGAACATCCCAGCGGAGATGAGCGGCTGGAGAGTGTACTGCCGCTTCTCGAACAACAGCGGCAGCGTCGACACCGACATGGCCGCCGTCACGGTGAGAGGGACGCAGACCGCCGCGGCTGGCGGTACTGTGACCCCGACCCCGACGCCCACCCCGACCCCGACCTCCTCGGGCGGCACCGTATTCCAGGTGCAGACGGAGCAGACCGACAACACCGACATCCAGCTGCCTCCGGGCGACACCGTCTATGTGGTGATCGACTGACCGGCGCCTGTATCATAACGGCGGCTGTCAGGTGGGAAGATATAGAACAACACAGATAACGACCACAGGCTGCAGCACCGGTAATGGTGACGCAGCCTGTGGTTAATACTACAATAAGAAGAGAAGCGACCGAGGGGCGATTTTTGGACAGCATTTGGGGTAGAATGGAGTCAGAAAAGCAAAGAGGGATATGTCCCCTGCCAATCGTAGCCTGGTCCGGACCATGGTCATGGACGACGGCAGATGTGAAGAGAGCGTACGGTAAGAATCGCTTGACAGATTGAGATATATCTCATATAATAAGCGTAAAGAGGAGTCATCCATGTTTGAAGTGGAATTTTATGAAACCGAAGACGGAAAGCGGCCAGTCGAAGAATTCTTGGATATGCTGGACAACAAAATGGCGGCCAAACTGATTGGCCTGATGGAAATCCTTGAAGAAAAAGGTCCGGAACTGAGAATGCCATACTCAGAATATTTGGATGACGGAATCTTTGAATTGCGCTGTAAGCTCGGTAGCAACATTACAAGAGCTCTGTATTTCTTCTATATTGGGAAAAAGATTGTTGTTACCAGTGGATTTGTCAAAAAGACTCAGAAGACGCCTCCTGGAGAGCTTAAGCTTGCAAAGAATAGGCGTGCTGATTGGGTCAGACGTCATCAGCAGAAATAGTATTTCAGAAAGAAAGGGTGTAATCCATGACGCTCAAAGAATATAAGGAAAAGAGAATGAAGGATCCCGGATTTGCGCAGGCCTATACGGAACAGCAGCCTGAGATGAACGTGATCCGCGCGCTGATCGATGCCCGAATCAGTCAGAATATCACCCAAAAGGAACTGTCGGAGCGTACAGGTATCGCTCAGGCAGAAATCAGCAGGCTGGAAAACGGAACCAGAAACCCTAGCATCAGACTGCTTCAGCGTCTGGCAGACGGGCTCGGTATGGACGTAAATGTAACCTTTGTACCCAAAGCGGAAAACACCAGGGCGCAGAGACACAGCATTGCATGAAAAAACCACAGGTTGCAGCGCCAGTAATGGTGGCGCAGCCTGTGGTTTTTATTGCTATCTGAAGTAGTTCTAACAGATAGGGGACAATTCTATGTTTTGATAACTGAGGATATCTCCAAGGAGTCCCGCCGTGGCATGACAGAATCCATTGTAGCGGAATAAGGGATATCAATCCGGCAGCTCAGCAGGGTGACGGGTATTTCCAAATCTGCAATTAAAAGAACACTGAGATAAGACAGAGAACCCTTCCCCGACTGCCGGGTCCTGTAATTTCAAGATTTTGATATATTGAGATTTGCTTTCCAATATGATATTCTTGTAATGTAATGAAAACAATTATAGAAACGAAAGCGAGGATGTAAGATGGGCTTCTTTAACAGGAAGAAAAAGGAATCATCCGTTTCGAAAACCATTCAACAAGAGTTGATCGACTTTGTAGATGCCTCCGGTAAAACACAAATTGCAGATGACTACATAAGAAATACTATTTTCCCAAACTACAGAATTCAATACGAAAAAGCAAAAGCCGTGGTTGGCATTATCTTCCTTGCCGAAAAAGACACGAATAGCGCAAGAGAGAAATATGACTATTTGCTGAAGTCGTGGGTAGAAGAGTTAGATATGTCTGAGAATTATCAGGTTGCACCTCATTTGCATACTGATATTGCCTTCTTTTGTGGGTTATTAGCAGCGAACAATGTAATCCCGAAACAAGATTTTGATAATTGGAATCTTAATTGTCTAAAATTGGCAGATGAAGCAGAGAATAGGTTTCTTAACAGAGCACGGGAGAATTATCTAAAAAATGGAAACCCGTAAGCAGCGTCGTCGGGGGTGATATACGATGATGCAGCTTGTAGTTTAAGTTTGCATTTGATGTTCGCCATGGTGTTAGCGTCTATTTTAATATCTTTCGTAAGATTAATCGTTACCTTATTATAGAGAATCCACTACACCAAGTGAAACGATGGCGTTTCTCATGCAAGTATTAAACTGGTTTCTGATCTGCGAAACAATGGTAAGGTGCTTCACGATGTTGCCCTTGGTCAGTCAGTATTCTTCATAAAAACGGTCGCGGACGCTATGGAGTTATGATATGGAAGAGTATCGCGAATATGAAAAAAAGGAAGCCATGGAGCGCCTGCTGGGCGAACTGAATAAAGGGCGCATCTCCAGTGAACAGGACGGCTGGCTGTCGGCGGATGAAGTCTTCCGTGATTTAGAGACCCGCTATCATGCATGATCTGGTTATTTTCCTCTCAGGACTGGCAGGTGTCCGCGGTTTGTGGTATACTGGATCAGCAGTTACAGATCGGGCAAACATAAGGGTCTTTCGCAGCAACTGCGGGGAAAGACTTTTATGATCACCAAAAGTTAGATATTACTAACAAGGCGAGACACGAAACGTGTTTGCCCATGAACAGGGAAGGGAACTGGAAGCATGAAATACCATATTGAGAAGAATTCCGTGCAGGAGACCTTGGTCATCCCGCTCTACGGAAGAAAGCTCTGCACGGAGCGTTTTCCGAATCTGTTTCAGGACCGGAAGGCTGTGGAGCTGATCGACCGGCTGGACTATGACTTTTCCGAATTGGAGAAACAGTCCAAAAGCACAGCACATCAGTTCGGGGCGCTGGAGGTTGCCATGCGCGAGACCGACCTGATGTGCGAACTGAAGGACTATCTGAAAAAACACCCGAAAGCGACCCTGGTGAATCTCGGCTGCGGACTTGACCAGACCTGCGAGAACGCGGACAACGGCCAGTGCAGGATCGTCAACATCGATTTGCCGGATGTGATCGCCGCGAGAAACGAACTGCTCCCGGAGAGCGAACGGGTCCGCAATATCGCCTGCGATCTGAATGACACCGCGTGGTTTGGCGAGATTGATGACACGGACGGCGCGTGCTTCATGGCTGCCGGCGTATTCTATTACTTCAAGAAGGACGATGTGAAAAAGCTTTTCTCTGCGATGGAAAAGCGCTTTCGCGGAGGCAGGCTGGTGTTTGATTCCGCGAACGAGCGCGCCGTCAGGATCATGCTGAAAACCTGGGTGAAGGAAGCGGGAATCACCAGCATCAAGGATTATTTCAGTGTCAATAATGCGAAAACAGAACTCGCATACCTGACGAATACAGCCATATCCAGCCGCGGCTATATGCTGGGATATCACGATCTGAAAGACCCGTCCGTGCCGGGGCTGTTCCGTCTGCTTGCAAAGCTCGGCGACGGTTTTATGAAGATGCAGATCGTGAGGCTTGATTTCGGAAGCTGAAGCAGAAGGCCGCGTTCTCTGCGAGAGCACTAAGATAAGACCGAGAAACGCCCCCTCTCTGCCGAAAAGTCATGAGCATGTATTGACTATTTCACGGATGTGTAGTAAAATGCGCATGAGGGAACCCCTCAAATTTAGGGTGCGGAGAGTCATATGACAAGAGAGTTTGTTTGGACGACAGCTTTTCTCAAAGGATGGAACCGGTGCGGTTTTTCTAATGATGACCTGGTAAGACTTGAAGATGCTTTAATGAAAGATCCGAAAGCGGGTAAAGTGATTCAAGGCACTGGTGGTGCCAGAAAATTTCGCTTTGCCTTTGAAGATCAAGGAAAAAGCGGATCTGCTCGAATCATTTATATAGACTTTGAGATTGGCGAAAAAATCTGCGGTTTAGCCGCTTATCCCAAATCAGAAAAGGCTAATCTGACGGAAAAAGAAAAGCAGGCAATCAAAAAACTCATTGACACAATTGAGCCGTATTACAACATACCAAGCGGAAAGGAGAAATAGTCAATGTCTGCTGTTTATGAAGACATCATGTCTTCGCTGAATGAGTTGCTGGATGCTGCACAGGGAAAAGAAACCGGGATTGTAGTTCACCCACGTACTGTGAAGGACGTTGAGGTTTTTTCTCCTCAGCAAATCAAGCAGGTTCGGATAGACGCAAAGATGACACAGAAGACTTTTGCCGCATGTATTGGTGTCTCCCCAAAATCTGTGGAAGCATGGGAAGGCGGAAGATCCAGACCGGATGGCGCGGCCCGCCGCCTGCTCGGCCTTATGAGGGATCATCCTAATTTCGCAGAGAATATGGGAATCTATCAGTAAAAAACCGATCCGTACATACGCAGTTAATCCCCCGGAAGCTTTTGCCTCCGGGGGCTCGCTTTATGATGGCCTTTGATCTGATTTTATATCCCTGTCATGCAACTGCTCCAGAACCGCTTTCAGCTGGTCCGGGACGGGCAGGCCAAGGTGAGCCGCGTTCTCCAGGATGCTCAGGCCGTCGTTGGCCAGGAAGAAAAAGATCACGGCGGTGCGGATGATGCCCGGCTGGTTCAGGACCTGCATGTCCAGGATGTGGGCAAGACCGACCAGCAGAAAGATCAGAACCTTGCGGCAGATGCCGCGGAAGCCGACGGCGGAACTGAGCTTGCGGTCGCTGACGGCGCACATCACTCCGGTGAGATAGTCGATGATCACGAAGGCAACCAAAGCATACAACAGGCCGTCGCAGCCGCCGAGGAACCAGCCGAGCCAGCCGCCGACAGCGGTGAAAAGAGTTTGGATAAGATGCCAGAATGATTTCATAACGTCATTCCTCCAAAGATAAAATTTTTGCCCAGGTTAATGGGCCGCATACGCCGTCGGCGGCGAGGGCGTGGTCGCGCTGGAACTGACGGATGGCCTGATCGGTGACTTTCCCGATGGTACCGTCGGTCTCGGTGGCATAGCCCCGGGCGTCCAGGATGGACTGAAGCACGGCGACATCCTTGCCGGACATGGTTTTGTCGACCGTACGGTACGGAAAGAAGCATGGTTCCGACGCCAAAGAGGACGCTTCTGTGCGCACCTGAGCTGCAGCGGAGATCTCCTTCTGCTTCGCGCCAGGAGCCTCGCTCTGCTCGGTTGCGCTCTGCATGGCACTGAGGTGCTCATCCAGGGAGAGCGCGTATCTGTACCGGGCATCGACATTGCAGTAATAGGGCTGCTCATAGAGGCGACAGACCTTATCTGTGGCGGCGTAGAGGCTGTCCGTGGTCTGCAGCAGCTTCCAGAGCCCGTCGTACTGGCTCTGGGTCCGGAGCTCGTGCAGGGCGAAGGACACCTGCATCGAGGCGTCGTCCAGGGCCTTGCCGGACTGCTTCCAGAAGTCATAGAGGTCCAGCTTCCGCCCCTCGCCGGTGGCGAAGTTGAAGTAGGTCCATTGGGCGAGGCCGTAGCCCTTCTGGTCCCTTGCGAACTGCGCCCGGGTGATCCGCCCGGCGGTGACGTCGGCGGTGTAGGCGCGGGACAGATTCCGGTTGGAGGCAAAGTCGCCCTGGAGGCGGTTCGGCTCGAGACCCGACTCCGCCATCCAGTTGCCCATCAGGCCGAGAGCACCGGCGTGTGAGACGCCCGCAGACCGGAGCTGATTATAGATCAGAGTAGTGTTGGTCATGAATGCAAAACCTCAGTTTTCGTTGCTATTTTTGAGAGGATGGAGTATACTGTTATTAATAAATCAAGAAATGAGGGAGTAGAATGAGTTGCCGGATTGATTTCACATGGGACAGTGAAGCAGCAGTATGGATTGCCACCAGCAAAGATGTTCCCGGTTTGGTTCTGGAATCAGGCTCGTTTGACGCTTTGATTGAAAGAGTCCGTCATGCAGTTCCGGAACTTTTAGAATTAAACAGCAAATCGCAATAAGGACTTACAGGGGCTTTCCTGTGGGTCTTTTTTATTCGTGCATGAGTCTGATAACAATATTGCCGGATGCCATGCGTTCGATGCCCTTGAAGACGATGAAACCCTCGAAGGTCCTGCGGTCCTCGTCGAAGACGCGGGTCAGGCTGCGGGTGTGCTCAGGATCGTTGAAGATGGCGAAGAGAGTGGGCATGTCCTGGACGGCGGTCTCGAAACGGAGGCTGCCGTCGAAGTCCGAGATGCCGATCCATTCAATCGACAGCGAAGTGTTCTGCGCGGTAATAAGATTGATCAAGTCCATGTCACAACCTTTCTGTTTACCCCGCCGATGGTGATCTGTTCGAGGGCGAGGTAATGATAGTTTAGAGCAAAAGAGAGCGCCGAGAGGGCGTTAAAGTTGGCGGAGCCGGTAAAGTAGCCGTTGATGGCGTCGATGTTGGCCTTGTTGGTGCCGACCTGATCCAGCGTGGACTGGAAGCTGGTCTTGGCATAGGAGACCGCGGAGGAGCCGATGACGCGGTTGACGGCGGCGCCGTCGTCGATCTTGGTGGAAGAGAGGGTATAATCTGCGATCTTGCTGCCCTCCAGGGACTTGGAGGCGATGCGGTCGACGCTGAGAGTGCCGGCGGTGATCTTGCCGGCGTTGAGACTCTCGATGTTAGCGTTGGCGATCTTCAGGACGCCGTTTGCGATGGAGCAGCCGCCGATGTTGCCGGCGGTGGCGTTCACGACGCCCTGGACCGAGAGCCCGTCGCGGTTGACCAGCATGACGACGGCATTGTCCGCGAGA
>JAFTGD010000023.1 GCA_017458065.1 Oscillospiraceae bacterium
CAGCTTACGCTGTTCCCAAGCATCCGTAAAACCTTGGAAGCGGAGGGCAGGTTTCCGTTCATTGTTCGCCATATCAGAGCCCTCCAAGCATCTTACGGAGTTCCGCAATGCCCTGCATGTCATAGGCTTCGCCAGTTAGAAGATCCAGCATATGGGCAAGCTCTTTCTCGGTTTCAACGATCTGATCCTCTACCTCTGATAGAGTAGTGCTATATTTGGAAGCCATTTTTTCAACACGGGCGGCAAAATCAGAGAGGATCGCATCCGGCATGCCCGAAAGCGCGTCCTGGAGCGGGTCAATCCATTTTTTACGCAGCAGATCAAGCACCTGCTCATCAGAAAGTGCCTCGATGACAGCCTTTGTCTTCATCTGCAGGGCGGCATCCTTGTCCTTGATGCTCTTCTTCAGCTTTTTCTCTTCCTCATTGGCACTCTGTGCCTTTTTCAGTGCAAAAAGCACATCGGGATCTTCCTCTTTGGCTTTGACAGCCGCCTTGACCTCCGGCCAGACAAAGCCGGTCTTATCATCATTGACAAAGGGTTTATCCTTCTCCTCCTCAGAAAGAGAATCCAACAGTTCCTCATATGTGGAAGCTACTGCAGCGAGACGATCTTCATCCGCTCTCAAAGAGGCAAGGTCATCCGCCAGCAGCTCACGCTGTACAAGATCAAAGGGAAAAACATGGCCCACCCAGCCATCCTGGACTTCGGTATCCTTGCCGTCTTTCTTCTTCACGACCATATTGGGATCTACCTGTTTGGCTGCGGCAAAGCCTTCGGTCTGAATGATTTCAAGGTCCACGGCAATCCGTGTCCAATCGTTGTCCAAAACCTGATAGGCCTCGTATCTGTCAACCAAAGGCATGGCAGAGAGACGGGTAAAAATCTCGTCGCTCAAAACAGACTCTTCTTTGGAAATATTGAGAGCAGCCATCCCCTGAATCAGTTCCCGGTCAAGGAAAGCGTCGAAACCGAAAAACGCATGCGTATACCGGTCTCTGAACTCTTTAATCGCAGGATGCTGCTGTATCATACGCTTCACATCGTCCACCTGAAGTGTGGAATATGCCGCATCATCCCCGAAAAGAGCATGTTTGAGTCCAATGAAGGTATCCCAGTATTCGGAGAATTCATCAATCTCTTTTGCGGGAATGCCGCCGAACATGGAAGCATAGATATCCCAGCTCTCCGGCTTTTCAGAAGAATCCACATAGCGCGGGATGTTCAGGTTATACTCATTCGAACGAATCTCAGCACGGGACACAACCCGGGAGAACTTGTCGACACTGAGGCGCTGGGTCACAACATCCACGATCTTCTTGATATCGGAAGCACGGAGCTTATTGTTCTTGCCCACCTTCTCAAAGCCTTTTGACGCATCGACAATGAGAACATCCGTCCGCTCGCGCTTCTGTTTCAGAACCATGATAATGGTGGGAATACCGGTGCCAAAGAAAATATTGGCAGGAAGCCCAATGATGGCATCAATATGGTTATATTCGATCAGGTTCTTGCGGATCTCCCCTTCTTCCCCGCCGCGGAAGAGCACACCGTGTGGCAAAACAATGGTCATGATGCCGTCGCTTTTCAGATGGAAGAGATCATGGAGCAGGAAGGCATAATCCGCCTTGCTCTTGGGCGCCACACCGAAGCGGGCATAACGGGGATCTGTGCCCTTATCTGCAGGGTTCCAGTTCTGGGAATAGGGCGGATTCGACACCACCGCATCCACATAGAGCGGGTCATAGGTCCCAACGGGATCGCTCTCATCAAAATATGGCCAGTCCTCTTCCAGCGTATCGCCATTACGGGTCACGATATTATCCGGGAGGATACCTCGCATAACCAGATTCATACGGGTGAGGTTATAGGTATTCTCCTTGAGCTCCTGAGCGTAGTACTTGATGCCGCTGCTGTCGCCCATGTGTTTAGCCACCGCTCTTCCGATGTTGATGAGGAGGGAACCGGAACCGGAAGTCGGGTCGTAGATCTTGATTTCGGAGCGATCCCGCAAATGATCTGCAACGATCTCAGACATGAGCAGCGAGACCTCATGTGGCGTGTAGAACTCACCGGCCTTTTTGCCCGCATTGGCAGCGAAATTGGAGATCAGATATTCATAGATGAAGCCGAGGACATCATAGTCCTGCTTGCCGTCCATCGGAATGTCCTTGATCAGATGGAGCAGGTCGCTGATGGCTTTGGTCTGGGAGTTGGAGCTGTCACCCAGTTTGGACAAGCCTGTCTGCAAGGTATCAAAAACCTTGTCAAATACTTTCTTGTGAGAGGAATTGATCAGACGGCTGAACGCTGACAGGGCATCCCGGACATCGGAAACGTTGAAATCGCTGCCCTTATCAAGCCATGTGGAAAACAGATTGTCGTAGGAAATGAAATAGCCGATGTTCTTCTGAACGTTGATAACGGCCTCTGCATCATCCTCAGTGACGGTATTGATATCCTCGTCAGTATAGCCAATCTCTTTGAGATACTTGACTTCCTTATCCGAAAGGAACTTATAGAAAATGAAACCAAGGATATAGTCCTTATACTCGTTTGCTTCGATCTTGGAGCGCATCTTATTAGCGGATTCCCAGATCTTGGAAGCCAGCTGCTGCTTATTCATAGGGCAGTTTCTCCTTTTGTTGTGAGAAGATGTAACCGGTAAAAACAACTGAAAGTCATTTTACCACAATAACACCGTAACACGCAAGAAAACAAAAGAAAACGGTTGAAAAACCGCATGCTGGCCTTTGAGCACGGCGGGCTGGTCTTTGTCTTCAACTTTGACCTGCAGACCACCCATGCGGACTATGTCATCCCCGTGAGCGTCGGGCGGGACCACGAGGTACTCTTCACCACTGACGACGAGGCCTACGGCGGCTTCGGCAACATCAGCCACACGCCCTGCTCGGCCTATGTCCCGGGGCACGAGGGGCCGGCCCTCAGCCTCTGCCTCCCGCCCCGCATCGTCATGGTCCTGCGGTCGATCGCGGAGTAACGGTAAAACTCTCTCGACAGAAATTATAAAAGATTATAAAAGATTATAAAAGTTTCTAAAAATTATAAAAGATTATAAAAGACTATAAAAGACTATAAAAAATATCAGAAGTACGCCAAACAGCGAAGCTCCCTGCGGTATGCACATCATATCAGATGCGCACCGCAGGGAGCTTCGTTTCGGGACCCCAGTATAACATGTCACCACGCTTGAAATCAAAAGGCCTCCTGTGCTTTTTCCCACACTACATCGGCCTGTCATTATTTGTCCACTGTCGGCAACAACGATGCCAACTCTTTGACGGAATAGAAATCCATCTCATTTACGCCTTTCGCAACAAAACACTTTTTTGTATATTTGGAATCTCGGACATTTTTCATATAAATCCCAAGTATCCGGTGCTGCGGTCTGTTGGTGATCTTCCTGATATCCTCGTTCAATGCGGTATTTGGCGAATAGTATTTCCCATCATCATTCAAGACAAAGCCAATGCAGGCAGTAACATTTCCCGCGATTTTCTCAGTATAGAGCCAAGTTTTCGAACCATCATAGTCCCCAATCATCTTCGCAAACCGTTGAATCTGCATAATCTGCGGCAAAACTCTGAGCTTCATCTCAGTTGTTCCATCGCTGAGAAGATAGAAATCCGCTAGACTTAATCTGCCTGAAAGGCATCTGCGGAAGAAATCGGAGCTTTTACCAACATTATAGGTCAATCCCACCCCCGTCAAATGCAGAAAGTGCCGTGGCAAAAATACAGCTTCAAAGTATTCAAGTCCGTTCTTTGTATCAAAGATGATAAGTATATTTTTATTCAGAAGATGAGCCTTATACAGTTTGGCACACTCTGACAGTACTCTGATCGCATCTTTCTTTTCCATCGCAGCCGCTCACTGATTAATGATAAAGGGCAAGCAGATGCGCCGTAGCGCAGCATACTTACCCTTTTATTGACTGATTTTTCCGCTGTCCGCCAGCTATCGGCACATTCGTCCGATATGAGCACAGGTTTTTCCGTTGCCTGCCAACCACCGGCACATACGTCCGGCATGCATTTCGGATTTTAGGTGTCAGTCCACCGGGCAGTTCTCCACCCACTGTTATTATAGCAAAACGGGCCTGGATGTCAACCGTTTTTTAATAGGAACGTGTAGTCATCCCAAATATCGGAAATGCCAGAATTACAACCGTTTCATCATCATGTACTCATTCAAAAAAGTACCGTCTTTCATCCGTATAGCGTCCGGCTTAACTCCTGTGATGCGAAAGCCCATTTTCTCATACAGACTCCTTGCCCGGCTGTTCCCTTCGATGAAATCAAGCTCAATCTGACGGACTTCATTGCGGTCTCTGGCTGTTTGAATCAGAGCCTCGAACATCCTCGTTCCGATTCCAAGGTTCCAATACTCCTGCAGAAGTGCGATGGCAACAGACGCCCTGTGACGATCTTTCAATCCTGTGCAGAAAGAGATCTGACAGCTCCCGGCGATTTTACCGTTCACCGTACAGACAATCATCAGCCCATTTTGATTGCAGTAACCCTCACGGAGAAAGGCCTTTTCCTGTTCCAGGGTGAAGTCGGAATACTCCTCTGGATACTTCATCAAAAACTCGGTCTCACCAGAGGCCTTGATAATGAACCGGAGCATTTCTTCTGCGTCATCTTCACAAGGGCTGCGCAATATTGCTCTCCGCCCATCTTTTAATGTAAATTCCGTTTCTTTGAAAACCACTATCTTTCACCTCTATATCCCACACGCGCTTTCTTCATCGTGGTCCCTGCTCTCTGCAGCACGGATTTTATCATAACTTCATCTCATACACAAGGGGCATCGCCTTTTCGAGCTGCATTTCCCTATCACAATCAAAAGCGATACCAGGCTCCCTGCGGGTCGCTATTCCGCAGGGAGCCTGGCTGTTTCTTTCTGATTCACTTTCTTCCGATGCCGGAGATCTCGGCCTGCATGCCGATGGACGCAAACAGGGCCCGGTATTCTTCGGCCAGCTCTTCCGGAGGGGCCTCAAACTTTTCCTGCTCCCCTCCGACGTGCTTTGCCTTGGTCACGCCGAGGCTGTGGTACGGCAGCAGCGTCACCCGCGGGAGCCGGTGCTCCCGGTAGAAAGCCGCTGTCCGCTCCATCAGTTCCCGGTCGTCGTTCAGGCCGCGGATCAGGGGCATGCGCATATGAAGCTTTGCCCGCAGCGCATCGTCCTCCGCCAGCATGACAAGGTTCCGGAGGATCAGGTCGTTATCCAGTCCTGTGAGCTCCTTGTGGCGCTCCCGGTCAATGCACTTCATGTCGTAGAGGATCTCGGTCACGTTCGCCGCCGAGGCAAGGCGCATCAGAGCATCGCTGTCGCCGCAGCCGGAGGTATCCAGGCAGACCCGGATCCCCTCTTCCGCCGCGAGCCAGATAAGCTCCGCCGCAAACTCCCAATGGCTCAGCAGCTCGCCGCCGCTCACGGTCATGCCGCCGCCGGTATTCTCATAAAACTGCCTGTCCTTCACGACCTCCGCCATGACCTCGACGGGGGTCATCTCTTTCCCGACCGCCCGCAGGCCCTCGGCAAAGCAGCCCCTGACGCAGACCATGCAGCCGTCGCAGAGAGAACGGTCGATATCGATCTCCTTGTCCTCGTTCACAAAGATCGCCTTCTGCGGGCAGTGCTCCAGGCACCAGCCGCAGCGGATACAGCTGTTCGGCATGCGGATGATCTGCTGCTCGGGCGAGATGAGCTCGGGGTTATGGCACCAGCGGCAGCGCAGCGGACAGCCCTTGAGAAAAACCGTCGTCCGGATACCGGGGCCGTCGTCGGTGGAGAACTTCTGGATCCCGCCGATCAGAGCGCGCAGTTCCTGTGCTTCCTTCATCACCGCTCAGGAGGCCTCGCGGAAGTGGGTGGTGCGGTAGATGATGGAGTTCTGTGCATCCCGGTCCAGCTCGGTAAAGTAGGCCATGTAGCCGGCCACGCGTACCATCAGGCCGCGATAGTTTTCCGGATGCTCCTGGGCCGCGCGCAGGGTCTCGTCGTCTACCACGTTGATCTGGATATGCTCGCCGCCATACTGGAAGAAGGTCCGGATGACGCCCTCGATGCTCTGCAGGCCCTTCTCGCCGCTGACGCCCTGGGGGTCAAAGCGGATGTTGAAGAGCGCGCCGTCGTGGAAGTTCTCCATGCCGGTGGAGGCCACGGACTTGACCGTGGCGGTGGGCCCTTTGAGATCGCGCCCCATCATGGGGGAGGCGTTGTCGCAGAAGGCCTCGCCCGCGAGGCGTCCGTCCGGGGTCGCGCCGCAGACCGCACCGTGGGACACGTTCACGGTCTGGGACAGGTTGGAGAAGGAGTAATAACCGCCGCGGGAATCGTGCCAGGACTGGACATTGGAGGCGATGAACTGAAGCATCTCGCTATAGACCTCGTCCACATGCTCGTCGTCGTTGCCGAACTTGGCCGGTTTGTTGATAAGCAGCTGGCGGGTTCTCTCCTCGCCCTCAAAGTTTTTGTCCAGCACGCGGATCAGCTCGTCCATGCTGAGATCGCGGTCCTCGTAGACGCACTTCTCGATGGCGACGAGGGAATCGGCGAGGTTCGCCGCGCCGGTCACAAACATGCCCGCTGTGGAGTACTTGGCCCCGCCCTGCTGGACCGAGCGCCCCGTCTCTACACAGCCCCTGGTTACCATGGAGGCAAAAATCACCGGATAGCGCATCGCGTGATAGGGCTGCATCATGTTGTAGCCGATACGGATCTTGTCATAGAAGTACAGCAGCTGCTTCTTGACCGCGTCCTTGAGCTCTTCGATGTTTTTGAAGTCTCTCGGGTCGCCGGTCTGCAGGCCCATCAGGTCACCGGTCGCGGGGTCCACGCCGTTGTGGAGCACCAGCTCCAGCACCTTCGGGGCGTTCACATAGCCCGCGTCCGGCGAGCCGTCGGTCGTACCGCCGCCGGGTCCCGGCTGGATGCAGCCGACGATGGTCCAGTCTCTGGCCTCTTCCTCGGAGCAGCCCTTGCCGAGGGACATCTTCATGGCTGCCTCGTCGTTAAAGAAGCCGGGGTTGGCCATACCCGCCTGCACCATCTCGCAGCCCTTCCGGACCAGCGATTCCGGCGTATTCCTCCACACCCGCAGGGCGAGGACAGGCTGAGTCGTCTGCATCTCGGCCGCGGCGTCCAGGCAGAGATAACTGAGGTCGTTGGTGGCGTCCCGTCCGTCCGGGGTCTGGCCGCCAACCACCAGGATCTGCCACATCGGGTAGCCGGCAAAGGACGAGGCGTACCAGCGGTCGCGCACCTCATAGACCTCACAGGCCTTCAGATACAGGCATTCCAGCAGTTCCAGCGCACGGCCGGCGCTGATATTCTGCTCCTCGATCACGTCCTTCCGGTAGAAGGGCCACATATACTGGTCAAAGCGCCCGAAACCGCAGGCTGTGGTGCAGACCTCGATATGGAAATAGACATGCGCAAACCACACCATCTGCAGCGCCTGCCAGAAGGTCTGAGGCGGGTTCTCGGGGACGACGCGGCAGTTTTCCGCAATCTGCAGAAGTTCAGCCCGGCGCTCGGGATCCCGGCAGGCTTCCGCCTGGCGTTCGGCCTCCTCCGCCATGCGGTGGGCATAGGTGATGAGGCCCTCACACTGGATGATGCAGGCATTCCAGAAGTCGATCTTCCCCTGGTCACGGGTGCTCTGGCTCCGGGTCGCGAGGATGTTGGCGCGGCACTCTTCCATATAACCGCGGAGACCGACCGTCAGAAGCTTTTCGTGGTCACAGGTGGTCTCGCCCGAGACGCCGTTGCGCAGGCCGACCGAGATCAGGTCCTCGCGCCGTGCCTTCTCGATATCCGGCGGCAGGACGCGGCTGGCCTCGTCCTCCATGGAGCGGCCGATCCAGTAGTCCTGCAGGGTGCTGACGATGAGCTCGCGGTCCTCGGGGGCGACGTCGTAGGGGTCGCACTTTCTGACCGGGAACTCGTCAATGTCCTGGAGATAGAACTTCTCCGCGGACTGGAACTCGGGATGGAGATTGGCCCCGCGGTATTTGTTGGTCGGGGTGCCGACGATGAGCTCATCGTCCATGATCAGCGTGGTCATGTGCTCCATGATATAGTTCACGACTTTGGCGCGGAAGACAGGTGCAGCGTCGCCGGCAAAGCGTTTATAGGCCTCGGTCTGGAGGACCAGGCGCTCGGCGGTGATGCAGGGTCTGGAGTTGAAGTACTTCTCTCTCATGCGCTGTACTCTGTCTGTCATGGTATCGTCTCCTTTTCCCGAGTCGGGGTCAAAACTCAATACTTTTCCATCGGGATCTTCTCTGTCGGTGCGGGGAAAGACCGGGACAGCTGTTCAATGTCCTCCTCCGTCAGAGAGATCTGTTTGACGGCGTAATTTTCTTCAATATGGTCGAAGCCGACCGCCTTCGGCATCGCGGCGAAGTCCTCCAGCCGCAGCACAAAGGCCAGCAGGACCTGAACGATCGAGCAGCCGTGGCGCTCGGCCACCGCTCTGACGTTCGGGTCGCGGACCATCATCTCCTTGGAGACGCGGTCCTGGGTCACGAGGGCGCCTGCCTGCCCCACCGGGCAGTAGGCCATAAAGGGGACCCCCTTTTCTCTCTGCCAGGGTACCAGGTCATATTCTACACCACGGCTGCCCAGGTTGTAAAGGATCTGATTGACGCAGCAGTTTTTCCCGTCCGGGACCTGCCAGAGGTCTTCCATATCCTGCACGTCGAAGTTGGAGACGCCCCAGCGCCGGATTTTCCCTCTGGCCTTCAGGTCCTCCATGCAGGCGGCGACCTCGCCGAGGTCGCTGTCGCCCCGCCAGTGCAGCAGGTACAGGTCGGCGTAATCCGTCCCCAGCAGGCAGAGCGAGCGGTCCAGACTGGAATAGATCCGCTTCCGGTTGGCATTTTCCGGCAGGACCTTGGTCACAATAAACTGGTCCTCCCTGCGATAGCCCTCCAGGGCTTTCCCCACAAGCAGTTCGGACTTGCCGTCGGCGTACATCTCCGCCGAATCGATCAGCCGGAAGCCCAGATCGAAGCCGTGCCGCAGCCCGGCGATCTCCCGCTCCATCTTTGCGTCGTCCTCGGCCATCTGCCAAGTTCCCTGCCCCAGGCGGGGCATGAGGGAACCGTCAGGCAGTTGGACTGTCTCTTTGAACATAATCGGATTAAGCCTCCGCGGGTTCGACGTAGTTCTTCTCCGCGACGCGGTGCAGCGCATAGACGACCGCAACCAGCAGAACGGCGGAGACGACCAGGCCGAGAACGCCGTTGCCGGTGAGGCCGATGAGGATATAGCCAACCAGGCTGCAGGCGGCAATCGTCAGGGCATAGGGCATCTGGGAGTTCACATGGTCCAGATGGTTGCAGCTGGCGCCGGTGCTGGAGAGGATCGTCGTGTCGGAGATGGGCGAGCAGTGATCGCCGAAGATGCTGCCGGCCAGCGTGGCGGCGAGGGCGGCGACGGTGAGTTCCGGCGCGATGGTCTGGGCAACCGGTGCCACGATGGGCAGCAGGATGCCGAAGGTACCCCAGGACGTGCCGGTGGAGAAGCTCAGGAACGCTGCAAAGATAAAGACAATGACGGGCAGAATCGCACCGGGCACGCCCAGCGTCTGGAACAGATTGCTCACATATTCCGGAGTGCTCAGCAGCTCGCGGCAGACGCCGCCGATGGCCCAGGCCAGAAGCAGGATGACGCCGGCGGTGATCATGGGCTCCATGCCCTTGATCATGCCGTCAAAGAACTCGTGGAAGGACATGATCTTGCGGGGGACATAGAGCAACAGCGTGAAGAGCAGCGCCGCAAAGGATCCCCAAGTCAGTGCCTGACCGGAAACGCTGTTGCCGAGGGAGGGGCCGAACTGTCCGGCCACGGAGGGATCGTCGCTCCAGAAGCCGCCGATGTACATCATGGCCAGAATCGAGACGACAACCAGCACCAGGATCGGGAGGATCATGTCCCAAAGCGTCGCGTTGGTGGGCGTCTCCATCTTCTCGTAGTCCTGATCCGCCGTGGCGGAGAGGTTGCCGCGGGCGGCCTTCTTCTCAAACCGGTGCATCAGACCGAAGTCCCAGGAGAATACGCAGATCAGAATGACCATCAGCAGGCAGAGGATCGCGTAAAGGTTATACGGCACCATGGCCATGAAGCCCGAGATGCCGGACTTGAACACGCCCGTATCGACCATGTAGCCGCCGACCGCAGCGCCCCAGGTTGAGATGGGGACCAGGATGCAGATCGGCGCAGAGGTGGAGTCGATCAGGTAGGCCAGCTTCGGACGGCTCACCTGGTAGCGGTCAGTGACCGGCTTCATGACGGAACCGACCGTGAGGGCGTTAAAGTAGTCGTCGATAAAGATCAGGCAGCCAAGGAAAGTCGTCAGCAGGGTGGACTGTCTCTTGGACTTGATGACGCCGGAGGCCCAGCGGCCGTAGGCCTTGGCGCCGCCGGAGGCGTTAATCAGGTAAACCAGCGAGCCAAGCAGGAAGCAGAACAGCATAATATACATATCTGCGCGGTTGATGATCAGCTCGAACATCACGTTCACCGGGGCGACGACAGGGTTCAGCCCCGATGCAATGGCATAGATGAGTGTCCCGGACAGAACGCCGGCTACCAGGGAGAAGACAACCTCCTTGGTAATCAGCGCCAGTACAATCGCCACAACCGGCGGGACAAGCGACCATGCACCAACATAAACGGAATCCATACTTTTTACTCCTTTACTGAATAAAGTGAAAAGCAGTTGGTGTCATGTCGCACCAACTGCTTTGTGGGTAATCACACATAATCATGGAATTCGCCCGCCGTCCTGCTCCGGCGTGCCGATTCCGATGTTCTGTAATAATTAGCTCTCCGCAATGATGCGACAGTCATATGCATGTTCTGCATATGCCCAGGCAGGACTCAGGCAGCGTCCCCCTTCGGCGTACGCCCCTTTCCCGCAGCCCGGAGATTGCCGCTCTCCTTTGCGAACTGAGGTACTCTTGACAATACGCGCCTCTACTTTTATTACAGTCCGGATTATAGCAAATGTTTTTTCTGTTTACAATATCTTAACTTTACCAAAATTGTACATCAAACGGCAGGCTTTTCTTGTGCGCTTTTGATCAAAAACGGCGGCGTTTTCCGCCTGTTTTCAGCTTCTGCCGGTCCCTGTCAGTCCCGGATGTCCACCGGCACGCCGTTGAGCTCGACCCCCGCGTCCGCGGAGACAAGGATATACTTTTTCCCGTCGATGACTCTTGCCTCCACCAGATAGCTGTACTTCGGGTTCATGGTGATCTTCACTTCCGGCGTGGCAATCTCCATCCGGCTGGTGCTGGTGAGGTTGCCCGGCCTCAGGACCGCATCCTCTCCCATGGCCTCGGTGCAGCCGGTGCGGAAGGCCTCCACCTGTTCCGGCGTGGCGCCGCTGTTTTCCAGGATCTCGCCCATCTCCTCGACCGAGACGGTCATCGGCTCGGGGTCTTTGGTCTCCTTGTAGACGGCAATGCGCTCGTTCAGCTGTTCATGCACCGCCTGCACCACGTCGAAGGTACAGCCCTTGTCCAGCGCACCGGTCAGCGTCTCGTTGAAGCTCTCCTTCTGCTGCCCCGCGGACATGGGCACCGGCGTGCGGAACACCGCGTCCACAAAGTCCTCGTGCCCGGCATTGATGTTTTTGGAATAGAACAGCGCGTTATAAATATTCGCCGCGCGGCCGTCGAAGGTCGGGAACAGGAAGCCCAGCTCCGGCGCAGCCACAATCTGGCCGATCACGGAGCTGTGAAAGCGCTTTTCGTCCGCCACATAGCCCAGCTCCGCCTTCCCGGGCTTCACCGGGCAGACGCAGCAGAGCATGTATTTGTACACATCGCCGCGGTCGTCCTCTTCGCCGTCCTTGCCGTAGTGAGGCACGTCGTAGACGTCATAGGCCATCAGGATCAGATAGTTCTGATCCTCCATGTCGATGTGGTCGATGATGCAGCGGTAGAAGGCGTCCCGCAGCGCGGCGTCCTCCAGCCCGCTCTTGCGCAGGGCGGAGAGCAGGCGGTGCTCCTCGCTGTCCATGACCTGCCTGGTGGCAAAGGAGATGTCCAGCAGGTTCTTCCCCAGTGCGCCGGAGAGGGTCTTCTTCAGCAGCCCGAGGTATTTTTCGATCTCCTCCCGGCTCAGCAGGCCGAGGGACTCGTCAAAGGTGGAAATGATCTCCTTATTGGTGTTGACATAGCAGCCGTAAATATGGTGGATGCTGTTGTGTTCCGGACGGATGCGGCGGCGGATCTCGCCGAGTTCTTTCTGATTCATATGTTCAAGTATGGCTCCTTGCTTGTGATCTCGCTCCTGACCCTTCTCCCGGGCCGGGGCAAAAGCCTTATGATTCTAATCGCAAGCGCCGAAAAAGTCAACGGCGATCTTTCCTCTCCCGTATACCATACACATTTCCGGTTTTGTAGGGACTCTTTCCCGAAAATACCGGTTGTTTTTTCCGGTATTTTGTGCGACAATGAAAATGTATATTTGTGTCAAAAATCACAATGACAATAATCAAAATACAACACAAAAAAGGAGAGAGGCACATGGCAAGAGAAATTTTGTTCGAACTCGGCAAAATGATCACCGACCGTCTTCCGTACAAATTCGGGGTGAAGAAGCTCACGGAAGAAGACCCGGAGTATATCATCCTCGACCGCGCATGCACGAACGATGAAATCGCCGAGGTCATGCTGAAGATGGGCCTGCGCAAACCCAAGACCACCGCCGAAATCGCAAAACTCACCAAAAAGACGGAGAAGCGGGTGGAAGAGCTGCTCACCGATGCCGCCAACCACGGCATTGTCGAGTACAACTGGGAAAACCCGCAGCACGAGAAACAGTGGTATGTCCAGCTGTTCGTTCCCGGCATTGCCGAGATGACCAACATGGTGCTGGACCAGGTCGAGAAGTACCCCGAGCTGGCTGACAGCTTCGACAAGATGACCTTCCTCCCGCTGGAGGGCAAGACCCACCTGATGCCTCCCGGCGGCAACGGAATCGGCATGCATGTCATCCCGGTTGAAAAAGCCATCAACGCGACAAACACATCCATTTCCATTGAGCACATTTCCCACTGGCTGGACAAGTATGAGGGCAGCCTCTCTGTTGGCTACTGTTCCTGCCGCAACGCCCGCCGTCTGTACGGTGTGGGCTCGGGTGAAATCCAGGACGACTGCTGCATCGGTCTCGGCGACTTTGCCACTTACCTGGTTGAGACCGGCAAAGGCCGCCCCATCACCAAGGAAGAGGCTCTGCAGATCTGCCAGCGCGCGGAAGACAACGGTTATGTCCATCAGGTGACTAACATTGACGGTCAGGATAAGATCTTCGGTCTCTGCAACTGCGATCTGGGCGTCTGCTTTGCTCTGCGCACCAGCCAGTATTTCAACACGCCGAACATGTCCGCTTCCTCTTTCCGCGCCCACATCAACAAGGACAACTGCGTCGCCTGCGGCAAATGCGTTGAAGTCTGTCCCGCCGGCGCGGTAAAGCTGGGGCAGAAGCTCTGCACCAAAAACGGCGAAGTTCAGTATCCGCAGCAGGAGCTGCCCGGTCTGAAGTGGGGCAAGGACAAGTGGAACCCGAACTATGTTGTTGACAACCGCAAGAACTGCCACGAGTCCGGCACCGCCCCCTGCAAGACCGCATGTCCCGCGCACATCGCCATTCAGGGCTACATCAAGCTGGCCAAAGAAGGCCGCTATCGCGAAGCCCTTGAGCTCATCAAGCAGGACAACCCCTTCCCCTCCGTCTGCGGCTATGTCTGCAACCGCCGCTGCGAAGACGCCTGCACCCGCGGCATGATGGACAAGGCCCTCGCCATTGACGAGATCAAAAAGTTCATCGCCGAGCAGGATCTGAAGAGCGACGACCGCTATGTCCCCGCCCGGCTCTATCGCCGTCCCATCGACAAGCCCTACGACCAGAAGGTCGCCGTCATCGGCGCAGGCCCCGCCGGTCTCAGCTGCGCCTACTATCTGGCCCGCATGGGTTATGAGAACGTCACCGTCTTCGACCGCAACCCGCAGCCGGGCGGTATGCTTGTCATGGGCATCCCCAGCTACCGTCTGGACCGCGCTGCCCTGAAGGGCGAGATCGAAGTGCTGGAGAAGATGGGCGTCCACTTCCGGATGAACACCGAGGTCGGCAAGGACATCACCATTGATGAGCTCCGCGCACAGGGCTATAAGGGCTTCTATGTCGCCATCGGTGCACAGAAGAGCTCCAAGCTGAACATCCCCGGTGAAGAGCTGAAGGGCGTGTTCGGCGGCGTCGACTTCCTGCGTGAGGTCAACCTCGGCAAGAAGCCCAAATTGGGCAAAAAATGCGCCGTCATCGGCGGCGGCAATGTCGCGATGGACGTCTGCCGCACTGCGGTACGCCTCGGCGCCGAGACCTATGTGGTTTACCGCCGCAGCGAAGACGAGATGCCGGCCGACAGGGAAGAAGTCGCAGAAGCCAAAGAAGAGGGCGTAAAGTTCTGCTTCCTGAACGCTCCGGTTGAGATCGAGGGCAAGGACGGCAAGGTCGCCGGTCTCAAGGTCGAGATCATGGAGCTTGGCGAGCCGGATGAAAAAGGACGCCGTAAACCCGTCGGCACCGGCAAGTTCGAGACCCTCGAGGTCAGTTCGGTCATCGCCGCTGTCGGCCAGGCCATCGACTGGGGCACGCTGGACGTCGGCGCGCTTGAAACCGGCAAGAAGGGCAATGCCGTTGCCGATTCCGTCACCTACCAGACCGCGCAGAAGGACATCTTCGTCGGCGGCGATGTTTACACCGGACCGAAGTTCGCCATCGACGCCATTGCCGCAGGCCGTGAGGGCGCCGAGTCTCTGCACCGCTTTGTCAACGAAGGTCAGAGCCTCACCGTCGGCCGCAACCTCCGCGAGTTCTACGAGCTCAACAAGGATGACCTGGTCTTCGGCATTGACTGCTTTGACCGTCCGGCCCGTCAGCCGATCCTGCATGATGCCAGCAAGGCGCGCTCCTTCGAGCATGACCGTCTCACCTTTACCGAAGAGCAGGTCAAGGCGGAAGCCAGCCGCTGCCTGGGCTGCGGCGTCAGCGTTGTGGACCGGAACCGCTGCATCGGCTGCGGCCTGTGCACCACAAAGTGCATGTTCGACGCCATCCACCTGGAGCGCGATGTTCCGGAGGCTTCGACCATGATCCGCTGCGAGGACAAGGTCGGTCCGCTTCTCAAGAACGTGGCAAAGAAGAGCATCAAAATCATTCGCAAGGGATAACGGCCTGTCGCTATAGACAGTATATACGCCTGAATAACCCATAAAACGGCAGCCGCCGGGGAAATGAGATTCCGTCTCACTTCCCCGGCGGTTTTCCGTTTTTTCTCCCGGATTATTCTCTGTATCGTTCCATGCACCGAAAGCACTGCTCGATCATATCGTCCATGATCTGCTTCACGGGCTTCACGTCATGAAGAATCCCGCTGATCTGGCCGATGGTCAGAACCCCGTCGTTCAGGTCTCCTGTCTCGAAAGCGGTCTTCAACCGGCGCCCGGATACATAGGGCGCAATCTCTTCAAAGGGAGCTCCGCTCTCTTCCAGCTGCTTCACTTTGACCGCAAGGCCGTTATTCAGCACACGGGTCGTATTCGTAAACCGGCGAAGCACCAGCGCCGTTCCGGTTTCATCCAGTTTTTCGGCAACCATCTGCTTTCCGGCCGCCAGAGCGGGCGCTTCCTCTGAGAGGAAGAATCTGGTTCCGACCGTTGCCCCCTCGCAGCCCAGCATCAAAGCCGCCGCGAGACCTCTGCCGTCTCCGACGCCGCCGCAGGCGATCACCGGGATGTCAAGCGCATCCACCGCCGCAGGCCACAGCGCGATGGATCCGATGTCGTTCTCGCCCACATGCCCGGCCGCTTCCGTGCCGTCCATGATGACCGCATCACAGCCGATCTTCTGGGCTTTGAGCGCGTGCTTGACGACCGTGCACTTGTGGATCACGATCATGCCCGCGCCTTTCATGGCCGCCATGTAGGGCTCCGGCGCGCGCCCAGAAGTCTCCATGATTCGGATTCCCTCCTCGATGCATACCCGGATGTAGGACGGATAGTCGGGAGGCGCCAGGGACGGCATCAGGGTGAGGTTCACGGCAAAGGGTTTGTCCGTCAGTTCCCGGCATTTTCTGATCTCGGCCCGCAGCGCCTCTGCGGTCGGGAAAGTCGCAGACGACATCACGCCGAGACCTCCCGCATTCGATACGGCAGCGACGAGCTCCGCTTTGGCCAGCCACTGCATGGCCCCGGACAGGATCGGATACTCGATCCCCAGCATCTCAGTGATTCTTGTATTCAGCCTTCTCTTCATGTCGTTCCTCACTCTCTGACCTTTCTGATCCGAAGTCCCAGCTTCTCCGCCTGATGGATCAGCTCTTCCCGGAAGACGGGATCGGCGATCGAGATCAGTTCCTCGGCCCGTTCCCATGTCGTTTTTGCCCGCAGATCCGCAATGCCGTATTCCGTGATCACATAATGTGTGTAGCTGCGCGGAACCGTCACGATCTGCCCCGGTTCGAAGAACGGGAGAATTCTGGAATGCAGGCTCCCGTCATGCCTCGTATACGTCGATGACAGACAGATGAGACCCTTTCCGTTCCTGGACCGCGCGGCAGCGGAAATGAAGTCCAACTGACCGCCGGTTCCGGAGATCTGTCTCGGGCCGGAAGTCTCCGAGGCAACCTGGCCGTAGAGGTCAACTTCGATGGCGTTGTTCAGACAGACCATGTTGTCGTTCTTTGCGATGATATAGGGGTCGTTGGTGTAATCCACCGGCGCCAGAAGGCAGTCCGGGTTCCCGTCCAGGAAATCATAGAGTTTCCCGGTTCCCATCGCAAAGGTGTAGACGATCTTGCCGGGGTCGGTGGTCTTGTATTTTCCGCTGATGCAGCCGCCCTCCGCCATGGATACATAGGCGTCGCAGAGCATCTCCGTGTGCACGCCGAGGTCTTTCAGTCCGGACTGCGCGATCAGCTCGCCGACGGCGTTTGGCATGGCGCCGATTCCGAGCTGGATACAGGCGCCGTCTCCGATCAGCCCGACAACCAGTTCGGCGATCTTCCGATCCACCTCCGTAGGCGGCGGGGTGGGCGCTTCGATGATCGGTCTGTTCGGTCCCTGCACAAAACAGTCGATTCTGGAGGCATGTACCCTGCTCGATGCATCACAGAAGGTCCTCGGCACTCTGTCATTCACTTCGGCGATCACGTATTTTGCGCCCTCCAGATATGTGGGCGTGATGGATGATGAGGTTCCGAGACTTACATATCCGTCCTCATCCGGCGGGGAAACCATCAGCATCAGCACATCGACAGGCTTTACAAAGCCCCGGCGTATGGTCTCCGGTCCCTGGTGATAATTCATCGGGATGTATCGGCACAGGCCATTGTCGCAGAGTTTTCTGCTGGCCGGAGAAAAATGCCAGTCGTTGTACATCAGGTGCTCCATCTTCGGGTCCGCCAGCACCGCCTTCGGCGGGAAGGGGCAGGTCGTGGAACGAAGAATGATATCGTGCAGCTCTGGAACACGTGCCGCAAAAGCCGCGTCCAGAAACATGGACGCCATGGCAAACTCTCCGTACGCCACATGATCGCCGTCCCTGATCACCTGCATTGCTTCTTCGGCGGTTTTGAATTTTGCCTCGTAGGATTCTCTCCAGCTCAATTCCGCTACCTCCATCGGTATTTGTTTTATCCTGCGGATCCGGGCGCTTCAGGCTGTATTATTTCCCCCGGAAGTTCGGTTTCCTGCGCTCCAGTGCCGCCGCCAGGCCTTCCGCACAGTCGTCCGTCTGTGAGGCAAAGATCTGGCTGACCGCCTCATAATCCCGGTTCTGTTCGAATGTGGTCGTTACCGCGTTGCGCAGGACTCGCTTCTGCAGCATCAGGGCCAGCGAGGGACCGGCTGCGATCCGGCGGGCGATCTGTTCCGTCACCGGCAGCAGCTCTTCCGCACCCACCACCCGGTTCACAAGCCCGAGGTTCAGAAGCTCTTCCGCTTTCAGCGTCTTCGCCGAAAACAGAATCTCGCAGGCCTTGTTGTAACCGACTTTCTGCGTCAGGAACCAGGTCGCGCCGCTGTCCGGGCAGAAGCCCAGCCCGGTAAAGGAATATCCGAACTGCGCTTTTTCGGAAGCAATGAGGATATCACAGGCCATGGCCATGGCGATCCCCGCGCCGAAAGCGGGTCCGTTGATTGCCGCAATCACCGGCTTTTTGACGTTATACAGAAGGCGTACCATGTCCGCGGTAGAGTCGACGTCATAGATCGCCCGCTGCCGGTCCCTGTTCATCTCCGCAAGCTCGGACAGATTTCCTCCCGAGGTAAATCCCCGTCCCTCTCCCGTCACAACCAGGACCCGCACCGCGCTGTCCGTATCCGCTTTCTGTATCGCGTCATCGATCTCCAGGACAAAGTCCTGCGTAAAAGAGTTCAGTGTCTCCGGCCGGTTCAAGGTCAGCCACGCGACGCCGTCCTCTGCGCGATATAGGGGTGTTCTCTGTTTCTGGTCCATTTCGCGCCCTCTCAGTTCATCAGCGCTGCCTTTTCACACAGCGTCGCTGCCACTTCCGCCATGGTGTCGTCGATGATGGCCTTGCAGGACTTCACCTCGCGGATGCGTCCGATGCTCTGCCCAAACAGGAAGGCC
Source organism: Oscillospiraceae bacterium (assembly GCA_017458065.1). Classification (GTDB taxonomy): domain Bacteria; phylum Bacillota; class Clostridia; order Oscillospirales; family Oscillospiraceae; genus Limivicinus. The sequence continues at coordinate 18,701 of JAFTGD010000023.1, forward strand.
GCTCCCTCCGTGTCGCCGTCTGTCAGCGCCTGGCGAAGCTTCTTGCCGGAAACCGCTCTGACGATCTCCGACTGGTCCGCGCCGTTGCGCTCCAGTTCGTTCACCTTCTGAAGAACACTGTTCTTAACGCCGCGCGCCTGGAGGGTGGTGTGGCAGAAGAGCTCTGTGTCGGTCTCGTTCAGCGCCACGATCCAGTTCTTGATGTTGTCATGCACCCAGCACTCTTCGGATGCCAGGAAGCGCGTTGCCATCATGATTCCGTCTGCGCCGAGGCAGAGGGCGGCGGCAAGCGATTTCCCGTCCACCATACCGCCGGTCGCAATCACCGGAATGCTGACGCTCTCCGCCACCTTCGGCAGGAGCACGGACGTGGCCACGTTATCGGAAAGCGGATGACCGCCCTCCTCGACGCCGGCGACGATCACCGCGTCATATCCGAGCTTCTCGATTTTGACCGCATGGCGCACCGCGCCGACCTTGTGCGTGATCCTGACCCCGGCTGCGTGCAGCAGGGGGATAAAGTCCGTCGCAAACAGGCCGGAGACCTCGATATTCGCGACCTTTTCCTCCGCGCAGACTTTGAAGAAGTCCATAAAGGTCTCCTGGGTGATCCGAAAGCTCTTCATCAGGGTGATGTTGACGCCGAACGGCTTGTCCGTAAGCGCCTTGACCTCTCGGATTGCATCCTGCAGTTCTCTCCCGCTGGTGTACTGGTCCGCCGTGAGGCAGCCCAGGCCGCCCGCCTCGGAGACTGCAGCACACAGTTTTGCATCCGTCACCCAAAGCATGCCGCCGCAGATGATCGGCGCCTCGATTCCAAACAGTTCCGTTACTCTGGTTTTCATTGCAGTTTATGCTCCTCCTTCTCTCAGACCATCTCAAAGATCCCGGCAGCGCCCATGCCGCCGCCGATACACATGGATACCAGCCCGTGCTTTTGTCCACGCCGTTTCAGTTCTCCGATGAGCTTCATGGTCAGGTATGCCCCGGTGCAGCCGAGGGGGTGACCGAAGGCGATGCCTCCGCCGTTGACGTTTACAATGCTCTCGTCCAGGCCGAGCAGGTCGATACAGGCGAGCGACTGAGCGGCAAAGGCTTCGTTCAGCTCTATCAGCTCAATATCTTTCAGCTCCATTCCCGCAATATCCAGCGCTTTTGGGATCGCCTCGACCGGACCGATGCCCATGTAACCCGGGTGAACGCCCCGAACCGCGAAGCTCACGAAACGCGCAATCGGCGTCAGCCCCTGTTCTCTGGCAAACTCTTCTTCCATCAGGATGACAAAGGCAGCCGCATCGTTCATCTGAGACGAGTTGCCGGCGGTGACCGTACCGCCCATCCGGAAGAGCGGTTTGAGCTTTGCCAGCGCTTCCGGCGTCGAATCTGCCCGAACGCATTCGTCGGTATCAAAGAGGACGGTCTCATACCCCGGCGTACCGTCTTCCTTCACCGCCGGCCTTTTCGCCAGCACCGGGATGATCTCTTCCTTGAATTTTCCTGCCTGAATCGCCGCCGCGGCCTTGCGGTGGCTTTCGCAGGAGAACGCATCCTGCCGCTCCCGGGAGATCCCGTACTTTTCCGCCACATTCTCCGCTGTGATTCCCATGGTATCGAAGTTGTCCGGCCAGGATCCGAAGCTGACGCTGTCCGGAATGATCGCCACCCGGTGCATCTGCACCTTGCTCATGTTCTCCAGTCCGCCGGCCACAATACACCTGGCCTGCCCCGCCATAATGGCGTTGGCAGCGCTCGCGATCGACTGCAGCCCGGATGAGCAGAAGCGGTTCACCGTCTGCCCCGCTGTGGAGAGCGGGAACCCGGAGCTGTCGGCCAGCAGACGTCCGATGTTCAGCCCCTGCTCCGCCTCCGGGATCGCGCAGCCGCAGATCAGATCCTCCGCCAGTTCCGGGTCAAAGCCCGGGTTCTTTGCCAGAATTCCCTTCAGCACCTGGGAGCCGAAATCCACGCAGCCTGTATAGCGCAGGCTGCCTTTGATCGCCTTGGCAATCCCACTGCGGCCGTAGGCCACAATCACTGCATTCTTTCTTTCCATTCCGTCTCCTCCTCAGTTGCGTACAGGTTTTCCCGTCGCTACCATGCCCTTGATCCGTTCCAGTGTCTTCTCATTTCGGCAGAGTTCCATAAAGGCCTTTCTCTCCAGGAACAGAACGTCTTCTTCGGTGATCTGCTCCCCTGCGAGAGCGTCTCCGCCGCTGAAGATTCCGGCGAGCTTCTCGACGATCACCGCGTCATACGGCGTCATCATTCTGCCGTTGAGCATCACATTCACCGTCGCCATCAGGTGGGTGTATCCGCTTTCACCGGCCGCGGTGACGGTTCCCTTCACCGGCGCAACCCAGCCGCCGTCTGAAAGCCGGACGGCGGTTGCGATCGCCTGCTCCAGCAGCGCGTCCGCCTTGGGAACAATCAGGTCGCCCCGGCGCAGATAACCGTTTTTCATCGCTTCCTCGGCGCTCATGCTGTACTTCGCCTGGGCGACCGGGAGCACCAGCTCGTCGATGGCCGCAATAATCCGCGCCATCTGTCCGTACTGCAGGCCCTGTGTCGCACGGAAAAGCAGCTCCGCGCAGCCGCCGCCTGACGGAACCAAGCCGACTCCCATCTCCACAAGCCCGGCATAGAGTTCCTGGTGCGCCACCACACAGCCTGCATGCAGCATAAGTTCCGCGCTGCCGCCCAGCGCCTGACCCCGTGCTGCCACAACAACGGGCTTTTTCAGATATTTCAGGCGGAGATTTGCTTTCTGGAAGACTTCCACGCCCTGTTCCAGCATGTCCAGCTGTCCGCCCTCGATGGCCGCGGCCACTTCATACAGGTTTGCTCCGGCGCCGAGATTCGGACCCGGATTGCAGACAACCAGCGCCCTGAACGCGTCGCTGCGCTCGACTTCTTCCGCCGCGGCGAGCATCAGCTGCGCCGCCGGAATTGTATAGGTGTTGGCTTTGGTCCTGAGCGAGAAGAGCGCCACTCCGTCTCCGGCATCGCAGAGAACCGCATCCGCGTTTTCCATCAAGACCGCTTTCCCGGCATCCTGAAGCTGCAGGTAAGCCGAGGCTTTCCGGGTGTCGGCGGCATAGAAGGCGCCGTCTTTTGCAATTTTCCCGGCCGCCCAGTCCGGCGGGTTCAGCCCCTGGTTCCGCATAAGCTCCATGACTTCCGCTGCGCCGAGCAGATCGCAGAGTTCAAACGGTCCCTTGAGCCAGTTATAGCCGCCCCGCATCGCTTCGTCGATGTCTCTGAAATCAAAGCTGATTTCATCTGCCAGCATCATGGCAAGCCACATCGGTTCCAGAACCACCCTCCGCACAAAGGCGCTCTCCGGCAGCTCCCCGAACAGCATGCTTCTCAGCCGCTCCCGCTTGTCTTTGATCCCGGCGATGGATTGGATCTGTTCGCGCTCCAGCGGGATGTACTCCTGGCGGACGTAGTCCCATACAAAGCGTTCCGTTCCCTTCGGCCCCCTGACCTTGCGGTAGAACCCTCCTCCGGTCTTGTTCCCCAGGTAACCTCTCGCGGTGATATCGTACAGAACTTCCGGCCTGTTGCGGAAGGGTTTTTCATACGCCGGGATTTCCGCGCTGCTCATGTAGTCCACCGTATGAACGCTGATGTCCAGGCCCACCAGATCCAGCAGCTTGAAAGCACCCTGCTTCGGCCGGAAGATCAGATCCCCGGTCAGCGCATCCGCCCTGGCGAAGCCATAGCCGCAGTCCACCGTGGCGTTCATCACAGATGTCAGCGCCATCGACCCGATGCGGTTTGCAATGAAACCGGGCGCGTCCTTACAGAGGATCGGGCTCTTCCCGAAGCGGTCGTTGACCAGCCGTCTGATCCGCTCGACGACGTCCGCGCCTGTTTTCTCATGCGGGATCAGTTCGACCAGGTCCATATAGCGCACGGGGTTAAAGAAATGAATCCCCAGAAACCGCTCCTGCTGCTGATCGTTCAGCGCTTCCCCGATGGCCGCGATCGAGATGTTCGACGTGTTCGTCCCGACGACAGTCTCTTCCCCCGCGTTCTCGAAAATAAACGAAATGGTCTTCTGCTTTACTCCCAGGTCTTCCGCAACCGCCTCAATGACAAGGTCACAGTTCCTGAGGAGTCCGGCATCGTTCTGCATATCCGCAGGTACAACCTGCGCGCGGATCCTCTCCTCCGCCGAGCCTTTCATTTCGCCTTTCTTCAGGATGGTGTCGATCGCTTTCGCAGCGCGCGCACTTCCGCTCTCTTCCCCCTTGCCGCGGACCATCAGGACCACATCAAGCCCGGCGCGCGCACCGCATGCGGCAATTGCAGCGCCCATTGTTCCGGCGCCGATCACCGCCATTTTTCGGATGCTGTTTCCCATACGTACTCCTTTCTGCTGCTGTGTTCTTTTTCGTATTGACGGATTTATCGTTATCTTCAATCATTCCGCGTCCGCCGGTCGTACTGTCCGTTTCGTTAGATCTGGACCGACCAGCAGATTCATTATAGCATGTGCGGTCCTGGTTTGCAAGATGCACATTTGGTTATTTTGCCGGTTTATTTTATTTTTCTTCGATTTCCCTCTTGCGATTTTGTACAATATGGTATATACTTTTCATGGCCATATGTGTTTGCTGACGTATTGCCGCATCGTGTCTGAATTTTTTGGAAAGGAGCGCCCCGACCTTTTCTTGGTCGGACCAGCTGTTTTATGTCAATTGGAGTCATCGAAGTTCCCTCTCGCAAGGAGTTGTTTGTCCGCAAATTGGAGGAACAGATCCTCACCGGAAAGCTGAAAGTCGGTGACAGTCTCCCGTCCGAGCGCCAGCTTCAGGAGGAGACCCGCATCAGCAAAACCGTGATCCATGCCGGACTTGTCGAACTGGAGCAGAAAGGCTTTCTTGAGATCACGCCCCGCCGCGGCGCCGTCGTCGCCAATTATGAGGAAACCGGCACCATGGAAACGCTGAACGCCCTCATCCGTCTTAACGGCGGGAACATGACCCGAAAGCAGACCAGAAGCTTTATGGAAGCCCGCATCGCGATTGAAGGCGCCGCGCTGCGCCGCCTCGCGTCGAACCACACGGAAGAAGACATCCTGTTTCTGGAGGCAATTCTTGCTCAGGCGGACGCCCTTCTGGAGCAGCCCGGCTACGAGGTTTCAGAACTGGCCGACCTTCTCTTCCGGTATCATCGCGCCATCTGTGTCCGGAGCCGGAATGAATTCTTCCCGCTTCTTCTCAACGAATTCAAATCCCTGATTCTGGAATTCTGGGTTCGCTCCATTCTCCGGTTCGGCGCCGCCCAGAACGTGCATCTGGCAAAGCGCTATCTGGACTTTATCCGCGCCGGAGACGCCGAGGGGGCGTTTCAGCGGCTTGTCCGCAGCGTAAACGAGTATCTTGCCTGCTTTGACGAGCAGGATTGAATACACAAACACAAAACCAATGAAGGAGGAAAAAAATGAGTGAGAAAGATTACCTGAAAGCCCTGGATGAAGCCGCCCTGCGCAACAGGGAACTGGCCAGGAAGCAGTATGACCCTGAGATCCCCGAGGTGATCGAGTACGAGGACAAACCGTGCAGATGGTGGTTCAACCACTGGGCCGAAACGAACCCGAAGAAGCCCTATGCGGTTCTGGGCGACCTCGTCCTGCCCTACGCCTACTGCAACGACGTCGCGCGCCGTCTGGCGAACGCCTTCCTCGACCTGGGCATCAAAAAAGGCGACCGCATCGCCATCATGGCGCCCAACGTTCCGCAGTACCTGCTGGCCATGCACGCCGTATGGAAGATCGGCGCGATCGAAGTACCGGCAAATCCCCTTTACACTGTGCCGGAGCTGACCGGTCAGTTCAATGACAGCGGCGCCGAAACGGTTGTCGTCATGGCAGCCTTTGCCCCGAAAGCAATCGCTATGTTGCAGAACCCGGACTGCGCCGTTAAGCGCGTCATTGCCTTCCAGCTTCCGTCGGGCGCTGTAGAGCTGCCGCAGGTGGAAGGTCTGTATGACTTCAACGCCCTTGTCGGTACCCACCCGAACACCGAGCCTGACATCGAGGTCACCATGGACGACCCCATCCGCCTGCAGTACACCGGCGGCACAACCGGCATCCCCAAGGGCTGCGTCCTGACCAACCGCATGGTATACTCGATGGGCTACCGCACTGCGCTGTGGACAACCCGGAACTATACCATCGTCGGAAAGGATGAGGTCGTGACGCTCGCGGCGATTCCGCTGAACCACGTCTATGGTTTCAACGCCAACGTCGGCATTACCCTCACAAACGGCGGCACGATCATTGTCGTCCCGAAGCCGGCGCCGGACGCTCTGCTTGCTGAGATCGTCAAGAACAAACCCACCATCTTTGCAGCGGTTCCGGCCATGCTCATCGGCCTGCTGAACACCCCGCAGGTCCAGGCCGGCGAGGCGGACATCACCTCGCTGAAGGGTGTGTTCTGCGGCTCGGCGCCCTGCCCGGTCGCCGTGATGGAGCAGCTGGAATCCAAGACCGGCGCCACCATCGTGGAAGGCTACGGCATGTCCGAGACCTCCAACATCCTGACCATCAACCCGATGCATGTCCGGAAGGCGGGATCTGTCGGCGTTGCCGTGCCGGATACCGACCTCGTCGTGGTTGACGCCGTGGATGGGAAAACCCCCGTGGCACCGGGCGAGACGGGCGAGCTTATCTGCCGCGGCCCGCAGGTCATGCAGAAGTACTGGGAGAATCCCGAGGCCACCGAAGCCACGATCCGCGACGGCTGGCTTTACACGGCGGACGTTGTGCTGATGGACGAAGACGGCTTCATCTTCATCAAGGACCGCAAAAAGGACATGATCATTGTCAACGGCTTCAACGTCTTCCCGCGTGAAATTGATGAGGCCATGTTCGCCAACCCGAAGGTCAAAGAGGCCTGCGCCGTCGGCATCGTGCACCCGAAGAAGGGCGAGGCGCCCGTACTCTATACCGTTCTCAAGGAAGGCGAGACGATGACCGCCGAAGAGGCTGAGAAGTATCTGCGTCAGTCCCTCGCGCCCTACAAAATCCCCATCGACTATCTCTTCATCGACGAGCTGCCGCGTACCGCAGCCGGCAAGGCCGACCGCAAGGCCCTCAGCGCGATGTACAAGGAGAGCGCAAACATCACCTGAATCATCTCCGAGCCCTCCCGCCGCCGGCGGGAGGGCCCCGGGATCACCGTTTCTGGAGGAAATAACATGTTTGAAGGAAACTACTTTCTGTTCACAGCGGAAAAGGGCGTCGGTGTGCTGACGCTGAACCGTCCTCCCTACAACATCTTTGAGGCGGGCTTTTATGTAGAACTCGGCGAAGTCGAGGACCTGATTGCCAAGACCGAAGGCATCCGCTGTCTTGTGATCAACGCCAACGGCAAGTGCTTCTCCGCAGGCATTGATCTGAACTACCTGCAGGGGGTCAGCTCGGCCTATGTGCTGGAAAAGCTTCCCTGGCTGCAGCGGATCTACGGTTTCTGGCAGGAACAGAACTATCCCGTCATTGCAGCGGTGCAGGGTCTCTGCACCGGTTCCGGGCTGGAGTTTATCCTCGGCGCGGATATCCGCATTGCCTCGGAAGATGCGCGTTTCTCGCTGCCGGAGGTTCAGCTCGGCCTTTCGCCCGATATGGGCGGAACCTCACGCCTGACACGCCTTGTCGGCGTGGGCCAGGCCAAACGCATGATCCTCACCGGTGAAGAAGTGGGTGCTCAGGAGGCTCTGCGCATCGGGCTTGTAGAGGTCGTCGTTCCGCTGGAGGAACTGAACGCCCGCGCCATGAAGATGGCCAAGACCATTGCCCGAAGCCCTGCGGCCGCAGTCCGCTTTGCCAAAAAAGGCGTCAATCTCACCGATGAGGGCGGTCTTTATGCCGGCCGGCTCTTTGAGCAGGCGCAATCCACTTACTGCTGCGGCACAGAAGATCTGCAGAACGCGATTGCCGCCTATAAGGCGATGCTTGCCGCGCGCAGCAAGAAATAGTCGGAAAGACGGACCGCGGGCTTCTCTTCCCGCGGTCCGCAACAATATTCTTAAGGAGGAATGTACAAATGCCCAAATATGACATTGTTGTCGTCGGCGCCGGCAACGCCGGTATGTCCGCCGCTCTGCAATGCCAGCTGATGGGGATGAAGACCCTGCTGATTGAAAAGCACAATCTCCCCGGCGGCGCTGCCACCAGTTTTGTCCGCGGCCGTTTTGAGGTTGACCCGTCTCTGCACGAACTCTGCGACTACGGTCCCGCCGACAACCCCGGCGATCTTCGCAACATGATGGACAAATACGGCGTGAAAGCCGAGTTCATCGAAGTGGAAGACTGTTTCCGCTGCGTCTCCACCTACCGCGACGGAAGCCCGATGGATGTTACGATGCCGAACGGCATTGAGGCCTTCATCGACAAAATGGAGGAATATGTCCCCGGTTCCCGGGAGAAGATGCAGCAGCTGTTCGATCTCTTCCAGGAGGTTCTGGACGGCATCGCCTACATCACCGCTTCCCGCGGCAATCCCGACCCCAAGATTCTCGGAACCACCTATGCCAACATGCTGAAGACCGGCGCCTACAGCACCCAGGAAGTTTTTGACGGACTGGAGCTGCCGGAGAAGTGCCAGGATATTCTCTCGACCTACTGGAGCTACCTCGGCGTCGACATGGAACACCTCGCCTTCATCCATTACGCCGCCATGGTCCACAAATACACCTCCCGCGGCGCCTATATCCTGAAGCACACCTCGCATGAGCTGGCCACCGCCATGGTCGAGCGCTTCCGCGAGTTGGGCGGAGACGTGTGGTTCAACTGCCGTGCAGAGGAATTCCTCTTCAAAGGCGACCACTGCTGCGGTGTGAGAACCAACCTGGGCGACATCGACTGCAACTATGTTCTTGCGAACATCAACCCCGATATCATCTACGGCAGAATGATGCCGAAGGAGCTGGTTCCGGAACGCGAGAAGAAGCTCTCCGCCGCCCGCGGCCGGAAAATCGGCGGCAGAATGTATACGGCCTACTTCTGCCTGGACTGCACCGCCGAGGAACTCGGCATTCACGACTACACCATCTTCCTGCCGGGTACAGCGTATTCCCCGACGGAATATGAAAACATCATGAAGGGCATGGAGTACAACAACTTCTCCATCTTCAACTGCTACAATATCGCCAACCCCGACTTCTCGCCTCCGGGAACCTGTGTCTGTGCCTTCACCACCTTCGGCTCCCCCGTCGACTGGGACGATCTGAAGCAAGAGGACTACTTCCGTTTCAAGGAAGCAGGTGTGGATAAGCTGCTGAAAAACCTGAAAGAGAAGCTCGGGATCGATCTGTCCGGCCATATTGAGGAAATCGAGATCGGCTCTCCCTGGACCTTCGCCCGCTACCTCGGCGTTCCCGAAGGCGGCGTGTACGGTTACGAAGCGAGAGACTGGGACGGCATGATGGCCCGTATGCAGATGATCGGCTATGACTATCCCATCAAGGGCCTGCGTCCGATCGGCGCAGCCGGTCCGCGCAGCGACGGCTATACCGCCTCCATGATCTGCGGTCAGCTGATGGCGCTCAACGCGCTTCTGGATCTGAAAAAATGGAAGGAAGAAGGAGGGAAAGCATAATGGCAGCACTGAACATCAAAATCGGGCCGGATCCCCGTCTGGATATGGCAAAATTCGCGAACATGGCGAAAGTTCGTGAAGAGACCATCCAGGCCACTCCCGCCAAAGAAGTCAGCGGCGTCTTCCCGATCAACGAAAACGCAAAAGCTTTGCATCCGGACTTCCTGGAGCTTGTGATCGACGAGGTGATTGACCGCGGCTGCGCTGAAGCGAAGACCTTTGTGCTGCGCCGGCCTGACGGCGCGCCGCTTCCGTATTTCCGCGCCGGCCAGTATCTGTCCCTGAAACTCCCGCTGGACGGAAGCTTCGTGACCCGCTCGTATTCTCTCTGCAATTCTCCGAAAGAGGCGCTGGAAGGCCGCTATGTCATCACAGTCCGCGCCAACCCGGGCGGCTTTGTCGCCGACCGTCTTCTTGCGGAACTGAAACCCGGAGACAAGATTCTCTCCTCCTCGCCGCAGGGCTTCTTCTACTATGAAAAACTGCGTGATGCCAAACAGGTCATCGGTCTTGCCGGCGGCTCAGGCATCACCCCCTTCCTGTCCCTGGCCTCCGCCATCCGTGACGGCATTGAGGACTTCGACCTCACGCTGCTTTTTGGTTCCCGCACCGAGGACAACATTCTCTTCCGCGAGGAGCTGGACGCCATCGCCGCGGAATGCCCGCGGTTCAAGGTCTTCCATGTTCTGTCAGAGGAGAAGAAGGACGGCTTTGAAAGCGGATTCATCACCGCGGACATGATTCGGAAGTACGCGCCAGAGGGGAAGGAATATTCCGTCTATCTCTGCGGTCCGGAGGCCATGTACCGTTTCCTGAAGCCGGAAATCGCAGCGCTGAACCTCCCTGAGCGCCTGTTCCGCCGCAAGCTCATCGACGTTACCAAAACGCCCTGGGAATGCGAAGGTTATCCGCAGGAGGAAAAGGGAAAAACCTATCAGATTACGGTCCGCCAGGGTCCGCAGGAATGCGTTATCCCCGCCTCCGCCGATGAACCGGTTCTCGTCGCCATTGAGCGCGCAGGCATCAAGGCCCCGTCGCGCTGCCGCGCCGGTGAGTGCGGCTGGTGCCGGTCCAGGCTACTGGAAGGCACCGTGTTTATCCCGCAGGAGAACGAGATGCGGCGCTGGGCCGATGTCCACTTCGGATACATTCACCCCTGCTGTAGTTTCCCGACCGGCGATCTTGTTCTCGAGGTCCCCGGAGAATTCTTCTGATCGGAAACCGGAACCGGCTTCCTGTTTCTTCTGAAGCGCGCAGAGCAGCGGCTAAACCCGCTGCTCTGCGTTATTGTCTTCATCTGTTCGCCAGGATGAGAAGTCGAAGCAACCCTCATAATGCACCAAGGCCCCGCCGGAGGCGGGGCCTGTCTGGTTACCTTCTTCTGTTTGCCAGGCTCAGGAGCCGCAAAAGCTGAACGATCGACGTCACCAGCGAGATGAAGTAGGTCATCCCCGCGGCGAACAGCACCTTCCGCCCACCGACTCTCTCATCGTCGGTCAGCAGTCCGAGCCGGTCCACTTCGGCCAGCGCGCGGCGGGAGGCGTCCACCTCCACCGGCAGCGTCACCAGGTTAAAGAGCACGATGCCCGAGAACAGCAGCGCCCCGAAGGTGATCAGTCCGGCGCTGGAGAGGAAGATGCCGAGCAGGATCGCGATATACGAGCCCATCGACCCGATGTTGCAGATCGGCACCAGCGCCTTGCGCAGCATCAGCAGCGGATAGGCCTGGGCGTGCTGGATGGCATGGCCGCACTCGTGTGCCGCGACAGCCACCGCCGAGACGTTCTGCCCGCCGTAGACGGCTTCCGACAGATTCAGCGTGCGGTTGGTGGGGTTATAGTTGTCGGTGAGCGTCCCGTTGGTCTGGACAATGGCAACGTCGGTGATGCCGTTAGAACGCAGGATGCGCTCCGCCGCCATAGCGCCAGTCATGCCGTTATAGGTCCGCTCTTTGGCATAGCGGTTGAACCTGCTCTTCACGACGCCGGAGCAGATCAGGCTTACGACAAAGAGAACCAGCGTGAGAATATAATAGATATCTGAATAATACATGGTCATCCCTCATTTCTGATCTCTATTTTATCCGATACGGCATACCGATTCACGTCTTTTTTGTGAAGAATCCCCTGATAAATAGTGAACTCGCTTCCGGCTTAATCGGGCGAAACCGGATTAACGGAAAAACCCTGTTCCCCAGAAGCCGGCCGCGGATGCTTTGGCTTCCCGCTCGACTTCGGCAAAGTGCAGCTGATACCGGGTGTTCGGCTCCATCACCAGCGTGACCGCCATGCCCGCTCGCAGCAGCTCGTCCTCCAGCAGCGTATCGCCGACGTAGACATATGCCAGCGTGCGGCCGAAGTGGTCAAGGAGCTCCTCGTCGTATTCCAGCGCGACCTGCCGCCTGTCGGCCATGTAATTCTTCATCCAGTCGGAGGCGACGGTCCCCTCCGGCGTGTTCCTGCTCTCATCGGGATGGACGCTCTCCGGGGCGTCAACTCCGATCAGCCGGACGCTGACTTCTTCCCCCTCGATCCGCACCAGAAGCGTATCGCCGTCGATCACCCGGATGACCTCATACTGCCGGACCGGCGCTTCCGGCGTCGGTGAGATCCACTCCCGGATCCCGCCCGCTGCGCTCTGCACAAACGAAGAAGCCGATTCCAGCGCCTCCGGCATCCAGGGCGGCGCCACATAGAGCAGAATCAGCGATAAAAGCAGCAGGAGGAACAGCAGCCGAAAAAGAATCTTTTTCATTTGCCCCCTCCTGTCAGTTCGGAATTTGTACTTCTCACAGCTCTCTGAGGATCAGGTCCGTCTCGCCGGGGTTCATCCCGAGCTCGATGCGCTTCACCTTCGGATGATTCTTATAATGCGCACGGATCGCATCCCGCAGGGCGGTGCCGCCGTGGTAGCCGTGAATCACCCGCAGTGTATAGACCGCGCCGCCGGCCCGCCGTAGTTTGGCGTCGATGGCGGTGAGCGCCTGTGTTTTGTTCATGCCGTGGACATCCACTTCCTGGAAACCGCTGATCATCGTCTTCTCTCCATCTCATGCACTGCCGATGCCTGTCATCTGATCCCGCCTGTTCATCGGATCACATAGCGGTCGTAGCCCGCTGCGGCAAGCCGCTCATAAGCCGCCCAGATCTCGTCCGGCACTTCGACCGGAGCCTGGAAGCCTTTCTCCGCATAGACGCGCAGCCGCTGAAGATCGCCGACCATGAGCGCAATCGTCCGGTCGTCCGCGCCGTAGTCCTCAAGGGTGAGCGGCTGCGTCATGACGCTCCACTGCACCTCCGGCCACTGCATGGTCCCGGTCGCCCAGGCGCGCTTTGCCATATAGGGCTTGCTGACGGCAATCCCGGTTGCCGGATGGATCCCCCGGGAGGAAAGCAGCTTCCTGCTGAAGCGGAAGTTTTCGCCCGTATTGGTGGAAGCAGGTTCTATGACGAGCTTCTCCTGCGGCACGCCCAGCGCATGGCAGCGCTCGGCAAAAAGCTCCGCCTCGGGTCTCGTAAAGAGCGAGCCCGTCAGCTTTCCCAGGCCGCCGCTGCAGATCAGCAGAGGCGCTTTCCCGGACAGGTACACCTCCGCGGCATAGTCCGCCACCCGCAGATCGTAGGTCCCGAGGGCAATGATGACGTCGGCGCGGTCGGGAACCGGACCGGGAGCTGAGAGGAAGTTATAGATGAGTTCGGCATCTGAATTCATAGGCGCATTCTCCTTTGCAGCAGGACAGGCTGAGTATACCAGAAAGGCAGCTCCCGTGCAAGGATCAGATGGCGCGGAACCGTCTCCGAACCGGTCTGCGAACGGACCTGCGGCCCCTGCCGCCAACCGGCCTCTGTGCGCGTTTCCGCTTCCCGAAAAATAACAATTGACAAACACATCCTTTTCCTGTATAAACATAGCAACATAGTATTGTTATAGTTTTTAACATGCTATATCTGCACAAGCAAAAAGGAGAATGGTTATGAGCAGTGTGGAGAAAAAACGCAGCAACTTTTCCGGAACTCTCGGGTTCTTCCTGGCGAACGTGGCGGGCGCGGTCGGCCTCGGCAACCTCTGGGGCTTCCCGTACAAGATGGGCCGCGGCGGCGGTTTCCCCTTCCTGGTGATCTATCTGGTCGCGGTCTTTGCCATCGGGATCCCGATCGTCATCGCAGAGTACGGCTTCGGACGCAAGTTCCGTGTCGGGCCGGTCAAAGCCTATTCCGCCGTCAACAAAAAGTGGAGCTTTGTCGGCTGGCTGCATGAGATCACCTGTATTCTGGTGATGGGCTTCTATGCCCTGATCGTCGGTTACCTGATGAAGTACATGTGCATGTATTTTCTCGCCATCTTCGGGGTCGGCAGCTTCGCGGCCACGGACGGCGCCAGTTACTTTACCGGCATGATCTCCTCCCCCATCGAGCCGCTGATCTGGACGGCGCTGGTGCTGGTGCTCACCTACTTCATCATCCGCAACGATTTTGCCAAGGGCTATGAGAAAGCCTGCAAGGTGCTGCTGCCGGTGCTGTTTGTGATGCTGATCATCGTCGCGGTCCGCAGCTGCACGCTGCCCGGCGCGACAGAAGGTCTGAAGTATATGTTCGAGCCGAACCTCAGCGCCTTCGGCGAGCTCGGCTTCTTCGGCGTCTTCTCGCTGGCCGTTGTACAGATGTGGTTTTCCATCAACATCGGCTTCGGCACCAACATCTTCCTCTCCTCCTTCATGCCGGATAAGACCAGCATCACCAGGCAGGCCATCGTGATCCCGATTGCGGATATGATCGTCGCAGTGCTCGCCGGGCTTGCCATCATGCCGGCGGTGTTCGCCTACGGCCTGGACCCCAGCTCCGGACCCAGCCTTCTGTTTATCACGCTGAAGAACGTCTTCGCCGATATGCCCGCCGGCAATGTCTTCGGCTTTATCTTCTTTGTCTCGGCCGTCGCCGCGGGTCTCTCCACCAGCATCGGCATCACCGGTGCCCTCGTCCCCATCGGGACGGAGGAACTGGGCTGGAGCCTGGACAAGTCCACCGGCGCGTCCTGCCTGCTCTCCTTCATCCTGTCCATTCCGGTCTCCCTCGGATACGGGCTTCTCTCCGGCGTCCACCCGCTGGCCTGGCTGGGCGAACGTTTTGCGGGCTACGACATGCTGGATTCCATCGACTTCCTCGGCGAGAACGTCTTTCTCTCCTTCGGCGCGCTCTTCATGGTCGTCTTCATCGGCTGGGTCTGGAAGCCCGACGCGGTGCTCACCGAGATTGAGAAAAACGGTGCGTTCAGCTGGAAGAAGCTCTGGCTCTTCCTGTTCCGCTACATTGCCCCGCTTGCGACCTTCTTTGTCGCACTGAACTCTCTTGGCATCCTGTGAACCGCAATCCTGCGTACAAAACCGAATCCCCTCTTCATAAGATGATCCCCGGCCAAAGCGGCCGGGGATCATTGTTTTCTGCTGTATTTTCCGTGAAGCCGGCTCACACGCCTGATTGCCGTTGTGCCGGGACCCGCTTGACAGATCTCCGGGCACCGGGGCGTTCGTCGGCTCCTTACTGATCCGCCTTTTCGATCGCTTCTGTGAAGTCCTGAATCAGGTCTTCAATGTCCTCGATCCCAACGCTCACCCGGATCAGATCGTCATAAACGCCTGCTCGTTCCCGCTCCTCCTTCCCGGAGTGGATGAAGAGGCTGGATGCCGGATGAACCACCAGCGTCCGCACATCCCCGATGTTGCTGACAATACTGGCGTATTTCAGATGATTGACGATCTGGAAAGCTCTTTCCTTGCTCCCCGCCCGGAAGGTCAGGATCGCTCCGGCTTTTCCGCCGGTGAAAAGCCTTGTCCTCGAATAGGAGCCGCTGGTTTCCAGCCCGGGATAATTGACCGCATGTATGCCGCGGAGCTGTGACAGCGCATTTGCAAGCGCCAGCGCATTGCTGCACTCCCGCTCTACACGCAGCCCGATGGTCTCCAGCCCAAGGATATTGAGAAATGCGTTCTGGGGCGCAAGACACGGCCCGAAATGCTGCCAGATATCGTTCCTCAGCCGGGAGAGATAGGCCAGTTTCGGGATTCCGCAAAAATCTTTCAGCGCCGGCCAGCGCTCGCCGTCCCAAAGGAAGTTCCCGCCGTCTACGATGACGCCGCTGATTGCGCTTCCGTGCCCGTTGATGTATTTGGACGAGGAATGGATCGCCACATCCGCGCCGTGGCGGAGCGGGTGGAAAAGAACCGGCGTTGCCGTCGTGTTGTCAACGATCAGGGGGATGCCGTTTGCATGCGCAAGCTCGGCAAGGCCTTCCACATCCGCCACATCAAGGCCGGGATTGCTGATCACTTCCGTAAAAACCAGCTTTGTCTTTTCCGTGATCAGCGGCTTGCAGGATTCCGGTTCTCCCCGGGAGGCAAACCTTGTTTTGATGCCAAACTTTTCCAGGTCGTGAAACAGGCTCAGCGTCCCGCCGTACAGTCGGCTTGTTGCGATGATTTCATCCCCCGCCTGCAAAATATTCAGCAGCGCCATCGAAACCGCCGCCATTCCGGAAGCGCAGGCAACCGCCGCAACGCCTTCCTCCAGTTCCGCGATCTGCCTTTCAAAAGCCAATACCGTCGGGTTCTGGAGTCTGGAATACGCAAAACCCGGCGCCTGATTGGAAAACACCTTTTCCATCTGCTCTGCGCTTGACTGCTCGAATGCGGAAACCTGGGCAACCGGCGCCAGCGTCGATCCGGCGTGGAACTCGGCCCGGTAGCTGCCATGTAAAACTTTTGTGTTGAACTTCATCGATAACCTGCCTCCTTTGGGTGTCGATCATTTTACCAAATTGCACCCTCAGTCGGAAACGGGAGAGCAGATTGTCGAAATCATTCCGGAAAAATCAAAATAATTCCGCTCTTTCTTACCTATTTAACCGGTATGTTAGTATTGACTTTATCCCGGAAACAATTTATACTCACTGTCAGCTATCATCACCTTGAAAGGGCCACTTGCAAATGCAGCAGCAATCAGCGCAGATCCGAATACTCGTCGCCATCGATGAACTGCCCAGCCCCGTCTGGAAGAAATTCCAGCGGCAGGTTCAGGCAACATTTGTGCGCGACGGGGCGTCTGCTTACCGTGAACTGATTCATGAAAACTATGATATCAGCTTTATTGATCTGTTTCTGACCGGACTGGACAGTCTGGAACTGCTTCGGCGGATCCGGGACGAGAAGTTATGCTCCTCCGTCGTCCTGACCAGCGAAACCCCTTCTTTTCACTACGCGCAGCAGGGAATTTTATACGGCGTCAGCGCCTATCTTCTGCGGCCGCTGGACGAGCAGGACCTTGCGCATGTGTTCAGCCGCTATCTCGCCGGGAACACCCCGAATGCCGCGCCGCTTCAGAAAGCCGCCGAGGACATTGCCTCTCACGTGCGAAAGCCGGAATTCACCTCCCACTTTCTGGAAATCGGGAAAACACTGATGACGCTTGACGATTCCCCCATCGAGCAGAGCCTTCGGTGGAGGGATCTCTACGAGGCCGTTGTCCTGCGGATCTACCGGGTATACCCCTGGCTGCGCCTGTATTATCACCCGGAGGAGTTCCTCCGGGCGGATTTCATCCGGGAGCAGGACACCCAGACGGTTCGCAACACCTGTCTCCGCAAAAGCAGGCTGCTCCACGCGGCCCTGATCGAGCTTCTTCCCCCGGAAGCCAATGAGGAGATGACGTCGATCCTGATTTACCTGCTTCGAAATCTGGAACAGAATCTGCAGCAGAAGGAAGTCGCCGAGCACTTTTATATCACAAACTCCACGCTGAGCGCCCGTTTTCAGACGCATCTCGGATATTCCTATCGGGATTACATGACCCGTGTTAAGATGATCCGCGCCAGATATCTCATCCGCTATTCCGATCTGGAGCTCCGGGACCTTGCCGGCCGCCTCGGTTATAAAGACCGGGAGTATTTTTCCGAACTGTTCGAGCAGCGCACGGGGCAGTCCCTCGCGGCGTACGCTGCGGATCACGAAGGGACACACTACGTTATTTAAGACAAACGTCTTCGAAAGGAAGAGCTCATTCTCATGAAGAAAAAAACCGCATTCGGGTTTCTGGCTTTCATCTGTGTGTGCAGCAAGCTGCTCGTCATCGGCGCCGCTGCGTCTGCGGAAGAACCGGCCTCTGTCACCGTCGTCGACGACCTCGGCAGAGAGGTCATAGCGCCTTACCGTCCGCAGCGCGTCGCTGCGCTGCTCGGCAGCTTTGCCGACATCTGGACGCTGGCGGACGGCCCCGACAGCCTCGTCGCCGCGGCCGAGGACACCTGGACTTCGTTCGATCTGGATCTGGGCGAAGATGTCGTCAATCTGGGCCCGGTACGGAGCTTTGACCTTGAAAAGCTTATCGCTTCCGAGCCGGATCTCATTCTCGCCAGTTCCGTGCAGGCTCTGGACCTGGAGCTGCTGCCCACATTTGAGGAGCTTGGCTATCCTGTCGTCTACTTTGACGTCTCCGGTTTTGCCGAGTATCTTCACATGCTGGAGGTATGCACGCAGATCACCGGCGCACAGGACCGTTACACCCGCTACGGCAGCGACGTGGTGGCACAGGTGGACGCCGCCATCGCCCTGCAGGACGGCAGCGCACCCTCCGTTCTCTACATCCGGGCTTCCTCAGGCAGCTTCAGCGTCAAAGGCAGCGAGGGCAATGTGCTCGGCGAGATGCTTGCCGCGCTGGGCTGCCGGAACATTGCCGACGGGGACAACAGTCTGCTGGAAAACCTGAGTCTGGAAGTGATTCTGGAGGAAGACCCCGACTACATTTTCATTGTCTATCAGGCCGCCGATCCCACCCAGGCGCAGGCCCTGCTGGAGGAATCTCTGCTGTCCAATCCCGCCTGGTCCGGGCTGCGGGCCGTGCAGGAGGGGCGGGTTTTTGTTCTGGAACACCGGCTGTATAATCTCAAGCCGAATGCGCAGTGGGGAGCCGCCTATGAAGCGCTCGCCCGGATCCTGTACGGGGATGACGAATCATAAGCGGCTCTTCAGGACCGCCGCCGCTCTCGGCGTCTGCGTCCTGCTTTCCGCGCTGCTGAGCATCTGTCTGGGGCCGGTGAAGCTCTCCCCGGCGCAGATTCTTCTTGCGCTGTTTGAAGGGGACAGGGCCAGCACCTCCGCGCGGATCATTGCGCATGTCCGACTTCCGCGCACCTTTGCCTCGCTTCTGACCGGGGCGGCGCTGGCCGTCTCCGGGGCCATGATTCAGAGCGTTCTGGAAAACCCCCTCGCCGCGCCCAATGTGATCGGCGTCAACACCGGCGCCGGTCTGGCCGTGGCCCTCTGCTCCGCCCTGATGCCGGGCGCTTTTGCTTTTCTGCCGGTTGCCGCCTTCCTGGGCGCGCTGGCCGGTGTGCTGCTGGTCATGCTGATCGGGGAACGGACAGGCGCCTCGCGCCTGACCCTTGTGCTCGCAGGCATCGCCGTCTCAGCGGTTTTTTCCGGCGCCATCGACATGATCCTTACACTTGTCCCGGAATCTCTGAGCGCCTATTCCGACTTTCGCATCGGAGGCTTTGCCGGTGTGACGATGCAGAAAATCCGCCCGGCCGCCGTCGTTATCGGCGCGGCGTTTCTCCTGGCGAGTTCTCTCGCGCCCCAGATGGAACTGCTTGCCCTCGGGCAGGACACCGCCCGTAGCCTCGGTCTGAGAGTGAAACCGGTTCGCATCCTGCTTCTGACGGCCGCCGCCGCGCTGGCGGGGGCCGCGGTCAGCGTTGCGGGGCTGGTGGGCTTTGTGGGGCTGATTGTCCCCCATGCCGCAAGGAAGCTTTCAAACGGGGAAGGACTCTGGCTCCTGGTCTTCTCCGCGCTGGGCGGTGCCGCTTTTGTTACCGTATGCGATCTGATCGCGCGGACGCTTTTTTCTCCCTACGAGCTGCCCGTCGGCATCGTGCTTTCCTTCCTCGGCGGGCCCTTCTTTCTCTGGCTGATTCTTCGCCGGAAAGGGGGCCGCGGAGATGCTTGAGCTTTGCAATGTGTGCAGCGCCTACGGCGGCAGAGAGGCGCTGTCCGAGATCAGCCTTCGCTTTGAACCGGGAGAGGTTCTGGTGATCATCGGTCCCAACGGCAGCGGAAAAAGCACGCTTCTGCGCACCGCGCTCGGCCTGCAGCCCAAAACCGCCGGCGAGATTCTTCTGGACGGGCAGCCTCTGGAACAGTTCAGCCCCCGGCAGACAGCCAGAAAAATTTCCTATCTGCCCCAATTCCGAAACGTCCCGGACATTACGGTCCAGCGCCTGGTGATGCACGGCCGCTTTCCCCATATGGGTTATCCCCGCCGATACACGGCGCAGGATCGCAAGATTGTCGCCCGCGCGCTCGATCGCGCGGGAATCCCGGATCTGGCCGCAAGGCCCATTAAGAGCCTGAGCGGGGGGCAGCGCCAGAAAGCCTATCTTGCTATGACGCTCGCTCAGGAGAGCGAGACGCTCCTTCTGGATGAACCGACAACCTATCTTGATGTCCGTCACCAGTTGCAGCTGGCTGCGCTCGCCCGGGTGCTTGCCTCCGAAGGGAAGGCTGTGGTCCTGGTGCTGCACGAATTGCCTCTGGCTTTCCGCGTCGCCGACCGCATCGCTCTGCTGGACGGGGGCCGTCTGATTGCTCTGGCGGTGCCGGAGGCGCTTTTCTCGGATCAGATCCTGGCCGAGCTCTTCGGCGTTACCCTGCGGCGGGTCAGGGACGAGGGCGGCTGGCAGTATTATTACAGCATCCATGCAGATCTGGAGGGATAACCATGGCCTGGTTCCCGATGTTTATTCAGCTTGAAGGCGCCCGTGCGCTTCTGATCGGCGGAGGGAAAACCGCCCTCGGCAAGGCGCAGCGGCTGGAACCCTACGGCGTCACGCTGCACGTCGTCGCGCCGGAGATATTGCCTGCGCTGGCGGCGCTGCCCCATGTAAGCGTCAGGGCGCAGCGTGTTTTCTGTCCGGAGGACCTGGAGGAAGACTTTCTGTTCGTGATTGCGGCGACGGACGACCGCGAAGCGAATCACAGGGTATCGCAGCTTTGCCACGAAAAAAGAATCCCCGTGAACGTGGTCGACACGCCGGAGGACTGCTCTTTCCTTTTTCCCGCGCTGGTGCGCCGGGGACCTCTGAGCATCGGCATCTCAACCGGCGGAGCAAGCCCCTCAGGCGCACGCCGCCTGAAGGACGACATCGACCGGATGCTTCCCTCCGGCATTGGGGACATTCTCACCTGGCTGGATACGACGCGCCCCGCGATCAAAGCGCGCGTTTCCTCCGAAGCGCAGCGCAAGACCGTTTTCGATCTGCTTTACAGCCGCTGTGTCGCCCTCGGCCGCCCTTTGACAGAGGCGGAACTGCAGGCGCTTCTGGAGGACTTCCGATAAAAGCGCCGCACACATTGATTCGCGGCGGCGACGTTTTCTCCCCGAACCCTGCGCTGATTGTAAAAGACGGCACTGACTTTTTGTCAGTGCCGTCTTTTAATCATAGAGTTCCAGGATTTCCCATTCCGCCTCGCCGTTTCGAATGCGGAATGCATTCAGGTTCGGGACGGTTTCGGACTCCAGCGACAGAATCATATACGTCGCGGCAGGGTCATAGGCCAGCCGGATATCCTCTTCGGACGGTCTGGAGGGCGTCTCGGGATGGGAGTGCCAGTTGCCCAGCGGATTCAGGCCTTTTTCCCTCATATCCCGGATTGCGGCCAGCTGTTCCATGGGATCCAGAGAGAAATGCTCCGGAGAGGCATCCGTGTTGCGGAGAAGATAGACCTCTTTGATGTCCCGGATTCCGTTCTCCTCCGTTCCGGCAAGCAGGCCGCAGGCTTCATTGGGCAGTTCCCGCAGGGCATGCTCAATCAGCTTCTTCGCGTTTGCCCCGCTGAGTCTCACCTTTGTATTCGGGTTCAAGGCGCTTCTCCCTTCAGGTCGCAGGAGGGCTGTTCATAATCGATCAGCTCGGTGATCGTGGGGTGTTCGCCGCAGACCGGGCAGTCCGGCACGTTTTCCGGCAGCTTGACGGTATAGAACTCGTTGCTCAGCGCATCGTAGGTCAGCAGCTTTCCGACGAGAAGCTCCCCTGCCCCGGTGATGTACTTGACCGCCTCCAGCGCCTGCAGGCAGCCGATCACCCCTGCCATCGCCCCTACCACGCCGGCCTGTCTGCAGGTCGGGACGGCGTCCTTGGGCGGCGGGTTTTTAAAGATGCAGCGATAGCACGGGCCTTCGCCCGGCACATAGGTCATCAGTTGTCCGCTGAAGCGGATGATACCCGCATGGCAGAAGGGCTTCTTTGCCATGACGCAGGCGTCATTGATCAGGAACTTTGCCGGGAAGTTGTCCGTGCCGTCGAGGATGAAATCATAGTCGTTTATAATGTTCAGGATATTCTCCGCGGAGATAAACTCATGATAGGTCACGACTTTTACGTCCGGGTTTAAGGCCTCGATGGTTTCACGGGCCGATTCCACCTTGGGCTTGCCGATATCCGCGGTGCTGTGGATAATCTGCCTCTGCAGATTGGACAGATCCACCACATCGGCATCCGCGATCCCGATCGTCCCCACTCCTGCCGCCGCAAGATACATCGCAGCAGGCGCGCCGAGTCCGCCGGCGCCGATGATCAGCACTTTCGCATTCAGCAGCTTCTTCTGTCCCTTTACGCCGATGTCTTTCAGAATAATATGGCGCGAATACCGCTCCAGCTGCTCATTGGTGAACGCCATCAGCAACCGCCCCCCATAAAGTACAGAAATTCCACAACGTCTCCGTCGTGCAGTTCCTTTGCCGCGCGGTCTGCGGTCTGGATAAAGTCGTTGTTCACCGTTACCGTGACATACTCTGGCATATCCACCTGCTCCAGAGAGAGGAGCTGTTCTACCGTTGTCCCGTCCGGGAGCTCTTTTCTTTTGCCTGTTACTGTAATCTGCATGGTTCTCTCCTCCGTCAGTCGCCGACCTTGCGTACGATCAGCTCGTAAGTTCCGTCCTCATTGTTCAGAAGCCTCAGGATCTGATGCCCCTCTTCCTTGATGCTGCGGGGTACGTTCTGCACCGGTTCGCCGTCGTTCAGCCGGACGGACAGGATATCCCCATCCTCCAGCTCTTCCAGCGCAACCTTGGCTTTTACAAAGGTCACGGGGCAGACCACATCGGTGATGTCGATATGGTCCGTTATCTGATACTCAGCCATGATACGCCTCCTCTACGGTCTTTTTCAGCTCGTCCCAGCCGACGCGCTCAATGGTCTTGGCAAAGCGTTCGCCGCGATTGGCATTGCGGTCGAAGAAGTCGATCGCCGCATCCGCCACCCGTAGCATGGCATCTTCATCGGTGATGATCGGAAGCAGCTCCTGTCCCTTCTGGATCGAGTTGCCGAACGTGCCCCCGAACGAGACGATATAGCCGCTCTCGCCTTTCCACGCATCCACGGGACATGACTTGACACAGCGCCCGCAGTAATTGCACTTTGACGCATCGTACTCTACTTTTCCGTCTGTAAAGGTGATGGCCTGCAGGCGGCAAACCTTCGCGCAGACGCCGCAGTGAATGCAGCTGTCCTCCTCATAGCTCGGAACCAGCCCGCCTTTGACGCCGAAGTCGTTCTCCTCCGCTTTCAGGCAGTTGTTCTGGCAGCCGGTGACGCCGAATTTGAACTTGTGCGGGAGCTGGCGTCCGAAGTATCTCTCGTCCAGCTTCTCCGCTACCTCCAGCGCGTTGATGCATCCGCTGGGGCAGCAGACGCCGCCCTGGCAGGCGGTCACGGTGCGCACTCTCGGTCCGCAGACGCCCGGCTGGACGCCGCCTTCCGCCAGCGCTTCCTTTACGGCGTCAATATCTTTCAATTGGATAAACGGGATCTCCACGCCCTGCCGGGACGTCAGATGGACATAGCCCTTGCCGTATTTCTCCGCCACGGCCGTAACGGTGGCAAGCTGTTGGGCGGTGAGGTTGCCCCCTACTACCCGCAGCCGCAGAGAGAAGTTATCCTTCTGCATCTGCCGCATGAATCCGCCGGCTTTCAGCGCCGCATAATCCGGTTTTTTGTTTTCTGCCATGTTATCTCCTCCCAAGATATTGATCCAGACTGTAAAACAGTTCTTCCTCCTGTCGGAAAAACTGCATGCGCCTGTTTTCTTCCGACTCGCTCTGCACGAGGTACCCCGGCTTTGCCGTGACCGCGCACACCGGGCAGACCCTCTCACAGATTCCGCAGTGCAGGCATTTTTCCCTCTCCAGGCTTATGTTTCCCTCCCGGAGCTTCAGCGCCCCGGAGGGGCATTTTCTGACACAGGCCCCGCAGCGGATACAGGCGGCGTCATCGATGTCCACTTCCTGTCCGCCGCATATTTTCAAATCGAACTGCTTCCGGCACCGGCCGGCGCGAAGGCAGCTGTTCGGGCAGCCGTAGACCCCGATGCGGATCTCTGCCGCATCGTAGCGCAGCTTCAGCTTCTGAGCCAGCGCGCAGCTGTCGATGCAGCCCGCAGGGCAAATCGCGTTTCCCTGACAGACCGCGCTGCTCACAGCATGCTTGGCCAATTTCCTTCCGCCCCCTCCTGTGTCGCTTCCAGCCCATAGCCCCTGACGATTTCCCGCAGGGATGAAATCTCGTCCGCGCTGAGCCGCACGTCGCCCATCGGATATTCTCTGCCGAGGCCGGTGTATTTGTCTCTGCCCAGCCGGTGATAGGGCAGCAGCTCGTAGCTCAGCTCCCCCGGCAGGCTTTTCAGAAAGCGGCAGATTTTCCCGATCTCCTCTTCGGTGTCGTTGAAGCCCGGGATCACCGGCGTACGGACGGTGAAGCGTCCTCTGCCGGAGAGTCCCGCAACCATACAGATGTTTTCCAGAATGCGGTCGTTCACTACCCCCGTCCAGTGCCTGTGCTTTTCCGGGTCCAGACACTTCAGATCCATGTAGATCATGTCCAGCTTCTCCGCGATACGCAGGACCAGTTCCTGCTCTCCGTAACCGCTTGTCTCGATCGCTGTCTTCAGATGGCGCCGTTTTGCCTCGGTCAGCAGCGCAAGTGTAAATCCGCCCTGAAACAGCGGTTCCCCGCCGCTCACGGTCAGGCCGCCTCCGCCGCGCCGGAAAAAGACTTCGTCCTTTTCCACTTCCTGCAGGATTTCATCCGTGCTCATCCGTCTGCCGATCTTCTCCAGCTTCATAAACTCCGGTTGAGCGTTCTGGGTTTCCGGGTTGCAGCACCACCTGCAGCGCAGGGGGCAGCCTTTCAGGAAAACTGTCGTACGGATCCCCGGCCCGTCCTGCAGAGAATAGTGCTGGATATTGCTGACGATCCCGTACTCCATGTCAGACAGCCTGCTGCTCGGTTCGGGCAATGATGTCGTCCTGGAGGTCCTTCGAGAGCTCGGTAAAATATGCGCTGTAGCCGGCAATCCGCACCAGAAGGCTCCGGTACTGCTCAGGATGCCGCTGGGCCTCGATGAGCGTTTCGGTGTTCAGAACATTGAACTGAATATGCCAGAGCCGCAGATCATGCCAGGCCTGGATGAACTGAACCAGCTTTTCCGTCCCCACGTCACCCGACACGCAGGAGGGGCTGAGCTTGACATTCAGCAGGCGCGCCGCCCGATCCCGGCACCCCTGGTTTTTGGTGGCAAAGTTCGAGAGCAGCACGGCCGTCGGACCGTTGCGGTCGGCCCCCTGCGAGGCGCTGCTGCCGTCGCTGAGCGGCATCCAGGCAAGACGCCCGTTGGGCGTCGCGGCAACCACCTTCCCGAAAGGCACATGGGACGTAAAGGGCACCAGGCGCAGATCCAGATGGACGCCCAGTTCTTTGGAGTATCTGGCCGTGAAGTCCAGCGCTTCCCTGTCCAGCCGCTTGCCGATGGCATCGGCATACGGGTCGTTGTTCCCATAGGCGGGGGCGTTCTTCAGCAGATTGCGCAGCTGCTCGCGTCCCTCAAAATTGGCGGCGATTGCTTCCTGCAGTTCCCGGATCGTGACCGTTTTCTCTTCATAGACGTATTTTTTGATGGCGGCGAGAGAATCGATCACCGTTCCGTAGCCGATGAATTCAAAATAGCCGAGGTCGATTCCGCCCGGGATAACAGGCTGATGCAGATCCTTGTATTCCGCACGGCACAGCTCATGGAGCATGGAGCCTAAGGGACTTGCAAAGTGCTGCGCGCGCAGCCGGATAATCTGGTATTCCTGAACAAAAGCATGCCGGATAAAATAGCGCTGTTCTTTGAGATACGCTTCGAGGAACTCCTCGAAGGTCTCAAAGTCCTCCACCGGTCCCGCGTCGATGCCGATCTCTTCCTCGCCGAACTTCAGCATCCTGCCATGGAACAGGGTCATCTCCAGCGCAGCGGCGAAATTGATATACGCGCAGGGGCTGGTATAGGTGTCGCGGTTTGGCATGCGAACCTCAGAGCAGCCCGAGACGCTGTAGTCGTTGGCCTCTTCGATCCGGGCGCCCTTTGCCAGCAGCAGCGGGATCACCTCGTCGTCGTTAATGAGCTTCGGGAAGCCGCTCCCCTCTTTGATGGTCTCGGCAACCTCCCAGAGGTAACGGCGCGGACTGAGCGTGTGCACCCGGGCCGCGAGATCCGGATAGTTCAGAGGGAAATTCCGCTTGGAACGCAGGAACAGATAGGTAAGCTCGTTGGTCGCGTCCACACCGTCCCGGTCGACGCCGCCGACGGTCACCGCCTCCCAGTGGGCATAGCCCTCGTTGAAGGAGCCTCCGGCCGCCGAGAGATAGAGGTCCACATATTCGCTCATGGCGACCCACATGGATTCCAGCAGCTCTTCCGCGTCCTCTTCCGTCATCACGCCGGCGTCAATGTCCTGCCGGTAGTAAGGATACAGATACTGATCCATACGTCCGTTTGAGATGACCGTGCCGGTCTTCTGCTCGATGCGCGAGAACATCTGCACATACCACTGCGACTGCAGCGCCTCATAGAAGCTTCTCGGTGCAAACTCCGGTACATGCTCGCTTGCCTCGGCGATCCGAAGCCAGAACGCCTTCTGATCCGGGTCCGTCTCCTTCTCCGCATAGCTTCTCGCAAGCTGCGCATGCCGATGCGCCCAGAGGACGATGGCATCGCAGGTCAGGATGGCTGCCTCCAGGAAGGGCTTTTTCTCCATCGTGTCGACCGCGCTGTCGGGATCCAGCGTCTCCAGTTTTTCGGCAAATTCCTTCCTCAGGCCGGAAATGCCCTTTTTCAGCACGATTTCGTAATCATGCACCCACTGAATAGAGGACCGGTAAGATGCCGTCTCATTGACGATAAAGCGGGAAGTCCCAT
The DNA here is from genome assembly GCA_017458065.1 of Oscillospiraceae bacterium. GTDB lineage: Bacteria > Bacillota > Clostridia > Oscillospirales > Oscillospiraceae > Limivicinus. The sequence continues at coordinate 45,589 of JAFTGD010000023.1, forward strand.
CCTCGTTGTAGGTCAGCCGCCTGGTGTCCGCCGGGAAAGCTGTCAGCAGATCTTCATGGAAGGTTTTCCCCTTCCAGTAAGGAGATATGATTTTTTCCACAATCTCGGCATCCGCCGGGTCAATGTCGAAGGGGGATGTCTCCCTCTCCGGCAGATGACGGATCGCCTCGTCCAGAATGTCTCCGTCAAGCTCGGGATACAGCACGCCGTACCGCCCCGGCTTTCCGGCGCGGCCGGCCAGAAGCTGGTCTTCTTCCAGATATACCGTCGCTTTTTCGGCATAGTGATAGAGGGCCTTTGCCCAGCGCAGATTCAGCGGTTCCCCTTCGGTCTCGCGGAAGCTCTCTGTAAAAAACAGTCCCCGTTCAATGTCGATCACAGGCTTCTGATTCCTGCTGCGAAGCAGCAGCTTCACAGCTCTGTTCCGGGATAGAAACACCGGCTCTCCGGTTTTTCTTTCGTTCTCAATACGGCTCTCCTGAACCGACAAAATGTTGCTCACGGCGAGATCCCTGCCTTTTCATAAAATCCGTCCTATCTTAGCAAGCTTCGTATCAAACCGCAACACGACTGCAAAAAGGCAAAAATAATTCCGTCATTTTCCAATTTGTTCCGAAGCTCGTGCTTTGATATTCCCTGCATAACAGGGCGTCCGGAGCGTCCGAAAATAATTCGGCATTTTTGAAAATGACTCCCGTTGACAAAAATCCGCCCGGCGAGTATGATGCGTGCCATTAAACCTACAATTCCGATTGGTTTCTATGCTGTGCAAATCGAATTGCAGGTATCGCGGATGACTGACCGGACAACCGGAGGTTTCCCGGCTTGGGCAAACGTGCGCCCATCGTGGAGCCATCGGTCGTCCGGTCATTTCATCGGGAAGGGGGGAAGGAACATGAAACATGTTTGGAGGCGCGGCGTCATACCCGATCTCCGCTTCGCAGGCGCCCTGCAAACCGGTTCCCTGGACCGAATGTGCTGCTGTCCTTATATTAAGTAAGAAATCCACATTCGATATCTTAACGGAACTAAGGAGCAATGTAATCATGAGCAATAAACCCACTTCTGCCGCTGTCGCCAGCGACGAGCTTGTCACAACTGAAAAATTCAAAGTCAGCGACCTCTGGAAGACGGATGACTGGCAGGCCGTTTGGATCGGCTTTATCATCATTCTTGTCGGCGCAATCGCCGTCTTGACCAGCGGCTTTGATTTCTCTGCGGCCAACTTCTCTACCTGGGGACACGGTGCCAGCGTTCTGACGCAGCTGAACAGCGCGCTGCTGATAAAACTGCTGCGCACCTTCCTGGTCCTCGGTGTACTTTTCACGCTGGGCAAAGCCCTCCAGGGAAGCTCCGCCGCCAGATTTATCCCCGCGTTTGCGGGCCTGTTTGCGCTCGCAATTCTGGTCCGCTTCATCAGCGCCGAATACACCTTCAACCGCTATCTGGAATGGGCCTTTTTCGCCATCGCTGTCGGACTGCTGATTTCCAACACCGTCGGCGTTCCAAACTGGCTGCGCCCCGCGGTTCAGACCGAGTTCTACATCAAAGCCGGGCTTGTCATCATGGGCTTTTCCGTGCTGTTTTCCAACATCATTAACTTCGGGCTTTACGGGCTCGGCATTGCCTGGGTCGTAACGCCCATCGTCATCATCTTCATGTGGTACTTTGGTACCCGTGTTCTGAAGATCGATAACAAGCCTCTGATCATCACCATGGCCACCGCCACCAGCGTTTGCGGCACCAGCGCCGCCATTGCCTCAGGTGCTGCAGCCAAGGCGAAGAAAACGGATCTTTCTCTCACGGTTTCCATCTCCATTCTGTTCACTGTTCTCATGATGGTGCTGGAGCCCATTATCATCCGAGCTGTCGGCCTCGGGGAGGTCATGGGCGGCGCGCTGATCGGCGGTACTGTCGATTCTACCGGTGCTGTCACCGTCGCCGGCACAGCGCTTGGCGAGACGGCCCAAACCGTCGCCGTGCTGGTCAAATCCATCCAGAATATCCTCATCGGCTTCATTGCCTTTGCTGTTGCGGTGTTCTTCACCACCCGCGTTGAAAAAGCAGATGGCAGCGGGCGGAAGGTCGGCGCGTCAGAGATTTGGTACCGGTTGCCCAAGTTCATTCTCGGCTTCTTTGCGGCAAGCCTGGCAGCCTCTTTCATCGTACGTCCTCTCGCCGGTGGCGACGCTGTTTCCGCTATTAACAAAGTGCTTGATCAGTACAAAAACTGGGCCTTTGTCCTTGCGTTTACCAGCATCGGTCTGGATACCAACTTCCGTGAAATCAAAGAACAGCTGCAGGGCGGAAAGCCCCTTGCTCTGTACGTAGTCGGCCAGCTTTTCAATATTGTGCTGACTTTCCTGGCGGTCTATTTGCTGCTGTCCGGCAAGTTCTTCCCACTGCCCGCTCTGGCCGCATGACAGAAAACGCAGATGCATATCGGAAAAACACCCCGCCGCACACGGAAGGACCGCGTAATCTGCGCCGTTTCGGTAGTGGTCTTTGCGGCGGCCGTACTTGCAGCCGGCTATATCATGGTATCTCTGCAACTGCATTGCGTTCTTCACAGCAGCACCTCCAAGTAAGCCCTGAGCTTTTCTTCAACCCGCAGTTTATGTGCATACTCCGACAACAACGGGATGTTCTTTTCTTTGCGGGAGGCGTATTTTTTAAACGCATCTGTAACAATCTGAACATCTGTATGATTCCGGGGTCTTAAAACATCACAGAGTGAACGCTCTGCGCAGTATCCTCTAACTGCATTGCCACCGGGTGTTTTCAGATCAACGACTCCGAGGTTATACAAAGGTTCTTTTGAACCGCTGCATACAATTCCTTCCTGCTTTGGCCCTGAAAGATTATAGGTTGCAGGAAAAACCATATGAAATTTGCTTGGCGTCCTGTCCGTGAGTTCACACAAGAAAAGCGCTGTCTCCAACGAGTAGATGCCTCGCTTAAACCGGCTCTGGATATTCACGAACTCGTCTTCCCACACTTCCGGCAACGTGTAAACCCCGCGTGATGCCCTCTCGAGACCACCGGTATCTGACAAATATTTCAGTGTGCCACGGGATATACCGGCTTCAACAACCATGGCAGTGGTAATAATGCCGTTATTCCGTTTCGCAAGTTCTAATAGTTTCTGAGTATCCGTCATATCGTCACCGCCTTTCTTGACTTTCTCGCTTGTTATTATAAAGAAATCAAGCAAGAAAGTCAAGAATTGAACGATAAAATGACGCTCCCGGAGGAGCGCCGGTCCAATTGGATGTTGTTATATCTGAACTTTGGTTTCAAATTCAGATTAGAATTCAGAAGCAAGGCAGCCGTCATAAATGATGACACCGGAGTTACTCTGTCGGCAGCGTTACGACAAACCGGCTTCCTTCGCCCGGTTCGCTTTCGCAGATGATTGTGCCGTGATGTGCCTGGACGATCGCCTTTGAGATCGAAAGCCCTATCCCGGCCCCTCCGGTTTTTCTTGTTCTGGACTTGTCCGTTCGATAAAAGCGCTCAAACACCCGGCTGCACTCATCCTTCGCAATTCCGATCCCGGTGTCCTCTACGGCCAGCTCCGCTTTGCCCTTTTCTTTTTTCACCGAAACGGTGATCCTGCCGTTTTCATCTGTCTATTTGAGCGCGTTAGACAGCAGATTGGCGATCACTTGGCCGATTCTTCCCCGATCGGCACAGAGGTGCACTTCCTCCCCGACGAGCTGTGCATCGATGCGCTTTTCCCGCAGCTGCGTCTCAAAGCCCAACAGAATGGTTTCGGCGAGACGGTATAACTCCACATCCTCTTTGTTCAGATCATATGCGGTCGCCTCCGCGCTCTCCAGGCGTTCCAGATCGGCGATCAGGCCGGACAGCCGGGCGAGCTCATCATAACAGCTTTTCAGCCGCTCTGTCGTCGGTTCCATCACATCATCCATCATCATCTCCATGTAGGACGATATGTTTGTGACCGGCGTCCTCAGTTCGTGCGCGATGTCCTCGGTCATCTGTCTGCGCAGATATTCCTGCTCCTCCAAGGCTTCCGCCATGTGGTTCACCGCGTCCGCAAGCTCATAGGTTTCCCTCTCCTTCAGTTCCGTGCTCACCCTTACGCCGTAATCCCCCTCAGAGATCTTTTTCGTCGCGGAGATCACACCGGAAATCGGCTTTGTAACGCGTCTTGCAATCAGCAGTCCCAACAGGACCGCGACAGCCAGGGACGCCGCGCCCGCGAGACTGAGGATCAGATTCAGGGCATGGATGAATTGAAAGCCGTTTTCATCCAGATAAAGATTCCCTTCGACTCTGCAAGAAAATCGTAGGAAATCAGGATGCTGTCTTCGGTAACGGTTTTGTTCTCTTCAAAAATAGGCCAGGGATTGCATCCCCCGGAGCTCACCTCGACCTGATCCGGGGAAAAGCGGAAACCGCAATTGTTGCAGACCAGTTCTCCCTCTTCAAAGCGATAGAACCCGGCTCCGGAGGTATAGCAGCTCTGGCAGGTGTTGAACGCCGTGCGGATTGTCCCGTCGGACGCTTTGACCGCAAGCACTTCCATCGCTTCCCCGTCCACGGTGAACGGATAAAACCTTGCCTCTTCACTGATTTCCGAAATCGGGATCACCAGGGATTCCCCTTTGGCAATCACGGCCGGAGTATCGGCTGCAGGCTCTGCACTCGGCCTGTTCCCGTTCACAAGGAACACCAGGGCCGCGCAGGCAAGGACCGCCGCCGCGATCAGGGGCAGGACCTTTCTGTTCCCGCTCGCTTCCGCCTTGCTCTTATCATTCTTAGTTGCCATTTTGTTTTCCTCCTATGCTTATTGTTATGCCCGTCAAAAACAGGCCGTCATCCGCAGCACGACGCTGCCGCGCCGGAATCTGCCGCCGGAACGCCGCAGCAGGAAGGCGCGTAGACTACAGCCTCGCTGCCGGTGCTCTCCGGCGCCGGCCCTTCCGAATCATCGAGCACATAGATGTTTCCGTGTATCATCCCCATCCAGCAGCTGTAGCGCACGGTGCCGGACTGATCCGGTATAAATTCGATCACATTCTCCCCGCTGCTGAAGGTGTGTTCCAGTTTATAGTCCTGTATCAGCATCCGATAGTTGCATCCGTTGATGCTCCCCTCCGGCGCTTCGATGGTCCAGCGCACCGGGACGCCCTTCTGCACCGTGATGTCCGGATAGGCGCCCGGCGCAAGGGTGCTTCTCACCACCTGCACGCCGTCTGCAAGCTGCGCTTTCCCTTCGATGCGGCCCTGATCCCCTGAAGCGGCCGCATTCCCGTTCCACAGGGCGAAGGCCCCGACAACAACCGCGAGCGAGGCGGCAAACGCAGCGTATCGCATCCAGCGTTTCCGATTGGGAAGGCTGATCAGCACCCCCGCGGCGGAAAACGCAATCACAAGGTAAAACAGCAGATCCGGCGGAAGCCAGCCGCTCAACGACCCTCCCTGCGACAGCATGGAGAGGCCCAGAACAACCACTAAAATGGCGCCTGCCCGCATGACCTGATTGGCAAATTTCTTCCCGAGCAGGGACACGACCGAGCCGAGACCCAGCATAAGGGGCACGGTCCCCAGGCTGAACAGGAACATCGACAAGGCCCCTGCAAACGGATTGGCCGTTGCCAGCGCCACAATCCACATCGACTGCAGCGGTCCGCAGGGCATCAGGCCATTCAGCAGCCCGATGGCAAATGGACGGCTCGCAGTTCTTCTTTTGGTCCCGAGTTTTTTTGTGATTCCCTTCGGAACCGGAATCGCAAACCTGCGCAACCGCGGGAAGATCCCCAGCATGTTGAGCCCCATAACGATCATGAACAGACCGGCAATCATCTTCAGCAGTCCCTGCAGCAGAGAGGAGATCCCGACATCCGATCCACCGCCGATGATCATGCCGACAAGCCCGAACACGAATCCGATCGCCGTGTACGAGCATACTCTCCCCATGTTGTAGGCAAGCGAAGGCAGAAAGACCTGTAGCCCGCTGTTCCCGCTCTCCGGGGAACCGGTCCGATTCGGCAGGCTCTGTGAGAGGCCTATACCGCCGCACATGGCAATGCAATGGACGGATGTGATCAGCCCGATCACGAACAGCATTCCGTAGCCCATGCCGGTGTCCGCAAGGCTTTTCGGGATCAGACGGTTCAGGATGCCGAGAGACTGCAGCATATAATACAAAGCTGCGATGATCGCTAGGATGCTGACAGCGCTCAACGGATCAAAAGAAGCGGCGCTGTCCGGCGCAAGCACTTCATAATCCAGGTTTTCAATCACGCTGACGATACGCTCTCTGCTTATGATGTTTTCGTCATACTCCACATCGGCCGTTCCTTTGGGATAGCTTACCGAAGCCTGAAGCACACCGTCCGTGGAGTTCAGGCCGTTTTCGATCCTGTTCTGGCAGTTGATGCAGGTCATCCCGCCTATATTCAGATGAAGTTTCTTGCTCACAGCGCATCCCTTCCTTTGCGTTTACAGGCTGCAATATATCCCGCAGATATGTGGATTTTATGTGGATTGGGCGAAACCGGACGCCGGATGCCTCCGAAAAGAAAAAGCGTTAAGCCCTCCGGATTCTCCGAAGTTCTTAACGCTTTCCTCTTTGGCGCTCTGCTTCTCAGGAGCGCCTGTTTCAAATTCAGGATATCAGATGTTACAGGATATGGAGCTCCGGGATTTTCCCGGTCAGGAGCAGGTTGATCTCCGCTTCGTTCAGCGACAGACCGATAACGACGATCGCCGCGCGCGTGTCGGGTACCGGTTCCACATGGGTCTCCTGCGCCGTCGCGTTGAGCTGGTACCAGACGCCCTCTTCCTGAAATAAGCCCTTGACCCGGAGGACCCTGCCGTAGCGGCTGTCGTGGAACAGGCGCTCCGTCTTCTCCCGGAGCGCTTCCTGCGTCAGCGGCAGATCCAGGAACGAGAGCGACTGGAAATCCGCGTGCTGCCCGGCGATCGTCTTCACATACTCCGGGAGCTGATAACCGCAGGCCGTCAAACGCGCATAGTCTTCCTCCGTCAGCTCGTCCCAGGGCTTGACGAGAATGCTCTTTGCCCCGGTCGGAGGGCAGCCGACGCGCTCCTCCGCACGCCGCAGGTGGGCGAGGGTCCGCTCGATATCTTCTTCCTCCGCCAGCTGCACTCTGCTGAGCACCACGCAGCCCGCGCTCGCCGCCTGTGTCGCGAGGAAAAAGTCCTCTTCCTCCGTCAGCTTCTCTTCCAGCTTTGCGTCGACTATCGTGACGACGCTGCCGATTTCATACCAGCGGTCCAGCGGCGCTTCCTGCAGGGTATCGTAGAACTCGTCCATATCGAAAACGCCGGAGGGCTCGATGAGGACGCGGTCATAGCCGCTCATGGCCATGGAGATCAGCTTGGTCCGAAACCTCCTGCGGTGGCAGTCCGGGTCGCAGGAGCCGGCGAGCATCTCCAGCTCGCAGTACTCCCCTCTCAGCTCGTTCAGCAGAGGAAAGTCCACATTCACGGCGCCGTGGTCGTAGACCAGGATGCCGATTTTGATCTTCTGTTCGATCAGATGCCGCGCATAGCGCAGCAGGAACGTCGTCTTCCCCGCGCCGAGGAAGCCAGTGATCAGATCCACTTTTATCATCTTCGTCTTCTCCTTCTATGCTCTTACGGATCTCTGCGGATCATTTTGGCCTCGGGTTTTACCGGCAAGGCCGGTTCCCCTTCCGCCCAGCCTTATACCATCTCCATGGAGACGGCCGCATGCACCAGCTCGGCGGAATCGGAAAAAGCAAACCCGGTCAGTTCCTGGATCCGCTTCATCCGATAGATGAGCGTCGTCCGGTGAATCTTCAGGTCCCGTGCCGCGTCTGACTGCCGCAGTCCGTTCTTCAGCAGACACCGCAGCGTCTCCAGATATTCCGTCCCCGCGGTCTCGTCGAGCTCCTTCAGCTTCAGCACCGCCGGATGCATCAGATCCTCACAATATTCGGCGGATTTCAGGTATCCGATCATGCGGGCGAAGCGGACCTCCTGATAGGGGACGATGTCCCGCCGGCCCAGATCCAGCGCGGCAACCGCCTGCGTAACAAAGTGCGGGGTGTCCAGCAGATCCTCATAGACGTTGCTGATGCCGCAGCGCATTTGGTGGGATGCGCAGTAGCGCTCCAGCAGGTCCATGGAACTGGGCCTGATCTCTTCCGATGCGGAGGTATACAGGTAACAGATGTGGCTGTGGCTCTCGTGGACGACACAGCCGATGCCGTTCATCCCGCTGCGGTGCAGGTCCTCCAGGTTTCGCTTCCAGTGCATGTCGTTGAGAAAAGACAGCTTGGACGTAAAAACCAGCAGGCGGAAATGAGTTTTGTATCTCCACTGAGAGGCGATCAGCCGGGTGCTGAGCCTGTCCTGAGAGGTGATGGCGCCGGACAGCAGATCCTGCAGCAGCCGGTCGCCGGCGCCCTCCTCCGCAAGAAACTGCGCGTCATGCTCCCGGAAGCGGAGCGCGATGAGATCCGAGAAGACCTGGAGCAGTTCGACCTGCCCCGGCGTCAGCGGCGCATGGTATTCGATGACCGTGATCATTCCGCAGCGGTTTCCCTGCACCATGACATTGCAGTTATAAAACGGATCGGACATCCCTTCCCCGATATGGCGGAAGGGTTTTGCGTTTTTGTCCAGCTTTGAGACATATTTCCAGAGCTCATCGGCCTGCGAGGCGTTCTCCACCCTGGCGGTACCCGAGGCGATCGTATCCTTCCACACCTCATCGTCGGTGCCGTCTTCCCGCGTATAGGCCAGCACCTTCATGCTTCTGTCATACAGCAGGATCGGATTGCGCAGCACCTTGTGCCCCTCCTCCACGACGGAAAACCAGGAAGCCCCGCTTTGGAGCACATACAGCAAATTGTCGTACCAGTCGTTGTAGAAGGCGAGGCAGCGGTGCAGCAGTTCCAGGCAGGCGTCCTTCCCTTTCTCCGTGCGCACGATCAGGACGGAATGACTCTGCGGAACCGGCCGTGTCAGCAGCTCGCTCTCCTCCCCCGGAGCAAGCACCGCAATCATCCTTTGCGGGCAGCTTCCCTTCAGGGCGTCCAGGTCCTTTCCGTCCAGCAGATACAGCACATCCTCCTCGTATTCCTCCCGCGTCTGCGCAGAGATCCCCCGGACGGCGGCATCGGCCGGCGTGTGCAGCCTGAGCGGCTCTGTATCCAGCGCAGAACAAAGCCACTCCGCCATGACAGAAAACGTGAATCTCATCCGGACGCCCCCTTTTCGGTTCTTACCATTTATTTTACTACAAGTTGTAGAAATAGCAATACGGATTTTCTACTTCCTGACGCTTGAAGAACCGATCCGTTCTGTTAAAATAAAGATTAGCAGTACCACGATGTTATAATCAACAAAACAGAATCTGAAAGGGGTAAAACAATGAGCAATGTAAGCCGCAGAGATTTTATCAAGGGCCTTGCCGCAGGCGCCGTCAGCGTCGGTGCTTTCGGCCTGGCAGGCACAGTCAAAACCGCAGCCTTCGCCGATGACGCAGCCGCGGCGCTGTACATTCCCGGCACCTACAAAAGCGTACAGGCTACCGAGTTTGCCAAGGTGGAAGTATCCTGCACCTTCTCCGAGACGGCACTTACTGACGTGAGCTATGAGCTGGTCGAGACTTCGGCGGACGACTACTTTGCCAAGATGGAAGGCGCCGTGCAGGCCTACTGTCAGCGGATCAAAGACGCCGGGACTACCGCAGAGGTCGACGGCATCTCCGGCGCAAGCCTCTGCACCGCTGCCATCCGCGACGGCGTCAACGCCTGCCGTGCGCAGGCTCTCGGCGTGGCGATTCCCGCGGCCGCGGAAGGCGCCGCCGTGATCAACCCGCAGTACACGGACTTCCACGCCAATTCCAGCGACGATCTCTCCAAGACCGCTCTGTTCTCCGACTGGCAGCTCGGCGGCAGGACCTTCAACCACCGCATGGTGAAATCCGCCGCGTTCCAGCTCGCCTTCCTCCGCCGCAATCCCGACGAGTACATCAACTACTACAAGCGGATGGCTGACGGCGGCGTGCAGATGATCTGGATCGAAGACTTTGCCGACATCTGGTCCGTCACCAGCGGCGGCCCGTTCAAGGGCCCGCTTGAGGAGTACGATGTCAAGGGTCTGGTCGACACGCTGCATGCGGCAGGCTGCACCATCGGCTACCAGTTTGACACCATGGGCGCACCGATCGGCCCGCTCGACTTCACCGAGCCCTTCCTCGGCAACTATGACACCGACACCATCAAGCAGTGGATCCAGGACATCATCGGCATCGGCCAGAATCTGCAGGCCAACGGCTTCGACGCGTTTGAGCTGAACTTTGCCGCGAACAATCTGGGCCAGTCCTTCTTCTCCCGGGCGCGCAACAACCGCACCGACGAGTACGGTCCCCAGACGCTGGAAAGCCGCTGCAAATTCGCCACCGAAGTCGTCTCAGGCCTCAAGGCAGCCTGCGGCAAGGACTTTATCGTCCAGGTGCTCATCAACGGCGTCGAAGAGAACGACAAGGACCTCGGCAACAACGACGAGTACAACACCATCGAGGAAACCATCGCCATTGCAAAGAAGATGGAAGAAGCGGGCGCCGACAGCCTGCATGTCCGCATCGGGCCCTGCGGCCAGCACATCGCCCAGTTTGCCGGCGACCTGTACTTTGCCTGCCGCGGCTTTGAGGGCTTCAACGGCTACGGCAAGCGCCTCGACTTTGACAAACACTTCCAGGGTCTGGTCCGCGGCAACAACTCCGGCGTTGGCCTGAACCTCGATATCGCGGCTCGGGTCAAAGCCGCCGTCAGCATCCCTGTGGGCTGCGCCACCTACAACGATCCCGCCCAGGCTCCCGACCTGTTCAACGCCGCCATCGAAGAGGGCAAGGTCGACTTCCTGGTCATGAACCGTCCCTTCTGCGTGGATCCGGAGTACGTCAACAAGATGCGCGAGAACCGTCTGGACGAGATCGCGCCCTGCACCCGCTGCCTGCACTGCTTCTATGACACCCCGGCCGACAACTGCAATCTGGAGCACTGCCGTGTCAACGCGTCCAACTTCCGCGCCTACAGCGAAGTCATGCCAGAGGGCTTTGAGCCGCTGCCGGCTGAAACCGCAAAGAAGGTCATGGTCATCGGCGCGGGTCCCGCCGGTCTGGAAGCGGCGCGCATTGCAGCCCAGCGCGGCCACGATGTCACCCTCTACGACAAGGACAGCAGCGTCGGCGGCCTCCTCGGCTTTGCCGAAGCGGTGAAAGGCCCGCACGAGAACCTCGGCCGTCTGCGCAGCTATCTGGCCCGCCAGATCGAGCTTGCCGGTGTAAAGCTTGTTCTGAACACCGTGGTGGACAAGGCCCTGATTGAGAGCGAAGCTCCCGATGCCGTCATCCTCGCCGTCGGCGGCAAGAGAGATTCCCTCGGCTTCGCCTCCGCCGGCGCCACCAAGGTCATCTCGATTGACGACGTCCTCGGCGGCGGCATCGGCGAGAACGTCGTCATCCTCGGCAGCAATGCTCAGGCGGTCGACACGGCCATCTACCTGCTGAGCCAGGGCAAGAAGGTCACCGTTGTGACCCCGTCCGCCAAAGAAGACTTTGAAAAGGGCCACTCCGTCAACATGAAGGAGTTTGTCCAGCCCACCTTCTTCGCAAACGGCGGTCGCCTCTTCCCGAATGCAGCCGTGACCGGCGTCGGCGACGGATTTATCTCCTTCACGGCCGAGTCCGGGCTCGCATATGAATATGCCTGCGACACCGTGATCGAAGCGCTCGACATGCTCCCGAACACTGAGCTCATCGTCGGGCTCAATGTGGAAGCCATCGCCGTCGGCGACTGTGCGCTGCCGCTGAACATCGCAAACGCGATCGCCACCGGCAACGTCGCCGCCCGCAAGCTCTGATCTCCTTTCCGGGCATTCATAAAAGTCCATAATTACGCAGCGAGGGCTGCTTCCGTTCGGAAGCAGCCCTCGTCTTGTTTGCTTATGCGGTTTTTGATGCTGTTCTTAGAAACCCACCGGCAGGATTCACGCCGATGGGTTCTTCTCGCTGAGTATTCTGGTAAGGGTTTTTATCATGACGTTGACGTCAACGGGCTTTGCGATGTGGGCGTTCATGCCGGCTTCCTCCGCCGCCTTGACGTCCTCGGCAAAGGCATTTGCTGTCATGGCGATGATCGGGATGTTTGCCAGCGCTTTGTCGTCCAGCCTGCGGATCTCCCTCGTCGCGGTATAGCCGTCCATCACGGGCATCTGGATGTCCATCAGGACCGCGCCATAGGTTCCCGGTTCGGAGGCCGCAACCCTGTCCACGGCGAGCTTGCCGTTTTCCGCCTTGTCCACGGTGAAGCCCATCTGCTCCAGGATCATGGCGGCGATCTCCATGTTAACGGGGTTGTCCTCCACCAGCAGGAGGCGGATCTTCGTAAAGTCGACATCGGTCTTCTCCCCGGCGGGTTCTTCCTCTTCCCGTGTGCCGGGGATATCTTTTGCTTCCGCGAGGCGCAGCTTCAGCCGGATGACAAATTCGGTGCCGCTGCCGGGCGCAGTCAGCACCTCAATGGTGCCGCCCATCAGGTCGACAATGCTCTTGGTGATGGCAAGGCCCAGGCCTGTCCCCTCAATCCCGCTGACGGTGGAGCTGCGCTCGCGCTCAAAGGCGTTGAACATCCTGTCGGCAAACTCTCTGGACATACCGATGCCGCTGTCCTTGACGCGGATCTCATAGGATCCGTATCCGCTCTCTCCGCTGACGGTCTCCCAGAGGGAAACGGAGACGTCGCCGCCCTCCGGGGTAAACTTATAGGCGTTGCTGAGCACGTTGAGGAGGATGCGGTTCAGGTTCTTCCTGTCGCACCAAACATAGGGGTGCTGAACCTGGGTGGTGAAAACGTGGAACTCCATCTCCTTCTGTTTCATCTGCTCGGAGAAGAGATCCCGGATCCCGTCAAACACCGCGGACAGATCCGTCGGCAGGTATTCCAGCTCGATCTTGCCGCTCTCGATGCGGCTCATCTCAAGAATGTCGTTGATAAGCTCCAGCAGATGCTTGCTGGAGGCGTCGATCTTCTTCAGGTAATCATGGACCTCCGGCGAGGCGGGCTCCTTCATGGCCAGGTTGGTGTAGCCGATGATGGCGTTCATCGGGGTGCGGATATCGTGGGACATGTTGAACAGGAACTGGCTCTTCGCCAGGCTGCTCTCCACGGCGCGGATCTTGTCCCGCTCCGCCTCCTCATGCTTCCTGCGGACCAGCTCCTGCACGTACAGCATGATGATCAGCCCTGCAAAAATGATGATGCCCAGCACCGTGCCGCCCCGGACCAGCGTCAGGCGGATCTGCTCCAGGCTCTCTTTGGCGATCAGCAGTTTTGCCAGCCACATCATGGAGGTATAGATCAGCAGCGCAAAGAGCACGATCCCCGAGACAGACATCCCGCTGTACTCCGTCAGCGTGCTGTGGTTGATTGTCCGCCAGTAGAAGATGAACCCCAGCAGGCACCACAGCGCTAGCAGAAGCAGGGCCTCGCTGCCCATGGCCTCCATCGCGGTCAGCCGCGGGACCAGCTGCACAATCACGAACACAGCCGAAATGGCCGTGCCGCCAAGCCCCGTCGCCGCAGTCGCCCGGTTCCCCTCGGACCTGGCGATCTTCCAGGCCGCCGCGGACGTATAGCCGAAGCCGACGATCGCGCCGAAGGAGGTCAGGTCCACAAACCAGTTCAGGGTGTTGCGCCCGAGCAGCGCGAGGACGATGGAGATCACCATGATAAACAGGATGCTGTAGGTCGTCTCAGAGAACTTTTCCGAGAGGATGCGGTCTTCCGCCATGGTGGACAGGACGCGGGTCGTGGCGCGATAGCCGCCGATGATGCCGGTCAGGATGGCTGCCACCGCCGTCACGGTCATCATCACAAGACCGAAGGGCCCCATAATCGCCCTTGCGGCGTAGAAGGTGGGTACTGATGCAATCCCGCTCAGGCCGCCGAGCCCCCCGATATACGCCTGCCAGTCAGCAAAGCCGTCCGGGACAGCCGCCACGCTGACAAAGGTCATGGCGATATAGGCCAGGGCGGCCGCCAGAATGGATGCAGCGATAAGACGCTTCGACTTTCGAATCGGGAACTTGAAGTGGGCCGTGTCAAAGGCTGTCACCTCAAAGCCGACAAAGGCCCAGGGCGCCATAATAACAATGCTGAAAACCGCGTATGGCCTGCTGATGCTGCCCGTGCCGAAGGTATGCAGCGCGCCGTTTGCAACGGCGTGCGGAACGCAGGCCGCCCCGGTAACGACGATGCCGAGCAGCAGCACAACCGACAGGACGGTATGCAGCCGCTGCAGCATGGGCTTGGCTGTGACAAACAGAAGGCCTACCCCGGCCAGGACAAGGACGGAGACAAGCGTCTCGCTCAGGTAGATCGTGTTGCCTGCCACGGTATAGCAGATGCCGTGCATCGCATCCCCCATCAGGGTCCGGATGATATAAAACAGCGCGGTGCCGTTGAGGAAGACGATGGTCAGATAAGAGAGGCACAGGAACCAGGAGCTCAAAAACGCGTGGTCGCGGCCGAAGGCCTCCTTGGTGTAGGAGTAGACACCGCCTGTGATGGAGCTCCGGCCCATGAGGTAGGAGAAGTTGGATCCGATGATCAGCATGATCAGCATGCCGACCGTCATGGCGATCAGCGTCCCCGCGGGGCCGGCCACCGGCAGGAAGGTGTTGCCGGGCATGGCAAAAACGCCCCAGCCGACCATGCAGCCGAAGGCCATTGCCCAGACATCTACCGGCGAGAGGTACCGGTCCAACGCCTTGCCGTTTTCCTGATGATCCATAGAGCCCCAAGCCCCTCCTTTTACCGCGAACTTTCTGCTTCGATATTACCACATTTTCAGTCTCTCCACAATCCCCGGAAATCGGCCTACAATACGGTCGGCACTTCTGCTTAGGGCCTATGTCACAGAATCAGGCTCAGAGGGTTTCCGTATGGTCTTATCTTCTTTCCATCTTCTTCATGGCTGCAACGGCCGTGCCATCGATCATCTGATACCGGTCCTCGGGCGGATACAGGCACCCGCCATAATAGATAGAGCGGTTGTTCACGGTCGAGGTGTCCATGAAGCTGCGGTGCACCGCGACATGAAGCTGGCCTGCGCCGGTCTCTTCCGCCACACGCCGGATGTTCCGCATCGTAATGCCCGCTCCGGGCAGAATCTGGATCCGGTCTCCGGCATAGTCCAGCATCTCGCGTATCGTGTCAGTCGCGTCGCTGACGTCCGGCGCCTGCCCGCTGGTCAGGATCCTCGTGATGCCGAGGTCGGCCAGCAGGTCGACCGCCTCCCTCCAGTCCGGGACCACGTCAATTGCCCGGTGAAATACGGTCTCTTTTCCCGCTTTCTGCGCGATTTCCGCTATTTGTCTCGTACGCTCCGGATCGATTCTCCCGTCCGCAGTCAGGAAGCCAAAGACCAGTCCGTCCGCTCCGTGCTCCAGCAGCAGCTGCGCATCCGCCAGGCACACTCGGAACTCCGTCTCCGTGTAGCAGAAGCCGCCTTCCCGAGGACGTACCATGGTCATAACCGAGATGTCTGTCTCCCGTTTTGCAACCAGCAGCGAGCCCACAGTCGGTGTCAGGCCGCCGTGGAACAGGTTGCTGTTCAGTTCGACCCGGTCTGCCCCCGCTTTATAAGCCTCTATTACATCGTCCGCGCTGCCGCAGCAGACCTCCAATAAGATGTTTTTCATATGCTCTCCTTTTCAAACTGTCCCGATGTCAGCTTAAACTGCAATTGATAGAACGTCGCGGGCAGAAGCTTCTTGTAGACCCCGGAGTAGAACGCCGCGATCGTCCCGTCGTCGTGCCATTTTTCGGTCGGGACCTCGAGAATGCGGTAATGCGCGCCGAAAACGCAGGAGGTGACGCCGGTCTGCCGGTATCCGTTGCGCAGGTAGAACTGCAGCCGTTTCTCCCGCTGCCGGCGGTCTTCTTCGTCCTTTGCCTTCTCCGGGTCTTCCACTTCGCCGATGATGCATTCGGCCTCCGGGATCCTGAGCTGCCGGAGGAAGGCGGAACCGTAGCCCTGATCCCGGTGCTCCTCGGCAATGGCCAGATAGTCAAAGAGGTACCGGCTTCCCTGCCTGACGAAAAAGGCGTAGCCCAGCAGCTCGTCGCCCTCATACAGGCCAAAGCAGTCGTATTCCTCCCGTTCCCAGGACTTGCGCAGGGATGAGAGCGGGCGCAGCTCATTCCGGGCAAAGTCCTTTTTCATCCTCTGCCGGTACAGTTCTTCAATCTGATGAAATTCCGTCAGCCGTTTTGTCTGCAGCATTTTCTCACGCTCTACCTTTCCAGAAACCCTATATACTCGTCGAAGACGTTGAACAGCATGTCTCCCGAGCAGACCGGCAGCACGGCGTCCTGATTGCCGATCTGGACAAAGTCAAAATACTCCCGCCGACGGGTCAGCACCAGGATCGGGACGACCTCATAGTCCGGCCCGAACAGGATCTCCAGGTAGGGGCAGTACTTTGCTGCCTGCTGGACCTCCTCCGGGTCGATTTTGTTCTTCATCTTAAACTCCAGCGAGAACACTCGCTCCTCCGTGATGATCAGCACATCGGCGTAGATCCTCACATGGCGCGACTGCTTCAGCCGCAGCTCAAAGGCAATCTCCCAGCCGAGGCAGCTCTCACCGAGCATCGCTTTGAGGTCGCCGAACAGGTTCACCACCGTTTCCCGGCAGTCCCGGAACGAATGAAACAGTCCCCTTGTGTCGTTCAGGTTCCGGGCGATGTTCAGGCAGCCCTCCTGCAGCCTCGCCATCCACTCTTCTTCGGAGAGGTCGAGGAACTCCCCGACCGTCGAGTAATACCCGGCGAATTCCTGCAGGCCGGTATGCGGGCGGGCCTGCTTCACGATGCCGTGCCAGCGGTAATCCCGGTCCTGATAGCATAGCTCCTTCATCAGCGGCGAGCGGTAGAGAGCCTGATTGACCTCTTTCCGCTCCAGGCCCAGAAGGGCCGCAATGTCCTTCGCCTTGATTCCGTCATGGCGGCAGATCGCCGCACATATTTCCCGATCGTGCATGTCGTCCCTCATCCGTCCATCTTGTCGCTGTTTTCCCGGATATTATACCCGACCGGACTGATTTTGTACACGTTTTTTGAATTCTTCCCGTGTGAAACGGGAAAACGACATCCAGCAGGAGGGCCCTGAATGCTTCACCGTTCAGGACCCTCCTGCTGCTCATTAATGGATTTGATTTGTGTTCTTACGCGATTGCAGTAGCGACAAGCTCTCCGGCCAGGTTGGAGATCTCGCCGCTCTCGGCATTCAGGACCAGAGGATCGGAACTCGAGAGAATGTTAGCGGCGTTCTCCGCGTCGAATCACCTGGCGTCTTTGTTGTAATACACACTTTGAATTTGTTTCTATGAATTATTCTTTGAACTCACCCAGGATGCTCTTGGCGCAGAGCCAGCCGCCGACGCCGGACATGGCGACGGAGCCGAAGGGAGAGCACTTGCCAAACTGGCCGATAAACATGTTCTCGCCGCAGAGGCCGCCCGCAGTGGTCCAGCCCGCGTACAGACCTGGGATCGCCTCATGCTCGGTATTGAGCACCTGCATGTCCGCGTTTACGCGCAGGCCGGCCAGTGTCTTGCCGACCTGACCGCCGACGACAGCTGCATAGAAGGGGCCTTCGCTCAGCGGCGTGAGCCACTCGGGCTTGTAAGGAACGGCGAGCACATCGTCATAGCCCTGCTCCACGATGCGGTTCCATTCCTCTGCGGCTTTTACCAGTGCCTCCGGCTTCATGCCGATCATGGGTGCCAGTTCCTCCAGTGTATCGGCGACCTTGATGGCGCCGCGGTCAATATGTGCCTGAAAATCCTCGTCCATATCCAGATGGCCGACGAACTTCTTGCCGACCTCATTGGTGGCCTGGTAGAAGGTCTTGGGGTTGCAGCGGTTCACGCCGCCCCATGCGGTCTGCTGGAAGCCGTCCAGATAATCCCGGAATTTGGAATCAAATATTACGCGGGAACGGTGATCGGGCGTGGCCATGGTGGTGGCCGTCATGGATTCGCCGCCGCCTGTAAAGGGAGAGCCGACGAAGTTGTCCTGCCCGGCATAGAACGGGATCAGGTTGCCCAGTACATCCACGCGCATATATGGATTGCAGATGATATCACGGGTAGGCTCAAAGAGGTAGTTGCAGAAGTTCCCGTTGCCGTCGCCCCAGTATTCGTCCAGGCCGTCTTCCCAGACGCAGAAGGAGTTGAAGCCGGAGATTGCGGCGCCCATGCCGACGCCCATGCGGATCGCCTCACCGGTGTGGGTGAAGATCGGGCCGCCCTGCACCGCGTACATATAGGCGGAGGGTGTGTACTTCTCCAGCATATCGAGGTTGCAGCCGAAGCCGCCCGCGCAGAGGATCACACCGTCATTGGCCTTGAAGAACTTGTCCCCGCACTGGACGCCGACTACGCGGCTTTCGTCCGCGACCAGCGCATCCACAGCTGTATTGGTCTTCACCTCACAGCCTGCCTCGCGGCAGTCTTCGGTCATGGCGTCGATGGCATAGGTATTGGAGCAGATGACGTTATCGGTCCCGCCGGCGACCGCAATATCCGTGTGAACATCGGCAAAGTAATAGCCGGGGCAGTTGAGGTTGATATCTTTTTGTTTGCAGAGCCAGTCTGCCCATTTCCCGCCCTCATCGACAGCACGCAGCAGCATGGTGTTCTCAATGGAATACTGATAATGGCTTTGCATCGCTGCAGCGGCCTGCTTGGGATCAAAGTGATCCAGCGCCTCGCCGTTGGGTTTCTGGGTCGGCCAGAAGTATCCGATCTCGTTCTGTGCTTCCGACCCGCCGGCGTTGATTTGGATAAACGCTGCGTGACGGCTTGCGCCGCCGGTAGATCCGTCCTTCTCCAGCAACGCTACCTTTTTCCCGGCTTGTGCGGTGTAGAGGGCAGCGGTCAATCCCCCGATGCCTGAGCCGACCACAATCACGTCGTATTCCTCATCCCAGTTCGCGGGGACAGCGGCAGGAGGAATGGGCTGCGCCCCGTTGCGGAAGGAACCGTAATCGCTGGGGAAACCTTCTCCCTTTTCCGGGCGGAACGCCATGTTGCCGTTCTCTTCCTCTACTGCGAGTTCCACGGTCTCGCCCATAGCCTGGGCAATGCATGCAGCGGCTGCAGTCCGAATGGCCACGCTGGTAATCGAAGCGCCGGAGACGCCGTCAATCTCGGCGGCCTGTGCCGACAGGATCGCCTGCTCCATTGTTTCGCCGATCGCCCCGCCGATCCCCGGAGTTTCGCCCGAGACATCGATCTTCACATCGGTGATGCTGTTCTCATCAAAAGTCATGGTGACCGTCACATCGCTGGCTATTCCTGCTGCCTTGGCGGAATAGGTGCCGGGGGTATACAAGCCGGCTGCACGTGCCGACGGGACAGACGGCAACACGGTGGCTGCGGCAACGCCGAACGCGCCTGCGGCGATGCCCTTAATAAAGTCTCTGCGGGAAAGGTCTTTTGTACTCATGTTTTTCCTCCTGATGATTATTCCATAACAACAACCTGATTACTTCTTTCTGTAAAACAAATGTACCATATTCGCTCTTGTCCGTGAAATGAAAGAATGCTATACTCTATAACGAAACGGAATAGATGGAGGCATGTTTATGAATACATCGCAACTCGAATGTTTTGTCACTCTCGCCGGCACGCTGAACTTTGTCAAGACGGCAGATCTGCTTGGCCTTACTCAGCCTGCCGTATCCAAGCAGATCCGGGCAATCGAAGATGAGCTCGGGGCAACTCTGTTTCACAGGACTTCACGCTCGGTCTCACTTACACCCGTCGGAGAGCAGTTTCTCCCGGAAGCAACCGACATGCTCAACATCTTCAATCGTTCGAAGGACTGGATTCGATCATATACGGGGGAAAACAGAAATCCCCTGAGAATCGGATATTCGGATCCCCTTGTCATGCAGCTTTTAAGCGTTCTTCTAAAAAACTATCTTTCCAGTTGGCCGGAAACAATCATTACTCCGGAATTTGTTTGTGATCAGACGGACGCCAATCTAAGCCGGCTGCAAAAAGGACAGCTGGACTGTGTGCTGGCCATAAAGGATCCCTCTTTTGATAACTCAGATTTCCTTTTTACGACTCTGCAGAACTGCGGTTTTCTCTGCGGTGTGGCAATGTCTCACCCACTGGCGTCGGGTTATCTTCAGGATCCCACAAAAAAGCCGGAAATCACAACCGAGGAACTCTGGCCGTACCGCCAGATTGTTGCAATCCCTCCTTATATGTTAAGGAAGTATTTCTCCCGCAGCCGCCAGCTTCTCCCTGTTAACGACGAGGTCGATAACATTTTCTGCAGCAATATCAATGAAGCTTATGCTTTAATTCTGTCTGGGATCGGGTATTCCATGATTCCGGAATATCTGAATGTAGAACATCCTGAGGTTCTGTATCTGAAATGGGTGGAGTCCGCCCAGGCGCCTTTTGGCGTTTACCATCGGAAAACCGGAAGCAGGAAAGACACGCTGGCCCGCTTCTTGCGGATTGCCGGGGAGTATTACTCTGCCCAGATCCGGTCCTGATTGCCAGTTACCTTTTTGTGCCTACTTTACAGACGTAAGAAGCGGCCATATACTGATATCCGCATCAAGATTTTCAGGGTCGAGGTGAAACAATATGAATCAGTCTGGCCGAAAACTCCGTAAAGGGATTGATCGTGTCCCTGATAACCACACTGCTCTATAAGCGGATTTCTCCTATTCTGAAAGGACGGTAAATCATGGATTTTCGTGATATATCCAAAATGCGCGTAACTGTACGCAAGTTTGATCAGCGCCAGGTGGAAAAGGAAAAAGTCGATCTGATTCTGGAGGCAGGCCGCTGGAGCCCCACCGCGGTAGACTTTCAGCCGCAGCGTATCCTTGTGCTGAACACAGTGGAGAGCCTGGGCAAGGTACGGCAGTTCTGTACCTTCGGGTATGACAGAAAATATGTCGAGCTGGCCGAAGAATGTGATACTGCCGATCACAAACATAATGTTTATTATTACGGGTCTCCGCTTGTGTTTCTGATCTGCTGGGATAAAACCGCATGCTGGACGCATCCGCAAAACGGACAGAGCAGCGGCTCCACCGATGCCACCATCGTCACGACCCACATGATGCTGGAGGCGGCAAGCCTGGGGTTGGGTACGGTCTGGATCAGCTATTTTGACCACGCAAAAGCAAGGGAGCTTCTGAACATTCCGGAGAACTTTGAGATCAACGGTATGCTGTATGTCGGTTATCCTGCATCGGACTTCAAGCCCAACCCGAAAATGAGCGGCAAACGCTATCCCATCGCGCGCACCTGCTTTGATAACTGTTTTGAAACCCCATACAGAACGGACTTTTTTGAGGAAGCGGCGGAAGTGAAATTTGAGACCCAGGAGGACTGAGCATGGATTTCAGGAAAACAGATAACCGTTACTATCTACGCGTCGATCAGGATGAAGATATCCTGCCATCCATCCTGAAGGTCTGCGAGAGCGAGGGAATTCACTCAGCGACTTTCCATGGGATCGGTGCATTCGGGGAGGTCTGTGTCGCAACCTATATTCCGGCCAGGAACGATTTTCTCGACCATCAGAAAACCGGAATGCTGGAGTTGGTGTCCCTTGACGGCAATGTCAGCCATGACGCTGACGGCACGCTTCATGAACATACGCATGCGATGTTCTCCTATCTGGATGAAAACGGCGAAGTCGCCTTCTTCGGCGGCCACCTGAAAAAGGCGGTCGTCAGCTATACTGCAGAGCTTGTCATCGAGCCGGTACCCGGCGAAGGCATCGGACGCATGACCGATCCGCAAACCGGTATCACAGTATGGAAACTTTCTTAAGAGTAAAATAATGTACTTCAAAGAAAAGAAATACGACGTCTTTCAGATGTTCAACGACCGCTGGGCGCTCGCTACGGCGGGAATCATTGACGATTACAACACCATGACAATCGCCTGGGGCAGCATGGGCACGATCTGGGGGCCGCCGCATAAAGGCAAGCCCATCCTCACCATCTATGTTTCTCCGGCACGCTACACCCACAACTATTTGGAGAAGAACGACTATTTCACAGTCAGCTTCTTTTCAGAGGAATTTCGCCGGGATCTGAGCATCTTAGGCAGCAAGTCCGGGCGGGATGGCGACAAGGTCGCGTTGACTTCCTTGACTCCTGTTTCCGTGGAGCACGGCGTGGACTTTGAGCAGGCGGAGCTGACTTTCGTGTGCAGAAAACTCTACTCCCACCAGTTTGAAAAGGAGCAGGTGCCGCAGGAAGTAGCCGACTGGATCTACACCCGCGTCCCGCCCCACACCATGTTTATCGGTGAAGTCGTGGATGTAATCGAGCGCTGACAGAACATAGCGAAAGGACAGCTCCCTCGTTGAGAGCTGTCCTCTTTTATCATTTTTGCCAGCAGGCGGCCAGATGCCCTTTTCCCCGATCTGTCAGCGGCGGAACCTTCTGTCGGCATTTTTCTGTCGCATAGGGGCAGCGGGGCGCGAATTTGCAGCCTGCCGGGACATGGGCAGGATCCGGCACCTCGCCGGTGAGCTGTACGCGCGCGTTTAACCAATTGCTGTCCGGCTCGACCTTGGGAATGGCTGAGAACAGCGCCTTCGTGTAGGGGTGCATTGGATTTGAGTAAAGTTCTTCCGTGTCACTGAGCTCCACAATGGAGCCCAGATACAGGACCGCCACCCTGTCGGAGACAAGCCGCACCATCGTGAGATCGTGGGAGATCATCAGATAGGTCAGGCCCCGCTCTCTTTGCAGGCGCATCAGGAGATTCAGAATCTGCGCCTGGATCGACACGTCCAGCGCCGCGATTGGTTCATCGCAGGCGAGAAATTCCGGCTCCAGCGCGAGCGCCCTTGCAATACCGACGCGCTGCCGCTGGCCGCCCGAGAGTTCATGCGGAAAGCGGGCGGCAAACTCCGCTGTCAGGCCGACGGTCTCCAGCAATTGTTTCACGAGTTTCCGGCGCTCCGCAGCGGTCTCAGAAAAATGCCGCCGTCGCCCCTCCTCCATGATCTCCGCTACGGTCATGCGTGGGTCGAGGCTTGCGTAGGGATCCTGAAAGATCATCTGATTGCGGCGGCGAAAGTCCGTGCGCTGGGCGCGGGTGAGGCTTTTGGTGTCCTGACCGTTCCAGAGGACACTACCCTCTGTGGGTTCGTAAACGCCCAGCAGAGTCCGGGCGCAGGTTGTCTTGCCGCAGCCGGACTCGCCCACGAGGCTTAGCGTCTCGCCCTTATTGATGTCAAAGCTCACGCCGTCCAATGCCCGGACGGTGTTTTTCCCGCTTATAAAGTGCTTTGTCAGATCTTGAATCTGAAACAGCGTCTCACGCATCCCTGTCACCTTCCATTAAATCAACTTTTGGCGCCATGGGATGCCGCAGCCAGCAGCGGCAGCCTTCCGTCTCCTCCGGCATTTGCTTTTTGCAGATCGGCATGGCAAAACGGCAACGGGCGGCAAAGGGACAGCCATTCAGCTCCAGGCGCAGGTCGGGCGGTGTACCCGGCAGCGCGGTGAGGGGCTGCCGCCGCTCCATATTCCGGCGCGGGATTGCTGTCAGGAGTGCCGCAGTGTACGGGTGCTTTGGCGCTTGAAAAATCTCTCTCGTTGTTCCGCGCTCAATGATCTGCCCGGCGTACATGACCTGCACACGGTCGGCCACGCCTGCCACCAGGCCAAGATCGTGCGTAATGAGCAGCACGGACATATTGAGTTTCTTCTGCAATTTTAGCAGAAGCCCCAGGATCTGGGCTTGCACGGTCACGTCGAGGGCGGTGGTCGGCTCGTCCGCGATCAGGAGCTTCGGATCACAGCTTAAGGCCATGGCGATCATGACGCGCTGGCGCTGCCCGCCCGAAAGCTCGTGGGGATAGCGCTTCAAAAGGCCTTCCGGGTCCGGCAGTTCAACAAGCGCAAGCAGTTCACAAGCCTTTTTCGCCGCCTCCCGTTTTCCCACCGCCTGATGAGCACGGACGGTCTCCATAATCTGATTGCCAACGGTCATGGTGGGGTTCAATGACGCCATCGCGTCCTGAAACACCATGCTGATCTCACTGCCGCGAATCCGATTCAGTTCCCGCTTGGGTAAGGTCAGCAGGTTTTTCCCTTTGTACAAGACGGCAGACGCCGACGACACCTTGGCAGAGCTGTGATCCAGCAGGCGCAGAATCGCTTTGGCCGTGACACTTTTGCCGCAGCCGGACTCGCCCACCATGGCAAGTGTCTCGCCCTCATAGACGGGAAAACTCACGTCGCGCACGGCCTTTACTTCCCCATGATAGGCCGAGAAGGTGACGGACAGGTTTTTGACAGTTAACAGTTCTCTCATGTCCTCACCTCCTGAGACGCGGGTCCAACGCGTCCCTCAGGCCGTCCCCCAGCAGGGTGAAGGCCAGCATGGTCAGGGCGATACCACCAGCGGGGAACAGGAGCTGCCAGGGATAGAACTGGAACATACTCTGCGCCGCGGCAGCCAATGCACCCCAACTCGTCTGCGGCGGCTGCACGCCGAGACCGACGTAGCTCAGAAAAGCCTCGCTGAAGATAAAGCCGGGGATGCGGAAGGTGGTGTCCACGAGGATCACGCTCATGGTGTTGGGAATGAGGTGCCGCAGCACGATCTTTATAGGGGCTATGTCCATGAGTCGCGCCGCCATTATATACTCCGACTGGCTGATCCGGAGCATCTGACTACGCACGATTCGCGCCGTGGGGCACCAACCGGTAACCGTCATGGCAAAGATCATCGTTGCAATACTCTTGCTGTCAATGACCACCGAAATCAAAAGGATGACCAGCAGGTTCGGCACACTGGAGAGAATGTCCACCGTGCGCATCATGAGATTATCTGCCCTTCCGCCCAGGAGCGCGGCGATTCCGCCGTAGAAACTGCCGAGCACAATGACGATGGCGGCGCCCGCAAGGCCGATCAGAATGGAGGCCCGCCCGCCAAGGCAAACGCGGGTAAAGAGATCGCGGCCCATGCTGTCGGTGCCGAACCAATGCTCCGCATTTGGCGCCAGATTTCGCGCTCTGGCATTGGCGCGCTCAGCAGCGGGATAATCGCTTACCATCGGGCCGACGATCACCAGCAGCGTAAGGCAGAGCAGCAGGATCGCCGCCGCGACGGCGACTTTGTTTTTCTTGAAGCGGTTCCAGGCATCCCGCGCATAGGTCACGGGCTTTGTCGCCAGAAGCTCCTGTTCGGAGGCGGGAGAACCCCCCTCGATGATAAAATCCTCTGCTCTCATGCTTTTACCCCCGTGCGTATTCTGGGATCAAGCAGCATCAGCAAAATGTCGGACAGCAGGATGGCGCAGACATAGACCCCGGTCAATACTACGTTCAGGCCGAGCACCACGAAGTAGTCCCGGTCGCTGATGGCGGAGATGAAATAGCGCCCCAGGCCGGGCAGCGCGAAGATGGACTCCACGATGAAGGAACCGGCAAAGATGCCGGCCACGCTGACGCAGAGCATGGTGACGCAGGGCAGCAGGGAGTTTCGCAGCATGTGCTTCATGACGATTCGCCCTTCGCTTAAACCCTTTGCCTCGGCTGTGAGGATGTAATCGGCGTTCACCACGTCCAGCATACTGGAGCGCATATACCGCGCGTAAGTGGCAAGCGGTCCCACGCACATGCAGACGACCGGCAAAACCAGATATCGTGCGCCTTTGTAGCCCGTGGTCGGGAAGACCGGCCAGGTGACGCTTAAGGCGTATTGCAGGAGCGCCGCGATCACAAACGTGGGGATCGTCGTCCCCAGCAGAGCCAGCACCATCACCGCCCGATCCGGCCAACGATCCCGATTCAGCGCGGCCAGAACCCCGCAGGCAAGCCCCAGCGTCACGCCGATGAGCAGCGCAATCCCGCCCACCAGGGCGGAAACGGGCGAATAGTTTGCCACGATATCCGCCACCTTGCGCCCCGGATAGCGCAGGGACTGACCGAGGTCGCCGGTCAAAAGCTGACGCAGGTACAGCAGATACTGTTTTCCCAGGGGCTGTTCAAAGCCGTAAGCAGCCAGATAGTTCTGCCGCGTTTCCTCCGGCAGATCCTGTACCATGGCGGTAATAGGATCGCCGGGGATCAAGTGCAGCAAAAAGAAAGTGATGGTCGTCACCGTGAGCATCACCAGTGCCATATAAGCAATTCGCTTGAAGATGTACTTCAGCATAAGCATCCAACTTTCAAAAGCCGGTGCAGATGCGTCTGCACCGGCTTGATTCCATATGGTTATTGATGGATAAAGAAGGTCTTCATCCCGGTGGTGTCAAAGGGATTGGTGGGAATGCCGCCAACGTAGTCGTAGGCGTAGGTCCGGGTGGCGTTGTAGTAAGTCGGCGCGATAGCGGCGTCCAGGATGAGCAGCGCTTCCGCCTGCTGATACTTTGCAAGGCGCTCTGCGTCATCCATGCTGGCAGAGCCCTCGGCCACCAGCGCGCCATATTCGGCACTTGTCCAGCGGGATTGCCCACCGGTGGACCAGCGGCTGAGCTGAAATAGCGGCTCGTAGGTGCTGCCCCAGCCCACGCTGCCGATCTGATACTCACCGGCGCGAATGCTGGCCAATGCGCTCTCGTTGAAGTCGATTTCAATCTTCACGCCCAGCGCATCCTCCCAGAGCTGCTGGTACAGCTCCGCATAGCTGCGGCCTGTGGCGCTGGTGTCGCGCCAGGTGAATTTGAGAGTGAGCTTCGAGGGGTCAGCGCCGAGTCCGGCTTCCTCCATGCCCTCCAGAAGCAGGGCAGCGGGGTCAAAGTCCAGCAGCGCCAGAAGCGGCTCCTCTGTTGCCTCTCGGAAATTCACGCCGCCAACATAGCAGACTGTGGGGACAAGACCGTAAGCCGGGGTGCCGAGACCGCCGTTCGTGATGTCAATGATGAGCTCGCGGTCCAGCGCCAGCGACAGAGCCTGCCGGATTTTCGCGTTGGAGAGCACCGGGTCCTCGCAGTTGAAGACGAGCATACTGGTGCGGTCGGTGGTGATGTCGATGACGTAGAGATCGCTCCGCGTGTCAAACTTTGCGGCATACTCCGAGGTGCTCACCGAGGCGTAGTCCAGGGAACCGTTTTCAAGGGACGCCATCTGCGCGCTCTCGTCGGGGATGATCTGATCGGCAAAGCCGTCAAGCCGCACGTTCTCCGCGTCCCAGTACTGTTCGTTGCGGCTGAAGCGCAATTCGCTGTTGTGGACCCATGTGTCCAGCTTGAAGGGTCCGCAGGAAGAAACCGTCCCCGCTTCGCTGCCGTAGCTGTCGCCGGATGCCGCCACGTCGCTCTCACGGCAGGGGAAGATATCCACGGTGGATAAGAACGCGGGATTCGGCGCGTTCAGCGTGATGACGAGCGTGCTATCGCCGGCTGCCTCAACGCCGATTTCATCGGTTCCGACCTCACCGTTGAACGCGGCCTCAAAGTTTACGATGCTGAAAAAGTCGCCGGCAAAGCTCCAGGCGTTTTTCGGATCGGCCTCGCGCCGGAGAGCATAGGCATAATCCGCCGCCGTGACCGGAGTCCTGTCGTCCCAGCGGTTTTCCCGCAGGGTGAAGGTGTAGGTCAGGCCGTCGTCCGACACTGTCCAGCTCTCCGCACCGGCCGGGGTGACAATGCCGTTTTCAATGCGAGTCAGAGGTTCGGTAATGGAGTGGAGGATGTTGCGGTCAACGATTCCCAGAAAGCGGGCGCAGTCCAGCGTGGAGGGATCGGAGGTGATGAGGGCATTGATCGTCTGCCCATCGGCACAGGCCCCCATGGAAACAGTGGAAAAGAGGCTCAGGACAAGCGTTAAAGTAAGGATCAGGCGGATGGTTTTTTTCATGTTGGATGGCTCCTTTCGGGGGTTCAAAATCTTTCTTCTTTCGGCATGTACACCGGGTCTGGCAGCAGACTCAGTAAGTCCAGGTTCAAATATTCTTTTCGGACGACGGCGGAGAGCACATAGGCGTCAAACCAATCGTCTGTCATCACATAGTGCCCGTCTGGTCCGGTCTCGAGACCGTGGCTGTCCTGCACCTTCCAGCGCCCTTCGGACGCCCAGCCGTCAATGCTCATCACATGGCAGGCATTGATCTGCCGGTAGGCGATGGCGTCCGCCTTGGAGAGTCGGCGCTTTCCGCTCAGATGGAGCTCTCCCTCTGCACGGCTGCTCTCCTGCCGGACGTCCGCGCCGACCACCACCTGCTCGCCGTCCCGGAGCTGCCGCAGGGTGCAGCGCCTGATCGCCTCCATATCAACGCTCATCAGCGTGAGGAACGGGTCGCGCCCGACCGGGTCATGCGTCTCATGGTATGCGCACGGACTCGGCCAGCGGGCGGAGGGATGGTGGATCAGCGTCACATAATCGGTCAGGTCAATGCCGCTGTTACGATAAAAACTTTGCGGCGTGAAAGTTTCGGCTCTGTACGAAAAGCTCTCTGGCGGCGCACCCAACGATTCCCGCAGAATATCCATGATCTCCCGGAGGATCTCCGGCTTCTCCGCTTTTCCGTTTCGCAGTTCCCAGGCCCCCAGACGCAGGCGGGTGTTCAGCGCAAGGGTAAGCGGGATGCTGCTTTCCGTGGCTGCCGTGTCCGGCATTGCGGTAAGCGGGACCAGTCCGTGTTCATGAACGATGGAGGCAAAATAGCACCACTGGCCGACGGTGGAAATTGGTTCCCGCAGCATGGCGGAAAGCATCGGGGCTGAAAGGTCTTGTCCCCTGCTTGCCTCGATCTGCTCGAGAAAAGCGTTTGCCTTTCGCATCTGGTCAAAAAAGTAGATATAGTTTATAGACAGCGGCAGATTCAGCTTCTGTCGGAAGGGCGCCAGGGAGGCGTAGATCCAGCAGCGCCCGTTTTGCTTCTGGTCGCAGAGCAGGCCGGGAAAAAGGTCGATCTCAAATGAACGCTCCAGCATCATTCTCCAAGCCACTCGATGGCCTGCACGGGGCAGTTTTCAAAGCAGTTGCCGCACTGGAGGCAGTGTGCTTCGTCGATCACAAAGGGACTGCCCTCGGTAATGACCTGCTGGGGACAGACACTCTGGCAGGTGGCGCAGCCGATGCAGGCGTCCGAAATGCGATAGCCTTTCTTCTCGCGCGAAGCGCCTCTCACCTCAAAGAATTCCCGTGTGATGGGGTGGGTTTTCAGCGTGAAATATTCCATCGCGTAGGCCGGGATACGATACATCACGTCGATCTCCTTGGTCTCGCCGGGGTACACATTTTCAAGATAGGGGTAGACCTCATACATCCGCTTACGGCAGGCGAGCTGCTCCGCTTCCGGCACGCGCTCGGCCTTGCCGGTCAGGCGCACCATGTCGTTTGCCTGCTCGTCAAAGGCAATTACGGCAACATTCGGGTTTTTCTCCAGCTGTCGTGCAAAGGCTTTTCCGCGAGCGGTGAGAAACACCATCGTGCTGCCTTCAAAGTAGCGTGCGGAGATCACACGCACATGGGGACATGCGCTCTCGTCCACTGTGGCGATTTCCAGCGAGTCGATCTTCATCATCTTTTCCAGACATTTTTCATGCGTCATTTTTCTGCTCCTTCAAAAGTAAGTGTATATACCTTCACCGGGTCGACTCTCCGTTGGGAGCCGCGGCGGTATCGGATTTCCGGATATCCCACGCCGACGATCAGTGGAGCGTAGTGGTTATCAGGGATTTGAAGCAGGGCGCGGATCTCCGGCATTGTAGCCAGAACACCCATCGGGAAGGAGATAATGGAGGAACCCAGGCCCCTTGCGGCGCACTGAAGATCCAACTGCGTGCAAGCCACCACCAGATCCAGCTCACACTCGCCCCGACCACGGGGGCCGTGGGGGATCACCAGGTGTGGAGCACCGCAGAAAAGCATGTCCGGACGCACCAGGCTCGTCCAGCGCTTCATGTCCCGGTAGACCTTTTCGCCGAACTCTGCGGGATAGACGCCCTCGGTCGCCAACTCCTCCATCCGGTCATAGACCAGCTTCCGGAGAAATTTGACCTGTTCCTTGTCGTCGATCACCGTATATTCCAGCAGCATGTGGTTGCCGCCGTTGGGGATGTTGCCCAGACGAGAGATCATGTCGTAAAGGATCTCTTTCGGCACGTTCTTATCCAGATATCGCCGGCAAGTATGCCGATTGGCCAGCACAGCATCCAGCATGGGGGCGGCCTCGGCCGGGTTTGCGGGCGGCAGACTGTCCTCCGGTTTTTTCCCTAGGATACTGATCGCTCCCCTGGGGCAGACGGCCAGACAGTGTTCGCAGCGCCAGCAGCCATTCCATCCCAGAGTATCTACCTCCACGGTGGCGGCCTTGCGATCCTCATCCAGATACAGCAGCTGCCCGGGGCAAACCTTGGTACACAGCCCGCAGCCGATGCATTTTTCTTTGTCCACCCGGAAGTTGGCAATGTTGTTCATGCGGTTCTTCCTCCCTGCATTTTCTTGACTTCCCACAGGTCGCCCACGCGGTCAGATAGCACGTTTCCCAATGATCCCAGCTCGCAGGTTGCCTCTCCGTCTGCTCTGATCCGGATCTTATCTCTCAATTCACCGCTGCGAAGGGCATCATATTCGTCCCTCTCCGGCTCAGTGAGCAAAGAAAACGTCGCGTTTTCCTCCCGCAGGATCTCCAGCATGCGCCAGAGCTCCGGGTGTCCGGCGGCGTCAAGCCCGGTCAAAAAGAAATGAGCCTGCTTTCGGTACAGGAGGCAAAAATCCAAGCAGTTATACAGCATATTTTCCAGCTGCTGCCCGGTCGGACGCTCTGTGTCAGAACCCAAATCCAGTTCAAAGGTAAACAAATCGCTCGTTGATCTCACTTCCCTTGCTTTCTGTTTTCATCATAATAGAATGTCTCTGTTCGCGCAAGTACGCACCTTTTTGTAACCCGCCCAATGTCAGAAAGCTCTTGCTTTTACATGCATGTTACAGTATAATTTGACTGTAACATGCAATTTGAAATTAATAGAGGTGTGACTGATGAGATCAAAAGAAGATATCCTGCCCGATTGCCCGGTAGCCTTGACCGTCTCCATGATCGGCAGCAAGTGGAAGCTGCTGATCATGCGCAATCTCCTTGCCCGCCCCTGGCGCTTTAACGAGCTGCAAAAAAGTATCGACGGCATCAGCCAGAAGGCGCTGACGGAAGCCCTGCGCTCCATGGAGGCCGACGGCATCGTCAGCCGCACTGTCTATCCGGAGGTCCCTCCCCGCGTGGAATACGCCCTGACCGAGCTCGGAGAATCCATGCGTCCGATTATTCAATCGATGGAACAGTGGGGCAACAACTACAAGACGCAGACAGACAGATACACCACGTAAAGAGAAGCGCCGCCCGGCCGGGCGGCGTCTTTGATAGCACAAAAGATTCAAGCGGAAAATCGAACTGATTCTCAAATAAGCGTACTGCATGTTAAGGTGCAAAAAATTATTTTACTTATCTGAAAGCATCCTGTATAATGCAGGCATAACAATCAAGGAGGCAGCCGACATGAAACAGTATGTTGTTGACGCTTTTACCGATTCTGTCTTTCACGGGAACCAGGCCGCTGTGTGCGTGCTGGACAAATGGCCCGATGAGGAGCTGATGCTCAGCATCACCAGAGAGAACAACTTCTCCGAGACCGCCTTCACCGTCAAGGAGGGCGACAAATACCATCTGCGCTGGTTCACCCCCGGCGGCGAGATCGATCTCTGCGGGCACGCCACGCTGGGCACTGCCTACGTGCTGTTCCGCTTTTATGAGCAGAATGCGGACAAGCTTGTGTTTGACACGCTTTCCGGCGACCTGATCGTCACCCGCAAGGGCGATCTGCTGGAGATGGAGTTCCCCGCTTACGACCTGAAGCCGGTGGAAGTGACCGACGCCATGGAAGAAGCGCTCGGCGTCCGTCCCAACGCCGCCTATATGGCCCGCGACCTGCTCTGCGTGCTGGACGATGAACAGACGGTCCGCACCCTCACCCCCGACCTTGAGAAGATCAAGCAGATCGACGGACTGCTGCTGCACGTCACCGCCCGCGGCAGGGACGAGGACTGCGTATCCCGCAGCTTTGCGCCGAAGCTGGCGGTCTCGGAGGACCCGGTCTGCGGTTCCGGCCACTGCCACATCATCCCCTACTGGGCCGACACCCTGGCCAAAGATGAACTGGTGGCCTACCAGGCGTCCAAACGCGGCGGCACTCTCTACTGCCGTCGGGAGGGCAGCAAAATCTTCATGGCAGGCAAAGCGGCCCTCTACTCCATCGACGAGCTGTTCGTCGGCGTATAAAAAAGCATCAGGCAAGTCACCCGAGGACGGGTTTCGTCCTCGGGTGACTTGCTTTTTTGTTATGATCTTTCGCCGCCTGAAGCCTCGGTTCGGTCAGCCCGGTTTTACTCCCCTTCTTCAGCGGGCAGCTCTTTCTTCACCGCTTCCGAGAAACGGTACATCATGAGAAAGATCCCGAAGATATAGAGGACCGTGATGGCGATGTTGAGATACATGCGCGTCCGGAACAGCAGCATCAGCGCCACAAAGCTGGCCGCGATCCCGAAGAGAAGCCACCGGAACCGGCGGGAAAAATCCAGGCGTTTTTTCGCATACCGCCCGGTGAGAAACAGGAAGACAAAATACAGGAGGAACGAGCCGATCAGAAACAGCGTCTTCGGCCACAGCGCAACCTCTTCCTCCCGCATGAACTCCAGCGCCGTCGTGATATTGTTCAGCGCAAAGATCAGCACCACATGGATCATCATATACCCCGTGCCGACCGTCTCTTTCTCCCGGTCCAGGATCCGGTTGTAGAGGATCCCGTAGCTCAGGAACAGCCCGACGACGATCAAAAATGCCATCAGAGAGAAGTAGACCGCGCTCAGGTTGAAGGCCCCTTCAAAGTACGCCGCAATGGCGATGATCATTTCGCCGAAGGTGAACACCACGTACAGCATTGCGCGCTCGCTGAGATGGGCAAAGTCCGTGGACAGCAGACGGTTGATCCCGGTCGACAGCCCTGTGGCGATGATACCGAACAGGATCGGGATCAGGGCGATCGAAACTCCCGTCGCATGATAGATCGGGATCCCGATGAGGATAATCGCCGCCTCACCAAAGAGGATCGCAACGGTCCGTTTGATCGGGGCGACCTCCCAGGGGGCTTCGCGGTGCTCCCGCAGCTCGATGAGATACTGCACGCCGATGTTGATCAGAATCAGGGCCCAGGCGATGTTGTACTGGTTAAAATAGTCCTGCCATGCCGTCCGGGTGCCTTCTGCCATGTAGTAAAGCAGATACATGTTGATAAACAGGAAGACATGCTCCCGGACACCGTTCTTTCCAAAGCGGTTGATGTAGAAGGTAGAGAAGTTCCAGATCTGGATAATAGCGAGCGTACAGAGCAGATAGGTCAGGAAGGTCCATCCGCTGACAAAGCCGTTTTCGATATGGTGCATCAGCGAGTTGTTGCGCCCGATGATATAGACAAAGATCAGGTCGTAGATAAGCTCCAGATATTCGACTTTCTTTTCTTCCTTCTGCATGGCCGACTCTCCCGTTCTTTTATGTCGGTTTCACCGTCGTGAACCCGCTCGTGCTGTCTGTTATTCAATGGGGAAACGCGGTGTGATGATCTCGATGCCGTCTTCTTTTTCCGACAGGGAGCTGGAATACAGCATCTTTGCCAGCTTCACCAGTTCCGCCGTGTCCGCGGCGCCGCAGGTCTCATAGGGCGAGTGCATGGCAAGCTGGGCGATGCCGACATCCGCTGTTTTGACCGCGACCTGCTGGGACGAGATGTTGCCCAGCGTCGAGCCGCCGGGAATGTCCGAATGGTTGGTGAAGACCTGGAGTCTGACGCCTGCTTTCTCCGCAAGCATCCGGACGACGGCGGCCGATACCGCGTCGGTCGCGTATTTCTGATTACCGCTCTGCTTCAGTACCACGCCGCCGCCCAGCACCGGACGGTTGACCGGATCGCATTTCTCCGGATAATTGGGGTGCAGCGCGTGCGCGTTGTCCGCCGACAGCATAAAGCTCTGCGCCAGCTTTTCCCGGTACTCGCCCCGTGACAGTCCCAGCTCTTCCGCAATCCGCTCCAGGACGTCTTTCAGGAAGGAAGATGCCGCGCCCTGCTTTGTCATGGAACCGACCTCTTCATTGTCAAAGACCACGTGAACCGGGATGCTGTCCGCGTCCGTGCTCTCCAGAAAACCGCAGAGCGAGGAATAGACACATTGCAGGTCGTCAAGCCTCGGGCTTGACAGGAACTCACCCGCTGCGCCCCAGACGCTTGGCGCCTGCCGGTTATACACAAAGAGATCATAGCTGACGATGGATTCCGCCGGTACGCCGGCTTCTGCCGCGATCAAGTCCGGGAAGCTCATGTCCCCCGCCAGTCCGTACAGCGGCAGCATGTCCTTCTGAACCTTGAGGGCGCGGCCCTCGTTGGCGGTCCGGTCCATATGAATGGCAAGGCTGGGGATCAGGACCAGATCGCGCGGAATATTCAGCAGTTTGCTTGATATTCGGCTGTCCGTCCGGACCAGCACGCGGCCGGCCACAGAAAGCGGCCTGTCAAACCAGGGCCCCAGCAGCGCGCCGCCGTACAGTTCGACGTTCAGTTTTGTATACTTGCCGTCGACCGTGATTTCGGGGTTCTCCTTGATTTTGAGCACCGGCGAATCACTGTGCGAGGCCATGATCATAAATCCCCGGAAGGAACGCCTGGGGATGCGAAAGGCAATGAGCGCCGAGTCGTTGCGGGTGACAAAATACTTTCCGCCCTCCTGCAGCTTCCACTGTCTGCTCTCAGAAAGCGGCGCATAGCCCGCCTCCGTAAGCTTCCGGCGCTGGCCTTCAATGACATGATAAACGCTCGGATGCTCCTGGATAAACGTCAATAATCCCTTGCTGTACTGGTCCATCTTACGGTCTCCTTTGCCTCATTTCAGCTTGTATTTTACCAGAGATTCCATTTTCTGTCCATAATCCGCTGAAAACACAGCTGCACCGCCCAGCCGGGCGGCGCTTTATCATGCTGTCTGATGCTCTCAAACGGCCGGTCGAACTTGCTGTTACCGGATCTTGAAAACCATTTGACCCTTTCCGCTCCAAAAAACTTACTCTACAGCACTCTTTTCTCCGCGCAACACTTTCGGCTATTTTTGTTTTCGAGCAAAAATCTGCCGCAAATCGGTTGACTTGGGATCATCTTTCTGCTGCATCCCTACTCCAACAACGTCCTCAAACGCACGATAAAGACGCCAAAGGTGTACTTCTATGATACCGGTCTCGTCTGCTACCTCACGCGCTGGTCCTCTCCGGAGGTTGCCGAGAGCGGCGCCATGAACGGCGCTCTGCTGGAAAACTTCACCGCGTCGGAGATCATGAAGAGTTATCAGAATGCGGGACTGGAGCCGTATCTCTACTTCTACCGCGACCGCGACTCCAAGGAGATCGACGTCATCCTCGAGGGCGACGGCAAGCTCTGTCCGCTTGAGATCAAAAAAACCGCCACACCGGACAAACGTCTGACCCGCGTCTTCAACGTGATCGACAAATCCCCGCTCCAGCTCGGCACCGGCGCAATTCTCTGCATGGCCGATAAATTCAGCGCTTTTGACAGCGATCATTTGATCGTGCCGATTTGGATGATATAACGTGATTTGCTATTCTTGCAAATCCTCAAATCGGTCTGACTTCAAGATATGCTGATGGTTCTTTCAAAGCAGACGGTTAACTCGCTTAATATAGAAAAATGCTGTGATAGCAATCAACACCTCTGTAGCAGGCAATGCCAGCCAGACACCGTCCATACCCGTCAAGAGAGGCAGCAGGAAGCACATAGCGCTGCTAAGGATTATACTATGCGCAAAACCAACCAGAATGGAAGCCTTCTCTCTCATGACAGACTGCAAATAATAGGCAGCAAGAACGGTCACGCCAAGAAAAGGATAAACCAGGAAATGAAGTCGGAATGCTCTTGGGACTACAGCCAATACCTCATTGTTCGCATCCATGAAAACTCTTGTGATCTGAGCAGGGATCAATTCACCAAGAGTCATGAAAACTGCGCCCATTATGATTACCGTAATGAAAGAGTATTTCCAAACAATTCGGATTCGCTCTGACTGATTTGCACCGTAATTTGTTGAAACAAGTGGCTGTATTGCCTGCCCAACACCGCCGAAAAGGGCCTGTAGCAGAGACATGATTGTCGCAATGACCCCATAAACCGCAAGTTCCGTTGTTCCGCCGTATCTAAGAATCTGATTGTTCACCACCGCGCTAATAACTATTGTGCCCAGATCCAATGCGCTTGCACCGATTCCAATCTGAAAGATTTTGCGGATACCTTTTGAATAATGCCGTGGTTTGATGAGCTTCAGCCTGCAGTCCGCCCGGAAGAAATAGCACCCCATGATAATCGCCTGCACGATAGTGCCGATTACAGTGGCTAATGCAGCTCCTGTCA
The DNA here is from genome assembly GCA_017458065.1 of Oscillospiraceae bacterium. Taxonomy (GTDB): domain Bacteria; phylum Bacillota; class Clostridia; order Oscillospirales; family Oscillospiraceae; genus Limivicinus. The sequence continues at coordinate 82,094 of JAFTGD010000023.1, forward strand.
TTCCCATTTTCATAGGGAATACCAGAAACCAATCTCCAAACATGTTCATGCAGCCGCCCACAATCACGGCGGCCATAACAAGCTTTGGAGCGCCATCGTTTCGTATGAACGCTGGTATAAAAATCGTAAAGACAAAAACAGGCAAAAACCAGATAATCAGGCTCCCGTATTCAATGGTTTTCGGCAACACATCGTCATTTGCTCCAAACAGCCGAAAGGTCTGCTCCTTAAAAAGCAGTAAGGCAATCCATGCCACAGCAGTGATAACCGCCATAAGCAGACACGCAACCGTGAAGCAGGCGTTTCCTTTCTCTTCGTTGCCTTCCCCTCTGGCAATACTCATCATAACAGAGCCACCGATTCCGCAAAGAATCGAAAGAAACACTATAAGGCCATAGATCGGAGCAATGACTGCCATTGAACCAGTACCAGGCACACCTTCTGATTGCCCTACAGCAATTGTGTCAACGAAGCTATAGATTGACATTACAATCGCACCGATCAAAGAGGGAGCAAGCAACTTGTGATAAAGGAGACTGATGTCATCTTTCAGAAAATCCATGTCAAAACCTCCAATTCGTCGGCGTTTGACATAGAAAAACGCCGAACAAGAATCACCGATCCTCACCCTTTCTCAGACGGCATCGCCTCATACGCTGCGCTTGCCTCGTCCAGTCTTTTTGGATCGACATCTTATCCGGCGTGCAATTACGATTTACACATCCTCCGATGAACCTATTCAATATAGCACGAATTTAAAAGCTTGTCACGCATTAATTGCGAGTTGTCGTGATTGCTTATAACCGCCCTTCCTGATATACAAAGGTGGTAATACTTTCACTCGTCACAGAGACAATATTATCTCCATGCCGCAGTTCCAATTCCGGGATCTCCCAGGTGCCCGCGCTGACGGTTTTGCCGATAGATTCTCCGTCAACCGTCCAGCGGAGTGTAGTATCCGCTGTGGTAGTAATAATGGGAACAACAGGCATGAAATCATTCGTAAGCGTGGCTGTTCCGCTCCCAGAGACGATCACGGTGCTTTCTGCCACGGTAGAGGAATGCGTCCCCATCCGTACAGGAGAGTACAAGCTGTCCCTTACCCGTTTTCGGATCATAGTTAGGTTCAGCCTCCAGAGTCCCGACCGCGTACAGCGTAGGATTCTCACTGAGGATCACCTGGCAGAGCCGCCCGGCGAAGAGGTTCACGACGTCAGTGACCAGGTTATCGTAGTAAGCGCGGCGGCCAAGCATGGAGAAGCGTTCTGTAATGCGTCCATGAGAGCAGTGGCAAAGATTTTCCACTCGCTGCGTGGAAAATCTCCGGGAAGGTCTTATAAAACAGATAGAAGTTATACAGGTTTGTTTTCGTAAAACCCTTGCCGTACTCATCGGTCAGCTCTCTCGACAGCCTTTTGATGATCTCTATCCCATACTCGGCGCGCTCCCCTCCGCGCAGTTCCTCTTCTGCGATCCTGCGACCGAGGAGCCAGTTGCGCTGCACAAGGGCAACATTGACTGCCTGATATGCACTGTCACGGGCAACCTCGATGATACCGCGCATATCCTGCAGGATATCTTGGCTGCTTTCGTAGGGAAGCATAGACATATTCTGATGGAGATCACCAAGACGCTATGAGCCGGGATAAAACACAAGCGCCTGTGACGGAGGGAAGAAGCCTCTCCACACAGGCGCTTTTCTCATTGAAACGATAGCCGGTTTTGAAACGATAGCTTTTCTGCCCGGAGGCCGGAACAGGCTTTTCGCAGCGGAAATCAGGCGGCTTTTCGGATGATCGATATGCATGATGCACCCGCCATTTCCTGAAAAGTGCCTGTTCTCAGCTCCGGGGTGCATTTTTGAGGGTGGGGTGCATCCCTACAAACGGGAATTTTATGAAGTCATTCAAACATCACCATAAATTATAATGTAATAGCCTTGGGTGTTTCCGTAAATGAATAGATCGTTGCCGTTCCGCTCTCAAAAAAGAATACGGTCATTGTCCCGTTATCCGGGTCTGCTAGACCTTTCAGTGACGGATTGGCTTCCAACATGGCAACCCTTGCCTCACGGCGCAGGTCTTCTTTCATGATACCCTCAACACGAATCCATTTCCCTTCATGCATGCCGCAGATTTCAACTCGTCCATTTTTTGAAAGTTGCTGATATACCTTTTTCGTATTGTTGGTTTCAATATAGAGTTTCCCCTCATAGTCGCAAAGCGCTCCGAACGGCCGGACATGCGGCTGTCCTTCTTCATCGGTTGCAAGGAAAAATGTTCCACAGTTCCTTAAAAAATCGTATGCTTCTTTCATTGGTTTGTACTCCTTTCTGTTAATCAAATCCCGATATGTCAGCATGATTCTAACATAAATTCCGACCTTATGCAATCGCACATCTTTATTCCACATTAAATAAAACCCCCGAGAACTGTTATTCCTCAGGGGAAGATAAATAAACTGGAATTATCTAATTCAAATAAAGCATATTTGCGAGCAACCAAATGCTCTTTCTTGACGGCGTCGCTGCTCACTCATGCTGCTCTTTCGCAATAATCAAAGAGAAGTACCCGGCAACATCGGGAAGCTCATCCAGACTGTGAAAAACTGTTTCCGTTGCCATACCGCAATTCTCCACGGCACAGATCTGACGTCTGCTTTCTCTTAGAAGTTCTTTCACCTCCGCCATATGGCTTGCGGATTTCATAAGTACATAGGTTCCGGGCTGATTTAGCGGATCGGAGGTTTTGTAAACGTCAGGCACAATATGCAAAGATTCGTTCGAACTCACTAAAGTCAGGTTCAGGCGGGCAGCGGCAGCACAAAATGAAGTTACGCCCGGTACCAGCTCCACGGGATAGCCATCCCTCTCCAGAATATGCTGCAGATAGCTGAAGGTACAGTAAATCGTGGGATCACCCAGTGTCAGATAAACTACATTTCTGCCTTGATCCAAATACTGTTCCAATAGCTTTGCTCCCTTGATGTGTTCAGCATTCATCTGTTCCCGGTCTTTGATCATCGGGAGAAAAATGGGAACCAGTTCCTTTTCCGCAATCTCCGGGACGGCGGTGATTGCAATCTGATATGCTACAGACTCCTGGGCGACTTTGCCGGGTACAGCAATCACGCGATTCTCACGGATCAGGCGGATAGCTTTTTGTGTCATTAGTTCTGGGTCGCCAGGGCCAACGCCTACACCATATGCGATGCCTCTCATTGATTTTGTCTCCTTACTTTTTCCGAACAGAATTCAGCTCACCCAGAAAAGTCATTTTGGGCAGAACATCCGTCAGAAATCCATCGGCTCCGTTTCTGAATTCCTGCAAGATAAGAAGAATCTTCATAACCATTTCGCTGCCTCTGCAAATCCAAAGTTGGTGGGATGATTATATCAGACAAAGTATAATATGGGAAGAAGAAAACGGACTCTGATTGTATTATGAGCAGGGCTCCCTTCCTAGATGCCCAATTCAGTTCTTTTCTACGTTAGCTTGTGGTGTCCGTCCCGTCGTAAAAATGAAAGACCAGCGTTCCGTCCCGGTGTACTTCCACATAGTCCACCAGGGAAAGCCAGAGCCGATTGTCGAACTCGGTGAGAAGATCTTCACGCTTGCTGACCGTGGAAATGAACCGGTCTATTGCCTTCGCCTTTCTTGCCCGGATCGTCCGCGTTCACCACCGCGTCGTAGCAGGCCTGGTCCAGAGCCACCGGGTCGCTTGATGCGAAGATCCCGAGGTCCGCCATCTCCGGCTTGTGCGGGCTGCCGTCGCAGTCGCAGTCCGCGCTCAGCCGGTTTGCCACCGAATGGAAGACGAAAGGGAAGATCGAGCGGGCGCAGAATGCGTCTGACCGTGCGCTGGAACTGCTCGATTTCACGATCGCCGGAGTAGTTGAAAAAAGGAAAAATCCGCGAGAGCTGTTACGTATGCGGGAAGTCCTCTGTGTTTTTTTTACGGAGAAAATCAGTACGCCTCGACGAATGAATCGCTGAACAAGTATTTCGAGCCGTTTTCCATGAAAGCCGCACGTCAGCGCCTGGGCTGAGATTCCGCTAAGATTATTATGGCTTATCGAAAGGCCGCCGGGAGAATTTTGTTCTGTTCTCCTGGCGGCCATGTTCTTATTTCTTCAACACGGAAAGAGCTCCCTGCTCTTGATAGATTGAGATAGACAGCGGCAAATCGAGGCATATCAAGGTATCACTGCACGCGCTCCTCGACAACCACCGGCTCGATAACTGCTTCCGTGAAGGATCGCTTATGCGTATTGTTTTAACAGGATCGGCGGTTAGAAGAACAGCGGCAGGGCGTTATACAGGTATTCCTGCACGGCGTTAAAGTCATGATAACCGCCGTCCTTCAGATAAAAGACATAGTGCTCCGGCGTGAACAGCTCTCTGGTGAGCATCTCGTCCGCCATATCGATGGACTGACTTTTTACGGAATCATTCGTTCCGACCGCGTGATAGATGAAGTAGCCGTGCTCTTCCAGATCGTTGTCGCGCACCAGCTGCTCGATGAAGTCCACGTTTTTCTCAATCTGGAAGTCTCCGTAGGTCCCATAATACCAGCTGGAGCCGCTCATGGGCAGGAAGTAACGGATGTAATCGGCATCGTAGCAGAACTGCAGCCATGTGGTGACGGAGCCCAGGGAGAAGCCGCCGAAGGCGCGGTGATCGCGGGAGGCCTTCAGATCCTCCGGGGATGTGGACGCCGCCCAGGTGTGGAACTGTCCTTCTACCGCGGGCATCAGGTGCTCTTCAAAGTCCTGATGAAAGGCGCGAAACTCCTGAATGGAGCTTGAGAAATCTGTGCGGCTGTTCTCGTTGTAAAAGCTCGCGGAGACGATGATGATCGGCGGGATATCTCCGTTTGCGATCAGGTTGTCAAAGAGGTTTTTTGTCTCCGTAAATTCAAAGTATTCCCCGCGTGCCCGCCCCAGCCGTGCATGAGGTAGAGAATGTTATACCGGGTTTGCAGATCGCTCTCGTCATAGCCGCAGGGTGTGTAGACCCAGGCTGTTTTGGTAATGGGAGCGCTGTCGCGTACATAGTCCCGGGATTCATAGTCCAGCCGGGTGACCGTACCCGGCTGCGCGGAGGCCTGCAGATAGGCCGCGGGGACTGAGGTGGTATAACCAGTTTGGGCGATCTGCCCGGGGCTGACCGCCTCCGCGCAGGCCTCAGCCGGGTTGACGGGGCTGACCGCCTCCGCGCAGGCGGAGAGGCCGAGCGCAAGGCAAAGGGAAAACAGAAACGACGCTTGTTTTCTCATAGGCCTCACTCGTGGATCTTCCAGCCGCAGAGCATCTTGACAAAAGCGGGGTTGGAGTGATCGACGATCTCGCTGTGGCCGAGGTCCTTCTTCGCGATGACGGCGTTATCCTCGTCGGTGAGGGCAAAGTCCCAAATATCCATGTTCTGGGCCATGCGCTCGGGCTTGACGGATTTGGGGATGATGACCACACCGCGCTGCACATTCCAGCGGAGGACGACCTGCGCCGCGCTCTTGCCGTATTTTTCGCCGATGGCGGTCAGTTCCGTGTCGGTGAAGATGCCGTGCTTGCCCTCGGCCAAAGGACCCCATGCCATAGGCTGAACACCGTAGTTGCGCATGTTCTCCAGCGCGTCCCACTGCTGGAAGAAGGGGTGCAGCTCCACCTGGCAGACGGCGGGGATAACATCCACCGTCTCGCAGATGTTGGCGAGGATGGCGGGATAGCAGTTGGCCACGCCGATGGCCTTGAGCTTTCCTTCCCTGTATGCTTCTTCCATGGCGCGGTAGGCGCCGAAGTAATCGCCCATGGGCTGGTGGAACAGATACAGGTCCACATAGTCGAGACCCAGCTTCTGCAGAGAGACGTCGATGGCAACCTTGGCGGCCTCGTAGTTCGAGTCCTGCACCCAGAGCTTGGTGACAATGAAAAGTTCTTCGCGCGTTACAAGCCCGTCGGCGATGGCGCGGGCGATGGCCTTGCCGACCGCCTCTTCGTTAAAGTAGGACGCGGCGGTGTCAAACAGACGGTAGCCGACCTTGATGGCGTTGTAGACGACTTCCTCGCACTGCGCCATATCGGGGATCTGAAAAACGCCGAAGCCCTCCAGAGGCATCTTTGCGCCGGTGTTCAAAGTAATATATTCCATGATAATTTCCTCCTGTTTTTTGTTTTGTGGCTTCATTATAAAGGGGAAACCGGCATTTGTACAATGCCGGTTCCTGATACTGCTATGCGTCTGAATTATACCTTTGCCGCGAGAGCTTTCGCCTGCCGGGTGTCGGTTGTCATACCAAGATATTCCATGCCGCAGAGCATGGTAAAGCGGCTCATGGTGTACTCGCCCTTATCCGATCATGTTTCTCTCCCAGAAGGCCACGGCGTTGTCGATCCAGCCCTCGGCCACGGTGCCGATCCCCAAGCCGAAGCCGTGGGGCAGGCCGTCGTAAATGTCGATCTCCGCGTCCGTACCGTTCCGTTTGATCGCGTCGATACGCCGCTGCATGGTGCGCCAGCTTGCGATCCCGTCTGAAGTTCCCACGCAGTTATAGGTGGGCGGCTCGTTGCCGTATACCTCGCTGAGGCCCGTGTACTGCATGATAACCGCCGCGGGCTGGGGATATTCTTTCTCACCAAAGGCCGCTGTGCCATAGCTGCCCAGCCAGGCCGCCATCCGCGCCCCGGCGCTGCCGCCCCAGAGGGAGTAGTCGTTTACATCGACCTGCAGCTCGTCGGCGTGGTCAAAGATAAAGGCAATGGCCCGGGCCAGATCCTCGCAGGCGGTCTGCGCGCCGGGGCGGTAGATCAGGGCAAAGGCGTTGTAGCCTTTTTTCGGCAGCTCCAGCGCGTGGGGGAAGCTGTCGTGCATGGCACCGACAAAGGCAAAGCCTCCGCCCGCGTTGCAGACGGCGAACCTGGCCCCCGGCTCGCCCCGGAAGAAGAACAGGCCGGTGTCCCTCTTGTCCGGATCTGCGGCCTTTTCCTCCTCGCTGTAGATGTCATAGAAGATCTGCTCGCCGCTCTCTGCCCGGGCTCTCAGCGTATTGACGATCTCGACAGTCTTCTCGGTATTCACATAGTTATACCAGGTCAGACGGAGATTACGCAGCTTGTCCCCGCTCCAGTAGTATTCATCCGCAGGGAGCAGCAGACGGCCATAGTCACCAAAGACCGGATCGTTCATCACATCCCTCACGGAACTCTCCGCGGTATAAGGGCCGTTTATTGTTTTTCCCATTTCGTTTCCTTTTTCATTTTCTGCCTGTGCGCTTTGTCCAAAGCCCGCTGTCAACGCAGCGCAGGCGGACAGGATCAGCGCCAGGGTTCGCTTGATCGTGTTCATAAACTCACTTCCTTCTCACCATCCCGCAGTATACCAGCAAAAACTTTTGTTGTACAATGCCATTGAATTATGATATTATAACTACAGATGATAGTGAGGTGATCCTGATGCTGGAGATCTATCTGCTGGAACAGCTGGAGGCCTTTGCACGCTGCGGGACGCTCTCCGCCGCGGCGGAGGAACTGCACCTGAGCCAGCCGGCCCTGACCCGCTCGATGAAAAAGCTGGAGGAGGTCATTGGCGTGCCGCTGTTCGAGCGGCAGAAGAACAAGCTGACCCTGAACGAAAACGGCAGACTGGCCGCCGAGTATGCCCGGCGGGTGCTGGACCAGGACCGGGAGATTGTCGAGCGCGTGCGGGCCTTTGACCGGGCCAGCCGCACCATCAGCATCGGCTCCTGCGCGCCGGTCCCACTGGACCAGATTGTACCGGTGCTGTCCCGCCTTTATGTGGGAATGACGATCTCCCAGGAGCTCGGCAATGACGATGCGCTGCTTGAGCGCCTCCTGGCGGGCGAGCATAAGCTGGTGATCCTGCACGAGCAGCCGGAGGACGAGTCGCTGCACTGGAAACCCTGCAGTTCGGAAAAGCTCTTTTTGGTGGTTCCGTCGACCCATCCCCTGGCGAAGCATGAGAAAGGGATCCGGCTCAAAGAGCTGGAGGGGCAGAGTATTCTGCTCTTCTCCCAGATCGGCTTCTGGTACGAACTCTGCAAGGAGAAGATCCCCCATCCCCGCTTTATCCTGCAGGACGATTTCCATACCTTCGGCGAGCTGGCTTATGCTTCCGCCCTGCCGGTGTTCACCACAGACTACTGGGTTAAGCGGGACGAATATGCCTCGGACGGCCGCGTCCTGCTACCGATCCTGGACCCGGAAGCCAGCGTAAACTATTATCTGGCCTGCGCCGGAAAAGACAGGCGCCGTTTCAAAGCCCTGTTTGAACAGATCGAAGCCTGAATTTGACAGCCCTCACGAAATCCTGTGAGGGCTGTCGTCATTTCTCAATTGAAATTTTGTGCTTTTTACAATTCCAGTGTCATCTTCACATGGGGGATGCCGTCCAGCAGGAACTCGTCCGAGATCTGCCGGAAGCCCTGCTTCTCGTAAAGCCCTTTGGCATAGGTCTGCGCCTCCAGATAGATGCGGTCGGCGCCAAAGACCTCCTGAGCAGTCCGTATCCCCTCGGCAAGAACCCGGCTGCCGTAGCCTTTTCTTCTCTCCGCGGCGATCACGCGCCCGATGGATACCGCCTCGTTTTCCGCCCCTCTGTCCAGCACGCGGAGGTACGCTTTGATCTCTCCGTTCTCTTCCAGCCAGACATGCACCGCCCCCTGGTCCAGATCATCGAGCTCCATATAGGGGCAGTTCTGTTCCACTACAAAGACCGAGACGCGCAGGCGCAGGATCCGATACAGCTCTTCGGCCGTCAGCTCATGAAATATTTTGATTACCGTATTCATATACTCTTACTCCTGTAAAGATGATTTGAACCGGAACTTGCTTCTGCAATCGCGCTTGCCTAATACAAGGTTGTTTCCATTCGCCTCAGAAAATAGCCGTCATGGCCGTTTTGCTCGATGGGTGTTGCCTCGGCATAGCCTTCGCCTTGCCGTGTGATGCGGCCGGATGCCTCTGCGCTTTGCGCCTGTGCAGGCGTCATGAACAACATACTCATTCACGTTATAACTACCTCACATTATCACGGTCTGACAAGATGATACCACAGAAACAGAAGCGTGTAAAACATTTACAGCGCAAACGGCAGATGCAGGGCCATTGCGCAGATGAAAACGTTATATCCGGCTTGCACATCTTTGCCCTAAAGAGAGGAATCAGCAGGTGAATTCGGTCTTAACCATTCAGCAACTCTACTCACCGTTTCCGTCTGTTGTTCCAGAGCTGTGATTACCGCTTCGCCATCGCCTTTCTGAATCCCATAGTTTCCAAACTGCGCATGGTTACCGCCATCAAGGACCGCTTCCTCAACCGTTCCGTACTGTTCTGCCGCTTTCACTCTTTCCATATTCAGCACGCAGTCTTCCGATCCGTAGACGATCAGCATGGGCTCGTCGAGTTTTTTTGTGGGATACGCCGCGAGAAGAATCACACCGTCCATATCATGGTTGGATGCATATTTCGCGGCCATTGCCCCACCCAGAGAGTGTCCGCCGATGTAGATCTTTCCATAGTCGTATCTGCGCTGGATCTCTTCCGCCTTGTTGCTGCCGAAGAAAGCAAGATGAAGCGGCATTTTCACAAGGCAAACATCCAGACCTGACTCCGCCAATTGAAGGAGCATCGGCGCATATGCCGTCTCCTCTACTTTCGCCCCAGGGTAGAAGATCAGGAGGGAACTGTCTCCCGGGCCATCAAAAAGCCATCCATAGTCAGTCTGTGTCACAATATCGGATTGCAGAGCATCCAGAGCTGTTTCGTCAGCGCGGTAATAAACTGAAGTATAGAGGAAAATGGCAAGCAGCAGAATAACCGGCACTGCTGCGAATATCCACTTTTTCATTCCCTTTCCTCCTGATCTTTCATGATCATCTTCCTGTATGTGACTGCCTGCCCATCGCAAGCAAGCAGCCAGCCGGGCTCGACAAACTGAAATTTGCGCCTGGTCATTAGCCGCGATATGATCGGCCCTTATCCTCATTACAACAGGGATTCAATTCCAGCTACGATAAATCCTACGATTGGGCAAAACACAGCAGGCCAGAAAATAAGATGCTCCGGGAGCCCCAGTTTCAACAGTTCGTTCTTAGGCTCATAGAATGGATCATCCTTCACCCCATCTGCATGCAGCCTGTTTCCCGTCTTCTTGAGAAGCAAGTAGTCCAAAAAGAACAAATCGCCGAGACTTATCAGCATCATCTCAAAATACGCTGTCCAAAATACTTGCCAGAATCCACGTATACCCGCTTGATATGCGCTTAATATCATCCAGATAATTACTGACGGATACAGGATCAAATACATTAGAAGCGTATGTCTGCGCTCATCCCTTGTGACTGGCCTTGCTTTTTTTTGCAGCGCTTTCGGGAACATTGTAATGAAAGAATGGGGTTTCAAAAGCCAGAACACTGCTACACAGCTGTTAAATACAGCACTCATAGCCAATCCGTCAAGAATTGCCCTAAGCCAGTTCATTTGATTTCACCTCCAGACAAATCCCGACTTGCCAAGATAATACCACAGAATCAACACCCTGTAAAACACGAAAATCCGGGAGCCGAGGCCCCCGGGTAAATCTTCTTATCGTGGATATTGCGGCATGATGGGGTATACTGAGAAAAACGGATGCCGCGAAATCTATGAGACGATGAACGCCATCTTGAAATAGGAGAAGTGATCAGGATTGCTCAATACGGGCGGTCCTGTATTTTTTAGGTATTATCTATGCATTCCCTGCATATTCCCGCAAGGCGTCAATATAGATTGCCCCCAGCTCGGAAAGACTTTGATCCCGGTTCAGGAGGTAGCCGATCTCCATATACTCTGGTTCATCCAGCGGCAGAGCGATAATCTCTTCCCCCTGGAGGTGGCGGGGAAAGATGCCGCTTGAGATCGTGTATCCATGCAGGCCGATCATCAGATTGACGATCGCCGCCCGGTCACTGACCTTGATGCTTTTCTCCGATGGCACGGTGCTGAACAGCTCCTCAGAGAAAAACGGCGATTCATACGCTCCCTGAAGAAAGCTCAGCCTGGGATATGGCTCCAGATCCGCAAGTCTGACTTTTGCGCAGGCAACCAAAGGATGTTCCCGATGCAGGAAAACATGGGGCTTTGCTGTGAAAAGAGATGTAAAACGAAGATCCAGATCGGCAAAGCTTTTTTGCAGCACCGCCCTGTTCTCCCGGCTGAGATAGAGAATCCCCACATCACAGAAACGGTTTCGTACATCCTGCAGGATCTGGTTGGTTTGTGTTTCGTTGAAAATGAATTCATAGCGTTCCTGTCCATAGCGCTGAACCATTTTGACGAACGCATTGGCGGTAAAAGTATAGTGTTGCGTGGATACGCAGAAGCGCTGACGCTCCGGCCGCCCGGAAATGTAGCGATCTGTCAGCGCCTGCATGGGCTCCACAACCTGCCGGGCATAACCGAGAAACTCCAGGCCCTCCGCTGTGATAGATATCCCCGCCCGACTGCGGACAAAGAGCTGGACGCCGACCTCTGTTTCCAATTCCCGAATGGCGCTGGACAGACTTGGCTGCGCAATAAAAAGCCGTCGCGCCGCCTCTGTAATGGATCCGGTCTCCGCCACGGTGATCACATACCGAAGCTGTTGAGCCGTCATGGAAAAACCTCCCGTTCGTTTTGCTGTTATCTTGATTTTACGAGAATCGACCCAGCCTGTCAATAGGCAAAAACTATGATTTAATATTGAGAATAGGTATTAACAATATTATCCCGCGATCTGTTATGATAACCGGCAGAAAGGGGATGTGTTTTATGCCCAGTTATATTCTTGCCAGTTTTCTTCTCTATTGTGTGATCAATGCCTTTACACCGGGGCCGGGAAATATTCTGGCTCTCAATACCGTGACCAACTATGGCTGGAAAAAAGGGAAACCGCTGTTTTTTGGCATCTTTGCAGGATACTATGTGGTGCAGATCATTTGCGCTGTCTTTGTATACGGTATAGGCGCGTTCCTGCCGAAGGCTTTGACCGTCATGAAATATGTAGGCGCAGCCTATATTCTGTGGCTTGCGATCCATATCGCCATAAGCAAGCCGGAGAGCACGGACAGCGAAGGATCCGCCTCTTTTCTCAAGGGCTTTCTGCTCCAATTTGTGAATGTCAAAATCTATATGTTTGGGATCACTGCTCTGACCGGTTTTGTGACGCCCTACAGCACGGCTTTTCTTCCGCTTCTGGGATATGAATTGTTGATTGCAACCATCGGGACAATTGCAACCTTAACATGGATCGGGATGGGGCTTGTGATTCAGAAGTTCTATCTGAAATACTATCGTCCGATCAACATTATCCTTGCATTGACGTTGCTGGAGTGCATATGGAGCATGCTGAAATAAAGCGCATCCTGAAGGATTCGGTCGGCTTTTCTATATCCATTGACTCCGCAGGAGTATCTGGTGCGAAAGGAATAGCCAAAGGGTATAACAGAATCATCTATGACTGCATTTATCAAAACCTGCTTATGTGATTACCGGGAGCTGCGGCTCCCGGTGTTTTTTATTTTACATGCCTCTGTTTTTGTGATATCATCTCGTCAGATCATGATCATGTGAGGTAGTGATAACGTGAATGAGCTTGTTGTCCAGGGGATCGGTTTTGTCGGCGTAGCACTGTTTATTATCTCTTATCAGATCAAATCCAACAGGGCGCTGTTTCTTTTCCAGCTTTTGGGGTGCGCTGCCTTCTGTACGCAGTTCACGCTTATGGGGGCATACACCGGCGCAATCACCCTGTTTATTAACATCGTCAGGAATATTCTTCTCCTGAATGCCGGACGCTGGAAATGGGCGAGAAGCAAATGGACGCTGATCGTGATCCTCGTTCTGCTGACCATCGTGACCGCCGCTACCTGGGCGGGTTGGCCAAGCCTGCTGCCGTATGCCTCTGTTGCGGTCACAAGTGTTGGCTACTGGACTCAGAATGCGCAGAAAATCCGGTTGTCTCAGCTGTTTGGATCACCGTGCGGCCTTCTCTACGATGCCATCATCCGCTCGTGGGGCGGCGTAGCGAACGAGGCGCTTGTGATTGTTTCCATCCTGATATCGATTTACCGCTTTGGATGGAAGAACCTGGGGCTGGAAACATCGTGAGAGAAAACAGGGCCGCCCGCCATGACCATTCGAAGGTTGTTGCGATAAATTGACGACAAAAGATCCCTCAAGCATCAAATTCATGCTTGAGGGATCAGTTTATCCTGCCTGGCAAAATGCCTGGAACACGCCGTATTAACAGAGCAAGCCTCGTCTAATACATGGTTGTTTCCATTCTCAGCAGACAATAGCCGTCATGGCCGTTTTGTTCGATGGGTGTTGCTTCGGCATAACCATAGCCGCGCCGTGTGACGCGCCCGGATACCTCTGCGGTCTGCGCCTGTGCAGGGGTCATGCGATAGAGTGCGCCGTCCATACCGCTTTTCCAGTATTCCTCCAGATTGAGCTCGTACACGTCATAGCCCAGGATCACGTCCCCGCCCTCGAGCTGCAAATAGCTGTTGACCACGGCGAAACGGTTGTAGGCCTCGCCGTCCCCCGTCGGGAAGTGGAACTTCCCATCTTCGTAGGTCCAGCGCAGACCGCCCTGGTTTTCGTACAGCACGCCGTTTACCGGGTGGATCTCGCGGCCGAAGAAGCGCATGCACAGCTCATTGACTGTGTCGAGCGAGAAGGTGTCATAATTGCCGTCGGAGCTGAGCGCACCGCGCTTGTTGATTTTGCAGAAGAGCTGTGCAAAGCGCGACAGCTCATAATCCGAGCCGCCATCGGTAGGATAGTTGTTCTTAAACTGTTCGATAAAGTCGCTGATGAAAATATTGGCCCAGTATTGCCGGTTGGCATCCATCGCCTGAAACCTGTGATCATAGGACAGGGAAAAAACTTTCAGATCGATGTAATAGGGCAAAGCCATCTCGAGCCCTGCGCCGCCCGACCAGTAGATTACCAGATTGTCAGGGTCGCGCCAGCTCATATCCGACGGCCAGTAAAAGTCCCCGGCAGAATCGTACTTGCAGAGCGTCTTACCGTTTTTGTCGCAGGCGAAAAAGTCCGGTCCGTACCAGCCGCAGAGATAGACGTTCCCGTTGCGCGGGTCAATAAGGCCGGAAATACTCGAACCGCCGAACGCGCCGTTTTCCCACAGCAGAGTACCGTCGGAAAGCCGCAGGCAGCAGACATTGCCCTCCCGGGTGTAGTAATAGCGATCTTCCCAGGTACCAATTTCCTCGATAAGCGTCAGCTCGGTGCGGTATTGGGTCGTTTCCGTGCGCTGCCAAACGACTGCGCCGTTGCTATCCTGCCCCTCAAAGCGCACCTTCTCGCCCTCACCGTCGTCGCGCGTCATATGCACTCCAACTGCGCCGGCAGGGGCAGCGGCCTCAGGAAACGGCGCTTCCGCCGCCGGACGGGCATCGGTCGGGGCAGGTGTTTCAGGCGCAGGCGCATCGGTCCGAGGCGTCGTCCCGCCGTTGCCTGCGCAGCCTGTCAGAAGAACAATGCAGAGAATAAGCGCCGTCAAGCGCAGAAATAAACTTGAATTCATATCGTTTTTCTCAATTTCTTTTTCACATTCGCTATCACGTATTGATAGCCAAGGCCATAAATCGCCAAAACAGTTCTTTGCATGGCGGCAAAGCATAAGATCGTAAGCGGAATACCCCACACATATCCGATTCCGCTTAAAAGCTGCTCTTTTGAATAAGTAACCAGCACAATCACAGATGTTATCCCAAGCATGATGCCTGTGGCCATGCCCGGAGTATACGGCTTGTTCATTTTATGAATTTTGATCCCCACAACGTGGATAAACGTTTCAAACAGGCCAAGATAAATCGGCACCAGCGACAGCGTCGGACGCTGTGTAAAGAAGGGAACGAAAGTGATTACCAGCAGCAATACTGCCACGGGAATGTGCGCTTTTGCTATCAGATCCGCGTCAGCTTTCACCCCAAAGAATTTCACCATAAGATCTGCGAATCCGCCCGGGAAACGTGTTTCTTCCCACTCATGAAGGGTAAAGAGGAACATATATCCCAGCATGATCCTCCGGATCAATCCGAGCCGGCCGCCGAAAACCGCACAAGCGGTAATTGTACCGAAAAAGACAGCAGTCATGATTTCAAGATTATATTTCTTGAGCATATGCTTCTTTCTCCATTCAATCCCGATCTATCGAGATGATACCACAAAACCAAATGTCTGTAAAACAAAAATCCAATAACTGACGCCCCCGGTGAAGCATCATTCGTTTTGGACGGGTGTGTGGGAGCTTGACAAGGGGCGCATTCTGCAGATTCATTGACAACGGTATGCTGCTATGATAAAGTACCAACAAAATTCTCAACGAAGTATAACGGAAAGAATCGCGGAGCAAAATGACGATAAAGTATATTTTCATTCAGGCAATCGGCTTTCTTGGCACAATTCTCTTCTTTCTGTCTTTTCAGTGCAGGAGCAACCGGAACCTGTTCAGAGTACAGTTTCTCTCTTACGTTTGTTACACTACTCACCTTCTCTTATTGGGCGCTGTGACAGGCGGAATCAGCTATATCATCAATACATTCCGCTCTCTTTTTCTGGGCAGCAAATGGAAGTTTGCCCACAGCAGGGCCATGTGTATCATGATTTGTCTTTGCCAGGTAGCTGCGCTCATTTTGACATGGAGCAGCTGGCTTTCACTGCTTCCCGTCGTCGCAAACATAGCATCGACAATAGCCGGGTATACACACAACGGGCGAAAAGTCCGCATTGCCGGTATGTTCATCAATTCTCCGCTCTGGATTATCTATGACATCCTCGTCGGATCATGGGCCGGGATCGCGGATGAAGTGGTGAGCGAGATTTCCATGCTGATTTCCATCAAACGATATGGCTGGAAGAATCTGGACAAAGCAGAAGAATAACCCATGGGATCACCAGCGACAGCTCGCCGCAGTCCACGACGACCTCCCGGATGTCAGAAACATCATGCTCGGCGGCAAATCCTTCCACGGTGCGGAGGCTCTGCCGGACGATGGTCCATCTGTTGCAAAGCGCCGGAAAAGGCATGAAAAAGACGCCCTGATTTTTCAGGGCGCTGCGTTTTTCTTTTATCCTTCGATCATGATGGTCTTCTTCTCGGGGAGCTTGATCGTCTCTTCCTTCGGGAACTCCAGCCTCAGAACACCGTCTTCAAATTTGGCTTTTACATTCTCTTCCGTCACATGATCGCCGACATAGAAGCTTCTGGTCATGGAACCGGAATACCGCTCCTGATGCACGATCTTGCCGTGCTTGTCCTTGCCGTCCTCTTCAAGACCTTTGCTGGCCGTGATGGTCAGATAGCCGTTTTGCAGCTGCAGATCAATCTGGTCTTTCTTGAAGCCCGGCAGATCAACCGCCAGCTCATAGTGGTCGTCGTGATCCTTCAGGTCGGTCTTCATCACACGGGCGGCGTGCTTGCCGTAAAGCTTTTGATCCACGTCGGATTCAAAGCCTCTGAACGGGAAGTCGAACCAGTCATCAAACAAACTCTCTCCAAAAATACTCGGTAACATAAGTCATGCCTCCTTTTGCAATCATTCAAATCTGTTACCTGAGCAAGGGGAAGGAGGTCATTCATTCGATCTCTATTTCCTTTGTTCGATTGTTATTATACCACGATTTTTAGCACTGTCAAGGCGAGAGTGCTAATTTCTGTGAACAAAACATGAACAAGAATTGCATGGAAATATGAACAATGAGGCATGTAAAACAAAAATCCGGGAGCCACAGCCCCCGGTTATCACGTCAGGGTCGATCTTTACGGTACTCTATCTTTATCCTCCCGCTGACAAAAAGTTCAGCACGAACTCCCGGTGAACCTCTTCTGCATTCTCCCCTGTGATCATCACACGGGTCTGCGGAAAGGACAGGCTGCCCAGACGGCGGTTTTCAAGCGGAATGATCGTCACTTCCGCGATCCTGTTCTGGAAGAAAGCGGTGATGCGGTCCGCGGGTATTGCCCAGATTTCATCATGCAAACTCATCTCTTACAACCGTCTACAATCATGACGCATTTATTTACGTTCATTATCGATCATCTCCTTATGGATCGGGATTATAGCAGATAAGAAGAGCTTGGGCAAGGGCAAAACGCTGAAACACTGTTCCTTTTTTTGACGGAAGTCTCTACTGTATAGCAAACCGCGCCAGAGGATCGATTTCCCCGGCGCGGTTTGCTATATGGTTTTCTCTTTTTTACAGCTCGGCCAGCTCGGCACCCAGGCTTTTCGCACGATGCGTGATCATTGACACGACGAAACAGCTGTGACAGCGTCAGATTCATCAGCATACTGTCCGTCACTGGGACAGGATCAGGTAAGCAGGATCCAGGTGGAAGCCCGGGCCCTCTGCGTCACGGAGCCGGAAGTACAGGAATAACCTTCCCTTTATTTCTCCTCTGCCGCTTCGAAAGCCTGTTTCAGATCCGCGATAATGTCATCCGTGTCTTCCCGAGTTTGCCACTTGGGTAAAGCGAAACTCTAAGCTATGCTTGGGCTTAGGGCGCTTTTTCGCATAATTTTTTGCACCTACAGATCAGAAGATTTTCACGGAAGATTTCAGGGTGC
>JAFTGD010000024.1 GCA_017458065.1 Oscillospiraceae bacterium
GCTGTCGGTGGCGCCGGCCTTCTTGGCCATGACAAAGCAGCGCTTTGCAACTGCCATCTCGATACCGGCAGCGATCTCATCCGTCGCCTTGCCTTCGCCGACCAGCGTGATGACCTCGGACTCGGCAAACACGGTGCACTGGGCGGTGATGGGGATCACATTCTTCGCTGTCAGGCTGAGCTTACTGAATTCGGGCAGGCTGAGCTCGAAGGAGCGGGCCATGGCCTCGAAGAAACGGCCGGTACCGGCTGCGCACTTGTCGTTCATGGCAAAGTTCTTGACCGTGCCGTCGGTGTCGATGGAGATGCCCTTGACGTCCTGGCCGCCGATGTCGATGATGGCCTTGACTTCGGGATTGGTGATATGCACGCCCATGGCGTGGCAGGAGATCTCAGAGATGTTCTCATCCGCGAAGGGAACCTTGTTGCGGCCATAGCCGGTGCCGATAAGATACTCGAGGTCCTTGCTGCTCTTGAGCTCGGGAACCTGGGAGATGACTTCTTCCATCGCCGCGATGGCGCTCTGCTCGGAATTGATCTTGCTGCGGATGGTGGTGTCGGCAACCATTTTGCCGTTCTCATCCATAATAACTGCCTTGGTATAGGTGGAACCTACGTCGCAACCGCCGAAATACTTCATGAATACTCTCTCCTAAGTCATAAGTAATTGGTTTTTGTCCGGCTGGTGGTTTCCCAGCCTGGGGGATTCGTCTGCGGTCCCTCCCCGTCTCAGGCGGGGAGGGACGCCGGTAGCTCAATCAGGAATCGTAGCTGTACTTGGGGAACTTGTCGATCTCGTACGGAGCCTTCAGGGTGTCCTTGCGCTCCATGTTGTCATAGTGGTTCTTCAGGAACGGTTCGACGACTTTGAACAGAAGCTTGCCGTCGAGGTCGAAGAAGAACACGCAGAACAGGCCGACATTCAGCACCAGGCCGATGCCCAGCAGCTTCAAAAGGGTTTTACCGAACTTGCATTTCATCGATTTGTCCTCCTCTTACCAGGTCATGGAATCGTCAAAGTCGAGCAGGGACGGATCCAGAGGCTCTTCGTGCATGACGGTGGTCATGTAGTCGTTGATGAGGCGGCGGATCTCGGCACGGGAGACCGTGCGGCTGTCAGGCAGCGCGTGCGGGATCCAGAAGGCCTTGGCGTTTCTGTCGCGGAACTCGTCCTCGAACAGGCCGTGCAGACCCTGAACGCCCTTGCACTGCAGCTGGTCATACATAGCGACCATGTCGCAGTTGAACTTCTCCATGTACTCCCAGAGCTCGAACATGTGCTTCATGCCGCCGACGGCCATGCGGCGCATCGGAGCCCACAGATGGTACTGGGCCATGTCTTCCAGCGTGTTCTCGTAGGAATCGGTGCGGATCGTCATGTCGAACATCAGAGAGTCCATGTTGATGATGACATTCAGACCCCAGCAGTTATAGGCCCAGGTGCACCAGTTGGAGTAGTACAGCGGCGCGCAGGACCAGGCGATGACGCGGTGGCGGGTCTGCGGGAAGGAATTGATCTTCTTGCTTACGCACTTCTCGAGGATCTTGCGGACCTTCTTGTCAGTGACGTGCCAGATCTCCCAGTCGCCGTACTGCGTCTGATAGATGCGGTACAGGGCCTGAGCGACGCCGTTGACGGGATAATAATCGGTCTTGCCGGCAACTTCCCACTTTTCCCACTCAAAGCGCTGCAACTCGTTCTGCAGCTCCAGCTTTTTAACCAGCTTGTCCCAGCTGAAGGGGATGTTGTACTGCTGCTCAACAAACTTCCAGAGCTCTTCGATCTCTCTGGCGCAGTACTTCTTGACCAGCGGGTCGTCGAAGATCATGGGCATCGGCAGGGAGAAGAGCGGCTTGTCAAAGAACCAGTCCTGCAGCGTGGAGGTGGAGACGGAAGCGTCGCAGGCTTCGTTGCAGGTGACAACCGCGGGGGCGTAATCGGGGACGTCGTCCAGAACGAAAATGCCGGACTCAGCCTGGCACATCGGGCAGGGGTCGCCGGGCAGACCGATGGACTGCACTGCGTCGATGTAGTTGAGAACGGTGTGGCTGTTCACGTGGCAGGTGACAAAGTAGGGGATCATCTCGAGAGGGACGTTCTGGATCTCGCCGTCCCAGGGATAGAACACGCCGCCCCAGACCGTCTCGTTGTGGGCGATGGTGTGCTTGTAGAGGTCGTTCTGCTTGCCGCCGTGGAGACGGGTGTCAGCAGCGAACATGCGCTGGAACTGGCGGATGGTGGTGGAGACCATGGCGCGATAGTGCCAGGCGGAGGCCTTCATGGCCTCGCCGCGCATACCCTCGAGGCCGCGGTCAAACCAGTGCAGAACCGGCAGATAGGTCTGGCCGACCCAGCGGTAGCGCCACACGCCCTTGGCAAAGTTGACCAGGCCGCCCATGACCATGACGTCCTTGACCATGAAGATGTAGTTGTACAGCCAGATCATGTAGAAGTAGTACATGGTGTCCTTGACACCGCGCCACTCTCTGTGCTTGTAGAGGTGCGTCTTGTCCTCGTGCAGATCGCCGAGGCGGCGGCCGCCCTCTTCGGCGGTATGGGGCTTGCCGTACCAGAAATCTCTGAGTGCTTTCTTAATGTTCTTCGCCATTTTACTTGCCCTCCTGGATGTGCTTGATCTCTACGCTCTCCACAAAGGCCTGGAACCGGGTGCGCAGCTGGCCGGAGGCGGAGTTGATGTATTCCTTCTCAATGGAGCAGACAGGCAGACCGAAGTCGCGCTTGAGGATGACGGTGTCGATGACACGCTCATAGCTCCAGTACTCGCAGAACTTGTTGGAGGCGATGATCACGCCGTCGGCGTGGTACTCTTTCGCGAGCTCCGCGATACGCTGCTTTCTGGCACGCATCTCATCCTGCGGCATAAAGCGCGGGCAGTTGGACGTCGTGAGATAGTGGCGGGCGACGGCCATCAGAGGATCTTCCCCGTCCTTGACCTCGATGATCTGGCGGGACTCGACCGAGCCGTAGCAGTAGCGGTCACAGACAACGCGGGCGCCGCAGCTTTCCACCAGCTTGGTGAAGTCCGGATCGTCGTTCTCGGAGCCGGCCAGGACGACCTTGCAGCGGAACTCCTTCTTCTGGTCGGGCTCGCGGGTCTTCATCTCTTCCGCGGTTTCACGCAGATAGGGGAGGATCAGGTACTTGGGACAGACCAGGGAGACCAGCTGGATGACGTGGAACTCATAGCCGGTGATGGTCGGGTTGTCCAGCTTGCGATAGTCGCCGATCTCGTTGATGAGGCGGCTGACTTCGTTCTGCTGCTCGATGGCAGCCATGATCGCCGCATCGGAGGTGTCAATGCCGAAGTGTTCCTCCAGACCGCCGAGGACATGAGCGCGAAGCTGATCACGGTAGTGCTCATAGGCGATCTGATTGTTCTTGAACGGGACGTCGATGAAGTTGCAGAAGAAGTCGTCGTTGTCGATGATGCGCATATCCTTGACCGAATCAAGGTGCTTCTGCTGCAGATGCTCCTGGAAGCGGCAGGTGGCGGTGCAGGTCTCTGTCGCCATCTGGGCGTCGAGGAAGTTGAAGCCGCCCTCCAGGGCGCGCTCCAGCAGGCTTCTGGCGTAGTGGCAGACGCGGGCGGACATGTAGTAGGTTGCGATATCCGGGGAAGTGCAGCGCGGCGCTCTCAGACGGACGGAGAAGCAGCCGGGCAGGTCGAGAAGTACTTCAGGCATGAAATAACATGTGTAACCAATTGCGCGCTTGCCCTCGGCTTTCGCCTGCTTGACAAGGTCGTTGTTGGCTTCCTGAAGCAGATTCTCAAAGTAGATCAGATGTTTGAGATCTCTCACAGATAACCCTCCATATGATTATTTTGCGGGCTGAAGCCTCAATCAGAGCCTCAGACCGCCCGTACAAACGGGGCCGCATACGGCGCGGAAACCCCCACTTTCACGCTACATATTATAGCTGTCCGTCAAAGCATTGTCAATTACATTTTATATAAATTGACCAAAGAAAAGCGAGAAAAAAGTTGAAATCTTGTATTTTTTGACATTCTTTGACAAAGTGTCTAAACGAAAGACGAATGCGTTTTTCCCACCGGAAAAACCGGGAAAAAAGAAACGCCGCGCAGCCAGGAAAAAGGCTGCGCGGTGTGGATTGCGGGAGGGAGGGATCTGCGCTTACATCCGCTCCGGCGCGGAGACGCCGATGATGCCGAGGGCGATCTCCAGCACCTGGCGCACGGCGGCGCAGAGCAGGAGGCGCGCTTCGAGGATGCCGGGTTCGGCGTCCTTGATGCGGCAGACGGTGTAGAACTTGTGAAAGCGGGTGGCAAGCTCGGTCACGTACTTGTTGATGTGGCTGGGGTCATAGTCCCGGGCGGCAAGACGGATCTCCTCCGGGAGCGCCGCCAGCTGCTTGATGAGCTCCTGCTCCTCCGGCGTGTTCAGGAGAGCGGTGTCCGCCTTCGCGGCGTCCCCGAGCGTGTGCCCCTGCGCGGCGAGGGCCGCGATCAGTGTGCAGATCCTCGCGTGGGCATACTGCACATAGTAGACCGGGTTCTCGCTGTCCTGGCGGACGGCCAGATCCAGGTCGAACTCCACCGGGGACTCGGGCCGGGAGTTAAAGAAGTAGCGGGCGGCGTCCACGGGGACCTCGTCCAGCAGGTCGGTCAGGGAGATGGCCTTGCCGGTGCGCTTGGACATCTTCTCGGGCTTGCCGTCGCGCATCAGCTTCACCAGCTGCATGAGCACGATGTTCAGGCGGTGCTCGCCGTCCAGATCGAGGGCGTCCATAGCGCCCTTCAGACGGGCGATGTGGCCGTGGTGGTCGGCGCCCCAGATGTTGATGGCAATGTCGTAGCCGCGAATCTCCAGCTTGTTGCGGTGGTAGGCGATGTCGGCGGCAAAATAGGTGTAGAAGCCGTTCGAGCGGCGCAGTACGTCGTCCTTCAGATCCAGCTTTGCGATGGCTTCCTCGCTCTTGCCCTCGGCCAGCAGCTTGCTGGCGAGGATCTCGGCCGTGCGCAGCCAGAGCGCGCCGTCCTTCTCATAGGTGAAGCCCATCTCGGTGAGGCGGTCCACCGTCTCTTTGACAAAGCCGCTCTGATGCAGCTCAGACTCCAGGAACCACCGGTCGTACTCCACGCCGTAGCGGAGCAGGTCGGCCTTCATCTTCGGGATGTTCCGCTCCAGCCCGAACGCGGCCATCGCCGTGTGGCGTTCGGCTTCAGGCTTTTCCAGCCAGCCGTCGCCCTTTTCCTCAAGGAAGGCCTTCGCCAGGGCAATGATGTCCTCTCCGTGATAGCCGTCCTCAGGAAACGCCGGGGCCTTTTCACCCAGCAGCAGCTCCTGATACCGGGCGTCGATGGAGGAGGCGAACTTCTCAATCTGGTTGCCGGCATCGTTGACATAGAACTCGCGGCTGACCTCGTAGCCGGCGAAGCTCAGGACCGATGCCAGCGCATCGCCCAGCACGCCGCCGCGGGCGTTGCCCAGGTGCATGGGACCGGTGGGATTGGCAGAGACAAACTCCACCACGACCTTTTTGCCGGCGCCGTCGGCGATGTGGCCGTAGGCCATGTCCTCGTCGCGGATCGAGCGCAGAACCTCGCCGTACCAGCGCCCGGACAGGCGGAAGTTGATGAACCCGGGACCCGCGACCGAGACGGAGGAGAAGTAGCTCCCGTCCAGGCTGCAGTGCTCAGCCAGCGCCTCGGCGATCTTGCGGGGCGGCATATGCAGCGCACGGGCGCAGACCATGGCGTGGTTTGCGGCATAGTCGCCGTTGGAGACGTCCTTCGGGATCTCGACCGTGCCGGTGAGCTCGGCCCCCGCGGGGAGCGCTTCCGCGGCGACCGCCGCGGTATAGGCCTGACGCAGCAGCTCGTCGGCGTTCTGTTTTGCCTGTTCGATCAAGTTAGCCATTTGCCTTCTCCATCTCTTTCACCGATATACGGAATTTGTTCTTTGTCACGTAGGCGTGGGCGAGGTCGGTGATATAGTCGATCTCGACGTCGCCGCCGTTCTCGTTGAAGTTGTGGCGGATCTTGCGGGTGTCGATGCCCAGCATCATCTGCCCGTAGGGGGTGTTGTAAGGGTATGAGTCCTTCGTGCCCTCGCGGAAGACCATCCTTCCCGTAAGCATGCCGTCCCGGTCGACGACGACCTGATTCGGCATCACCATAACGCTGGTGCGGGTTCCCTCGAGCCCGGTGAGCTCGGATTCCTGATAGCTCAGGACGCCGACGCCGTTATCAAAATAGTAGTGCCCCGCGGTGTCGAACACCAGGGTGTCCTCGTCCTGGTCGTCGCTCTGGCGGTTGGAGATCGAAATCCATACGTCTTTGATCATGTCTGTTCACTCCTGTCTGTGAGGGGGTCGGCCGATACGGCCGGGATGGGCTTCGGCGCGACGGCCTCTACGGAGATCCCGGAGGCATCGCAGCCCAGAAACAGCGAGGCGGCATGGGTGAATTCCTCCCCGTCTCCGCTGGTGAAGAAGCGCGTCTCTCCGCTGCCGCCGCCGGTCATGCCGGCCTTCAGCAGGCGTGAGCACAGCGCAACGGCCCCGCTCGCCGCGGCGCTCACGAGAGTGATCTCCGGCCCGAGGAAGCGGGCGATCGCCTCGCCGATGATGTCGTAATGCGTGCAGCCCAGCAGCAGCGCCTCGGCCCCGGCGTCCCGGACCGGCTGCAGATAGCGGCTGACCGCGTCCTGCACCTGCGGGTCGTCCGGGCCGCAGTGCCCGCCCTCGATGAGCGGCACAAAGTCCGGACAGGGGACCGCGACGACCTCCCTGCTCGGGCAGGCCTCCCGGAGCGCGGCCTGATAACTGCCGCTGCGGATGCTGGCCTCGGTGGCGATGACGGCGATGGGGCCGCCGCCCTCCAGACGGCTCATCCAGTCGGCGGAGGAAGTCAGCACGCCGACGGTCGGGATCGGCCAGCCGGCGAGAATGTCTCCTGCGTTGGAGGAGAGCGTCCCGCAGGCGATCAGGATGGCCTTGACGCCGAAGGAGGAGAGAAAGGACAGATCCTGCTCCGCCATGACGCGGAGCTGACCGCGCGCTTTGGCCCCATAGGGGAGACGCCCGCTGTCAGCAAAGTAGACGATATTCTCGTCCGGCAGGAAGCGGCGAAGGGCGCGCAGGCCGTTCAGTCCGCCGAGGCCGGAGTCAAAAATGCCGATGGGTCTGTTGTCCATGATCTTCTCCAAGTGTTTAAACTGCAAATTGGTAGTATATCTTAAATAGACGCCCGTGACAAGTATTATTTCGCCGCAGGGGCTGGATTTTTTTCGATTCGCGGCGTATAATGCAGCCTGCAAAACACAGGAGGAAACCCATATGCATGACGAACTGACGCGCGAAGATATCCGAAAGATGAAAGAGGAGCTGGATTACCGGCGGCTGGAGCTGATGCCCGGCCTGATCGAGGAGGTCAAGCGCACCCGCGCCTTCGGCGATCTGAGCGAGAACTTCGAGTATAAAGCGGCCAAGCAGGCCCAGAACAAGAACCGCAGCCGCATCCGCTATCTGGAGGGGATGATCAAGACGGCCACCATCATCGACGACACCTCCGACGACGGGAGCGTGGGCCTTTTTGACGAGGTGGAGATCTATCTGCCCGAGGACGACGACACCGAGACCATCCGCGTGGTATCGACCGTGCGCTGCGACCCGCGCAAGGGCCTGATCAGCAGGGAGTCCCCCTTTGGCAAGCAGGTGCTGGGTAAACGGGTCGGCGACCGCTTCACCGTACAGGTGGACGAGCACTACAGCTATGAAGCGGAGATCCGCTCCATCAAAAAAGCGAAGGACGACGGCTCGATCCCGCTGCTGAGCTACTGATCCGCTAAATGAGAACACGCATCCACCCTTGGCCGGTCCCGAGTGGATGCGTGTCTCTCTATCTATTGCCGCGGTCAGCGGGCCTTCATGCCCTGGACGATTTCCACCGTCCGGCTGTCCGGCTTGCCGTCGTAGTACTTGTCGATCACGTCCCGGAAGATATTGCATTTCAGGTCCGCCAGACGGAAGAGCGTCATGCTGCTGCGCAGCTTCAGATCGTCGGGATAGCCGAAGATCTCGCTTGCGCTGAGTCCTTCCAGCTGCAGCAGGGCGGAGGAGATTTCTTTCAACCGGGCGCCGAGTATCGGATGGGCAAGATAGTCCTTGGCCTCGTCCAGATCCCGAATGGCGTAGAACTGCGCTGTGCTCGAGAAGCCCAGACCCTGGATCTGCGGGAAGATGTACCACATCCAGTGGCTGCGCTTGCGTCCGGCGCGGATCTCCTTCAGCGCCTGGGCGTAGTCGTATTCCTGCGCTTTGAGAAAGCGGCTGAGATCAGATGCCATGATGGTTCCTCCTTGTTCCGTCCGTCAGTCCCCGGCGATGTCCCGGAGCAGGGCCTCGCGCTTGCGGACCGTGGTGTCGTCCCACTCCCAGCCGCTCTCCAGCAGCCAGTAGGTAGGGGGATCCTCTACCGGCTCGCCCTCTTCGACAGGGACGTCCGGCTTCATGTTCAGCAGCTTCTTCCGCGTCTCATAAGCCCGCAGCTCCTGCACCGTGAAGGGAAGACCCTCGGCCTCGGCAATGGGGATCAGAACATTCTCCGCCACCGACTCGCGCAGTTCCAGGCTGCCGGGGTAGCAGGCGAGCGCTTCCTCGACCTTTGCCTGCAGCGCGGGATCTGTGTCGTAGCGGGCAAAAAATTCTTCTACAGGTTTCATCGAAAATATTTCCTCCATGGTCTTGACAAATTGGAAAAAGTCTGTATAATACTCTTTGCGTTTAGCGGGATTGTGTAAAGGTAGCACAGCGGACTCTGACTCCGTATGTGAGGGTTCGAATCCTTCTCCCGCTGCCAGACAAACCACTTGAGATCATTTGATTTTGAGTGGTTTTTCTTTTACTTACGGTTTAAAGTGGACTTGAAAAGTTCAAAATAATGAAGCCTATTTTTCTTTCATACTAATTTTCGCCCTAATTGGGTTTTTACCATGCCATTATAGCAGAATATATCCCTTCTGAAAAGCTTTTTCACATATTCATAACTAGCATTTTGTAGTCGATTACATTGAGTTGATATTACTTCAATAATATAGTAACAGATCACGCCTAATATACAATCCATATATCACCGTATGTTAATACGAATCCCTATCGCGTTTTCAGAGATAATAGGGTATAATCATGCCAGAATATCAAAACGAGGCCAAGTACCCCGTCGAGAAACGCAGGGGCAGCAGCGCAAAATGTGATCTATTATGAGAGGCATGCCATGATAAAGCTTCGATACGGCAATACCAACACCTTTTACATTCCCGGATCCGACGGCGGACTGCTGATCGATACGGATTGGGCCGGTACACTGCCGCAGTTTTTCAAGGCGATCAAATCGGCCAGCATCGAAATAAAGGCGATCACAAGCCTGCTTGCCACGCATTATCACCCGGACCACATAGGCCTTGCCGGGGAATTGCAGAAGCTCGGCGTGAACCTGATGATCGTGGATGTGCAGAGTCCATTTGTGCATGCCTCGGATGAAATCTTTACCAGAGACAAGCGGCTCAATTACCATGCGATCGATGAAAACGCAGCGACGGTGATCACCTGCGCGGAGAGCAGAGATGTTCTGAAAGAGCTTGGCATCAACGGCGAGATCCTTCATACGCCGAGCCACAGCGAGGACAGCATTTCGCTGTTTCTTGACGACGGAAGCTGCTTTGTCGGCGACCTGGAGCCGCTTGCGTACCTGGAGGGATATGACGGGAATCTCGCGCTGAAAAGCGACTGGGAGAAGATCATGCACCGGCATCCGAAACGAATCCTGTATGCCCACGCCAATGAGACGGAATGCCCGGAATGGAATAAATAAGAATCTGTCGGATTGAAGACTTAAAATCTATCGGATTGGTGTCTTTTTTGAAAAGTGTAGTTTTCGAGCTTCAAATTTTTTGAAAAGTGTAGTTTTCGAGCTTCAAATTTTTTGAAAAGTGTAGTTTCGGAGCTATGATTTCTGTTGAAAAGTGTATGTTGACGCGGCAGGGGATTGCTGTTTGTTGCGAGGCTGTGATATAATTGATTCCACGAGTGAAACCTGAAACGAGACAGAAAGGAAAAAGGCAATGAAAGCAGTTATCGCGATCGATTCTCTGAAAGGCAGTCTCAGTTCGCTGCAGGCCGGCGATGCGATCCGGGAGGGCATCCTCCGCGTGTACCCGGACGCCGACGTCCAGGTGCGTCCTCTCGCCGACGGAGGGGAAGGGACTGTTGAAGCCCTCACCATCGGCATGGGCGGCAAGCTCCAGACCGTGACCGTGACCGGCCCTCTCGGCGAACAGATGGAGGCGCAGTACGGCATCCTGCCCGACGGCGTCACCGCTATTGTAGAGATGTCCGCGGCCGCCGGCATTACCCTGGTGCCCGATGAGCAGCGCAATCCGCTGCTGACCACTACCTACGGCGTGGGCGAGATGATCCGCGACGCCGTCGGCAAAGGCTGCAGGCACTTTATCGTCGGCATCGGCGGCAGCGCCACCAACGACGGCGGCATCGGCATGCTGCAGGCGCTGGGCTTCGGGATGCTGGACAAGGACGGCAAACAGGTCTGCTTCGGCGCAAACGGCCTGAAGGAGCTGCGCAGCATCTCGCTCGAGCATGTGCTGCCCGAGCTCAGAGAATGCCGCTTCCGCATTGCCTGCGACGTGACCAACCCGCTCTGCGGCGACAAGGGTGCCAGCGCCATCTACGGCCCCCAGAAGGGCGCAACGCCGGAAATGATCCGCGAGATGGACGGCTGGCTGAAGGACTATGCCGAGCTCGCCAAAACGATCATCCCCAGAGCGGACCGCGAGGTTCCGGGGACCGGAGCCGCGGGCGGTCTCGGCTTTGCGTTCCTGAGCTTCACCAACGCCGTGCTCGAGTCCGGGATCAAGATCGTCCTGGAGGAGACCCGGCTCGAGTCCTTTGTGAAGGACGCGGACGTCGTGATCACCGGCGAGGGCCGTCTGGACGGCCAGACCGTCATGGGCAAGGCCCCGATCGGCGTCGCCGGCATCACGAAGAAGTACCATAAGCCCGTCGTCGCGTTTGCCGGCTGCGTGACGCCCGACGCCGTCGCCTGCAACGAGCACGGCATCGACGCGTTCTTCCCGATCCTGCGAGGTGTGGTCACGCTGGCCGAGGCGATGGATTCGGCCAATGCGCGCAGGAACATGTCCGACACCGTCGAGCAGGTCTTCCGTCTGATGAAGATCGGCAGATAAGCGCGGAGAGAGAAGACCCCATACAGAAGAGCAGCGCCCGGAGGCCTCCGTTCAGAGGCTTCCGGGCGCGGTTTCGTTATAGGGTTATCTGGGGAGAAGGGCGCGGCTATGCCGATCAGCCGAGGTCAAAATCGTCCGCCGAGACGTCCACCGCGGCGGTGTCGGCCGTAGTGCGGCCGGTGGCGATGGCGGCGCGCTTGCCCTGCGTGCCGGCGAGCTTCCAAGCGTCCTCGCGGATCCTGGCCTCGATGCGGTCGCAGATATCGGGATTGTCGATGAGGAACTGCTTCACGCCGTCGCGGCCCTGAATGCGGTTCTCTTCCACCGTGAACCAGGCGCCGCCCTTCTCGATGATCTCCAGCTTGACTGCGAGGTCGACGATCTCGCCCACGCGGGAGATGCCCTCGCCGTACATGATGTCGAACTCCGCTTCCTTGAACGGAGGCGCCAGCTTGTTCTTCACGACCTTGGCGCGGGTGTGGTTGCCGATCATCTCGCCGTTGACCTTGAGGGTCTCGACACGGCGCACGTCGATGCGGACGCTGGCATAATACTTCAGGGCCAGACCGCCGGGCGTGGTCTCGGGGTTGCCGTACATGACGCCGATCTTCTGACGCAGCTGGTTGATGAAGATGACGGTGCAGTTGTTCTTAGAGATGGCGCCGGCGAGACGGCGCATCGCCTGACTCATCAGACGGGCGAGGACGCCGACAACAGAGTCGCCGATCTCGCCTTCCAGCTCACTGCGGGGGATCAGTGCGGCGACCGAGTCGACCACGACGACATCCACAGCGCCGGAGCGGACGAGGGACTCGCAGATATCCAGCGCCTGCTCGCCGGTGTCCGGTTGGGAGATGAGCAGCTCGTCAATATCCACGCCGAGGGCGCGGGCATAGGCGGGCTCCAGCGCGTGCTCCACGTCGATGTAGGCGGCGGTGCCGCCCTGTTTCTGGGAGGAGGCGACCACGTGGAGGGCGAGGGTGGTCTTACCGGAGGCCTCAGGCCCGTAGATCTCAACAATCCTGCCCTTGGGGACGCCGCCGATGCCGAGGGCCAGGTCCAGCGTCAGAGAGCCGGTGGACAGCGCCTCGACGTTCACGGGGATATCGTCGCCCAGGCGCATGATGGTGCCTTTGCCGTAGTCGCGCTCGATCTTCTTCAGGACCGTCTCAAGCGCCTGTTTTCTGTCCTCGGCGGTTCCGCTCTTGGAAACGGGAGTGACAGGGACTTTTTTCTTTTCTGCCATCGTTCAATTCTCCTTACATACTTGATAGGGGCTTCGCTTTCATTCCGCCTTTGATGTCTGTATTTTACCAAACTACCTGTCCCAAAAAACGGACAGGATCGAGATTCTGCTATCTTTTTTTCGGCGCGGACCGCCCCGGAACGGAAACTCCGCTACTCCTTACAATAATACACCGCGGCATAAAATGCAAGGAGAAAAATTCCGCTCCGGATCCGAGAACGGAGCGGGCGGATGTATTGATGAAAAGGCATTTTTCTGCTATACTCCAGAACAGAGAATAACGGAAGCGCCGGGGAGGATCCGTGCCCCGGACGGAGGAAGGCGCGACATGATCCGCTACTTTTTCATTTATCTCACGGTCGTGAGCCTGGTCGAATTCGCTTTTTTCGGGGTCGACAAGAAGCGCGCGGTCTATAACGGCGAGATTGAAAAATCCAAACGGCGACGGAAGGCCGAGCCGGTCAGGCAGATGAAGCGCCGCATCCCGGAGAAGACCCTCTTCGTGACCGCGGCCATCGGCGGCAGCATCGGGGCGATCATCGGAATGTGGACATTCCGGCATAAAACCCAGCACTGGTATTTTGTATACGGGATGCCGGTGATCCTGCTGCTGCAGATGCTGATTGCCTGGGTTGCGGTGCGCGGGATCTGAACTTTTCTGCCCGTTTGGACAGTTTGCCTGAGCTGTCATTGTGTTTGAAAAAGAGTTGTGCTATAAACAGAACAGAGTTCCGAACGGTCAAACAATAAAACATACAGGAGGTCTTCCATGAGCACCAATATCATCTACTGCTATTCCGGCACAGGCAACTGTCTTGACATGGCAAAGAACATTGCCCGGATCCTCGGCGACACCGACATTGTGATGATGCGCTCTTACCCCGCGGTCACCGAGACCAGAGGGGCCAAACGGGTGGGCTTTGTCTTCCCGTGCTTTGGCGGCGGCGCGCCCACGGACGTGCTGAGTTATGCCAGGTTCATCCACATCGAGCCGGACACCTACACCTTCGCCGTGAGCCAGTCGGCAAGCTACGCCGGGACAGGCCTTGCCGAGCTGAACAAGATCCACCCGCTGAACTACTGGAAGGCGGTGACGCACCAGTGCTCCTGCATCTGGCTGTTCCCGCATACGGTGATGATGCCCCCGATGACCCCCAAGCAGGCACAGAAGCGCAGCGAGAAGCTGGCGGCCGAGATCGGGGAAGAAATAATGGCGATGGTGAAAACCGGCAAGGAACCGCCGAGAAACGCCCTGAACGCCGCCGAGAACAAAGGCTGGCCCATGATTGCGAAGAAAAAGGCGGAGGGCTTCCGCGTGAGCGACAAGTGCATCGGCTGCGGCCAGTGCGAGAAGCTGTGTCCCAGAGGGAATATCCGTCTGGAGAACGGAAAGCCCGTCTTCGGTACCAACTGCATCCAGTGTCTGGGCTGCCTGCAGTTCTGTCCCACGGGCGCCATCTCGCTCGGCAGCATCACGGACAAGCGCGAGCACTACCATAACCCCAACGTGAAGGCCGCGGATCTGATGGAGAAGATCATCCACGTTGACTGAGCCCACAGACGGGAAAAACAGAGAAACGAAAAGCGGACACGGCGCCGATGAAAGGCGCCGTGTCCGCTGCCGATTTATGGGCAGGGATCAGTCCGCGAGGGGCTGGTTGTGGAAGATGAAGCTGTAGGAGTTATCCTGCACAAAGCTGATCTCGGACCACATGTTCATGTACTCGTCGCGGATGGAGTCGATGTCCGTGTAGGCCTGCAGATCCGTCGGGAAGATCAGGTAATAATAGCCCTCCGCGCCGGGGCCGAGGTCCTGATAATGCGGGAGATAGTCGGCGTAGTCGTGGGTGTCGGAATAGGCGAGCGTGAACAGAAGGCCGCCCTCAAAGCCCTCCCGGTTCCACATAAAGCGGCTCAGGGACTGGTAGAAGGAGACGCCGTTCTCGCGCATCACGATGTCGTACTTGCCAAGCCAGTCGGCGGGGACGGCGACAAAGACCTCGTCAAAGATGTAGATGATGTCGCCCGAGGAGGTGCCCGTGGTCATGTATCTCCAGCGCCCGGCGTCAAAGGAAGAGGAATAGTAGTCCGGGTAGGGGCGGTAGTTGGCCGCGGCCAGATCCAGCGCGGCGAGTGTGGCGTCGCCCTGTCCCTGGATGTATTTTGCGGTGTAGATGACGGTATGGCCGTTTACAGTGTCATAGGCGCGGACCATGTCGATCAGGTAGCCCTGAAGACGGTAGGTATAGAGGCCGACGGCCATGGGCTTGCCGCCGATGGAATAGGAATCGCTCTCCGTCCAGGAGACGAGGTTTTCCCCGTACTGGGCCTGCATATGGGGCGTGTACTGCTCGCGGATGTACTCGAAGGGTTCCGCGATCCAGTCCTCAGAGGTATAGACCAGGACATAGGGGATGCTGCCTTCGTGCTCGGTGTAGATGGTGACGCCGTCACGCGCGTTGTAGTCCCAGATGTAGTCCGGGCTGCAGAGAGTGGAGAAGTTCTGCTCCGGACAGCTGATCACCTGATAGGTCGTGTCGTCCGCCGAGGCGGAGACGGCGCAGAGGGAGAAGATCATCAGCAGCGAGAGCAGGATGGATACGGTCTTACGCATGGGGGTTCCTCCGTTCTTTTGATGAATAGTCGGGTAAAAGATTGAATCTGATAAAAATATTATATCGTGCTTTCCCATAATTGGCAAGATGCAGAATATGAAGAAAATATAAAGCCGCAGGCGGGACGGATTGTCGGTTTCCGCTTGCGGGGAGGGCCGCATGCTGGTATAATGCGGCTATCGAGGGCGAAGGGAGATGTGCCTGTGAAACCCGATCCCAACATCACGGACAGGGAATTCTATCTGCGGTCTTTTACCTGGGGCCTGCCGGTCAATCTGGGAGGCGCCGTCGTCGCGGCCGGGCTTCTGCTGACCGGGCACAAACCGGAGCGTTTCGGCAACTGCATCAACTTCACCGTCGGCCGGAACTGGGGCGGCGGAAGCATGGGCATCTTCATGGTCACCTGCCGCAACGCCTCGCAGCGCCTCAAAGAACACGAACACGGCCACAGCATCCAGAACTGTTTCTACGGCCCGCTGATGCCGTTGGTCAATCTCCGCTCGTCCACCAGATACCTCTACCGCGCGGGCGTGCAGAAGCTGCTCCCGAAGAAAAAGCTCCCGCCCTATGACAGCGCCTGGTTCGAGGCCGAGGCCACCGAACTCGGAAAAGCATTTATGAAGAACCGATAAGCCAAACCGAATCAAAAAAATATGCGTCCCCTCCCTTGCCGGATGACCGGCAGGGGAGGGGACAGGTCTTGTTCAGGGTAAGCGCTGCGGCGCCGGGCTGCGTCAGGTTCCGGCATGACCGGCGCGGCCGATGTCGTAGACGCTGCGCAGGCGGATTTGCTCGGGCCGGCCCCGCAGGACGCGCACGCGGCGCTCGCCGGCGTTCATGTCGAAGAAGTTGTCGTCCAGCACGGTGTCTGCGCCGCAGCGGATCTCGACCGAGCGGGCGTAGGTCCGGGCGGAGACGACGATCTCGTCCCCCTCCAGACGCGCGCTCAGCTGCGGGTCGGCAAAGCGAAAGTGCTTCGGCGCACAGAAGAGCACCGTGCCCTCGCCGACTGTTTTGCCCGCCCCGTCAAGCAGCGCGTAGGCGTAGTAGCAGTCGTAGGTGTCCCTGTCGGAGAAGTCCTGCTCCGGCAGCCACAGCGCCGAGAGGGGGGCGATCTCGACGGGGACGGAGCCCTCTTCGAGGACGGAGGCGTCCGGCCTGCGCAGGCTCCAGCAGACCGTCCCGCGGAAAGGAAACCGGGTCTCGTTGCTGATGTTCAGCCGGGCGCTCTTTTTGAGCGGGAAAGGCTCGGCGTTTACGTTGGGCTCCTGGGAGAGGATCGCCTCCTCGTGGCAGGAGACGAGCACCGGGGCAAAGAAGCGCCTGGCATAGTACTGCAGGGCCTTCCAGCGGCCGTAGTAGTCGATACAGGACCAGCTGGCCACCGGCCAGCAGTCGTTGAGCTGCCAGATCACCGCGCCCATGCAGCAGCCGCGGTGCCGGCGCCAGTGCTCCACGCCGTACTGCATGGCCTGCGCCTGCAGCAGCTGGGAGGCATAGACCAGCGTGTCCAGGTCCGAAGGATAGAGATACATCTGGGACAGGTAAAAGACGATGCGGCCGTTGGCGGAGGCGTTGCGCTGGTGCTTCTCCATCACATAGGAGAAGACATTGCGGTCTTCCGGAAGGGTGAAGCTTTCGATGGTCTCCATGCAGGGGAAGGACTGGAAGCCGAACTCGGATACGTAGCGGAAGAGATAGTTGCGGTAGTCGGTGAAGGGCTTGAGCCCGTGCCAGACGTCCCAGTAGTGCACGTCGCCCCGGGCAGGGTCCTGCGGCTCGTCAAAGCTGCCTCCGCTGGAAGGACTGGCCGGCCAGTAGAAGGCTTGCGGGTCCTCCTCTTTGAGGACCTTCGGGATCAGGTATTCGTACATCTTGATGTAATCCGCGATCTGGCGTTTCGTCCGGACCCATTCCCCCACGGCGACAAACTGCTCCATCTCGTTGTTGCCGCACCAGAGCGCCAGAGAGGGATGATGCCGCAGGCGGCGGATGTTGTCGGCAAACTCGGCGCGGATATTTTCCTCAAAGCTTTCCGACAGGTTGTACACCGCGCAGGCGAACATGAAGTCCTGCCAGACCAGCAGGCCCAGCTCGTCGCAGATGTCGTAGAACCAGTCGTCCGGATAATAGCCGCCGCCCCAGACGCGCACGCAGTTCATGTTGGCGGCGCGGGCGTCCTCCAGCAGACGGCGCGTCCGTTCGGGGCTCCTGCGGGGCAAAAGGTTGTCCTCGGGGATATAGTCCGCACCCATGGCAAAGATATCCACGCCGTTGACGCAGTGACAGAAGCTCTCGCCCCACTCGTCTCGGCGGCGGCTGACCGTCATGGTACGCAGGCCGATGCGCCGGTCCCAGCGGTCGAGAACGCGCCCTCCGCTGTCCAAGAGCAGGACCTCCACACGATAGAGCGGCTGCCCGCCGAAGCCGGCTGGCCACCAGAGTTGCGGCTGGTCGATAACGATCTCGCAGTCCTCTCCCGCACCGGTGAAGACGCGCCCGTCCGGCCCGGTGACCGTGACGGCGAGCGCCGTCTTCCTGGAGGAGATCTGCTGCAGGCGGGTCTGCACACGCAAGACGACGCGGTTTTCTTCATGCTGCTGCAGGACCAGCACATCGCGGATGCGGGCCGTGTCGATGCCGAGGAGGGTCATATCGCGCCAGATGCCGGCGTCCGGAAGACGCGGGCCCCAGTCCCAACCGAACATGCAGTGGGCCTTCCGCAGCAGAGGGAAGCCCCGCATCGCGTCGGAGCTGCCGTCGGCGGGGTTCTCGGCGTAGGCTTCTCGGAGATAGCGCGTCGGCGAGGCAAAGCGGACTTCGACCGTGTTCTCTCCCTCGCAGAGCAGGTCCCCGACGTCGAATTCCCAGATCCGGTGCATGTTGTCCGCGCTGCCCGCGGGGCGGCCGTTCACAAAAACGGCAGCCAGCGTGTCCAGCCCCTCGCAGCGCAGCAGGACGCGCTCATGCGCCAGAAGCGCAGGCTCCGCCGTGAAGCTGCGGCGATAGCGGAACTCGTGTTCCATCAGCTGCAGGGCGGCGGTCTCGTTGTCCCGATAGAAGGGGTCGTCGATCCGCCCGGCGCTCAGCAGGTCATGATAGACCGAGCCGGGCACCGAGGCCGGGACGGTCCCCAAAGCGGTCCCGGGGATCTCCAGCGTCCAGGCCCCGTTGAGAGTTTGTCGGTTCATGTCAGTTCCTTCTCTGTTCCGTGGCGTCCGCTGCAGTGCAGCAGACGGTTTATGCTTCGGCAAAGAGCAGCGCGCCGTTGGAGACGATCACATCGCGGTACCAGCGGGCCGAGTCCTTCGGGATGCGCTGCAGTGTGGCGTAATCGACATAGATGATGCCGAAGCGCTCGCTGTAGCCCTGGCTCCACTCAAAATTGTCCAGGAAGCTCCATTGCAGATAGCCCCGGATCGGCACGCCCTCTTGGATGGCCTTGTGCAGCTCCAGCAGGTAGCGGTGCAGAAAGTCGATGCGGTCCGGATCGTGCACCTGCCCGTCGAGGAAAACGCGGTCGTTGCAGGACTGGCCGTTCTCGGTGATGCAGAGGGGCAGACCGTAGCGGCGGTACAGGTTCAGCGGCCCGTAGTGCATGACCTCGGGTGTGACGGGCCATTTGACGGCCGTCAGGGGGAAGCCGGGGCAGCGCTTTACCGGCGCTCCGTTCCGGTCCACCGCCTCGCCGTTATACACATTGACGCCGATAAAGTCCGGCGTCTCCATGAGGTCCCAGTCTCCGTCCGGAATCGTCGCGGCAAAGCGTCTGACCGGGGCGGGAGCCGAGTCGTCATAGCGGCGGAGGATCAGGCTGTCGAGGATGATGTTGAAGGTGAAGCCCCAGCGCGGGCGGCTCAGGTCGAAGGTGGCGTGATAGGCGCTTTCGCGGGCTTCGGGCGTGTCCTCCTCCGGATAGCAGAGCCGGCCGCAGGGCACGATGCCCACCAGGGCCGTATCGCCGAGCACGGCCTTGATCCTGCGCTGGGCCTCGCTGTGGGCCAGCGCCAGATGATGATAGACCTGGGCCTGCTTCTCCTCGCTCAGCCTGAGGCCGGGGGCGTGCTCGCCGCTGCCATAGCCCAGCACGGTGATGCACTGGGGTTCGTTGATGGTCATGTACTTGTTCACGCGGCCGCGGAAGAACTCGGCGACGATCTCCGCATAGCGGCCGAAGGCGGGGATGATGTCCCGGTTGAGCCAGCCGCCCTTATCCTGCAGGGCGCTCGGCAGGTCCCAGTGGTAGAGCGTGATCAGCGGCTCGATGCCGCTGCGCAGAAGCTCGTCCACCAGCTCGTTATAATAGCGCAGGCCCGCCTCGTTGACTGCCCCGTCCCCGTCGGGGATGACGCGGGGCCAGCTGATCGAGAAGCGATAGGCGCGGACGCCGTGCTCCTTCATCAGCGCCACGTCCTCGCGGAAGCGGTGGTAGCTGTCGCAGGCCACGTCGCCCGTGTCCCCGTCCCGGATGTGCCCGGCGTCCGGGTCGTGGCAGAAGTCGTCCCAGATGCTGGGCCCCTTGCCGTCTTCGTCCCAGGCCCCTTCGCACTGATAGGACGCGCAGGCCACGCCCCACATAAAGTTTTCCGGAAATGCTTTCATGTCAACCTATTCCTCCGTTTTCTCTCAATCCCGATCGCCGGCCGGTCCGGCGGTCAGGTTTTTGTTCGCCATAGAAGAAGCGGGGCCGCCGGCGGCGGCCCCGCTCGCGTGCAGGATCAAAGCGTGTTCAGGTCCTTCAGGATCTGTTCCAGCAGCTGCGGCGCGTTTTCATCGCCTCCGAAGCTGAGGATGCCGCGCAGCGGCATATATTTCAGCATGGCGAGGGTCATCTCGTCTGAGATCGCCTCCTTGGCGGCCTCGGTCGTCCCGTCCTCCGGCGCGGGCGCAAAGAGCGCGCGCATGGTGTCGAGAAGGGGCTTCAGGGCTTCGGTCGCGCGGGCGTCGGCAAGGATATCCCCGAAAATGCTGTCCGGCGTATAGTGCCGGGGGAGCTCTACCGTGGAGCTGACATGGACTTTGGCGCAGAGCGCGATATCCCGGGACGAGTGTCCGATCTCCACGGTGAACACACCGCTCTCCACATGCCAGTCGTGGATCTGTGTGTTCCAGTAGGCAAAGGCCCTCTTGTCCAGCGTGAAGGAGACCTCTTTTGCCTCGCCGGGCTGCAGGAAGACCTTCTCAAAGCCCTTCAGCTCGCGCACCGGGCGGAACACGGTGCTCTCGTCATCGCCCACGTAGAGCTGCACCACGGCCTTGCCCGCACGCTCGCCGGTGTTGGTCACGGTGACTGTGGCGGTCAGGGACTCCTGATCGGTGATGCTGTCGGCGCTCAGGCGCAGGCCGGAAAAGGTGAAGTCGGTATAGCTGAGGCCGTGCCCGAAGGGGAAGAGAACATTGGCTTCCTTCCGGTCGTAGTAGCGGTAGCCGACAAAGACGCCCTCGCGGTACTCCGCCGTATCGCCCTCGCCGCCGTAGAACAGATAGGAGGGGTTGTCGGAGAGCTTGAGGGGGAAGGTCTCCGGCAGGCAGCCGGAGGGACTGACCTCGCCAAACAGCACCCGGACCGTGGCGAGACCCACCGCCTGGCCGCCCAGATAGGCCTCCAGCACGGCTTTGACCTTGCCGATCCAGGGCATCTCGACGGGCGAGCCGTTGTGCAGCACAACCACTGTGTTGGGGTTGGCCTCGGCCACGGCCTCGATCAGGCGGTTCTGGCAGTCGGGCAGGCGCATATGCGTGCGGTCATAGCCCTCGGACTCGTATACGTCGGGAAGCCCAGCGAACACCACGGCCGCCTTCGCCGCCCTCGCGGCAGCCACCGCCTCGGCGATCTGCGCCTCGGAAGCGTTGTCCCCGGCCACGCTGTAGCCCTGAGCATAGACGATATTAAGGGCCTCCGCCGCCTCCAGGGCGCTGGTGGTCCGGAAGCAGTTGATGTGTGAGCTGCCGCCGCCCTGGAAGCGGGGCTTCTCGGCAAACTCGCCGATGAAGGCGACTTTGTCCTCCCGGCCAAGCGGCAGGAGTTTGTCCTCGTTCTTCAGCAGTACCATGCAGTCGGCCGCGATCTCGGCCGCCAGAAGATGCTGCGCTTCTTTGTCCCAGGGGGTGTCCGGCTTCGCGTTCTCCGCATAGCGGAAGACAATGCTCAGGATGCGCTCGGCGGCCCGGTCCACCAGGGCCTCGTCCAGCCTGCCGGAGCGCACGGCCTCGACGATCTTGCGGTCGTTGACGCCGCCGGAGGCGGGCATCTCAAGATCCAGACCGGCTGCGACGCCGGCCA
Source organism: Oscillospiraceae bacterium (assembly GCA_017458065.1). GTDB lineage: Bacteria > Bacillota > Clostridia > Oscillospirales > Oscillospiraceae > Limivicinus. The sequence goes on from JAFTGD010000024.1 coordinate 21,388, forward strand.
CACGGTCGGAGACCGCGCCCCAGTCGCTCACTACATAGCCCTCAAAGCCCCACTCGTCCCGCAGGACCTCGGTCAGCAGCCAGGGATTCTCGGAGGCGTAGACGCCGTTGAGGCGGTTGTAGGAGCACATGACCGTCCAGGGCTGCTCCTGCTTGACGGCGGTCTCGAAAGCGGGCAGGTAGATCTCGCGCAGCGTGCGCTCGTCGACATCGGAGGACGAACTCATGCGGCGGTGCTCCTGGGAATTGGCCGCAAAGTGCTTGATGCTGGTGCCGACGTTCCGGCTCTGCACGCCGTGGATAAAGGCGGCGGCCAGCTGGCCGGTCAGGTAGGGGTCCTCGGAGAAGTACTCAAAATTCCGCCCGCAGAGGGGGCTGCGCTTGATGTTGACCGCCGGCCCCAGCACCACGGAGAGCTTCTCGTGCTGGCAGGAGTCGCCGATGGCCTCGCCCATGCGGGTGAGCAGCGACCGGTCAAAGGACGCCGCAGTGGCGCTGGCTGCGGGGAAGCAGACCGCCTTGATGCTGTCGTTGATGCCGAGATGGTCCCCCTCCACGTCCTGCTTCCGGAGCCCGTGAGGCCCGTCGCTGACCATGGTGGCGGGGATGCCCAGCCGCTCAACTGCCTTGGTGTGCCAGAAGTCCGCGCCGGAGCAGAGCCCGGCCTTTTCTTCCAGCGTCATGCGGGATACGAGTGCTTTGATGTCCATGAGAATATGACCCTTTCGTTATTCTTATTCTGCTTTCAGATCCACGGTGGAGAGATCCCACTCCTCGTGAATCTTGGGGACGTCGCTGATCAGGCGTTTGGTGTAGGCGGCTTTCGGATTGAGGATGACCGTGTCCGCCCGGCCCGACTCCACAAACCGGCCGTGCTCCATGATATAGACCGTGTCGGAGATGTAGTAAGCCAGGCCGATGTCGTGGGTGATGAAGATGATGGTCATGCCCGTCTCGTCGCGCAGATCCAGCAGCATGTCCAGGATCGTCGCACGGGAACAGGCGTCCACCATGCTGGTGGGCTCGTCGGCCAGAAGAATGCGGGGCTTGAGCAGGAAGATACGCGCGATCATCAGCCGCTGCATCTGGCCGCCGGAGAGCTCAAAGGGGTACTTGTTGGTGAGCTCGGCAAACTTGAGGTTCACAAAGCTGCAGGCCTCGGTCATGAGCTCGATCTTCTTCTCCCTGCTCAGCGAGCGGCCGCCGCGCATGTTGATGCAGTCGAGCAGGACGGAGTCGATCTTATGGAAGACGTTGAAAGACGAGAAGGGGTCCTGGAAGATGGCCTGGATGCCTTTCCAGTACTCCCGCTTTCTGCGTCCGGTGGAGATGTCCCGGGGCTTGCCTTCAAAGAAGATCTCGCCCTCGCTGGAGTTGAGCAGACCCAGCAGCATCTTGGAGAGGGTGGTCTTTCCGCTGCCGGACTCGCCCACGATGGAGACAAACTCGCCCTCGTGAAAGTCAAAATCCACATGATCCACGGCGACGGTCTTCTTCTCGCCCAGACCGAAGACCTTGGTCACGTTGCGGCCGGAGAGACAGAGCGGCCCGTCGGTATAGTCCCTGCGTTCTCTCGCTTCACTCATTTTCGTACACCTCCCGCAATTTGTCAACAGGCAAAATACAGCGATAGCTGCGGCCCTCGCCAAAGGGCTTTTCCGCGACAGCGTGGTAGCGGCATTCGTCGGTCGCATAGCGGCAGCGCTCGGCAAAGCGGCAGCCGCGCGGCGGCTTCTTGAGGTTGGGCGGAGTGCCGGGGATGGCGGTGAGCGTGGTGCCGCGGGTGCCCTCTTCCGGCACCAGGATCGAGCCCATCAGCCCGTGCGAGTAGGGGTGGATCGGGTCGAAGACCATCTCTTTGGCGCTGCCCTTCTCCACGATCTGCCCGGCGTACATGACCATGATGTCGTCCGTCACGTTGTAGAGCAGCGGCAGCTCATGTGTGATGAAAAGCATGGACTTGATATAGCCTTTCTCCATCAGCTCGCGCAGCATCTTGATGACCATCTTCTGGCTGGTCACGTCCAGCGCGCTGGAGGGCTCGTCGGCGATCAGCACCTTGGGGGAGAGGATCGTGGACACGGCGATGACCGTGCGCTGTTTCATGCCGCCGGAGAGCTCTACCGCGTGTTTGTCCAGCACGTCCGCCGGCAGACCCAGCTCGGCAAAGCGGGCTTCGGCGCGGGCGCGTATTTCCTTCCGGTCCGCCTTTGGGTCGTGGGCGCGGATCACGTCCTCCACAAAGCGGATGATCTTCTGGGTGGGGTTGAGCGCGTTCATGGCTGCCTGGGGGATATAGGCGATCTCGGTGCCGAGGACCGTCTTGCGCACGGTGTCCGGATCCAGCCCGGAGATGTCCTTGCCGTCGATGATGATGTCGCCACTGATGTAGTGGAGCGGCGGGAAGTAATAGCCCATCATGCTCAGCGCCAGGGTGGACTTGCCGCAGCCGGACTCGCCGGCCACGCCGAGGCTTTTGCCTTCTTCGATCCGGAAGGAGACCCCGTCCACGGCGTAGACGTCCTCATGGAAGCGGGTGACGTATTTGGTTTTGAGGTCTTTGACCTCTAACATGATTTTTCCCATCGTGTCCTCCTTAATCCCGCAGCGTGGGGTTAAACACCTGATCCAGACCGGTGTTCATCAGGTTCAGCGAGAACGAGATGAGCGTGATGGTCAGGATAACGGGGAAGTAAGCCCACCAGGAACCGTTGGTGTGCGCCGAGTAGAGCATAGCCCAGTTCATCATCAGGCCCAGCGTGGGCGTGACGGTGGTCTTCGGCCCCAGACCCAGCAGGCTCAGCTGCGCTTCGCTGAGGATGCCGGAGGAGACCTGCAGGATGAAAGCCATGACGACATAGGAGGCGATATAGGGCAGGATGTCGGTCGCGATGATGCGCACCAGGCTGTGGCCGGAGAGCTTGGAGAGGTTGACGTGGTCGCGGTTGCGCAGACTGATGACCTGTGAGCGGACCGAACGCGCCGTCCAGGTCCAGCTGGTAAAGCCGATGACGATGGCCACCACGCTGGCGCCGCGCTGCTCCTGGCCGATGGAGTAGGAGATCAGGATCAGCAGGACAAAGCTGGGGATGACGGTGAAGATGTTGGTGATGAACATGATGATGTCGTCCGCCAGACCGCCCACATAGCCTGCCAGCAGGCCCAGCGTCAGACCGATCAGCGTGGCGACGACGCCCGCGATCAGGCCGATGATGATGGAGGTCCCGGTGGCCGAGACCAGCTCCTTCAGCACATCGCGGCCGAAGTTGTCCGTGCCGAGGGGCAGGCGCTTGACGTTTGCCACCTGACCGATGTTCACATAGTCCGTCTTGGTGACGGTGCCCTTTGTCACCGGGTCGCCCGTCGCCTCGTCGACATCGGTGATGGTCAGGGTGTCGGCGGCGCGCACCTGCATGAGAGAGTTGTTCAGCCGTTTATAGTAGTTGCGCTTGGCATTGGTCATGCCGGCGGGCTTCAGGTCGCTGCTGTAGTTTGCAAACCACAGGTCCAGCAGCGTGTCCGTGTCCTCGATGTCCAGATCGCCCACGTCCACGCCCGCCGAGTCGAACCAGTCCAGCATGCTGATGCGGTCAGTATCGCTCAGCAGCTTGTCGAGGCGCTTGTCGTCGGCGTCGGCGAGACGGAGGGTCTCGGTGGAAGTGTTGAGCGCGTCATAGAGCGAGACATAGCTGCCCGGCCTTGCGAAGGTACCCACGCCGATCATCTCGAGAGGGTTGCCGGGATTGAAGAAGGGATAGATCCAGATCGTCAGCAGGATCAGCAGAAAGATGATGAAACCGACAAGAAACTTGGAGGAGTGGAAGACCTGACGAAGCGTGTGTTTCATAGCGATCCCTCCTTATACGTCGAACTGCGCGGCCTTGACGCGCGGATCGATGAAGCCGTAGATGATATCCAGCAGGAAGGTCACGATCAGCACCATGACGGTGATGATCAGCGTTGTGGCCGAGATGAGCGGGTAGTCCGCCGCCGTGACGGCGGAGTACATCGTGCTGCCGAGGCCGGGGTAGGAAAAGATGATCTCGGCAACCAGCGCGCCGCCGATCATCGTGCCGATGGAGAGCGCGAGACCCGTCACCTGGGGCAGCATGGCGTTGCGGAACACATAGCCGACGATCTTCCTGTCCTTGATGCCCAGGAAGCGGGCATACTTGACATAGTCGGCGTTGAGCTCGTAGATGGACATGGAGCGCATGCCGATGGCCTGACCGCCGATGGATACCAGAACCACTGACCAGAACGGAAGCTGGTAGTGGGAGATGACAGATTGAAAGAATTTCCAGCTGACGCTGGGGAGCAGGTCGAAGGCGTAGCCTCCGGAAACAGGTGCGATCTTCAGATTGACGGCAAAGATGACCAGCAGCGTCACCGCCATGCCGAAGGCGGGCACGTTGCTCAAAAACAAAGCAACCGGCAGAAGGACTTTGTCAAAGCCCTTGCGGATATAAGCGGCCAGCGCACCCAGAATGTTGCCCAGCAGCCAGCCCACCAAAATCGCGGGCAGCTGCAGCCCGATGGTCCAGCCGATGGCGCTGGAGATGATGTCGCTCACTTTGCGCGGGTACTGGCTGAAGGAGGTGCCCAGAACGCCCCGGAACAGGTTCTTTACGAAGATCAGGAACTGCTGGAAAAGCGGCTTGTTCGTGCCGAACTCCGCTTCATAGCGCTTGTAGACCTCCTGGACGGCGGAAGCGTCGGTCATGCCGGAGGCCATCTTGCCCGTGATGGCGGCGACAGGGTCCGCGGGCATCAGCCGGGGCAAGATAAAGTTCAATATCACGGCGGCGACCAGTGTAAGCAAAAACCACAGGATCTTTTTGCCGAAATACTTGCGGTATCCTTTCATAATGTTTTCCCCTTTCACGATAAGAAAGGGGCCATGCCCCTTGGGAGAAGCATGGCCGCTTTCAACATAACGGGATTATCCGACGAGCTCGAGCTCGTACAGGGCTGCAATGCCGTAGCCGTCCGTGCAGTCGGCGGGCGGGATGCCGCGGCCGTCATCGCCGGCGGGGAAGTTGGTCCACACGCTCTCGTTGACAGCATGGAACACGGAGGGACGATACATCAGCGAGAAGCTGGGAACCTCGGTCAGGTAGATCTCGGTCAGCTGCGTGTAGAGGTCGATCAGGGCGGCCTCATCGGTGGTCAGCGGGATCTGCTTGATGAGGGCGTCGGCCTCTTCATTTACGTACTGGCCCCAGTTGCCGCTCCAGTTGTTCTCGGCGCCGACAAAATCTTTGCCCATGAACTGGTTGACACGGCCCCAGGGATCAGAGGGAGCTGCGGAGTCGGGAGACCACATGTAGATGGCATACTCGGTCTGGTTCGGGTTGGTGAAAACGGTCTGATAGATATCCCACTCGGGATAGAGGGTGGTGATTTCCACGCCGATCTTGTCACCGGCGGCGGCGACGACTTCCATCGAAGCCTGCCAATCGGTCCAGCCGTTGGGGCAGCAGGCGTTCAGGGAGATCTTCTCGCCGTTGTATTCACGCCAGCCGTCGCCGTCGGTATCGACCAGTCCGGCTTCATCCAGAAGGGCATTGGCGCCGTCGATGTCGTTGCCGGCCCACTGCAGATCGGCCACGGCGTCGTGGTCAAACAGGGCCTGCTCACCGGCGGTGGGGTTCATCAGAGAGCGGGGGACTTCGCCAAAGCTGGGGCTCTGGTTGGTCATGGCGTTGGCGATGATGGTGTCATAGTCAACGGCCAGGGCGATGGCCTTGCGCAGGGCGGTGTTCTCGGCCAGGACGGGCAGGTTCATGTTGTACCACGCGGTGGGCATGGTCAGACAGACGCCGTAGGGGGCTTCTTCATAGTAGGTGGAGATGGGCAGGTCGTCCTCGAGCCAGAGGTTCTGGATGTTGCCGATGAACTGCTGGCAGACGTCGACTTCGCCGGCCTTCAGCGCGATCTCACCGGCGGGGTTGTCGGCGTAGATGGTGTGGGCGATGTACTTGGGAACGGGCAGCTTGCCCCACAGGGAAGCATCCTGGCCCCAATAGTTGTCGTCACGGATCAGAACGACCTTCTGGTCGTCAGAGAAGTATTTGGTGTAGGGGCCGGACCAAACGACGTCGTCTGCGGCGTCGTTCAGGATGCCGATGGCGTCGCCGCCGTTGCGCTCCACAACGGTGTCAATCCAGGCTGCCTGCGCGATGAATCCGCCAACCAGGAAGTCGAGGACCTTCAGGGGGTTGATGGGCTGGCCGGCTTCGTTGAGCGCGGCATTGATGACGACGCCCAGGTCGCCGTCGGCCTCGACGGAGTCGATGTAGGCGCCATAGCCTATGCCGACGGAGTTGCCGACCTCAACGCTGATGTCCCAGGTGCGGACGACGTCGGCGGCGGTGACGGGCGTGCCGTCGCTCCACTTGGCGGCGGGGTTCAGTGAGAAGCTCAGCTGGGTCATGTCGTCAGACCAGGTGTAGTCGCCTCCCGCCAGCAGGGGCAGGATGTTGCCGGTCATGAAGTCATACATATACAGCGTCTCGAACATCAGGGTACGGGAGCCGAATGTCTGGTTCGTGCAGGCCATGGCGTTGTTCTGGTTGGTTCCGATGGGGTTCCAGGTGTTGACGGTGCCCCACTGCTGACCCGCAAAATACAGGGTCTCCTCGCGGGGCAGCTCGCTTACATCGTCGGCGAAGGCGACAGCGCCAAGCGACACGACCATGGTCAGTGCGAGCAGGATCGCTAAGATTTTTTTCATGTGTTTTCCTCCTGTTTTCTTTTTTTGTAAAGGTGTTGCCACCGTTACTTACTCCTCAAAAGGGCGGACGGTCTCGCCGTGCAGCAGCTCGCCCGGGATCAGGATCCGCCGGTGATCATAATTCGCACCTGCCTCAATGGCGCGGACCAGCTCTTCCGCCGCGCAGCTGCCCATGGCCTCCGAGTTCTGCCGGATTGTGGTCAGCTTCGGGTGGAAGGCCTGACTGAAGCCCAGACCGTCGTAGGCGGCGGTGCTGATGTTCAAGGGCATGGTCCCGCCTCGCCGCTCCATCTCGTTCATCCCGCCGATGTACGACAGGTCGTCCGGGTACAGGATACAGCTGGGCGGGACGGGAAGTGATAAAAGCTGCCGGGTGGCGGCCTCAGAGCGCGCGGGAACGTGGTACAGGGAGGGGACAAGGTATGCCGGGGGGACCTCGATCCCATGGACGGCGCAGGTTGCACGGAAGCTTTCGATGCGGGTGCGGGTGACCAGCGTGTCATGCCCGTAGATGTAGGCGATCCTGCGGTGCCCCTGTTCGATCACGTAGTTCACCAGGTCCCGCATCCCCTGTTCGTTGTCCGAGCAGATACTTCCGCAGCCCGGGATACCGTAGTCGATGCAGACCACGGGAATGCCGGTCTCCACCAGCTTCGGGATGATCAGGTTGTCCGACTCGTTGCCGGCGACGACGAGGATCCCGTCCAGATTGCGGTAGCGCGCGTGCTCGGCATAGTCGATCCGGCGTTTGCCGATGTGGTTGTTAATGCTGGTGAGATCATAGCCAAGCTCAGAAGAGCGCCTCTTGAAACTGACAATGATCCGGGAGAAGAACTCGTTGGGCATGTCACCGGCCACGGAATCGGCGACCAGCAGGCCGAAGCAATAGGAGTGGCTTGTCTTCAGCGCCCGGGCGGCCGCGTTGGGTGTGTAGCCCATTTCCTCGGCGACTTTCCGGATGCGGATGATGGTGCTTCGGCTTACATCCTCAGCGCCGTTGAGGGCTTTGCTGACGGTGGACGGGGAAACTTCGCAGCGCTCGGCAATCTGTTTGATCGTGGCCATGTGAGCCTCCTCTTCCGAAGCTGAAAATAAGCATATAAATTTCGAAAGTTTTCGTTTAAGTGCACGAAAAAGTTTCGAAAAATGCTATCTACATCGTTTTCGTAGTAATAATTTAACACGAAAAACGATTCCGTGTCAATTGTTCAAAACCGCCATATTTGATCTTGTATTTTCGGCAGAATGCACAGACGGACGATCCGGCCGCAGTGGTTGCGCCGTCTCAATCAGGAAGGGCGTCTGCGGCGGCGAGCGCAGCTCCGCATATTGATCATCATTGGGTATTGACAAGGGTGACAAAATGGAATAAAATACACCCGTAATGAATAAAACCCTCCCGCACCACCGGGTGCGGGACCCAAAGGGCATCCAGAGCACTGCCGTAGGTACGGCATACCAAAGGGTATGTTATAAGGCGGAGCTTTGGATGCTTTGAATTTTCTTGTAAGGAGCGGTATGTATGACAATCAAACCCTTTGCTGTTGAAGAATGGATGAACGCGTATGAGACGGGGGCCCGGTACAACATTGCCGAGACCTGCGTAGACTCTGTCTCGGTGGAAGAGCTGTTCACCCTGTGCGGCGAGAATAGCGACGACTTCTGGCGCAGCTTTTCAGTACGCCGTCTGACCTATGGCGATATTGAGGGAGCGCCTTCCTTCAAAGAGGGCGTGTGCAGGCTCTATCGTACGCTTCGTCCGGAGGAGGTGGTCACAACGCACGGCGCTTCCGGCGCAAACCACCATGTGTTCTATTCCCTTGTCGAACCGGGCGACCGCGTGATCAGCATCATGCCGACCTACCAGCAGCTCACCTCCATTCCGGAGGGCTACGGCGCCGATTTACAGCTTTTGGATCTGCGCGCGGAGAACGGCTACCTGCCGGATCTGGAGCAGCTGCGCCGTCTGGCAGTGCCGGGAACCAAACTGATCTGCATCAACAATCCCAACAATCCTACCGGCGCGCTCATGTCCACGCAGCTTTTGAATGAGATCGTAGAGATCGCAAAGAGCGTGGACGCCTATGTGCTCTGCGACGAGGTATACCGTCACCTGACGCAGGAGGATACCTGGTGCGCGTCCATTGTTGACCTCTATGAAAAGGGCATTTCCGTCAGCAGCATGTCCAAGGTCTTCTCCCTGGCCGGACTGCGCCTGGGCTGGATCGCCACGCACGATGAGGCCCTTCGCCGTGCCGTCCTCTCGCACCGGGATTATAATCACATCAGCTGCGGCATGTTCGACGAAGCGCTGGCCTCGGTGGCGCTGGCCCACAGCGATCGGATCCTCGAGCGCAACCGCGGTATCGTACGGAAGAACCTTGCTATTCTGGATGCCTGGGTACAGAGCGAGCCCCGCCTCTTTTACCGCAAGCCCCAGGCCGGGACCACCGTCCTGGTCTATTACGATTACGCCCTGCCCTCCTACGAGTTCTGCGCCCGGATGTATCGGGAGACCGGCGCCTTTGTCACGCCGGGCGACTGCTTTGAGCAGCCGAAGAGCATGCGCATCGGCTATGCCAGCGATACCCGGACCCTGCAAGACGGCCTCGCCGCCATCAGCGCTTTCCTGCGCACGCTGGAACAGGAGGAGACGATATGAAACCTCTGTCTGCCCGCGTGGGCACGTTCACCGACTCTGTCATCCGCCGCATGACGCGGATCAGTGATGAATACGACGCCATTAACCTCTCGCAGGGGTTCCCGGATTTCGATCCGCCGCGGGAGCTGATGGATGCGCTGGCAAAGGTGGCCTATGAGGGGCCGCACCAGTATTCCGTCACCTACGGCGCGCCGAATCTGCGTGAGGCCCTGGCCGCAAAGTTTCAGCGCACGACCGGCCTTACGGCAGATCCCGAGACGCAGGTGCTGGTCACCTGCGGCGGCACGGAGGCCATGATGTGCGCTATGATGGCGCTGTGCGACCCGGGGGACAAGGTGCTGGTCTTTTCGCCGTTCTATGAAAACTATGGGGCCGACGCCATTCTCTCGGGCGCAGAACCGGTCTACATTCCGCTCGTGCCGCCGGACTACCGCTTTGATCCGGCGCTCATTGAGCGGGGCTTTCAGGACGGGGCCAAGGCGCTCATTCTCTGCAATCCCTCCAATCCCTGCGGCAAGGTTTTTACCCGTGAGGAACTGTCGGTCATCGCGAAGCTGGCCCGGCGCTACGACGCCTATGTCGTGACCGATGAGGTTTACGAGCATATGGTCTACGCCCCGGCGGTACACACTGCCATGGCAAGCCTGCCGGGAATGGCCGGGCGGACCGTCACCTGCAACAGCCTCTCCAAGACCTATTCCATTACCGGCTGGCGTCTGGGCTATTTGATCGGGCCGGAGGCGGTGGTGGAGGCCGCCCGCAAGGTGCACGACTTTCTGACCGTGGGAGCCCCCTCTCCGCTGCAGGAGGCCGCCGTCACAGGGCTTCAGTTCGACGAGGCGTACTATGCGCGCTTCAATGCGCTCTACCGCGAGAAACGTGACTATTTTTTGGCAGGCCTGGATCGGCTGGGATTGAAGCACAACGTCCCGCAGGGAACCTACTTTGTGATGGTGGATATCTCGGATTATCTGGCCTTGCCTCAGTTTCAGGGCTGGACGGATCTCGCGTTTTGCGAGTGGATGGTGCGCGAGATCGGCGTTGCCGCGGTCCCCGGCTCAAGCTTCTTCCGGGAACCGGTCAACAACCTGATCCGCCTGCATTTTGCCCGGGAGCAGGCCACCCTCGACGAGGTCTTCCGCCGCCTGGCAAAGCTCGCTTCGCTGCGCAATTGAGCCTTTTCGTGTGCTCGCCGGGCGCGCCAAAAAGAAAAAGCCCCCAAACTCTTTCGAATTTGGAACTTTTCTTGATCGGAGTGCAATGATTGGACTTGAAGATACCCGGTAAAATCAACAATTTGCAGGTCGTACATGCTGAAGCAGCCTTTTCAGTATTTGGATAGCTGTTATTTCAGTCTTTCCTTGTGATACCCGACGGCCCGGAGAATGAGCCCGGGAATCCACGCCGGCGTCCGGTTCATCTGTTCGCAGATGGCCTGGACGCCGGCGTCTTTCATTAATCCTTTTCTTCGTATGGCTTGTTCCACGAGCCTATCTCGATCAAATTACCTTCGGGGTCAGCAATATAGCAAGTTCTCTGCCCCCAAGGCTCGAGCTCCGCTCCAGGACAGGTGCAGCTCCGTTTTCCACAGCCTTTTTGAATGCAGCATCGACCTCGTCAAAGGTATCAACATAAAGAGCCAATTCAAAATGTCCGTTACTTGACTGATACTTTATTAATCTCTCTTACTCTTTTCCCAGTGCGCGTCTGCCGAAGCGGTCGGCGGCCAGCATAGCGTTATAGACCTCCTCCGGTGTAACAGCAAAGGGTAGATTGCCCATGGTGTCGTTCTCAGCGCAGGCGGCCTCTGCCGCAGGGAGCAGATGCTCTTTGCTGAGATCGGTGACGCCGAGCTCGCCGAGGGTGACGGGCAGGCCGACCGCAACCATCCAGGACAGAAGCCCGTTAAGCTCAGTCTCCGGCATGTTCTCCAGCACAAGCTGCGTCAGCGTGCCAAAGTTCACCTTCTCGCCGTGCTGCATGTGGTGCGTCTCCTCCAATGTCGTAAGCCCGTTATGCACGGCGTGTGCGCCCGCGAGGCCGCCGGACTCAAACCCGACGCCGGAGAGGAGGGTGTTCGCCTCAATGATATGCTCGACCGCAGGGGTACAGGCCTTTGCCTCCAGCGCGACTTTCGCTTTGATGCCCTCGCTGATCAGGGTCTCATAGCAGAGCTTCGCAAGACCCAGCGCAGCAAGGCCGACATGTCCGCCGGCCGTCGTAACGCCGTCGGCAGCGTGGCAGGCCCGTGCCTCAAAATAGGTCGCCATGGCGTCGCCCATACCGGAAACGGTCAGGCGCACGGGGCTTGCGGCGATGATCTCCGTGTCCATCATCACGAGATTGGGATTGGCGGGCAGGGGCAGATATTCCTGAAACGCTCCTTCGTCCGTATAGATGACGGAAAGCGCGGAGCAGGGCGCGTCCGTGGAGGCGATGGTCGGGCAGATCATCACAGGGAGCTTTGCATAGTAGGAGACCGCCTTGGCAGTATCAAAAATCTTTCCGCCGCCGACGCCGATGATTACTTCACAGCCGGATTCTTTCACGACAGACAGAATGCGGTTGATCTCCGTGTGGCAGCACTCCCCGTTAAATATCTCGAAAACAAGGCCGCAGCCGGCCGCCTCGAAGCTTTGCTCGATCTGCACGCCTTGGCGCTTCCTGCCGCCCGCAGAAATCAGGCAGAGCGCCTTTTTTCCAAAGCTGAGAGCATACTGTCCGATACGGTTCATCTCGCCTGCCCCCTGCACATAGCAGGCCGGGGATCTGAAAATCTTTGTCATGGGTTTATCCTCCAAATATAAATTATGATCTATTTTTTATCCTGCAAAAAGCAGTGCAGTGCGCCGTAGAGGTTGGCATCGTTCTGGAATTTGCAGGCTACGACCTCCGCCTGCGGGATGTCATAGAGACACACGCCGTAGAGCTTCTTGAGGTTTTTTCGGATCGCATCGATGAAAAGCGGCTGGGCGCTGATGCCGCCGCCGATGGCAAAACGATCCGGGTCCAGGAGCGTCTGGATGTTGAAGATCTGTACCGCCACCTCATGGGCAAACTCGTTGAGGCAGCTGAGGGCGATCTCATCCCCGGCCTCCGCGTCATGAAACAGACGCACGCCGTCTACCGTGTCGGGGTCGAGGCGCTTTCTGCCCGCGTATTTCCGGCATAGGCGCGGCACACCGCAGCGGTTCCCAAAGACCACATCCTGATCCGGGTACCCGTTTCGGACCGTGGTGATATAGCTCACTTCTCCGGCAGAGAAGTGCCTGCCTCGCAGCAGGCGGTGGCTGTGGATGTAAGCCCCGCCGATCATGGTGCCGAAGATCAGCACAAAGCCGTCGGGCACATCCTTGAGGCTTCCCGCGGCGGCCTCCGCCATGGCGGCGCACTTGGCGTCGTTTTCCAGCACGATCTTCGTGCGGCAGCGCTGATAAAGGGCGTGACGCAGATAAAAGTCATCGTTATAGCGCAGGGCGCCGCCCATGACCACATAGCCGTTCTCCGCGTCGATGATGCCGGGCAGCGAGATCGCGATGCCGTCCACGGGTTCCTCTTCATAGATGCCTTCCAGCACATCCAGCAGCGCCTCGCGTCCGCTCTGCGGTGTGGGGCGCTTTCCACGGGAGTTGATGTCCATTTCCTCGCTCATGCGCGCGTACTTGATGTAGGTGCCGCCAATGTCGATCGTCAGGATCTTCATACTCTCGCCTGCTTTCCGTTTGGATTAGAATTCCGTCATGGCCGCCTTGCCGGTGGCCTTCTCAAAGTCGTGGACAAAATCCTGCACCGCCGCGTCGATGGCAGGGTTTTTCACCAGCGCGTCGATCACCGCGGGGGCGGCCGTGGCGGAGCCGACGCCATAGGCGCAGAGCTCCAGCACCTGCTGGCTGTTTTTGAAGGAGGCTGCCAGCACCATGCAGTCCATGTGGTTGTTGGTCAGGATGTCCTGGATCTCCTTGACGACCTTCACGCCGTCATAGCCCATGTTGTCGATGCGGTTGACGTAGGGGGCAACATAGGAGGCCCCGGCCTTCGCCGCGAGGAAGGCCTGCATCGGGGTATAGACCACGGTGCCGCAGGTTGCGATCCCCTCTGCCCTGAGCATGCGGATCGCCTTGAAACCCTCCGGGATGGAGGGGATCTTCACGATGGTGCTTTTCCCACAGATCTCCAAAATGCGGTGGGCGTCGGCGACCATGCCCTCCGCCGTGAGGGCCAGAGCCTGGGCAAAGAGCAGGGCGTCCGGCCCGATGAAGGCGCGGATCTCCCGTAAGACCGCCGCGGGATCGGAGCCCGTCTTGGCGAGGATGGAGGGGTTGGTGGTCACGCCGTCGATGGGATAGAGGTCATAGAGCCGCTTAATATCTGCAAGATTCGCGTCGTCGATCAAGAGCTTCATATCAGGTTCCTCCTTAAAGACTCTGTTATAGTGTCTGTTCGGTTCTGGCAATGATATCGTCCTGGGTCTTGCGGGACAGAACATTGAAGAAAGCGCTGTAGCCCGCCACGCGGACGATCAGGTCCCGGTGCTTTTCCGGGTGCGCCTGGGCGTCCAGCAGCGTCTCGCGCGAGACAATGTTGTACTGCACATGGTAGCCGTGCAGGCGATTGAAGAAGGCCGCGATCAGCATCTCCAGCTTCTGCTTGTTCTCCTCGGTGGAGAGCATCTGCGGCGTCATCTTCTGGTTGAGCAGCACCCCGCCGGTGATCTTCTCGGTAGGCAGCTTGGAGACAGATTTGAACACCGCCGTGGGGCCGTTGCGGTCGGCGTTGTGGGCAGGACTGCACCCCTCGGCCAGCGGCTCAAAGGCGTTGCGGCCGTCGGGTGTGGCCATGGTGCCCATGCCCTGGCCGACATTCGCGCTGATGGAAGAGGTGCCGCCGTAGCGGATGCCGCCGATGGGGCCGCGATGATAGCGGGTGCTGGGGTACTTTTTGATTTCATTGAGGTAGGAGTCGTAGGCCTGCACCACCAGCTGATCGACGGAATCATCGTCGTTGCCGTACTTGGGCGCGTCGTTTATCAGCATCTCCTGGATCTTCTTATTCTCCGGGGACCGGAAATCGTCCAGGATGGCGTCCCAGAGCTCATTGGGCGTAATGCGCTTTTCCTCGAACACCAGTTTCTTGATGGCGGCAAGAGAGTCGGCCATGTTGGCGATGCCCACCTGCAGGCCGGAAATGAAATCGTAGACTGCGCCGCCCTCCTTGATGGTCTTGCCACGGCCGATACAGTCGTCCGTCAGGGCAGAGCAGAGGATATCCGGCACGTCCCGTTCGGAGGCGAGGTCGATGGCGTTTTCCACGATGACGGAGTAGCGTGTCATCTCCCGCACGGTCTGATCCCAGGCGCGCAGCAGCTCGTCATAGCTCTGCATGTCTTTGAAGTACCCGCAGCCCTTGGTGAAGCGCTTGCCGGAGCTGAGGTCCACACCGTCGTTCATGGCGCACAGCAGTACGCGCGGGAAATTGATGTAGGACATGCCCGTGCAGCGATAGCCCCACTTGCCGGGGACTGCCGTCTCCACACAGCCGATGGCGCTGTAGTTGTAAGCGTCTTCCTCTTTGACGCCCCAGTTGATGAAGGAGGGGATGATGATCTCGTCATTGTTCAGGGCAGGCATGCCGAAGCCCAGCTGCATGACCTCAATGCACTCGTCAAAGAAGTGCTTGTCAATGTTGTGGTGATAGCGGACGGTGAGGTTGGGCTGGGTCAGGCGGGTCTGCGCCACCGAGCGCAGCACCAGAAAGCTCAGGGCGTTGACCGCGTCCCTCTTGTCCGGAGTCTGCCCGCCGATGGTGACGTTCTGATACATGGGTGACCCGGCCGAGGACAGCGTGTGCGCCTGGGAGCGGACCTTGTTGATGGTGAGCGTCTTGATCCAGAGGCAGGTCAAGAGCTCCAGCGCCGCCTCCTCGGTGATCGTGCCGCTCTCCAGATCGCGGAGATAGTAGGGCGCCATGTACTGGTCGAAGCGGCCGTAGCTTAAAGAGTGCCCGTTGGACTCGATTTGCAGAATGAGCTGGATGAACCACACGCTCTGCACCGCTTCCCGGAAAGAGGTCGCTGTCTCGTAGGGGACACGGGCGCAGATCCGGGCGATCTCCAAAAGTTCCGTGCGGCGTTCGGGGTCAGATTCCTTTTCGGCGAGTTCCTGCGCAAGCACGCTGTACCGCTCGGAAAACTGCTTCACGGCGGCAATGACGATCAGGACAGCCTTGTAAAAGATGTTCTTGTCAATGGCGGCGGGATCGGTGAGGTCCAGCTTTTCGCGCAGATCCCTGACGAGCTGCTCGTAGCCTTTCAGGCCTTCGCGCAGGACACGCTCATAATTCACGGCCAAGTGCGCGTCGCCGGCATTGAGTTTGCCCTCCATACCGAAGACACCCGTCTCCATAAAGACGCTGACCTCCTCGGGCAGCAGGGCCTCGCCCCGGGCGCGGAGGTTGTTGTTTTCCCAGAAGGGGGCGATGGCGCGCAGCTGCTCCTTGGTCTCTTCCGTAATGTAAAACACATCCCCGTCGCGCTTTTCAAAGAGGTCCAGCTCCTTGAGCACGAATTCCAGCGTGTACTCCGGGAAGATCGGCGCGTTGCGGTTCTTGCTGGCCTGATTGCCGACGATGAGGGTTTTGTCCTCGATATAAATGCTCATTTTTTCCAGGATGTTCTGCAACATCAGCGCGCGCATCATCACGCGGGGCTGGTTCCTGTGCGCCTGATAGGCCTCGGTGGCCAGCACTGCGCGCTCGGCGTCGATATATGGCTTCTCCTCCAGCACTTCCTCGCGGAAAGCCTGCATTCTGTCAGTCAGACTGCCAAAATGTTCCCGATTCTCCATAATTGCGCCTCCAAATATTTTGAATGAAAATTATTATCTTTCGTTTGCAAGATTATCCTACCACGAGCAAGGTGAACTGTCAACAGAAAATTTCAAATTTTATCAAAATTACTTTCGTTCGTAATTTTTTCCTTTACTTTTGGACCGCTCTGCGGTATACTGGCGGCAAGATCAAAAGAAAAGGGAGAGAGCCGACATGGGCGCCGACCGCTTCGCTTGCGGTACCATATTCAATATTCAAAAATTCTGCGTGAACGACGGTCCCGGTATTCGCACGACGGTATTCCTGAAGGGATGTCCGCTGCGCTGTCCCTGGTGCGCCAATCCGGAGAGCCAACTCGCGCGGGTGCAAGTGCTGCACGTGAGCGCCAAGTGCTTCCACTGCGGACACTGCAGAGAGATCTGTCCTGCGGGCGCGGTAGACATTACCGAAGGGCGGGTCCGTATCGACCAGACGAAATGCACCGCATGTGGAACCTGTGTGCGGGAATGTCCGGGGCACGCCATGGAAACCGAGGGCGAGCAGAAAACTGTACAGCAGGTGCTGGACATTGTTTTGCAGGATCGCCCATTTTATGAAGAAAGCGGCGGGGGCCTGACCCTCTCCGGCGGAGAGTTTCTGATGCAGTTTGATTTCTCCCGAAATCTGTTGCTGGGCGCAAAAGAGGAAGAGCTGCACACCTGCTGCGAGACCACCGGCTTCATAGACCCGATGCGCTTTGGGGAGATCATACAGCCCCTCGATACGCTCCTCTTCGATATGAAGCACTGGGACGCGGACGCTCACCGCAGGGCAACCGGCGTCAGCAATGAACTGCCGCTTCAAAACATGAAAGCCGCCGTCGAGGCCGGAAAGGACGTCCTGCCCCGCATCCCCGTGATCCCCGGTTTTAATAATGCGCTTTCGGACGCGGAGGGCTTTACCGCGCGGCTTCATGAGATCGGGGCAAAGCGCTGCCAGCTGCTTCCCTTCCACCAGTTCGGGGAGAACAAATACGATCTGCTCGGGAAGGATTACCGCTACCGCGACGTTCCCGCGCTGCACCAGGAGGATTTGGAGAGCTATCTCGCGGTCTTCCGGCAGAACGGGATCGAGGCATTTTTCTAATACTGAATTCTGATTAAAAAGATGGATCAGAATTGCCATGCTGCGCATGGCGGTGCCGCTTAACGCCACTACGTCTCATACAGAATCTTGACGCGCCGTTGGCGCTATTAAAACGATCGAAAATCGTTTTAATGAGATCCCGGTATAAGGAGGAAAACCATGTCAGTCAAACAGGATAAGCGCTTGAATCAAATCTTGACGCTGTTGTCGGAGCGCAAAAAAATGGACGTCTCGGCGCTGGCCGAGGCGCTGGATGTGTCGCAGGTGACAATGCGCAAGGATCTGGACGCGCTGGAGGCCAGGGGATTTATCCGGCGGGAACACGGCTTTGCCCAGCTCAATGCGGTGGATCATATCTCCAGCCGCCTCGCCTATCACTATGAGGAGAAAAAGCGGATCGCCGCCTGCGCCTCTGAACTGGTCGTGAGCGGCGACACGGTCATGATCGAGAGCGGAAGCTGCTGCGCGATCCTGGCCGAGCTTCTGGCGCAAAAGTGCGACAGCCTCACCATTGTCACCAACAGCGCTTTTATTGCCGCGTATGTCCGTGATTACCGGCATGTGCAGGTAGTGTTGCTCGGCGGGATCTACCAGCACGACGCCCAGTGCATGGTCGGCCCCATGGTACGTGAAACCGCGGCGAATTTCCACGTGCGCTACTTTTTCATCGGCACCGACGGCTGGAGCGAGCGCTTCGGCTTCACGAACAAGGACGCCCTGCGCGCACAGGCTGTGCGGGATATGGCAAGCGCCTGTGACGAGATGGTGGTGCTCACCGAGAGCGAGAAATTCTCCGCCGTCGGCACTGTCCCGCTGAACATCAAAGAGCAGCCGCGTATGGTCATCACCGATGCCGCCTGTCCGCCGCAGGCACTGGAAATCCTCACTGCGCAGGGGATTCAGGTGATCAAAGGCGATTTGTAATACAGCGCTGTTCCGGGGATCCGGGCGGCAGAAAAGCGGAAGAACAAGCAGGCCTCGCTTCTGAAATGACAGAGGCTCCTGCAAGGGGAAGGCCTGGAAATGACAGTATATGACAGGAAATATTATTTACAGCAACAAACAGTATATTGCCGGTGTGTCAGACACCTTTGGAGCAAAGCTTCACAGGCACCCGCTGTTGGAAATCTATGCTGCGGAAGATGGGCACAGTCATGTGCGCACGGAAAACGGTGAACTGAGCGGACAGATCATCGTGATCGGTGCAAATGCCGTCCACGCCATAGCGGATTCCGGTAAAAGAGGGATCGCCCTTTTTATCGATCCTCTGACGGAATATGGATACGCGCTTGCCCGAAACACGTTAAAGGATGACGATTTCTCCGTGATAAACACAGACGGCGCCGAGGCAGGGTGGAATTCGGATGGAAATGAATTGTCGGAAGAGAACATTAAGGAAATCAGCGACAGTATCATAAACCTTTTGCAAGGGGAGAGGAGCCCGCGGCCGTTTGACGACGCCGTTCTTCGGGCGATCGAGCTGATCGGACGAACAGACTGCGATTATGAAATGGACAGCATCGCTCAGCATGTCTTTCTCTCCAAGAGCAGACTTGCCCATATCTTCTCGGCTCAGACAGGCATTACACTGAAGGAATATCTCCAGTATAAGCGGCTGGAGAATGCATGCAGAAAAATGCTCGGCGGGTCCACCGTTACTGCCGCGGCTTTCGACACCGGCTTCTCCGGTCCTTCCCACATTGCAGCATCCAGCATGAAACTGACCGGACTGCAGCTGCGCAGGCTTCTGGATCTATAGGCCGCGAAAGTCAGCGAGTTTTTGAAAGTATTTGAATGAGGCGATCGGTATAATAGAGGCTGAAGATCATCCAAAAAACGGAAAGGAGAAGGTCTCTATGAGTATCATGGATTATTTCGCCGTACATATCGTCCCCAAAATGTATCGGGGGAAAGGCGCGCTTCATCCTTCGGAGACAGGGAAACTGACAGATATGGTCAGCTGTGTCCGGGAGTACGACGTCAACATCTTTTTCATCCATAAAGGAGACACTCTGATCGCCATTGACGCAGGTTACAAAAACCATCCCGGGCTGCTGCCCGGGTGCAGGAAGATCGGAGTGGATCCCGGGAAGGTGCAGGCGCTGTTCCTGACCCATGCGGACCCGGATCATGCGGGCGGTCTGGACGTCCGGCAGACGAATCATTTTGAAAACGCAAAGATCTATGTGGGAGAGACGGAAGAAAACTATCTGACGAACACCTATCACCGCAAGCAGATCGGCCCCATCGGTCTGAAAAACTCCGTGGCGATCAAACCGGGTTATCACCTCTTGAAAGACGGTGAGACGGCCCGCATCGGCGACATCAGGGTCCAGGCGCTTTTGGTGCCCGGCCACACGCTGGGACATCTGTGCTATCTCATCGACGATACGATGCTGTTTACCGGGGACGCTATCGCCCTCAACAAGGACGGCGGCTGGTGCTTCTTCTCGCTGTTCAATTACGACAGCGAGCTGAACATCCGCTCCCTGCACGTGCTGCAGGAGCGGCTGACCCTTTCGGATATCCGCTATGTTTTCACCTCGCACAACGGCTATACGGGCGACGCACCGAGCGTATTCCGCCACATCGACACGATCCCGGACATCAGATCCAAAGACGCTGTGTTTGATGAGACGGCGCCTTATGACTGCTTCGCGGACAAAGGAGAATGATCCGTGAATGATAACGCCAAGGTAAAGTCCCGGAAATACTTCAATGAGCACCGGAAGTCAAAGCTGGCCCATGGCGGTTACTGGAGGCACGATTATAAGTATGCCCTTGCCGAGATCGGGAAGATCCGGCCCGACCGGCTGATCGATATCGGCTGCGGGCCAGGCGCGTTCCTGAGTCTGGTGCAGGAACGCTTTCCCAATATTCAGCTCAATGCCCTGGACCTGTCGGAAGAAATGATCCGGGAGACCCGATCCAGACTTGCGTCCAACGCGATCGCCACGGTGGGAGATGCGGAGCACATGCCTCTTGAAAGCGGACAGTACGCGGCGGTGACCTGCAACATGAGCATCCACCACTATCCGCATCCGCAGGATGCGCTGAATGAAATGCATCGGATCCTTCGGCCGGGAGGAACACTCCTGCTCAACGATATGGACTGCATCCGGCCGATCCGCGCCCTGGCCAACGTCATCTTCCCCCGGCTTCCGGGCGGCGATGTCAAGATGTACGATCGGCAGGAGATCCTGCAGATGGTCGGGCAGGCGGGCTTCCGGGATGTGCAGTATCAAAAGATCTCGCCGTTTTCCTTTCAGTGCATCGCGCACAAAACATACGCGGCAGATCATAACAGGGGATAAAACCATCAACTTTCCGAAAAAAGCATGCTCCGATAGCGGAGAGCGCCGGGATCATGCTGCCGTGCCGCAAGATCGGCTCGGCCATCCGGATCCGGAAGAATGCCCTTGCGCTCGTATTCGCTCTCCAAAGTATCCAGCTCCTGTTCGCGGTCGATAAACTTTTCCAATCAAATCACCTCACGCATTTTTCTTTGAAGGCAGAGCGGTCAAGGATAATAGTCATGTTTTTCGGTTGCCCCATAAGGGGCGAGAAAAACGACATCAAATAATAAATAATGCTTAAAATTATTATACCGCAAAGTATAATAATTTTAAGCATTATTTTTAGATGTTCTAACTTGTCTTCCCGGGCATTTTGGTGCACACAAGAGGTCATCAAAAGAAAAAGCCCAAACTCTTCCGAATTTGGAACTTTTTCTTGGCCGGAGTGTCAATGATAGGACTTGAAAAAACCAGAAAATCAACGGTTAGCAGGCCGTAAACAAGCGGTATCTGCGTTTAAACTTACAGCTGTTCATTATCTTCAAGAGAATCGCCAAATAACAACGCAATCAATATTATGCAAACCATCCTGAATGATTTCACTTCGCGCACTCTCTCTACTGCCTATCATAGAAGGACGGTGATGTTTTTTATAAACGCACAAATTGATGGATATACTTCCTTGTGTTTGCAGTCTATGAAAGTCTATGCGCTTGGCTTCGATCCTCAATAGTTGTCTTTATCTTTATTGAGTGCAACATACGAAATAAACTGCTTTACCAGTGGTGTAGCATTCTTTTTATAATACAGGCCATAAGGCAGCGTATAGTCCCAGTCGCATGGAATCGCCACCATTTCAGAATGTGTGTATGCACTGCTCAAAGGCATCTGGAGGATATATCCATTCATTGCACACATGGAAAAGGTTGAAATATCATAGTACTCCGTCGTAATCACATGGATCCCATGTTTTTCTGCATCATCACGAAGGCGCTTGATATGTTCCGTCAGACGGTTCCCGGAGAGAGTGACCATTGTTTGCCCCCGCATATCCTCATATCGAAGGATCTTCCGCTTGGCAAGAGGATGTTCTTTCCATACCGCATGGACAATGGGTACGGTGGACAGCGAGAGAAAATCGAACTCGTCGGAACATACATCCCCAATATAAACGCCCTCTATAATATCCACGTCTTCTCGTTCCGTCTGAATTCCCATGCTGCTGATCGGCTTAATCCTGACGTGATACCTTTTTTCTTCGGCTGTAAACAGGTTCCACCAAGTGTAAAACAGACGGCACTGTTCGATCGGTGAGGTACCGACACAGATCTCAAGATGCTCCTGATCCTCCAACTCCGTTATCTGACGGCGAATCCCCCGGCTGACCTCTATGAGCTTTGGCCCTTCCGTGTACAAGATGGTTCCTGCGGATGTCAGAGTGGTCCCTCTCTGTGTCCTCAAAAAAAGTTTTGTCCCGAGGTTTGCCTCAAGATTTTTCACCTGCTGGAGGACGGCGCTTGGAGAAATATACAGAGCCTCTGCCGCTTTTGAGAAGCTGCCCAACTCTGCGACTTTTAAGAAGGTGTCGATCTGTGGATTGTACATTCTCTGCACCTCGTTCTTTAAGGAATGCCTTAAAACTATATTAGTATATTTCGTCTTCTGTTGCAAGTGTTTTTGATGGTACTATGTGTATGCAGATACATTTAATCTTTCAGGTTTAAAAAAATAACGGAGGTACCATCATGAGTAAAAATCTGTCCCGTCGTGAATTCATCAAAGGCGCAGCTGCTGGTTCTTTGGGTCTTGCTCTTACAGGACTAGCAGGAATGGGATCTGCGAGTGCAGAAGAGGTTTCTGGTATTTACAATCCGGGCACATATACCGCGGTTGTACAGGGATATTCCAGCCTCATTACAGTCGAAGTGAGTTTCAGTGAGACCGAGATCATCGAATGCAGGATCGACGCGTCGGGCGAGACGCCATATATCGGTGGAGTTGCAGCTGAAGAGTATGCAAAATTGCTTGTGGAGCAGCAGAGCGTCGATGCGGTGACTTCTGCGACGGCATCTTTTACCACTCCTGCTATCAAAGCGGCTGTCAGCAACTGTATTGCGCAGGCTAAGGGTACTGCTGCCGCACTTGTGGTAAGTGCTGAGACGGAAGATAGCGAGGAGTGGCTTGGTGAAGCACCGAACATCGCGGAACTTGACTTTGCTGAGACGCGAGATACCGATCTTCTGATTGTCGGCGCAGGAAACGGTGGCATGATGGCTGCGGCAACCGCTGCCGATGCCGGAATGGATTTTATAATCTGTGAACAGAATACAGTCCCCGCAAATACGCGCTATTGGGTCGGTGCTGTCAACACGGATGCGGTCAAAGAGATGGGGATAGAAGTCGACAAAACCCGTCTGATGAACGAATTAGCCCGGTATGCCTCTTATAAGTGCAATCTGGAAGTGATCCGTTTATGGATCAATCATAGTGCAGAGGTCATTTCTTATCTGGAAAGCCTAGGTATGATGGCAATTCCTCAGCCTGCACCGGAGAGCCATGTGGGTGGCACAGGTGCCGATTACTATATTCCGACTATCTGGCACATTGTAACAACTCCAGAGGAACTGGAAAACGGTGAATTGCCTGTCATGACAGGTGAAAGAAACCGCCATCTGGAACGTCACATTCAAGAAAAGGGTTATGAGGTGCAGTACTCGATGTCGCTGGTATGCCTGACGCAGGACGAATCCGGAAAGGTGACAGGAGCTGTCTTCAAAAATTCTGAAGGGGACTATGTCCGCATTAATGCGAAGAATGTCATTCTCGCCACTGGCGGATACCCCGGAAATCCAAAGATGCTTAAAGCGCTCTCCCCAATTGCTCTGGAAACGATCACAGGTGCATATTATTACGAGCCCAATAAAGGTATGGGAATTCGCGCTGGTTTGTGGGCTGGTGCCACCAAAAATACGGAACCGGCATTGATGATTTTTGACCGCGGTGTGGTTCCTCCTGGCACAAAGGCAGGGTATGTAGAAGATGCAAACGGCAATCTGCATTTCCCAAGTCCGGATGCAAGCTTTATCCTTGGCTCTCAACCTTTCCTGAAAGTCAACAAAAAGGGAAAGCGCTTTATCAATGAGTCGGTTCCTTATGATTTTGCACCCCATGCTGCATCATTCCAACCGGACGGTGTTTATGCATGCATTGTCGACTCAAATGCAAACGCAGATGTCCTTGCCTATGATCAGTATGGCTGCGCGCAGATAGGAGTTTACATTGCCCAAGCGGGTGGCGTGATTCCCACACTGGAGAGTTTTATGCCGAACGGGCTCGTATGTAAGGCTGACAGCATCGAAGAATTGGCTGAACAGTTGCAGATCCCTGCCAATGAACTCACTGCGACGGTTGCCCGTTATAATGAACTCTGCGAAAAGGGCGTCGATGAAGATTTCGGAAAAGAAGCTTATCGGATGCGGCCAGTTGTGAAGGCGCCTTTCTATGGTTTCTTCCTCGGCGGTGCGCTGCTGACAACCATGGACGGCTTGCGGATTAATGAAAAATGCCAAGTTCTGGATACAAATTGCGACGTGATCGAAGGGCTGTATTGTGTCGGTGACTGCTCTGGTAGTTTCTTCTCTGGTAATTATCCGGAATATTTGGTTGGGTGCACTGTCGGCCATACCCTGACCGAAGGACGTTATGCCGTAAAAGCGATCTTGGGTGAAGAATTCTGAAGATACAATATGAGGCATGTAAATTGCTGATTATAAGCAGGTTCCCGGGTTTACAACCGGGAACCTTTTCGCTAAATGGAATCAGGCTCTTCTATATTGAAAGGCTTTTCTTTTCGAATACTTTCATAGATGGCCTGAAGATATATATAACTCAACTTGAGCATCCCGATGCTGTCCATCCCATGACGAGTGCCGTAATCCATTGCTATCACTTCCGACATTGAGATCAGATAGGCGATGTAATCGACATCAATGTCTTTCCTAACATTGGGATTGTTGGACAGCTCAATCGCGAGCACCGGCGATAGCAACTTTGCAGACAGTTCTGTCATCAGGAAATTACGTACGGAACTTGGAGCGTCAATCAGCCTCTGGTAAAGATCCAAATCTTCGCGAGAAAGGTAATGCAACACTTCCCCCATATACTGTTGCATCCCTTCCTTGTATCCCAACTTCTCAATACGTAGCAAACCGGTCCCCAGCAGAGTCTGCCCATTTTTCTGCCGAAGTTGCAGGAGGGTTTCTGCAATTGAATAGATGCACAGATAGAATAAGTCCTCTTTGCTGTCAAAATATTGGTAGAAGCTACCCTTTGGAACAGCGGCTTCTTCCAGAATCCGGTTGATGCTGCTCTTCTCAAAGGGGTTTGCAAGGAATTCTTTCCGTGCGGCGGATAGAATCCGGTGCTTCTTTTCTTCAGGAAGACGGGAAAAAGTATCATGAACCAAGGCAATGCTCCCCCTCATGATGTTTTTTTTATATTGTACTTGAAAAAAGATAATTCGTCAATTATAATATGACTAAAGTCATGTGACTTTAGTCATATTATACTGCTTTCATTCCACAAGGAGGGATGCGAATGAATCTGGAATCGTGTAAAGAAGAATATGCAGAATTGATCGTCTGTGGAGGCGTCCGATTGAAATCCGGAGAGAGAGTTCTCATAAACAGTGACGTCGCCACACAGGAAATGGCTCGGAGGGTCGCGCAAGCCTGCTATGAAAACGGTGCAGCAAAGGTTGAAATCCGCTGGACAGACAGTCACCTGGATCGCATGTCGCTGCGATATGCTGACGAGGATGTCCTGAAGACTGTATCAAGCTGGGAAGAGTTGCAAATGAAGGAACAGGCAGATGAATTGCCATGCCTGATTCATCTGCTTTCCAGCGATCCGATGGAAGGCGGTTCCTTCTATGCGGACAAACAAGCTGTGGTAAGAAGTGCCCGACTCCAGGTTTTACTGCCGCATATCCTGCGGATGCGCAACCGCTACAAATGGACCGCAGTCTGTGTTCCGACTCAGGCTTGGGCCGATATGGTTTTCCCCGATCAGAAGAATAATCTGGAGCAGCTCTGGACCGATGTGCTGACTGCGGTGATGGTGAACGGAGACGGAACGAGTATTCAAAAATGGCAGACAAAGCTCGAGAATATGTGGGCACATATGGATGTGCTGAATCATCTGTCTTTGAGAAAACTTCATCTGGAATCCGAGCTGGGCACGGATCTGTGGGTCGAGCTACATCCGAAAGTGCGGTTTTGCTGTGCGTCGGGGCCAGAGGATGAAGCCTTTGTCAATATCCCATCGGAGGAAATCTTCACCTCCCCGGTCGCCGGAAAGGCGGAAGGAACGTTGGTTGCGTCCTGCCCGCTGATTCACGAAAACAACTATGTGGACAATTTGAAACTACGTTTCCGGAATGGTGCTGTTACAGAGGTTTCGGCAACGGAAGGTGAAGTTTTTTTCCGGAACCTGGTGCAGGCAGATGAGGGTGCAGCCAGACTTGGTGAAGTCGCAATTGTTGACAGGCATGCCCCAGTAAAAGGGTTGGGCCACCTTATGTATCATACACTGTATGATGAGAACGCAGCCTGCCATATTGCTGTCGGACACGGCTTTAACTTTGCGGTCGAAGACTACAAAACCTGTACACCAGAGGAAATAGCTGACTGCGGCGTCAATCAATCGGGCATCCATTG
Source organism: Oscillospiraceae bacterium (assembly GCA_017458065.1). GTDB lineage: Bacteria > Bacillota > Clostridia > Oscillospirales > Oscillospiraceae > Limivicinus. The sequence continues at coordinate 47,748 of JAFTGD010000024.1, forward strand.
CGACGTCATGTGGGGTACAGATCAAGCAAGAATAACCGGAATCACTGCAAGCGGAGATTCCGTCACCATTCTCGCAGACGGCGAATGGCAGATATAAGGAGAGAGCATGCGCATTACAGATATTCGATTTCAGAGAGCGCGCTTTTCCTTAGAGCAGCCCTTCAAGGTGGCTTTTGGGAGTATCAGTGACTTGGAATCCATTCTTGTCAGAGTTGAGACCGACGAAGGCCTTTACGGGTATGGAGAGGCGGCAACACTCCCCTATGTCACCGGAGACAATATGGATACCGCGCTATCGGTCGGAAAGGAACTTCAAGCAGCGCTGATCGGAAAGGACCCGATTGCGGTCGAGGCGATCCATACTGCGATGGATCCGATCTATCATGGGAATACCGCAATCAAGGCGGGAATTGACATCGCTTGCTATGACATCTGTGCAAAGAACGCCGGTGTTCCGCTTTACAGGCATTTAGGTGGTGATGACGCTGTGCTGCATTCTGACGTAACCATAGGACTTAACAGCCCGGAAGAAATGGCAAAAAAGGCGGACGAGTGGGTTGAAAAGGGGTTCTCGATTTTAAAGGTCAAGTTGGGGGAGGACATTGCGACGGATCGGAAACGAATGGAGGCCATTCGGGAAGCTGTAGGTCAGAGTGTTCGCATCCGTGTAGATGCAAACCAAGGGTGGAGCGTGAAGGACTCTCTTCGGATCATTCCCCAATTGACTGCCCTGGGTGTGGAACTTGTAGAACAGCCGGTTGCAGCATGTGATGTTGATGGATTGAAAGAGATCCGAGACCGTTCTGATCTGCTGATTGCGGCCGATGAAAGCTGCCACTCCGAATATGATGCGTTCCGTTTGGCTGCTATGCGGGCGGTTGATGTGGTCAATATCAAATTGATGAAGTGCGGCGGTATTTTCCATGCTAGACGTATCGCTGCAATCTGTGAGGCAGCTGGGATTTCCTGCATGATTGGGTGTATGGGAGAGAGCAATCTGGCAAATGTTGCGGCAATGCATGTCGCCGCTGCAACACGCAACGTCAAAGAAGTAGATCTGGATACGGTCTACCTTTTAAAGCAGGATAAAGTTTTTGGAGGGTTCACACATGAGGGCGGGACAGTCCACCTGATGGAGAATCCCGGAATTGGATGCACATTGAAGGAGGTATTTTGATGAACACAAAAAAATATGTAGAGAAGTTAATGAAGGATTACAATGTTGCTGGTATGAGCATTGCTGTCGTAAAGGACGGAAAAGTGATTACAGCGGAAGGCTTCGGTCTGCGTGATGTTGAGAGTGGGCTGCCCATGACGGAGAACACAGTGCTTCCTATCGGCTCTACCACAAAGTCCTTTACTGCGCTTGCGCTCTCCATGCTGGTTGACGAAGGGAAACTCAGCTGGGACGAGCCAGTCAAGACCTATATTCCATGGTTAAAGCTGTCCGACCCATACTTGACAGAGCATGTCACGACCAGGGATCTTCTTTGTCACCGCACAGGGATCCCCAGATACGATATGCAGACCGCCTTCGGCACAATGGATGATTGGCAAAGGCAGATTCAGTCTTTCCAATATCTACAGACCAATCAGTCTTTCCGTACAAAACTGCAATATTCCAACCAAATGGTTGCTCTCGCCGGACACCTGATCGATGTTCTGACGGATTCTACCTATGAGCAGTTTATAAAAGAACGCATCTTCAAGCCTCTGGGCATGAGCCATTCGGACTTCGAGGTGGATTCGCTCAGAAGCTATGAGGATTATTCCAAGGGCTATGTATTCACTGGGGAAGGGTATATGGAGCCACCGTATCTGCACCTGGGTGCATTCAATCCTGCAGGCGGAATCGTTTCCAACGCGCTGGATATGGCAGCCTACATGCTGTTCCAGCTGGGCGACGGAACCTGGAACGGCCAGCGTCTGGTTTCCGAGGAAAACCTGAAAGAGATGCATACTCATCAAATGATCGGCAGTCCGTACTTTTGGGAGTTCGAAGAGGTTTCCTGTGCGGAGTATGGCTTCGGATGGATGACAGATATCTACAGAGGTATAAAAATGCTCAGCCATGGTGGGAATACAAATGGCTTCTCCTCTCAACTGGCCATCGTTCCTGCCCAGCAATTTGGCATCGTCGCACTCAGCAATGCAACCTCATCCTTCTCTGTTGAGGCATTATCTAATTATCTGATCGATGAGGACATAGGGATCAAAGAGATCCCGGACTGGTCCACCCGGTATCAGGAGATTTTCGGCAAAATGATGGGAGAGGCGATGGCAGAGATACAGAAGCGCGCCGAGGCCAAAACTCCAAATACTGTTCCGACGAAGCCTGTCGAGACTTACGCGGGTATTTATGAGCATCCTGGCTTTGGAACAATCACCCTTACTGTAAAGGATAGTGCTCTCGCGGGTGAGTGGAACGGAAATGCCGCCATGTTCAACCATTATCAGTATGATGAATTTGATATGATTCTTCCAGCCATGGGTGCGCAGCTGCCCGCAGAATTCATTTTTGATGACAGTGGGGCTATCGAAGGCATAAGGGTGAGCTTGGAGGCTGCTCCGGGGATTAAGCCAGATCTGTTTACAAAAAAAGGCTGAAAAGCATAACCTACTTACTCATTTACAGTGAAAAGTAAACACCAGCACAAATGCCTACCGTAACGGATTAATTCAAGCTACAATAATACTCAATACAGAATTTCAAGTTCCAGGGCTTTGCATTTGGGATAGAGAAGGATTAGTGGTCATCCACCAGCAGAACGTCGGAGCGCGCAGCGGCCAGCTGCCGCAGCTCGTCGGTGAAGCCGCCCGCACTGAACAGAACGAACCAGTTTTTGCGGTGCGGCTTTTCCCAAGGCACGCGCTCTGTCTTCTGCTCCAGATCATGCAGGACGTTCAAGCCCACCGGCTCTTGCCAGAACTTGCACTCGCCGAGGATCAGGTTGATTCCCTCCGGATCGAGCGCGGCAATGTCGATCTCTGTATCGCCGTCCCACCAGCGCCCGATCCGGGAGAAGTGGAAGGGCCAGGCGTCCTCGGCGTTCAAGTCCCACATCTTTTCCCGGCACACGTCCTCATAGACAAAGGCAGTATGACTGGTTACGAGACCCTTGCGGATCTTGTCCAGCACGATCCGGCTGTTGCCGCTTTCGATAAAGCTCATATTGGGATAGACGAAGGCAAACCAGAAGCGGATATAGTTATCCTTGCTGAACATCTTTCACATTTTGCGCAGCGTAGTCACTCTTTGGAGCAGGTGCACCTTGACATTTTGCAAATCTGCGGTATAATTGCCTTATAAATTCTGCAATTTTGCGGTGTTCTCGTTGAATACATTTTGCGGCAGCAGGAGTGATCGCCATGTTCAAACGTAAAATTTATGACAAACTCCTTGAGTGGAAGACTGAATCCAACGGTGATACGGCGCTTTTAATCGAAGGCGCGCGCCGAATCGGCAAGTCTACAGTCGTTGAGGCTTTTGCAAAGAACGAATATGAGAGCTATATCCTGATTGACTTTTCCATTGCCTCAAAAGGGGTAAAGGAACTGTTCGAGGATATTGCAGATTTGAATTATTTTTTCCTTCAGCTCCAGCTTCTGTATCATGTAGACTTGGTTGAGCGGAAATCTGTCATCATCTTTGATGAAGTACAGCTTTGTCCCTTGGCGCGTCAGGCAATCAAGCATCTTGTCAAGGATCATCGCTATGACTATATTGAAACTGGCTCCCTGATCTCGATCAAGAAGAATGTGAAAAACATTCTGATTCCCAGTGAGGAGCGCCGGATCAATATGTATCCCATGGACTACGAAGAATTTCTCTGGGCAATTGACGATCTTGCCAGCTTCCCACTTATAAAGCGCTGCTTCGATCAGGGCGTTTCTCTGGGGCAAAAAACGAATCGAATGCTGCTGCGGAGCTTCCGGCTTTATATGCTTGTGGGCGGTATGCCGCAAGCGGTGAATGAGTATCTTACCACAAACAACTTTAGGAAAGTTGATCTTGTTAAGCGGGACATTCTGAAGCTATACGAGGACGATTTTATGAAGATCGATCCAACTGGCAGAATCTCGCTCCTATTTGATTCCATTCCTGCACAGCTCAACAAAAACGCCTCTCGCTATCAGGTATCCAGTGTACTGCCCGGAAGCCGGGCAGACGATATTCTGAAACTGATTACGGAGCTGGTCGATTCAAAGACGGTGCTCATCTCTTATCACGCCACCGATCCCAATGCCGGATTGTCAGCAAACAAAGACATTTCACAGTTCAAGCTTTTTGTATGTGACACAGGGTTGTTCACGACCTTAATGTTTAAGGATCGCGATTTTACTGAGAACATCATCTATGAAAAGATCCTTAATGATAAGCTTTCCGCTAACCTGGGATATCTTTTTGAGAATGTAGTAGCGCAGATGCTCACAGCCTCTGGAAACAGTCTTTTCTATCACACATTCAAGTCCGATCACAGCGAGCACAGGCGAGAGGTAGACTTTCTGATCGCTCGCATGAACAAAATCTGTCCTATCGAAGTCAAGTCCTCCGGCTATAAGGTGCATACCTCTCTCGATGAGTTTTGCCAGAAGTATTCGCACAGAATTCTCGCGCAGTATTTGGTGTATACAAAAGACTATTCAAAGAATGAGTCTCTATACTATTTACCTGTTTATATGGTCCCGTTTCTGTGATATCAAGCTGGCATCAGGCTCCGTTCTGCCGATTTGAAATCAATAGAAACGACTCGAAATCATCCGTGCTGTCTGTGTGTCCGTATGCTTTCGGGTCCATTTCACAAAACAGAATAGTTGCTCCCAACCGGGGAAGATCGTTTTGGTCTTCCCCGGCTTTTTTCTTTTTTACGAAAAAAATTTTTGCCGGGGTACTTGCTATGGGCCGGTCTGAGATTGGGGTAAGTGAGGAGGAAAAACACAAGCCTTTCAAAATCACAAAACCAGCCGAATGAGATTTCTCAAAAATATTTTTTCACGTCAGTTGAAACTAGGTGTGGGCTACAACACCCCCGCAATCATCCGTTTCCCCTTTGAGCGCATGACTGAGAAGATGTCGGACGCGAAGCTGGTGCGCATTGGCCGCAGCCGCGCCGATGTTCCGGCAAAGCTGAAGGCAAAGGGCATCTCCATCGACGACGGCATCCAGGCTGCCATGAACGCAATCTGCCAATCGAAGTAACCGGCGAAATAAAACCGACTTTGCCTCAATGAAAGAAGCAGAGAGGCCCCTCCCGCGTGGGATATATCCACTTTCATACGACAATCCGAAGCAAATACGCAGTTCGTGCGCAAATTCGCCTCGGATTCGTTTGTTGTATTCAGTTTCTGCTGTTGGGAGAGGCAAGCCCCGCCCAACAGCATTCTGTTCATCGGCCTTTTGTTTTGAGACAGTCTCTTTTGAGTAGGAGTCCATCTCTTTTGGGATAACAAGGTCAGGTGTCAGAAGTCTTCTGCTCCCGAGCTTCCGAAGGATTTCGCAGGATGAGTGCCACGACAGCCCCCACAAAGAGGTTAATAAACGTCCACATGCAGGTATCTGCAACGGCAGAGACAAGGGACATCGTCTTCAGTATCGCATACTGAGAAAAGCAGAAGTACACTTCTGTAAGGAAAGCAACGACGGCTGCCGCCTTTGCGCCCTGGATCGTCGTGAAGAATTTGCCCCATTGGATTACGACCGCAATCAGGAAACCGTGTGCGAGATTCGCCAATACCATCAGCGGAACATTCACAGGATCTCTGGAGATGAGAGTGATGGTCTCATCGGACAATTCGGTAAACTGTCCAAGAAGTTCGTGGAAAAAAGTGGCATAGATTGCGATGGTAACCGCAAGAACCGTGACCGTACCTGCAAATCCTGCGATGATGAATCGTTTTTTATCAGGCTTCAATTTGTTCACTCCCTGTCGTCAACAAAGCCGGTTGGAAAGTGTTAGCGATTCATTTTGCGGTCATTGCGGAGGCAATTGCGGTGCCGATTGCGGTTATCAGCGCAGTGGTTTCCGTCGTTGCGCCGGAGATACCGTCCACTTCAATGGACTGTGCATCCAGAACGGCACCAAAGAAATCGGCGAGTTGGTCATCCGTGCTGATCATAACATCCCGGGAGCCCTCAGCGATGTCAATTGCGAAAATGATACCATCTTTTACCGTAACATTTCATGGTCATTTTTTAGCTGTGATGCGACCGCATCGTAAATTGCCTCCAGCACCTTCCACTCTTCGCCATCCGGATCAAACCGGAGCAGCGTGGATATGAGCGCGGTCTGAAAACTTTCAGGCCGGTCAGAGAACAGCCGCTTTACCTGCTCGGCGATTTCCGCCTCGCGGCGGTTGTTGCCGTACATATCCCCAGCGCCGGTCCTGAGCCAGACCTCATTTACTCCGAACTGAGAGCATATATCCCGGATCGTGCGGTCGCTTGGCTCCCGCTCCCCAGCTTCAAGCAGCGTGACAAACTGCCGGGTTAGCATGAGCCGCTCCGCAAATTTCTCCTGTGACATCCGAGGCACCTGCGCCTTTCGGACGGCCTTGATACGATCCTTCATCCGTGTCACCTCCTTTCGGACTGCGGCAAGAATACCACAAAAATGAAACGCAGTCAACAAAACGAGCACACGAAATGCGATTTATATGTTGATATCCTTTGCAAAGAGCGTTAAGGTATAGGCAACTAAGTTGCAAAGGAGGCGGAAATATGAGCCAGAAGGATTGCGAGATGCTGGATAAGTTCCAGTCGCTTCCTCCGAATCTTCAGGATAAGTTCCTGACCATGGCGCAGGGCGCGTCTCTGGCGATGGACGAGCTGAAGGGATCGGAAACGGAGCGCGCAGCATGCGAAGTAAACGCATGGACATCTATCTGACAGGAAGGAGGTAAGTATGGCCGACGAGAAGAAGGTGACGTTGAGGGATCTGGAACGCATCGACCGCGAGTATCTGCTTTGTGCGGAAGTTGCGCCGATCCTCGGAGCAAAGGCGGACAATATCCACGCACAGGCGGTGGAGCGTCCGGAGCTCCTTGGCTTTCCGGTTACGGTGATCAAGAGCCGCATCAAAATTCCCAAGCGTCCGTTTCTCCGCTATATGCGGGAAGGAATCCGGGAAGCATAACCACAATCAAAAAAGAAAGGAGGGACCACCCTCGATGGCAAAGACAACACAGGTTGCGTTTGACGAATTGCAGGCAGACGCGGCGAAAACGGAGGAGCTGATCGTTGTAACGCAGCTTCCGGTTATCGAAGAGAGGCTCCGGGAAGTAAAGGAAAAGGTCGAGCTGGCCGTAACGGAGGCAAAAGGCATGGTCGCCACTGGCGACACGGTGTAGGCGGTTAAAAACCGCAGGGCCGAGCTCAACAAGCAGTTTGATCTGCTTGAATCGCAGCGCAAGGCAGTCAAGGAGCAGATCATGAAATCAAGGGAAACAAGGCTTATTCGTTGCGGGCAAGCAGAGTGGTGGAGGAAGGTGTGCAATGAGAGTCCATTGTGGGGCTGTAGAATGCAAATACAACGGAAACAAAAACCGCTGCACAGCGAAAAGTATCGATCTATCTTGGCACAGTGTTATGACAGTTTGGATGGGCAGGCAGACCGGCTCTGCAAGGAGCTGAGTGAATATGGGCGGAGAGATGATCTTTCCGCATCCATGCTGGACAAGGTCGACACGCTCGCCCATGCCGCGAAGAATCTCGATAAAGTCATCGAGAAATGCGAAGAGACCGGATACAGGGCGCTCCTATTGGGGGCACGGCAGCTATCGAGGCGACAGCTACGATGGCGGCATGCGTTCCATGGGACGCGGCAGGAATGCTCGAAGAGACGCCATGGGGCGGTATTCCAGTGACGAGTATTCGCGCGAGGATGATGGCTATCTCCGCCGTGGAGACTTTTCTGAACAGCTCCGTTCTATGATGGCGGACGCTCCGGACGAGCGAACGAGACGTGAAATCGAGCGTCTCGCTGCCCGCGTGAACTGAAAGCGCAGAGAAGGAAGCCTCCAAGAGGGGCGTCCTTCTTCCATTTCGGGGAGTAACAGGGGGAGTAATACAACGGAATTCTGCGGAAATTGACGGCGTTTTATGCCGGAAACGAAAACCGCCGAGGAGCCCGATTCTGTGGGCTTTCTCAGCGGTTTTCTTTGGTCCGAGTGACTGGATTTGAACCAGCGGCCTCTTGAACCCCATTGGCCTCTTGACAGAATTTAACGCATTAAAAGTTCGTATAAATGGCATTAAATAGCAATAAACTAAACTTTTACATCCAAATAAGTTCGTTCAGTACATTGTTTTTCGCTCCAATTCCAGTCAAAACTCCAGTCAAAAAACGCCATTTTTCCGAGTTGATTCAAGAGGCCAAATTGGAAATTACTATTACACAGTGCATCAGCGGCAGGTCGCTCCGACCGCTTCGGCTCAGCAGGCTCCGTCCTCTCAGGAATTGAATTCTTCGCAGGCTCAGAATTCAATTCCTTCGTTCCCGTCGCCCTGCTGGCCTCGCGACCTTCGCTCCGTTCCGGTGCTCCGCACCTCAATGAAGAAGCGGGAGAGGCAGCGGTAGCGCTCGCCCGGCAGCGTTCCAGCATCGTTCCGCCGGCCCCGGCACCGCTCCCTGCGGGAATTCATCCCCGTTCTCGTGCCTCGCCCGGGAATGAATTCCCTGCGGTCGCTCCATCAGGCCTCCGCGCTGTAGCGGGAATTCTGATTCCCTCGCCTGTGGCTCCGGAAACAGAATTCCCTTTCTGCGCTCCGGCCTTCGTGCCGGGGCTGGCTCCACTTCGCCGGGCGCCGCCGATCTTCGCTTCTTGTTCCGTTCCGGCTTCCTCCGACTTCGCTTTCGCAGGAATCTGATTCCGCTCCTCTGTCGCAGAATCAGATTCCTGCTTCTCGCTTTGTCTCCGGCTGCCTCCACTCTGTTTGCCGCTGCGCGGCATGAGAGCGGGGGGAGCATGCGGAAGGGCGCCCGCGGCATTCGGTCTGGCCCTCCGGCTGCTCCGTGCCCTTCGGTTCTTCTCCGGGCGCCCAAGCGCGGATCCGGCTTGACTCCGTCCGCTCAGGAATTTCATTCTCCGCAGGCTCCAAATGAAATTCCTTCGCTCCCTTCCTCTTCACCTGGATCATCCGCGCGCAGCGCCCTGGACAAAACCTCGGCACACTGCGCCCCTCCGGGCTGGCCTCTGCAGGCGGGCTCCCGATTGAAACCGGCTTCTCACTTCAGAGAAGTCCCGTGCCGACAGTCGCCTTGCCAAACTGAGCCCCTTGTGGTATGATATCGTCAAGCAAAGGCACAACCCGGTGCGGTCAGTCCTCTTACTTCCTCCCAGGAATGTTAGGAGGGCAGCTTCTTATGATCTCCCTCCGGAAAGGAGGGCTGCCCAATGGTATCATATACTGAGCTCATTCAGCTTGGCATTTTAATCGTTGGAATCATCAGCCTGTTCATTCAGGCAAATAAGAAGTGACCGCCGGCACCCTGACAAAGTACGGCGATCACTTCAAAGCCATTTGTGAGGACTGACCGCTAAAAACCGGTTCAGTGCCTTTGTGTTTATATTATACGAGATAAAACGGCTTTTGTCAATTTTGTTTTGGAAAACGGGATCACTATAGGCGAGAACCGCCACTCGCATTGAATAAGACGATTCATTAAAAACACCCCTAATCCCTATTCCTGAATAATATCATACAGAAAGAGCATGTGCAAGCAATGAAATGAGTCTCAATAAACATATGTTTATTGCCTCTGTATCTGCGTGACAGCACCGCAGAGTTTCCCCGCCTGATCGCCGGTCAGAACGGGTATTTCGGTCAGTAAGTTTGAGCCGATATTCCTGATAAAACAACCGTCCTTTCCGCTCCATTCCCGCTCTTTTCATCTGTCCTCTGCCATCCTGCTCTGTGTGCAGGTCGTGCAGGTCTTTGCGGGATATCTGCGTCAGTCGTGGCACTCATAACTGAAAATGGAACAGGAAAGCAAAACACCGATCCACACAGGGACCGCCCTGCATGAGTCGGTGTTTTGTTTTTTTGACTCCTTATTCCTCCACGTCACGCCTGCTGATCCGGATCACCCCGGAACAGGCTTCGGCGGGGTACAGTTCACCCGCTGTGCGGCAGCGCTCGTACTCTACCCGGATGATGGCTTCAACGGCTCGCCGGCCGTATTCATCCAGCCGGGCATACTTCAGCGCATGCTCAGTCAGATCGTCCTCAACCTGGAACAGACCATCGGTGATCTGTTGCTCTTCGGTCATACGATACGGCGTTTTGTCATCGGAAGAGCCCATCACATAGTCGATTCTCCGGTCAAAAAGCGCGCAGATGCTGTCCACCATCTCAAAGTTCGGACTTCTCTTCCCAGTCTCCCACATGGCGACCGTACCGCCTGCGACGCCGAGCTTCTCAGCCAGCTGCGCCTGAGTCATTCCATGCTCTTTCCTGAGCTGCTTTAATCTTTCCTGAAAAGTCATACTCACACCTCGTTGAATTAAGTGAGTAAAATATAACAGAAACGAGAAGTAATGTCAAGCATAAAAATAAAATGTTTTGCAATCCGTTATAATAATAAACAATCTGATAAAATTTCTTCTTGACAAAACTCACAAACTGTTATATTATGACGGCGTCAATCTCACGAAAGGAGAGAATCCGCAGATGGAAAAAACCACCCTCAGCGTTCAGGAACTGGCGATTCAGCTGGGCATCAGCCTGCCAAAAGCCTATGAGCTGGTCAAACAGCCTGGCTTCCCGGTTCTCCGCATCGGAGCCAGAATCCTGATCCCCAAAGACAGCCTGATGAACTGGCTGCACACACAGGCGAAAGGAGAAACCAATCCGTGACCGAAAACAAGAATGCCGCCCCGGTATACCGGACCGGAAGCGGCACGGAAAGAACAGGACGCCTTTCCTCAGAAACGACTTTACCACAGAATCTGCCTTTTGGCAAGAATAAACCGGCAGATCCGGGCGGAGAGTCCACCACCCTTCGGCAGCTGAAGGACATGCCGATCTGGATCTGCTGGAGAAGAAAACCGGGGCGGAACGGTCACATTACAAAAGTGCCTGTCTCCCCCCGAGGCGGAGCAACCGGCACCGATGATTCGCACCGCAGTACCTGGACAAACCACAGCGCAGCCGCGGCAGCGGCAAAGAAGAACCGCTGGGACGGCGTCGGCTTTGTGATTCCCGAGGGCTTTGCCTTCCTCGATCTGGACGGTCTGCCGCCGGAGGATCCGCTCACACGGGATCTGATGGCCCTGCTCCCCAGCTACGCCGAACGCTCTGTAAGCGGTACCGGTACGCATATCTACATGCGCTGCGACCTCTCCCGGCTTCCCACCGTGACGGACGAAAAGGGGAGACGCCGCCTCTCCGACCGTTATTATATGAAGAATCCCAGGATTCCCATCGAGCTCTACATCGGCGGCCTGACCAACCGCTATGCTGTCTTCACCGGAAACACATCGGCGGATCTACCCCCCGATGACTGTACCGACGGCTTGCTGACCGTCCTCGACAGCTATATGCTGCGGGAGGATGAACCTGCAAATCAGAAACCGTCTGAACGTACTGCCTCCATGTCGCCTGTCCCTGCCGCCTCTTATTCTGCGGGGGAATCCTCTGACACAGAGGAACTGGCTCTCGAAGCCCTGGACATTGTGCAGGCGCTTCGGCGCCAGGGCAACGCCGAGAAGTTTTCCCGCCTCTATGATCAGGGCGACCTCTCCGACTATCTGTCCCGATCTGAAGCCGATCTGGCTCTCTGCAGCATCATCGCGTTTCGGACCGGCAACCGGCCGGATCTGATCGACGCCGTTTTCCGAGGTTCCGCTCTCTATCGGGACAAGTGGGAACGGGAAGATTACCGCAGAGAAACCATCCGCAGGGCTGTCGAGTTCCAGCGGGGAATCTTCCATCCGGACACTGACCAGCTCCCATCGTTCCTCGTCTTTCAGGGGAAGAAACCAGGACTTTCCGCACCGCTCCTCGCGGCATATATCCGAGAGCACGTCCCTTATGTCCTGGTTCGTGACAACAACAGACAGACCGGCATGATCTATGTTTATGAGGACGGTGTCTATCGTCTCAAATCCAGGGATTCGATGCTGGGCATCATCAAGGAACCGGTGGAGCGCTATAACCCGATCTATGCCAATATGAGCAAGATCAATGAAGTTTACCAGCACCTGCTTACTGACCGGGAGGCGGTCAGCCTGGATGCGTTGAACGCGGATGAAACGTGCATCAATTTCCGGAACGGGCTTCTGTCCGTCACAGGCGATAAGCTGGAGCTCAAGCCTCATTCTCCGGCTGTCCTGTCTACCATCCAGATCCCCTGCGACTGGACGGGAAAAGAAACGCCAACCCCAGTATTTGACGGATTTCTCCGGACGCTTTCCAACGAGGATCCGGCGGTCGCGGAGCTCCTGCTGCAGTTCTCCGGTGTTTCTATTTCCAACGTTAAAGGGTATCGCATGAAGAAATCGCTCTTCCATGTCGGCCCCGGAGATACCGGAAAATCCCAGCTCAAAAGCCTGGTGGAGCATCTCCTCGGTCCGGAAAACTATATGGCCATCGACCTGAATCAGCTGGAAGCCCGTTTCGGTACCGGTACCATTTTTGGGAAACGGATGGCGGGCAGCTCAGATATCAGCTATCTGAAAGTGAATGAGATGAATATTCTCAAAAACCTGACCGGCGGAGATTCTGTTCTGGCAGAGTATAAAAATCAGCAGGCATTTCTGTTCACCTACAACGGAGTGCTCTGGTTTTGCATGAACCATCTGCCGAAGTTCGGCGGCGACGACGGCAAGTGGGTATACGAGCGCATCATCATTGTGGAAAGCCGAAATGTGATCCCAAAGGAGCTGCAGGACAAACAGCTCCTGGATAAGATGCTCCGGGAGAGAGAAGGGATCATCTTTCAGATGGTGAAAGCTCTCCAGACGGTCATCCGCAACGGTTACCGCTACACAGAGCCGGAATCCGTCATTGCTGCCCGCAATGCCTATATTGCGGAGAACAGCAGCCATGTCGGCTTTTTCGAGGAGTGCATGTGCCCGCGAAAGGATCATGACTATTCCGATGGCTGCACGGTCACGGCGATCTATGATGCCTACAGAAACTGGTGCAGAGCAAAGCGAAACGGATACTGCAAGACACAGGACGAGTTTCGCAATTCTCTGGCGGATCATGTGGGGGCGGCTTACTCGCAGCTGACCGTTCACCGCGAGGACGCGAACTATTTCCGTGATTATACTTTGAAGCCTGAGGCAATCGACGAATATCTCGGGATATTCGGCCCACAGTGGAAGCCGGCCTCAGGCCAGAAACGATGAGTACTTAGACTCTGTACGACAAAGCTGAAGGTCCTGAAGGCTTTTTTCACTCATGAGAGAAATAGAGAAGATACACCATATCTGCGGATATCCCACAGGGGGCATCATCCGCTGTGTATCCGATGCAGAGGAAGCAGAAAGGCCTTCAGCCGCTTCAGCACCGGCAGCAAGTCTGCATGAAAACCGAAAGGAGCACACAATGATTGGCATAGAACTGGAAGACCTTCCCTTTACCCTGAATGCGCAGCAGGTCGCTGACGTCCTGGGCGTGGCAAAGAACACGGCATATACCCTGATGCACAGTGAGGGCTTTCCCACCCTCCATATCGGAAGACGCATGGTTGTTCCGAAAGAACAGCTTCTGCGCTGGATGACAGATCAGCTGCCGTGACAGAAGGGCGGAGCATCTCAGCGGTCATTCCGCTGTCCGATACTTCGCCCTTGCGAAAACAGATGATTCGAATTATAATCGTCCAAAGCGAAAAACAATGGACTGAGGAAAGGAGTTATCTTGTCCAACAGACGCAGCAACGGCGAAGGGAATATTCATAAGCGGAAAGATGGGCGCTGGGAATGCTCCATCATGATCGGCTTTCAGAAGGACGGCCGGCGAAAGAGGAAGTCTTTCTACGGCAGAACCAGGAACGAAGCGCTTGAGAAAATGCACGATTACCGTGATGACATGAAGAACGGACTTCAGCTGGATCCCAAGCTTCTCTTCGGCACCTGGGCGGATACCTGGTTTGAGAGCCACAGGGAAAACATCTCACCGACGACACAGGCCAGCTACGGCTATCTGCTCGACACCCTGAAGGAAATTCTCGGCAAGCGCCGGCTGATGGATATCAGAGCGCTGGATATCGAGAATGTCCTGCTTGACTTCAGACGGGAAGGGAAGTCCGACAGCTATGTATCCAAAGCGCGCGGAATGCTCTTCCAGATCATGAAAAAAGCCGAGGCCAACGAACTGATCCGCCGCAATCCGGTAGCCTGCGCAGAGAAGATGCGGTCCTGCCGACCGGGAGAGGCCAAGGAGGCTTTTACAGAGGAAGAAGTGAAAGCCCTGATGCGGGGCCTTCCAACAGACTGGATGGGGAACAGCATCCGTCTGATGCTCGCTACGGGCATCCGCATGCAGGAGCTTCTGGCGCTGGAACCTTACCTGATTGAGCCGGACGGCTCTGTGATCCACATCAGGCAAGCAGTCAAGGTCGTGAAAGGGAAAGTCTCTGTCGGCGAACCCAAGTCCCGTGACAGCAACAGGGATGTGCCGGTCCCGGCAAACCTCAGGTCGCTTGTAACAGAACTGAGAGACACAGAGAACAAATATGTGTTTCAATCGCCGGTCCAGGAGCAGCCCTTTGACCCGAAGCATTACCGGGAGAAGTTCAAAGCCTATGTCAGTGATGTCGGTGACGTTCGCATGCTGACACCGCACTCCTGCCGCCACACCTATGTATCCCAGATGCAGGCGCTGGGCGTAGACCTGCCCGTCATTCAGAGCATCGTCGGACACGCAGATCTTGACATGACACAGCATTACCTGCATGTACAGACCCCTGTAAAGCAGAAAGCGGTACAGAAATTTGATCAGGTATTCTGCTGCCCATGAGAGAAGAGGCCGAAAAACTCCAGTCAGGGAAAACCTGAAAGGCAGTTTTCAATTCCAGTCAAACTCCAGTCAAACGGCCCAAATGAGGCCGATTCCGAAAAACAAGGTCGCCTGAAAAGTACAAAAAAGGCTCGATTTCTTTAAAAAATCAAGCCTTTTTCTTGGTCCGAGTGACTGGATTTGAACCAGCGGCCTCTTGAACCCCATTCAAGCGCGCTACCATCTGCGCTACACCCGGATATTTCAGCCGTCTTTCTCGACAGCCCAATTATATTAGCACATTTCGCAGGGAAATGCAACAGCAAATTTTCATACCGGGGCTGAAAATGGCCGGGGAAGAGGGACGATGTTACAAACCGGAGAACCTGCCCTCAGGCTCCCTCGTTTTTTGTGGGGACGAAACGGATATTAAGATCGGCCTCGCCCGAGACGCCGGGGATAGAGGCGGTGAAACTGCACTGCCAGAAGTCGCAGGCGTAGTAGTAGTCGGGGAAATCGCCCGGGACCGACACCCAGAACGCATAGTCGGTCAGGCGGGAGAGATCAAAACCGTAATAACCCAGGTAGCGGTTGAAGTAGACGCCGGCGTCATAGCCTGCGTTTTCGATGGTGCGGCAGAAGGCCACGGCGCAGTCGGTCAGCGTCAGCTCGCCGAGACCGGTGGTGCGGGCAGTTTCCTCGTCGATCTTCTCCCAGTCGTAGATGACGGGCAGGTTCACCCGGTAACCCCGAAGATGGTCGATGACAAAGTTGGCTTCCTCGATGGCCTCGCTGACGTTGGTCGCCTGCGAGAAGAAGTAGACGCCGGTGTCGAGCCCGGCGGCGGAAGCCCCGGCCAGGTTGGTCTCAAACCAGGGGTCGAGGAAGAGACCGCCCTCGGTGTAGCCGCGGTAGCCGAGCCGGACATAAGCAAAGTCCAGATATTGCGCGGCGGCGTTCCAGTTGACCTCCCACTGGTGCTCGGAGGTGTCGATGCCGACATAGGTGAAGTAATCCGTACCGGTATAGCTGGGGATCCCGTCCACGGTGCGGAAGTCGCCCGGCGAGAGCGTGCTGACGGGGACGTTCTCAAACGGCGTGATCCAGACCATGTCAAAGCCGTCGTTCAGGTAGACCTGGCCGGCGTGCTCATCCGGCTTCGGCTCCGGGAGCGCACGGTAAATGATCCCGCCCATGGCGAGGATCAGGAGCGCGCCAATCAGCAGGTATCTCAGCTTTCCCGGTTTTCTTCTTCTCATGCTGTCCTCCGCCGTCCCGTCCGTTTTCCATTTGACGGATACCGGCGAATCTATTATAATACAAACCGTCAGAAAGAAGCAAGTGGGAACGGAAAGAATCAAAGGATACGAGATGAAGCGTCATTTATTCCTGAGCGGACCGGCCTTCTGCGGAAAGAGCCGGCTCCTGCGGGAGGAACTCGGCGCGCTGCTGCAGAGTGCCGGGGGCTTCTGCACGGCGCTGGACCGGGATGAGAAGGGGAGCCTGATCGGCTGTTCCCTGATGCCGGCGGCGATGGCCGGCGGAGTCGAAGGCTTGGAGAAAGAAGCCTTCCTGGACATGAGAAGCTTCCCGCCGGCGCACGACTGCGAGGTCTTCCGCGGGCTGGGCGTCCGGCTGCTGGAAGAGGCGGAGTGGTACCCCTTCACGGTGCTGGACGAGATCGGCGGGATCGACGTGATCATCCCGCAGTTCCGATACGCGCTGGACGGCCTTCTGGCGTCAGAGCTGCCTCTGCTGGGCGTGGTGAAGGCGCGGGAGGACAGCGACCGGATGCGGCAGATGCTGGGGCCGGGGGAACGCTATACCGCGTTCGCGGAGCGGCTTTGGAAGCAGCTGCAGACGGACCCGGAGACCGAAATCATCGGGATCCGGGGGAATGCGGAACAGGAAGCGGCAGGCGCGGTCCGGGAATGGATCAGGGAATACGCGGCGCTGCGCGGATATACAAAAGGGTGAGCACTATGGAAAAGATCTTGGAAATGCAGGAAAAGAACAACGGACAGACGCCGGCGACGGAAGCGCCTCTGCCGCCGGGATACCACCGGCACGCGGACGGGACCATCCACTGCCACCAGCATCTGGAGGACGGCAGCATCTCACCGGAGCACGCGCACAGCCACGACCACACGCATGCCCACAGCCACACCCAGACCAAGGCGGTGATCAACCGGCTGGCCCGGGCCATCGGACACCTGGAATCGGTGAAGGCAATGGTGGAGAGCGGGCGCGACTGCACGGAAGTGCTGGTCCAGCTGGCCGCGGTGCGCTCGGCCCTCAGCAGCACGGCCAAGGTGATCCTAAAGGACCACCTGGAGCACTGCATCAACGAGGACGGAAGCAACGCCGAGGAGCAGCTGCGGGCGCTGAACGACGCGATTGACAAATTTATGCAGTAAGCTGAGCAGGCCGCCCTGAGGAGGGCGGCCTGCGGCAGTTTTCGCGGCGGAACGGAAAAGGACAAAACAAAAAACGCCCTCCGGATTGCTCCGGGGGGCGCCCGCTTATGCCGTGCCGGCCCATAGGTAACCTGCACAAAAGAGCAGGTGGGTTGCCTAAGTTCTGTTTCACTGCTTCCAACATCCGGGACAAGTCTCCGGGAGGCCTGCAATCCGCAGATTCAAATCAGCATCCCTTATAAGAGATGTGGGTTTCATGGGCCGTCAGGTCCAGAAGGACTTACACGGGCACAGCAGAAAAAATTTTTTTACTCCTCAGCGTCTTCCTCGTCCTCGTCGTCATAGAGGAGGACCATGAAGCGCTCATAGACATCCTGCAGCTCGTCCTCGTCGTCGATCGACTCGAACACCTCGTCGCCGTTCTCGTCCTCAACCACGCGCAGCAGGATAAAGCCGTAATCCGGGTCGTCTTCCTTCATGTCCGCAGGGAGGAAGGACATATAGGTCTTGCCGTTATAATCCATGGACTCGATGACTTCCAGCTCAAACTCCTGTCCGTCGTCGTCCACGATGGTGATAAAATCACTGCCAAAATCGTCGCTCATGTGTGGGTTCCCTCCTGTGATCGGTTGCGTCTATTGTATCGCATCCCCGGGCAGAAATCAATAGTAAGACGGAAAAAACCCATCCGGATCCCTGAGAGTTCCGAATGGGTTTCTTCTATTTTTGCGGGTCTGCGGAGAGGGGGACTCAGCGCTGCTCGTTGACGTAGATGTTGGCCTTGCTCTGGATCAGACGGGCGACCTCGTCGACGCTCTTCTGCCCGGCGAAGAAAGCCTGAGCCTGCTCGTTCACGATGTCGTAGATGCTGGTGTCGTAGCTTGCAACCTTGGTGCAGGTCTCGATGACGCTGAGCACCTCGTCCGCCTGCTCCTGGGTCATGGCGTAGATGTTGTGTTCGCCGCTTTCATCGACCCAGCCGCCGCGGCTCTCTTCGATCTTTTCGCCGTTCTCGTCGAGGATGAAGTTGCCGTTGGCGTCTTTTCTGTAGTTGGGGGTCATGATCTCCTTCAGCTGCTTGTCAAAGACCTTGCGGTTGGAGGGGATCATCCAGACATCCGACTGTCCCGCCTCGGTGAGCATCCCGCGCAGGAACTCCCACGCGGCGTCCTTGTCGCTGCAGGACTTGCTCATGGCGTAACCGTTGTCAAAGCGCATGATGCTGCCGACGCCGTCGCTGGTGGGCCAGCCGATATAGGTGGTCTTGCCGCCGAAGTTGACGTCGTTCCACAGGATGGCGTCGAGACTGTAGAGATAGGTCTGGGTCAGCATCTGCCGCCCCTGGCGAATCAGATCCTGGGTGTTCTCGGCGGTGTCGTGCTCCTCCCAGTTGTACTCGGCGGGGAACTGCTTTGCAAATTCCAGCATCTGCTTGAAGCTGTCGCTCTCAAAGCTGACCTTGCCCGTGGGCCAGTCGACAAAGCTGTCCATGTCGGCATAGAGCAGCGAGCTCAGGACCTGATCGCGGGTGACGTAAGGCTCCAGCGGGGTGCAGCCTTCCGGCATGTCGGCGAGAGCGGCGTTAAACTCGTCATAGGTCCAGCCCGGGGTGTCGCCGACCACACTGGCGGCGCCGGAGAGCGTCTCGACGGAGAAGCCGGAGACAATCTCACAGAGCGCGCCGTTGACTTCCAGCGCGGAGAGCAGGTTGGGGAAGAAGTCGGCCCGGTCCAGATCCTTGTCGGCGTCGATATAGGGGTAGAGATCCTCCAGCAGGCCCTTGGACGCGAGCTGCTTGTAGGGCAGCTGGTTGGTGGGGATGATATCCGGGATGGTGCCGGCCATGACCTCGGTCATGAACTTGTTGAGACCGGCTGCATAATCGTCCTCCACGTAGTCGACATACTCCAGGCGGATGTTGTCGTGGGCGCGGTTGAAGCGCACCATGCGGTTGGTCAGCTGATAGTTGGGGCTGTATTCCAGCTGTGCAACGGTCAGGATCTGCTTCTTGGGCAGGCTGTCGGCGGGCACCCTAGTCAGGGTGAAGATCTGGGTGTCGACGCTGTTGCCGCTGTAGTCGTAGGTCACGCCGGTGATGGTGCCGTCGGGGGAGACGTGGATGGAGTCGCTGCCGACAGAATCGCCGTTGATGTCGCAGCTCATCCAGTTCAGGAGACGGACAGGCTCTTCCTCGCCCAGCTTGAAGCCGTAGAAATACATGCCGCTGGTATAGTAGAGGTCGTACTCGTCATCGCCAGGGAACACGTTCCAGGCGGAATCCGGGATCGAGTACGCGTCGCCGAACTTCTTGGTCTCGAGGTCGACAGGACGGAGCTCCATGCCGTTGTTGCCGTACATCATGGCGGCGATGGTGCCGTCAGAGAGGGTCACGAGGGAGTTAATGTAGCTGTCGCACGGGGCCGACCAGGCAATGCTGCCGTCCGGGGCGATGGCCTGCAGGGTCTGCTCCATGATGAGGACGAGGTTTCCATCCTTGTCCTGGGCGACGCTGTAGGTGTTGAGCCAGGTGTCGCTGGTGTCAATATCGACGGGGGCGCGGCTGAGCTCGGTGCCCTGGGTGTCCAGGACGACGATGTCGTAGTTCTGCTCATTGTGATAGTAGTCACCGTAGTCGCCGGCGTACTGCTCTTCTGTTCCGTAGATGTCGTCCGGACCGTCAAACCAGCCGGCGCCCTGCTGCTCCAGGACCAGAAGGTTCCCTTCCGGGGTCAGGACAGGGCGGCCGAGGTTGCAGTAAGAATAGAAGTCCTTTTTGCCCTCGGTGTTCTTGATCGGCTCGGCGGGGGTGTAGTTCGGGAGCTTTGTGACGGTTCCGTCCAGGGTGACATAGTAGAGGGCGGTGCCGTAGATATCGAACTGGCCCTCGTATTCCTCCACCTGGTCCTCGGGGACCTCCTGACGGCCCAGCTTGACCTGACCGGTGGCATAGAAGCCGCCGTCGACGAAGAGCGCGGGCTGGATGCTATTCTCCTCATCCTCGGTCTTGACCGACAGGAACTCGCTCTTCCAGGCGTAGCCGCCGGCGGGCGCGCCGGTCTCCGCCGTGCTCCCGGCGTTCTGCGCCTCGGGGCTGCTCTGGGGCTTGCTGTTGTCCTGGGCGATATTCTCACAGGCGGCAAGCCCGAGGATCATCACCAGGCAGAGCGCCAGAGACAGAAAACGAATCATGGATTTCTTCATGCTGTTCTCCTTTAACTTTAACAAGATCGTAAAAATCATAGCGAAGACAGATACCAGTCTGTTTTCAGCAGGCATATTGTAGCATACGCAGAAAGGAATGTGTCTGAAGATTTCTTAAATCACCGGAGATACACTTTGAGGAACAAAACTAAGCCAAATCGAGTAATAATTTTTCGCCAAATCGAAGAATAAATTTCTGCCAAATCGGAGGTTTTTCTTGAATATACTATATTGAAATGGCCGAATTTGTAGCTGATGCGGCCATTTTGGAAACGAAAGAGAAACGACCGATGCGGTTTTGACGCATCGGTCGCAGTGCTTATGGAGTTTTGTGCGGAAAAGGGAGATCAGAAGTCTCCGAGATCTTCCATCTCAAACTCGTCGCCGCCGGGGACTTCTTCCTCTTCGGAGGATTCGGTCACAATGGGGACGAATTCCGACATCCAGGCCTCTTCGGGCAGCCCTGCGAGGTAGCCCGGGAGGTTGACGACGATGCCGTCGAGGGTGCGGGGCAGCTTGATCTGATAAGTCTCGCGGGTCTCATCCCCGCCTTTGACCTCCATGATCTTGAGCTCCATCTCAAAGTCCTGGCCGATGGTGGTGGCCATGCCGCGCTCCTTGGCGTTGAGCTTCGCGACCTGCTCGCCGCCGACATAGACCGTGACCTTATAGGGGGGCTCGTAGGTTTCGTCGTCGTACTCGAGGATTTTGTTGTCGAAGTAGACCGTGTGGCCGCGGCCGATGACCATCATACAGAAGGCGATCGCAGCCAGGATCAGTACCGCGCCGATCTGGAACAGCAGGCGTCTTGTCTTGTTCATGCCTTCTCCTCCTCATCCTTCTGCGCCTGGGCCAGCTGCTGGCCGACCAGACTCTTGGATTTGCGCTTCTTGGTCTCATACAGGATCAGCGAAAGCGTGATGACACCGTAGGAAATGAAGACACGGAAGTATTCGCCGATCATCGAGTCGCCCGTGATCATCGCGCCGGCTTTCGGAGCCACGATAAACATCGTGTGGAACAGGATGACGCCGAGGAAGACGTTGCCGATGGAGGCGCGGTCGACCGAAGCGCCACCGACCAGCAGAGCCGCGATGCAGAACATACCGATCTGCGAGTGCGAGCTGTAGGTTGCGATGTTGCCCATATTCTGCAGATAGATGACCATGCCGAAGCCTGCGAGAACCGTGGACATGACAATGGAGATGATACGCGTGCGCTCCACATTGATGCCCGCGTCGCGCGCGACGTTCATGTCCTGGCCGACTGCGCGCATGTCCTGACCGAGCTTGGTCTTGCGGAACCAGATGATGAACAGGCACAGCACGCCGATGATCAGGAAGGTGAGCACCGGGATCTTGACACCGCCGATGCGCACGGCAATCAGGTTGTCCAGATACTGGCGCATATGGATCAGGTCGACGGAGTTGCGGATACCGTAGCCGCGGGGCAGCTTGACGTTGGAATGCTTGATCGGGATGATGGGGCCCATCATGTACAGCACGATCAGCTGGTAGATACCGTTCATGAAGAAGCTGATGATATAGCTGGTGATCATCTCACGGCCTTTGGCCATGTTCAGGATCTTGCCGCAGAAGGTGCCCAGCACGATGGAAAACGGAATGGACAGGATCATGGCCAGCACAATGCCGGGGATGCCCCAGATCTGCCAGTCGGAGACCAGGATCAGGGCTAGCTCGGCCGCCATCGCGCCCAGGGTCATGCCGAAGTTCAGACCCATGCCCGCCATGATGGGGATCAGCAGGCAGAGGATCAGGAAGATGTTGCGGCCCATGCGCGTCACGATCTCGTTGATCAGATAACTGGCGGAAAAACCGGAGATGGGGATGCAAATGACGCAGATCAGCACAAACAGGATCGGAACGGAGTTGTTCCCGATAAAGTTCAGGATTTTCTTCCCAAAGCTTTCGTTTTTCATTTCGTCACCTCCGTTTTGCGGGTCAGGGCATAGAGAATCATACCCTGCGAGGCAACGACACGGATGACCTCGCTCATGTCCATGTGGATGGCGTTGTTCATAACGGTCGGGGTCATGGTGACAATGCCCTGGAAGAGGAAGGTGCCGAGGATGACATGGCCGATCGAGGCCTTGTTGACGCTCGCACCGCCGATCAGGATGGCGGAGACCGCAGGCAGCGCCATGTAGAACGGGGCCATGTAGAGCTGGATGAAGCCGAAACCCTGTTCATAGACCAGGATGCCGATGGCGGCAAGCCAGGTAGACATGACGACGGACAGCATCCGCATCTTGTCCACATTGACGCCGGCGGCCCGGGCAAAGGTGGGGTTGGAACCGACAGCCGTCATGGCGGTGCCGGTCTTGGTGTGGAGGAAAGCCCACATCAGCCAGGCCAGCAGCGCGAAGAACAGGAGCGTTCCGGTCGGGATGCTGAGGTTGCCGATGTTGATCTGCAGGATGTTGGCCAGTACCTTGTCATAAAAGCCTTCCAGCGAGATGGTGGTACGCAGACCCTTGCCCGAGAGGCCCCAGACCATGGTCGGGCTGTGATAGGGCAGCAGCAGCCACATCATGCACATGAAGGAGACCGAGGAGAAGCCGACATAGGTGGCGATCATCATTTCGCCGCCCTTGATCTTGTTCAGCAGCCAGCCGTAGCCGGCGCCGAGGATCAGGGCAAAGGGGGTCGCGATGGCAACCGCCATCACGAAGCTGACCGGCCCGGTAAAGCCGAGCTCAATGGAGAGCGTGGCGCCCAGCAGGCCGGAGATGATGCCGAGCGGCAGGCCGAAGTTCAGCCCGCAGCCGGAGTGGATCATCGGGACCATGGCGAGCACCATGACAGCGTTCCAGCTGAAACGGTTGATGGTGTTGCTGATCTGCGTCCAGAAGTCGGCGCCGACGAAGGGCGCGGCGATGAACAGCAGCAACAGGAAGCCGGCAATGATCAGGCGCGGCAGCCCAAAGTTCCGGACCATGCTTTTCAGCCGGTCCCGGACGGTGAAGTTATTTCTGTCCGCTAAGGTTTCGTTCATGCTGCCCTCCTCACTTTACCATGCTGACCATCAGCATGCCGAATTCCTCAGACGGGTCCGAGGCGGGACGAATCCCGGCAATTTTGCCGCCGGAGACGATCGCGATCCGGTCGCAGATCTGGCGGAGCTCTTCGAGCTCGGAGGAGATCATCACGACGGTGACGCCGCTCTCGCGGTTGAACTTCTTCAGCGCGTTCAGCACCAGCGCCTTGGCGCCGATGTCGATGCCGCGGGTGGGCTCGGAGACGAAGAGGAACTTCGGTTCCAGCGCAAAGGCCTTCGCCAGGCATATCTTCTGCTGGTTGCCGCCGGAGAGCTCGCGCGCCTTCTGCTTGGAGCCGGTGCACTTAATGGCAAGCTCGTCGATGTAGCGCTCGGTCACCTCGCGGATCCCTTTCTCGTCGCGCCACTTGACAAGGCCGCCGAGATAGCTTCGCAGGAACTTGTTCTGTACCTGCATCGCTGGGAAGGCGATGTTCCACTCCAGCGTCTCGTCCAGCAGCAGGCCGACGCCGCGGCGGTCCTCCGACACGAAGGCGAGGGAGGCGTCGAGGCACTTGCGCGGGGCGTTCAGCGGGATGGGCTTCCCGTCGAGCTCGACCGTGCCGCCGGCCTCATAGAGGCCCATGATGCCGTTGGGGATGCCGAGCTTTCCCTGCCCGGCGAGTCCGCCGATCCCGAGGATCTCGCCCTCCCTGACGTCGAGGCTGACATCGCGGACGGTCTCGCCCGGCATGTCGACCCAGAGCCTGCGGATGGAGAGGAT
This sequence comes from Oscillospiraceae bacterium, assembly GCA_017458065.1. Classification (GTDB taxonomy): domain Bacteria; phylum Bacillota; class Clostridia; order Oscillospirales; family Oscillospiraceae; genus Limivicinus. Next base: position 72,091 of record JAFTGD010000024.1, read on the forward strand.
CGTCCTGGAACCGCTGGTGTCACGTATATCACGGCTGTCAGCAGAACTGACGTTTCTGCCGACCATCCACTTTGAAATCTCGTTTACTGTGGTCTCGGCCGCGGGGACATCGGAAACCACGAAGCCGTCGCGCATCACCACGACCTTGTCGCAGACCGAAAGAATCTCATGCAGTCTGTGGGTGATGAAGATGACGGCAATGCCCTTTTCCGACATGGAGCGAATGGAGCGGAGCAGTGCTTCCGCCTCCTTCTCCGTCAGGACGGCGGTCGGTTCGTCGAGGATGAGCAGCTTGAGGTTCTCCTTGCTGAGCTCGCGCGCGATCTCGGTGAACTGCTTGTGACCGACGGGCATATCGCTGATGCGCATATTCTTTTCGATATGAAAGCCCATCTTGTCGATGGCGGCCTCGGCGCGGCCGGTGATCTCGTTATAATCGAGGGTGTCCAGACGCTCGCCGAAGACTTCGGAGAAAATGTTGCGTTTTTTCGGCTCACGGTTGAGCACGATGTTTTCCGCGGCGGTAAAGCCCGGAATCAAAGAGAACTCCTGATGCACCATGCCGATGCCGGCTTCCAGCGCTTCAAACGGGGTGGAAAAGCTGACAGGCTTTCCGTCGAGAAGGATCTCGCCCTCATAGCCGCCGGTCTCCCGGATGACATCCATACCGAAGAGGATCTTCATCAGGGTGCTCTTGCCGGCTCCGTTTTCACCGCAGAGACCGAGCACCTCGCCCTCATGGAGCGTGAGGTTGATATCGGTCAGGACCTGGTTGCCGAAGAAGTCCTTTTTGATGTTGCGCATTTCCAATAGCGGGGGACTGTTTGTCTGCATAATTCTTCCCTACCTGAAAACAGGGGGGAGGAGTGTTTCCTCCCCCCCATGGAATAAAATGTTCGGGTTCGTAATTACTTAACGGTGAAGTACTTCTCGGGGATCTCGATCGAGGTGGAGCCCATGTAGTGGCCCGGGTTGCCCATGATGTAGGTATCCTGATAGATCAGGAAGAAGGTCTCGGACTTGACGCCGGTCTCAGCATTGGTGAAAGCGGAGCCGTTCCACTCAGCACCGGGAGAGTACACGGTGAAAGCCTTGGAGATGTCGTCGAGGTCGCAGAGCTCGCTGTTGCCTTCGATGACGTTCTTGGCATGCTCGGCAAGACCGGCAGACAGGGTGTAGCCATAAGAGAAGGCCCAGGTGCCGAAGCGGTCGGCGCCGCCCTTCTCGCAGACAGCAGATTCAACCTTCGCCAGGATGGCGGGGAAGTCGCCGGCCTCGGCGGTCAGGTCAATGCCCAGAGCGCCGGGATAGCCCATCAGAGGAGAGGGCAGGTCAGCTTCGACAAAGCAGCCGCCGTAGGCAAGAAGCTGCTTCAGCAGAGGCTCGGTGTGGGCGTCGTTGGTGCAGAAGTAAGCGGAGTTCTTGCCGTACTTCTCGATCCACTCGGGAGCCTTCTCAAGGATGTAAGCCTGGGCACCGGCAACACCGACGTCCGTGGTGGGGTCGGGAGCGGTCTCGAGGACGAACTGCATGCCGAACTCTTCGCAGGCGGCCTTCATGACGGCAACACGGCGGCTCATGGTCTCATAGGACATGTGACGCGGGAAGGAGATGTGGACAAAGGTGTCGCAGCCCAGCTCATGGGCGGTACGGATCATCAGGTAGCCACGGGCAACGAAGTCGTTGTTGGTGGTCAGGTCGGCAGCGCTCTCGATGAGGGCGATGTCCTCGTGGGACTCACCGGCGATGCAGATGATGTCGGGGCGACGCTCTTTGATCTGGCGGAAAGCCTCGGCAGTGCCGGGAACGGCCTGGTTGACGACGATGGCCTTCATCAGAGGATCGTCAGACATGTTGACGATGGTCTGAATGGTGGTCTCAAGCTCTTCGGTGAAGTTGTCGGGATAGATGGCCAGCTTGACCATGTCTTCGCCGTACTTCGCCTGGAAAGCTTCGGCGCCGCGGCGGTCGTCTTCGCTCTGGGAGACGGAACCGGTGATGATACCGATGTGGAACTCGTCATCAGCGAAAGCGGTGGGCATTGCGAAAGACGCCAGAGAGAACACGAGCGCCAGTGCAAGCACGATGGACAGATACTTCTTCATGTTTTCCTCCTAAATATTTTTTCTCTTCCAAAACCATGAATTATTCTGAAAGCCGTACTACTATAGCATGATTCTGTCTGTTTTACAAGAAGCTTTTGCGTTTTGCGGTTTCATCGGGCAAATAATCGCGGAAAAAGAAAATGAATGATCCTGAAAAGGGGTTCCCGCAGGAAAAAGGAACAGTCCCGCTGAGGAGAAGGGCATTTCTTTAGATTTCTTAAAGTTCACACTTTGCGTGGAAAATCGAAAGAGACTTGTGGTATACCCCGAGTTTGCCACTTTGCAAGAATAGCAAAAGCAGAAATCTGAACTAAACCGAGAATAAAACACAGTATTTTTCAAAGAAGCAGGAGAAAGCAAAAACTTTCTCTTGCTTTTTTTGCACTTTTACGGTATAATTATA
>JAFTGD010000081.1 GCA_017458065.1 Oscillospiraceae bacterium
CTGAGAAGGATGCCGGGCTTGCCTTCCGGGGCAGCAGGAACCAGAGAATCATTGAGGTGGGAGGTAGAGGCCGATGGAAAGCGCAGTGATCGATCTGAAAACGGTCATCGGCGTGTACCCGATCTGCAATACCGGCTCGGTGCTGGTACACGCCATCGACTACACCGAGGACAGGGTGCTGGCAAGCATCAACGGGAAGAACCCGGAGTGGTGCGGGCTGACAGAGGAATATCTGGAAACGAGTGGAGAGCTTGAACTGGGTTTTCACCTGGGAGAGCTCTTCATTCCGTTTTGTGAAGTGATGAGATTTTACGGAGGTACTTGATGAAGAAAACAGCTGAACTGAAAGTCCTGCCGATTTCCGTACTCAAACCGGCAGAGTACAACCCGCGCAAAAAGCTGAAGCCGGGTGATAAAGAGTACGAGAAGATCAAGAACAGCATCGAGGAGTTTGGCTTTGCCGACCCGCTGGTAGTCAATGCAGACATGACGATCATCGGCGGCCATCAGCGGCTGAACGTTGCCATCGAGCTGGGCTACACCGAAGTGCCCTGCGCCGTGGTCGATGTGGACAAGACCAGGGAGAAAGCCCTGAACATTGCTCTCAACAAGATCACTGGCGAATGGGATGAGCAGATGCTGGCTGACCTGCTGACCGATCTGAAGGAAGCGGACTACGACCTGGACTATACCGGCTTTGACGCGCCGGAGGTGGACCAGCTCTTTTCCAATATCTACGACAAGAAGGTCAAAGAGAACGACTTCGATGTGGATAAGGAGCTGAAGCAGCCCTGCTTCTCCCAGCTCGGAGACCTGTGGTACCTGGGCAGACACAGAGTAGTTTGCGGCGATAGTACCGGTGAAGAAATCTATACACGCCTCATGGACGGGGAGAAGGCCAACCTGGTGCTGACGGACCCGCCGTACAACGTGGATGTGGAAGAAACAGCCGGGAAGATCATGAACGACAACATGGAGGACTCCGAGTTCTACAAGTTCCTGCTGTCCGCCTATCGCTGTATGCACTCCAACCTCGCCGACGACGGCTCCATCTATGTGTGGCATGCCGACACCGAGGGCATCAACTTCCGCACGGCTTTCAAAGCGGCTGGTTTCTATCTGTCCGGCTGCTGCATCTGGGTGAAGAACGCTCTCGTTCTCGGGCGCAGTCCTTACCAGTGGCGGCACGAGCCCTGCCTGTTCGGATGGAAGCAGAAGGGAAAGCACCAGTGGTACGGCGACCGCAAGCAGACCACGGTGTGGGAGTATGACAAGCCCCGCTCCTCCAAGGATCATCCTACGATGAAGCCGGTACAGCTCATGAGCTATCCCATCAAGAACAGCACCATGACCAACGGCATCGTGCTCGATCCGTTCCTGGGCAGCGGCTCCACCCTGATCGCTTGTTGCGAGACTGACCGGGTGTGCCGGGGTATTGAGCTTGATCCTAAGTTCGTGGACTGCATCGTGAAGAGGTATATCGAGTGGGCAGGCGGCAAATACGACGATGTGTATGTCATCCGTGACGGCCAGAAGCTCCGTTTTGATGAAGTCGCCACCTTTGAGCCGGAGGAGGTGGATGAACGGGATGAATAATACAGAGATGAGGCCGTTGTTTAACGGTCTTTATTATATTTCGGACATCGGCGACCTTTTTAGTGTAAGAAGCGGAAAGTTCCTACGCCCTTCAAGAGACAGATACGGGTATCTCTACTATGTGATCAGCATTAACGGGGTGAGGATGACTCTGAAAGCTCATCGACTTGTGGCACACGAGTTTATTCCAAACCCGGATAACAAACCCACCGTAAATCATAAGAACGGAATCCGTGATGATAATCGCGTGTCCAATCTTGAATGGGCAACTTTAAAAGAGCAAGCTAACGACCCTCTTACCAGAAAGAATGTCTTGGAAGTCGTAGCCAAAACAGATTACAAAGCCATGAGCGACCTTGGTAACTGCAATCGTAGGAAAACAGCTGTGTTTAGAGATGGAAGACTCCTTGGCGTTTACAGATCACTTAGGGAAGCAGCTATGACCCATCAAGCTAACTACAGCAAAGCGTCTGAGTGCGCAAATGGTAACAGGAAAACATCGGGAGGTGTGCAATTTTGTTATGTATAAATCAGATGCCCCTCACCCTGGGAAGTCTTTTCTCTGGTTCTGGAGGGTTTGAATTTGGCGGCATCCTTGCGGGCATCACCCCGGTATGGAGTTCGGAGATCGAGCCGTTTCCGGTACTGGTTACCCACAAGAGGCTGCCTACGGTAAAACACTACGGAGATGTGTCCACGCTCTCCGGCACCGAACTGGAACCCGTGGACATCATCACTTTCGGGTCGCCCTGCCAGGACATGTCTATCGCCGGCCGCAGGGCTGGTTTGGACGGGGAACGTTCCGGCCTGTTCCATCAGGCGATCCGCATCATCAAAGAAATGAGGGAGAAAACGAATGGAGAATATCCAAGGTACTGCGTCTGGGAGAACGTCCCAGGCGCTTTCTCCTCCAATGGAGGAGACGACTTCAAAGCTGTCCTCGAAGCAGTTATCGGAGTTAAAGAAGAAGGGATCGAGGTGCCTGCGCCTGAAAATCACAGATGGCCAAAAGCGGACGTATATCTGGGAGACGGATGGAGCGTGGCTTACCGAGTTCTCGACGCTCAATACTGGGGCGTACCCCAACGAAGAGCAAGAATCTACCTTGTCGCAGATTTTACTGGCGGAAGTGCCCCAGAAGTACTATTTAAGTCCGAAGGCGTGTCTGGGTATACTCCGCAGGGCTTCCGTGCGTGGGAAGGAACTGCCGGAGGTGCTGAGGAAGGCGCTGGAGAGACAGGCGGACGGGCTGACGGTGGAAGTGGAGCCTATTGCCTGAATCCCCAGGGGTGCAGTGGAATCTCCGTGACCGAAGAGCAGACCGGAACACTGGTCGCCCAGGATCACGGGAACCACCCGGCTGTCCTGCAGGCGGCAGGCTTTTCTACGGAACACAGCGCACAGAGCAGGAGCATCGGCTATGAGGAGGAGATGTCTCC
>JAFTGD010000025.1 GCA_017458065.1 Oscillospiraceae bacterium
GCAGCGCCCCCCCTGGCGGCGGCGCCTTCTCCGGCAAAGACCCCAACAAGGTGGACCGCAGCGCGGCCTACGCCGCCCGTTGGGCGGCCAAGAACGTGGTCGCGGCTGGCCTGGCCAGACGCTGCCAGATCCAGCTGGCCTACGCCATCGGCGTGGCGCAGCCGGTCAGCATCCTGGTCGAGACCTTCGGGACGGGCGTTGTCTCCGACGACGTGCTGAGCGAAGCGGTGGCCAAGGTCTTTGACTTCCGCCCCGGCGCCATCATCCGCGCGCTTGATCTGCGCAAGCCCATTTACCGGAAGCTGGCAGCCTACGGGCACATGGGCCGTGAGGACCTGGGCGTCCGCTGGGAGGACTGCGACAAGGTCGACGAGCTGAGAGCGGCCGTCAGCGCCTGATCATAAGAACTGCAAAAAAGAGCGGAAGCCCCGCGGCCGGTTTCGACGGCCGCGGGGCTTCCGCTCTGTCGTGATAGCGAGAATCCTATTATCCGAGACCGAGCAGCAGTCCGACCAGCCGCACCAGCAGCGCGGCAAGCCAGGCGATCCCGCACTGCCACAGGACGACGCCGACGGCCCAGCCGCGGCCGAGCTCGCGCCGGATGGAAGCGATGGCGGCCACACAGGGGGTGTAGAGCAGGCTGAAGACCAGCATGGAAGCGGCGGTGAGCGGCGTCAGAACGGCGCTCACACCCGTTGAGGCAAAGAGGACCTTCATGACGCCCACCACGCTTTCCTTCGCCATGAAGCCGCTGATCAGCGAGGTGCAGATCCGCCAGTCGCCCAGACCGATCGGGCGCAGCAGAGGTGCCAGCCAGCCGGAGATCAGAGCGAGAATGCTGGCTTGAGAATCCGTGACAAAGTTGAAGTGCAGATCGAAGCTCTTCAGGAACCATACCACAATGGTCGCGATGAGGATGACGGAAAACGCGCGCTGGAGGAAGTCCTTGGCTTTCTCCCACAGCAGCTGAAGAACATTCCGGGCGCTGGGGAGGCGGTAGTTCGGCAGCTCCATCACGAAGGGAACGGCCTCGCCGCGGAAAAGAGAATTCTTGAACAGCAGCGCCACGAGAATCGCCATCACGATGCCCAGCAAATAGAGGCCGGTCATGACAAGCCAGCCGTAAGCCGGGAAGAATGCGCTCACGAAGAAGGCATAGATGGGCAGCTTCGCCGTGCAGCTCATAAACGGGGTCAGCAGGATCGTCATCTTGCGGTCGCGCTCGCTGGGCAGGGTGCGGGTGGACATGACCGCGGGAACGGTACAGCCGAAGCCGATCAGCATCGGGACGATGCTGCGGCCGGACAGACCGATTTTGCGCAGCAGCTTGTCCATGAAGAAGGCCACGCGGGCGATGTAGCCGCTGTCTTCCAGAATCGAGAGGAAGAAGAACAGCGTGACGATGATGGGCAGAAAGCTGAGGACACTCCCGACGCCCTCGAAGATCCCGTCGATCACAAGACCGTGGAGGGCGGTGTTGACGTGGGCGGCAGTCAGCGCGCTGTCAACGATCCCGGTAATGCTTTCGATCCCGGCGGCCAGCAGATCCTGCAGCCAAACCCCGATGACCGCAAAGGTGAGGAAGAACACCAGTGCCATGATGACGATGAAGAGGGGAATGGCAGTGTGTTTGCCGGTGAGGAAGCGGTCCAGCTTCTGGCTGCGCAGGTGCTCCCGGCTCTCCCGCGGCTTGGTCACACAGCGGGCACAGACTTTGTCGATGAAGGCGAAGCGCATGTCCGCCATGGCGGCACGGCGATCCAGCCCGCGCTCGTTCTCCATCTGCAGGGCGATGTGCTCCAGCATCTCCGTTTCGTTCTGGTCCAGATCCAGCTGCCTGAGGATATGAGGATCGCCCTCGATCACCTTGCTTGCGGCGAAGCGGACCGGCAGCCCCGCGCGATCGGCGTGGTCCTCGATCAGGTGGACGGTGGCGTGGATACAGCGGTGGACCGCACCGCCCTGATTCTCCGCCCCACAGAAATCCTGGCGGAGAGGCTTCTCCTGATACCGGGCGATATGGACCGCGTGGCGGACCAGCTCGTCCACGCCCTGGTTCTTGGCGGCGGAGATGGGAACGACCGGGACGCCGAGAATGGCCTCCATCTCGTTGACGTCGACAGAGCCGCCGTTGCCGGTGACCTCGTCCATCATGTTCAGCGCCACCACCATGGGCACGCCCATCTCCAGCAGCTGCATGGTAAGATAGAGGTTGCGCTCGATGTTCGTGGCGTCCACAATGTTGATGATCGCTTTGGGCTTTTCGTTCAGGACAAAGTCCCTCGAGACCAGTTCCTCGCTGGAGTACGGCGACATCGAATAGATGCCGGGCAGGTCGGTGATGAGGGTGTTCGGCTGTCCGCGGATCACGCCGTCCTTGCGGTCGACGGTCACGCCCGGGAAGTTGCCGACGCGCTGGTTGGCTCCGGTCAGCTGGTTGAAGAGCGTCGTTTTGCCGCTGTTCTGGTTCCCTACCAGGGCAAAGGTCAACAGCTCATCCTCCGGCAGCGGGTCTCCGGTCCCCTTGGGATGGAACTTTCCCTCCTCGCCGAGACCGGGGTGAGCGGCTTCCCGGCCGCGCCTCTTTGCGACGGTCTCCTCAGGAAGCTCCGCCAGGGGATCAACGCTGATTCTGGCGGCGTCGGCAAGACGCAGGGTCAGTTCGTAGCCGTGGATGCGAAGCTCAAGAGGATCGCCCAGGGGAGCGAGCTTTACCATGGTGAGAGCGGCGCCGGGGATGACGCCCATATCCAGAAAATGCTGCCGGAGGGCGCCTTCGCCTCCGACTTCGGAAACGCGGGCATGCTGCCCGGGCTTGAGGTCTGCAACGGTCATACCGCAGATTACCTGCTTTCTGTTTTTGTTCGCTTTTATTATAGGATAGCAGGTAAGAAAAGGCAAACACTTTCTGCTGTTTTTTCAGGAAAGTGTTTGCAGATTTTTCTGTTTGGTTTTCGTCAGTTTTGCAGCCGGCGCAGATACGACAGCGTCTGGGACACCGTGCTCTTGCGGTCAACGCCGGAGAGCTGAAGCTGGTGGGCGTACCGGAGCGCATCATGGAACGCCGTCCCGGGCTGGAAGCCCGCGTTGATCAGATCGGCCCCGGTCACAAAGGGTTCCGCCATGACGGCCTCGTACTCTGCAAGCCGCTCGCGCAGCAGCGCTTCGGTCGGCGCATAGGTCTCAGGCGGCGCCATGCTTCCGTACAGGTCCGCCTTGCACAGCAGCAGCAGATCCGAGGGACAGACCGAACGGTCAAAGACCTTGTTGAAGGACTTTTTGCCGGCGTGCTGGGCGACGATCATATTGGGCAGCATATGAAGCTCCACCATGTTCTTCACATAGTGCTTCAGCTTCTTCTCGTGAGTGATGCGGGAGAGGAACGCTTCGGCCACCGCGACGCCGGCCTGGTCGTGCCCGAAGGCGTGCAACCGGCCGTCCTCTTCGATCTTCGTCGTGGCGGGCTTCCCGAGGTCATGACAGAGCGCCGCGAGCATCAGACCGACAGGATTCACTGCTTGATCCCTAAGCGCCGCTGCCTGATCCGTGACCAGCATCGTATGGGTCCAGATATCGCCCTCCGGATGGTACTCAGGCGGCTGGGGAACGCCAATGAGCGCCTTCAGCTCCGGGAACCAGAGATCCAGCTGCTCCATCTGCCGCAGCTCCGTGAAAAAGACGGAGGGTCGTTCGGCTTTCAGCAGCGCCTTTTCCAGCTCGCCGAAGATGCGTTCCGGGGCGAGAGACGAGAGATCCATCTGCCGGCACACTTTGGCCGTCTCAGGAGCGATCCGGAAGCCAAAGCGGGCGGCAAACTGAGCCCCGCGCAGTACGCGGAGCGGATCCTCGGCAAAACGGCCGGCGTCCATATGCCGGATGACGCGGTCGCGCAGATCCTGCCTCCCGCCGAAATGGTCCACGATCTCCCCGGTGAGGATGTCCTGCATCATGGCGTTGACCGTGAAGTCCCGCCGCAGTGCCGCCTGGTATGTCCCGATAAACGGGTCCAGTTTGCAGAGAAAGTCCTTGTGCCCCGGGCCGGTCGCCTGCTCCGAGCGCGGCATGGCGATGTCCAGGTGACAGTGCCGCAGCCCGAAGATGCCGAAGCTCTCTCCAAAGGCGGTCGGTTCCCCGATCGCCGAGAGGATCTCTGTCAGAGTCTCCGGTGTGATGCCGTGGACTTCAATATCAATGTCTTTGTTTTCCCGCCCGAGCAGCAGGTCGCGCACGTAGCCGCCGACATAGTAAGCGGTGCCGCCGGCTTCGTATACCTTCTGCGCCAGCACCCGGGCTGTTTCCAGATCCGTCATAGGCATTTGTCCTTTTCTGTGGAATCCACTGTACTTATACCATGAACGCCGCGGAAAAACAATATGCAGTCCGGATTGGAAAAACAGAAAAACCGTGATATACTGTAACCTGATAATACTCAAAAATCAAACGGAGGTCTTGTCTATGAAACGCATGATTTCGCTCCTGTGTGCCGTTCTGCTTCTCGTCTCCCTGTCCTGCACCGCGGTTGCCGCACCCGCGATCAACAACTCCATCAAGGGTCAGGACAGCCAGAGCAGCGGTTTGCCGGGGGATTACCGCAACGGGCTGCAGGCGATCCTCGATACCGGGGATGGCAGCAAGATTACCCTGCCCGAGTCCGGCAGTTACTTCTCCACCTTCTATACCATGTATATCGACGCCCCGAAGAATAACAGTGTCTACGTCTATCGGGATCTGACCGCAAACAAGAACCAGACGATGCCCGTGGCGTACCAGGGCATCCGCGTTCTGGCATTGGCGGAAGAAAAGGGGCTCACCTGCATCGTCTATCACGATCACGACAATGTCCGGCACGCTGGATGGGTCAATTCCGAGAATCTCGCTTCCTCCTTCCCGGGGGATGAACTGACCTGCGGATCCCCGATTATATCCATCCTCCAGCATCTTTCGGATCCGGAAGTCGAGTGGTCGAGGGACAACTTTGTCGGCGCGAAGCAGAAGTATACCCTCATGGAGGATGCGATCCAGAGCTGCCAGCAATTTACGCTGGATTACCAGGTGACTGCCCGCAACGGAGCGCAGACCAATCAGATCCTTGGGCCCCGTACCGTCTATGTCAATGACGGCTCCGGGTGGGAAGAAGTTGCTACCTTCGATTATTACGAGCTCGGCGCTGTCCATGTGACCGTTAATCTGAGCCGCCCGATGGACATCGCCGCGGTTGCGACGGTCGCAACCTGCGCAAAGCCTGATGTGTTCAGCTTCCGCCAGTGTGTGCTGGATCCAATGGTGTAAGAACAGAGCGGAAGGTATCCGCAGACGCGTAGATCTGTCATAAGAAACTGAAATATACAACCCTCATATGTGAAAGCCATCGATATCCATGTGACATCGATGGCTTTCCCGATAAATGAAGTAAAAGTGATAGATGAATCGGCTATCAAAACGTACACCTTTTGATAGCCGAAATTCTTGCTCATTATACACACAAAACGCCTCTATTTCAAGGTAAAAGCATGGTTTTTGCAAAAGAGCAAGTTCAAATATCGGCTCCTTTTCCATGCGCGGGACATTATCAAAAGGTGTACTATTTGATAATACTAGCCGAGAAATAGGGAGATATTTAAATGGCAGAAGAAAAGAAACTGACAGGGTATCCATCTATCGACAAGCCATGGCTGAAATACTACTCCGAGGAAGCCATCAATATGCCTCTGCCGGAGTGCACTATGTACCAATATGTTCGAGAGAATAATGAAGAGAATCTTTCAGATATTGCCCTTCGGTACTATGGATCAAAAATAACCTATGGTAAGTTGCTTGACAACATTAAGAAAACCGCTGATGCTCTCTACTCCATAGGAATTCGCGCAGGCGATGTCGTTACGATCATGTCCATGCACACTCCCGAGACGATCTATGCCATTTATGGGATCAACTATATCGGTGCAGTGGCAAACATCGTATATATGACGCTGTCCGAGAAGGAGATTCTCCATACGCTGCAGAATACAGAGTCAAAGTTGTTTTTTGTGTTGGATGCGGCGCTGGGTCGGATCGAAAAAATCAAGTCTGCTGTCACCTGCCCGGTCGTAGTGCTTTCGATTTCAGAATCTATGCCGGTGTATATGAAGCTGGGGTATCAGTTCAAAGTCAAACCGCAGAAGCACAGATTTCTGAGTTGGAAGCAATTTTTGATCCAGAGGGATAGGGTTGCAGAACTAGCCACCGACCATACCGCTCCGGCAGTGATGGTCTACACAAGCGGCACAACAGGGGTGGCAAAGGGTGTTGTGCTCAGCAACGATGCCTTAAATGCACACTCCTGTCAAGAGAAATATGCTAATTTTGGCTTCGGAAGGGGAAAAACATTTCTGCACATTCTTCCGCCCTTCGTTGGATTCGGTATATCCCATATTCATCTGGCCCTCAATGCGGGTATTGACAGCTACCTTTGGATCGACCTTAATCCGGAAGCCATCGTGAATGCCTTCTTTAGGGTCAAACCTACCTTCTTTGTGGGCGGACCTGCGCTGATAGATACATTTTTAGCACATAAGTCTGTCGATTTGAGCCGCGTAAATCTTTTTGTTGGAGGCGGGGAAGCCCTTGCCGAAACGAAGGAGAGGGAAATCAATCAATATCTGTCCAAATGTCATTCCAAGGCCATCTATTCCAATGGTTACGGCTTGACAGAAACGAGCTCTACTTTGTGTTGTAGTACAAATGAGTACAACAAATTAGGAAGCGTCGGACTGCCAATGCCAAAAACCGTGGTAAAAGTGGTAAATCCAGAAAACTTCCGGGAACTAAGATATAACGAGATCGGAGAATTATGGTTTCAAACTCCGAACATGATGTCCGGCTATTTCCGTAACGAGGAAGAGACGAAAAAAGTGCTGGTGGGCGATATTAACGAGAATTGTTGGATCCGGACAGGGGATTTAGGCAGAGTGGATGAAGACGGCTATGTGTTTATTGTTGGGCGTATCAAGCGGATTGAAATTACAAGAGGACCTGATGGAATGGCATACAAATTGTTCCCCCTGCATATAGAAGAAACCGTCGAGGCCTCTGACATTGTAGAAAAATGCGCTGTCATCATATGCGAGGACGAAGAAAGAATCCATGCACCTGTGTTGTATGTAACACTGAAAGAGGGGCGGGAAATGCCACATGACAAGGAGATGATCTGGGATGTTTGCAAACAAACCCTGCCCGTGCATGAGCATCCACGATCTATACACGTTTTGAGATCCATGCCCATGACGCCAAGCGGGAAAATCGACTATCGCGCATTAGAGAGAAAGGCGACTGAACATGGGAACACCTGATATTATTGTCATTGTCTGTATGGTGATAGCGCTCATATTTCTATATGCCTACGACAAATCTTTTAAATATGGTGGTTCTCTGTTGCTCACAACATCGCTTGTAATTGAGGCATACTGGGTACTGGTTTTATAGCTCTTTGCAATAAAGCATCTACTTTTGTGTGTTTTCTTCTTGTTCTTCTCTTATTTCGGGTTATGTGTTGGAGCCAAGAAGTTTCTTAGGGGCAAGCTATACGTTGTAGTGTTCATAACAACATCAGTATTGTTTGTGGCATCCGTATGTGTGGTTTTCGGCTCTTATCATATTCTTTCAGAATATAAAGATTTACCGGGGCAGCCTGGATTAAAGTACTTGTTTTTCGAAAGTAAATGGTCACATGCTGATATAATGCGGACATGGGCTTTGCTCTTGACAGGCTTTAAGCATTTTTTTGTGTCTATCGACGATGTGGGACTGAAAGATGTCCACATATTGCAAAAAGCCGTTGGGATAGTATTGACAGGCAGTGTCGTTGGATGGAGCATTGGTGTAATAAAACCTTTTTTTGTCCAAGACAACCATCCATTTAGATAGAAGATAATCACTTGAGCGTGAAAAGAATGCGGAGCTTTTAGTTGGAACATGAGATTTCAATTCGGCATTCGGTTTTACAAACAAATAATAACAAGCAAGGGCGGCGGCACCGGGAGCGGTGTCGCCGCTCTTGCGGGCAGATGTTCTTTTCGATTCAGCTGTTAGATGCCTTTTGCAGCAAACTTGCCGGCCAGACGTCCGAAGCTTGTGCTGCAGCCTGCCGCTCAGAGACTGTCTGACGATAAACTGCTGAGAGATTTTGAGAGAACCGGGCTGAGAATCGGATAAATGCCGCCTTGCGGGAAAACGGCAGGTATGATAAGATAAACGAACAGGAAAGAACAGACCGGGAGGTTATACGGATCGTATGGAAGAGAAAAAGCTGAGAGAAGTACAGGTCGAGACCGAGGACATTTTTGACGGTGTGATCCTGAATGTGAAGCGTGACCAGGTCCGGCTGCCGAACGGGCACCGGAGCGTTCGCGAGGTCATCCGCCATGTGGGCGCAGTATGCGTGGTTCCGGTCACAGAGGACGGAAAAGTCGTCATTGAGCGGCAGTACCGCTATCCCATCGACCAGGTGATCACCGAGATCCCTGCGGGCAAACTGGACAGCAGGGAAGAAGACCGTCTTCACGCCGCGAAGCGGGAACTCATGGAAGAGACCGGGATCACGGCAGACTCCTGGACGGATATGGGGCTCTATTATGGCGCCCCGGCATATTCGGATGAAAAGATCACCATGTATCTTGCCCAGAACCTGCATATGGGGAAACAGCATCTGGACGAGGATGAATTCCTGAACGTGGAGTTTGTACCGCTGGAGGACCTGGTGAATGAGGTCCTCACCGGGGAGATTACGGACGGCAAGACCCAGGCGGCGATCCTGAAGGCGGCCATGCTGCTGAGGCGGCAGAATACAGGAGAGAACTGAGATGGAAAAGCTGAACGTCTGTCTGATCAACGACTCGTTCCCGCCGGCCATCGACGGCGTCGCGAATGCCGTGACCAACTATGCGAAGATTATCGCCCGGGACTACGGCTCGCCGACGGTGGTGACGCCCTATTATCCGGATGCGGACGACTCGGTCTACGACTTTCCGGTGATCCGCTATCCCAGCGTGGACATGACCAAGCTGGTCGGTTACCGGGCGGGGCTCCCCTTCTCGCCGGAGATCACGGCGGAACTGGAACGGTCGCGTTTTGACATCATCCACAGCCACTGCCCCATCACCTCCACGATGCTGGCCCGCTCCGTACGGGAACGGCTGAACGTGCCGGTGGTTTTTACCTATCACACCAAGTTTGATATCGACATCGCAAACGCCATCCGCTCCAAACGCCTGCAGGAAGAGGCGGCAAAGATCCTGGTGGAGAATATTTCGGCCTGCGATGAGGTCTGGACGGTCTCCAACGGCGCCGGCGAGAACCTGCGGAAGCTCGGTTATCAGGGCGGCTATATTGTCATGCCGAACGGGGTCGACTTTCCTCAGGGCCGGGTGGACGACAAGCTGATCGAGGAAGTGACAGGGGAATATGACCTCCCGCACGGAGTCCCGCTGTTTCTGTTTGTCGGCAGGATGATGTGGTATAAGGGCATTCGCATCACGCTGGATGCGCTGAAGCAGCTTCTGGACGCGGGGAAAGACTTCCGCATGGTGTTTGTGGGCGGCGGCACGGACAAAAAAGAGATAGTCGCCTACAGCCGGCAGCTTGGGCTGGACGGGAAGGTGATCTTTGTTGATCCGATCCACAACCGGGATCACATCCGCGCCTGGTACTGCCGGGCGGACCTGTTCCTGTTCCCGTCCACTTTTGATACCAACGGACTTGTGGTGCGCGAGGCCGCGGCCTGCGGACTGGGCAGCGTTCTGGTGAGAGGCAGCTGCGCCGCAGAGGATGTGACAGAGGACAAAAACGGTATTCTCATCGAAGAAAACGCCGGCTCCATGGCGGCCGCGCTGATGCAGCTCTGCGGCAGCCAGGCGAAGATGAAGGAAATCGGCGAAGGCGCCCAGAGGGATATCTATATCTCCTGGGACACCGCAGTGAAGAACGCGGTAGAGCGTTACGGCGCCGTGATCGAAGGATATAAGATGGGCAGATACCCGGTCCACGAAAAACCGCAGGATGAGCTGCTGAAGGGCATCGGCGACCTGATGGGCGTGATCGGCACCAGCGAGCGCAGACGAAAAGAGATCCGGGATTATCTCGCGGAGGTCCTTGAAGAAAAGCGGCCGAGTTCAGAGTGGCTGCACCCCTTTGACTCCGGCGTGACCGATGCGGTGTTCCGCTCGATGAAAAGCGGACTGGAGGACTGGAGAAAGGGCGTGGAGACCGAACTGGCCGACCGGCGCGAGGCAGGGAAAAAGCGGAGCAATGAGCTGCGGGAGAGCATCGAAGAGAGCCTGGAAGAGTTCTATGATATCTTCCTGTGATCCTGCGGCATAAGAGACGATGAAAAAGCTGACCGGATTTCTGATTCTGTTCCTGCTGATGCTGGGTCTCGGCACGGTGCTGTTCCTCCGGACAGACCATCTCACTGCGGTGAACCAGGACGGGCAAACCGCAGAGGAGACCATGCCTGCGGCAGACGCCGTTTCGGATGATGGTGGAGAGGCGATTTCCTCTCCGGAACCGTCCGCAATGCCGGAAGAGACGCCTCCACCGACCCCGGCACCCAGGCCTCTGCGGAGCGTTCTCCTCAGCGAGGACGGCCTGCCGGAGGAGCTTCTGCGTCCTGCGGAGCACCGGGGGACGGTGTTCGAGGAAGACTATCAGACGCGGGATATGGTGTCGGATCTGCCCTATGAGATCCGGAAGAACGTCTGTGTCTATCTCCCCTACGGCTATGATCCGGACGGGCAGTACGATGTCCTGATCCTCCTGCACTGCGCCTGGGCGGATCAGCGCTTCTGGCTGGAAGAGGAGCGGAATTACGGCACGGAAGACGAACCGGTTCCGGTCTCGGTCCCCAATCTGCTGGACCGGATGATCGAGGAGCGCTTCTGTGAGCCTCTGATTGTGCTGAGCCCCTGCATCTATCTCTACGACGGGCAGCCCAGCAATGCCGGCAACGCCTATGATTATGCGCAGTTTGCAAGGGAATTCGGAACGGGTTTTCTCCCCTGGGTTGCAGAGAACTACGCCACCTATGCCCCCGACGGCAGCAGGGAAGCGCTGCGGGAGGCGAGAGAGCACTTCGGTGTCCTTGGGGCGAGCTTCGGCGCCTATACCGCATACATCAGCCTCATCGGCGACAACTTTGATCTGGTCTCCCGGTATACCTTCTGCGGCGGCGGAGAGATCGACCATGGCTACCTGATGAACGCCTGGACGGAGAGAGGAACTTCGGACCTGCCGCTCGGGATGCTCTACATCTGCGAAGGGGAGTTTGACGACCGCGCCGGTCCGGAGCTGTCCTACTATAATCTGATCCATGCGGGCGGCGCGTTTGGCGAGGACAATGTGAAGTTCACACTTGTGCGCGGCTGGGGACATGAGGACCACAGCTACCTGGTGGGTCTTTACAACACGCTGCAGATGTTCTTTCGATAAAACAGGCGACGGCTTCGACCACAGTTCGGAGACCGTCGCTTTCCCTTACAGGCAATCGGGCAAAAATAGACAAGAAGATGCAGGTTTGACCGTTTCCTTTTTCCTTTCCGCCGCGTATAATAATACCGGCTCCCATTCATGGAGCGGAGGTGGATTTGCATGCAGTACGGGCATTTTGACAACGAGAACAGGGAATATGTCATCGACCGGGTAGACCTCCCCGTGTCCTGGACCAACTATATCGGCACCGGGGATATGATGGGTGTTTTCAACCACACGGCAGGCGGGTATCTGATCTGCGGCAGCTCCGAATACCACAGAGTCACACGCTTTCGGCCCAACGGGGTGCCGATGGACGGACCGGGGCACTATCTCTATCTCCGGGACGATGAAGACGGGGACTACTGGTCGGTGTCCTGGCAGCCGGTCGGCAAGCCGAAGGAGCATTTCTCCTGCCGGCACGGGTTGGGCTATGTCCGATACCTCAGCGACTACAGCGGCATCGCCGCCGAGCAGCGGCTGTTTGTCGCAATGGATGACCCGGTTGAGATCTGGAATCTGCGGCTGCGCAACGACAGCGGGAGAGAGCGGAAGCTATCGGTTTTCTCGTATCTGGAGTTCAGCTTCCACCAGGTGGATATGGACAACCGCAACTTCCAGATGAGCCTCTATGCCGCGGGCAGCCGATACGCGGACGGCGTCATCGAGCACGAGCTCCACTACGAGGTAAACAGCTTCCAGTTCTTTACGGGCTGCTTTGAACCGGACGGCTTCGACTGCCTGCGGGACAGCTTCATCGGCCCCTACCGGACAGAGCGCAATCCGCTTGCGGTTGAGACCGGACAGATGAGCGGGAGCTGTGAACGGGGTGGGAACCACTGCGGCGGGTTAAAGAAAACCCTTACGCTCGCACCCGGTGAGGAGGTCAGGCTGGTCTTCCTTCTGGGAGAGGGCGGCGCGGAAGCCGGGAAGCAGATGCGGCAGAAATATACCGCGGACCGGGTGGATGAGGACTTCCGCCGTCTGGCGGACTTCTGGGAGCGGAAGCTCTCCTGCCTGCAGGTACAGACGCCGAACGAGGGCATGAACACCGAGCTCAACATCTGGAACCTCTACCAGAGCGAGATCAACGTCATGTTTTCCCGCTTTACCTCCTTCATTGAAGTGGGCGGACGGGTCGGCCTCGGGTACCGGGACACCGCGCAGGACGCGATGATGGTGCCGCACTCCAATCCGGCAAAATGCCGCAGCCGTATCGTAGAGCTGCTCCGCGCGCTGACAAAGGAGGGCTACGGCCTCCACCTCTTTGAACCCCGCTGGTTTGACCCGGCGGGAGAGGATCAGTCCTTCGTCTCCCCGACGGTACTGCCGACTGCGCCCAGAAGCCCGATCGTCCACGGAATCGGGGACGCCTGCGCAGACGACGCGCTGTGGCTGGTGAGCTCGGTGGTGCAGTATATCCGGGAGACCGGAGAGACCGCTTTCGTGGACGAAACCGTCACCTACGCCGACGGAGGCGAGGGAACGGTCTACGAGCACCTGAAACGGATCCTGGACTTCTCCGCACGGGAGATCGGACGAAACGGCATCTGCAAGGGGCTGCGGGCTGACTGGAACGACTGCCTGAACCTCGGCGGCGGAGAGAGCGCCATGGTAAGCTTCCTGCATCTCTGGGCGCTGGATAACTTCTGCGCCATGGCGGAGCATCTCGGCCGGACGGAGGACGCCTCAACCTACCGGGAGATCGCCGAGCGGGTCCGAAACCGCTGCCGGGAGGTCCTCTGGGACGGCAAATGGTTTATCCGCGGCATCACCGCGGACAACCGCAAGATCGGGACGCAGGCAGACGACGAGGGCCGGGTCCATATGGAGTCCAATACCTGGGCGGTGATCTCGGGAGCGGCGACGAGAGAAGAAGGACTCTCGGCGATGGACAGCGTGGATGAGTATCTCTTCACGGAATACGGCCTGATGCTCAACGCGCCCTGCTATACAAAGCCGGATGACGGCATCGGGGTTGTCACAAGGGTCTATCCCGGCCTGAAGGAAAACGGCGCTATCTTCAGCCACCCCAATCCCTGGGCCTGGGTGGCGGAGGCAAAGCTCGGGCGAGGCAGCCGCGCGATGAAGTTCTATAACGCGCTCTGCCCGGTGCTTCAGAACGACCGGATTGAGACACGGCAGGCGGAGCCATACACCTATTGCCAGTTTGTGGTAGGTCGGGATCACACGGCCTTCGGGCGGGCACGGCATCCCTTCATGACCGGTTCGGCCGGCTGGTCCTACTATGCCGCGACGCAGTATCTGCTCGGGATCCGACCGGACTTTGACGGGATGCGGATCGATCCCTGTATTCCGGCGGACTGGAGAGAATACACCGTCACGAGGAAGTGGCGAGGCAGCACCTATCACATCCATGTGACGAATCCCGACGGCGTGGAAAAGGGCGTCAGAAGCATCATAGCGGACGGCGCCACAGTTGAGAAGCTGCCGATCCTGCCAGCGGGCAGTGTTTGCCGGGCAGAGGTTGTGCTCGGATAAGCGGAGAAAGGGAGAACAGTATGATTCATTTTGGAACAGGCGGCTGGCGCGCCGTCATTGCGGATGAATTCACCAAGGCAAATCTGCGCCTGCTGACAGCGGGACTCTGCAGCCTGATGGACAAGGAGGGCCACGCCGGTGCGGAGCTCTGCGTCGGGTATGACAGGCGCTTTCTGGCAAAGGAATCCGCCCACTGGATCGCGGAGGTCCTGGCGGGATACGGCTATCACACGCTGATGGTGAACCGCTCTTCGCCTACCCCGCTGGTCATGTATGTGGTCAAGACGCATCAGATGCCCTACGGGATGATGGTGACGGCGAGCCACAATCCGGCGGTCTATAACGGCGTGAAGGTCTTCGCCGCCGGGGGCAGAGATGCCGACCGGACCGTGACAGACCGGATCGAGGCGGAGATCGCGCAGATCAATGAGAGCGAGATCCGCAGCATCGACTACGACGAGGCAATCCGCCTCGGCTTTGTGCGGGAGGACAACCCCTCTAACGACTACATCGACAGCATCCTGGCCCTGATTGACACGGACGCCATCAAAAAGGCCCGGCTCAAGATCGCGCTCGACCCCATGTACGGCGTGAGCCAGACCAGTCTGCGCACGATCCTGATGACCTGCCGCTGTGATCTGGAGGTCATCCACGACCGGCACGACACGCTCTTCGGCGGGAAGCTTCCCGCGCCGAACGCAAGAACGCTTACCACGCTGAGCAACTATGTCATCGACCGCTGCTGCAACCTCGGCATCGCGACCGACGGTGACGCGGACCGCCTCGGCGTCATCGACGAGACGGGCAGCTTTATCCACCCCAATACGCTGCTCGTGCTGCTCTATTACTATCTGGTCAGGTACCGCGGCTGGCAGGGACCCTGCGTGCGCAACAACTCCACAACCCACCTGCTGGACCGGGTCGCGGAGAAGTTCGGTCAGCAGTGCTATGAAGTTCCGGTCGGATTCAAATGGATCTCGGCCAAAATGACGGAGACCGACGCCATCATCGGCGGCGAGAGCTCCGGCGGTCTCGCGGTGCGCGGGCATATCTCCGGCAAGGACGGCATCTATGCCGCGGCGCTGCTGGTGGAGATGCTGGCGGTCACCGAAAAATCCATCTCCGAGATCTACCGGGAGATCACGGATGAAGTCGGGATGCTGGTCTACCGGGAGGCGGACTTCCGCATGACGCCGGCACGCAAGGAGGAGCTCCGGAAACTGATGTTTGAAGAGATGCTGATACCAAGTCTCGAGCATGTGGTGCGCGTCAACCGGGAAGACGGCGTCAAGCTCTATTTTGAAGACGGGAGCTGGGTCATCTGCCGCTTCTCGGGTACGGAACCGCTGCTGCGCATGGCGGCGGAAGCCGAGAGCGGGGAACAGGCCGAAGCCTATATCACGGCCTGGAGCAGCTTGCTGAATCTGTAAAAGTATGTTACCATGAGCGCGGAGAGACCTTCTCTCCGCGTTTCGGCATGGGGGTGAGCCGTCGGATGAAAAGAGAAAAACAGCCCGGATCCCTGCGGGAAAAGCTGGTCGGGATCACGCTGGCCTGCTGGGTGCTGCCGATCATGATCGTCGTGGCGCTGGCAGCGGTCCTGCTGAATGCCAACTACGAACGCAACGTGCGCGAGCAGCTGGAGACGGACGCCGCCTATGCGCTGCAGGGAGTGGAGAACCGCCTGAACGGTGCTTTCGATGCCTCCAAGGCGGTGAGCTACGACGGCGTTGTGCGCAGCGCGTACCGGGAGTACCAGCAGAGCGGGGACAGCGTCGCGCTCTATCGCAGCATCAGCGAGTACCTGAATCAGAATTTCTCCCGGGAAGAACTGTTCCGGGCGGTGTTTATCAGCTTCTGGGACGATATCCGGATCTATCCCTATGTGATGAGCAGCGGCATCCAGGGCTACAGCATCCCGAGAAACTATCACCGCAGTGTGGAGCCGGCAGTGCTGGAGGAGATGCGGGATGCGGACACCGCGATCCGCCTCCTGATCTACGACGGAGAACTGTATCTCGCGCGCAATCTCCTGGACAGCCGGTTTGAGCCCTATGCCAGCATTGTGATGCTCTGCGACAGGGGAGAGCTGTTCCGGTCACTGGACGATGTGCGGCGCATCAGCGGCGTTGCCCTGCTGCTGGACGACCTGATTCTGGATGAGGAAGGGACGCTCCGCAGGCTGGAGGCGGACGAGGGGGAGAGAGTGCAGGAGCTGAGCTTTGACGGAAAGCTGGAGGGGCACCGGCTTCGGATGTATGTGAGCATCGCCCCCTACAATATCCTCAACGACATGCCGGAGCTGCGCATCGCGGTCGCGGCGGTGATCCTGCTGGTGCTGCCTCTGCTTCTGCTGATGATCCTGCTGTTTCGCCGCCAGGTCACAAGACCTGTCGAGACGCTGCTCTCGGCGACGGACCGCCTGCAGGGCGGAGAGCGGGGATACCAGATCGGAGAGCAGGCCGAGAGCCGGGAGTTTGAGCGGATCTTCCGGCATTTTAACGCGATGTCCGAAGAGCTGAAGAACCAGTTCGAGCGCTCCTGGCTGGAGCAGCAGGCGCTGCAGCAGGCCAGGGTCAAGGCACTGCAGTCGCAGATCAACCCGCATTTTCTGAATAACACGCTGGAGATCATCAACTGGGAGGCGAGGCTCGCAGGGGACGACCGCGTGAGCGCGATGATCGAGGCCCTCTCCGTGATGCTGGATGCGGCGCTCGGCCGGGACGGCAGGGGAGAGATCCCCCTGCGTGAGGAGATGGGCTATGTGGACGCCTATCTCTATATCATCCGGGAGCGGCTCGGGGAAAAACTGACGATAACAAGAGAAATCGACGACGCTTTGATGGAGACCATGGTCCCGAGGCTGATCCTGCAGCCGCTGGTCGAAAACGCTGTGGACCACGACCTCGCGCCGAACGGCGGAGGGCAGCTCAGCCTGCGCGTCTCTCAGGCAGACGGGAATATTGTTCTGGAGAGCGAGCACGATGGGGTGATGAGCGAGGAGGACCTCGCTGCGATCCGCGAGATGCTGGCCTCCGCGGTGATCGACACCGAGACGGTCTCCGGTCAGGTCGGCCTGCGGAACGTCAGACAGCGGCTGCAGCTTCTCTACGGAGAACAGGGAAGCATCACGGTGGAGCAGTCCGCACCGGGCAGGATTCTTGCGCGGGTTTGCCTGCCGATGGCAAACTCCGCAAAATAAGACAAGAAAAGGCAATGCGAGCTCTTAAGATTCTGTGAGATCTGGTCTATAATGTTGACACTGACATGAAAGATGTCACAAAAATCGTATAAGGAGCGCGATACAATGAAAAAAGCACTTGCAATGCTGCTGGCACTGGTCATGGTACTGAGCCTTGGCTCCGTTATGGCGTTTGCCGACAAGTCCGTCACGCTGAACGTGGTTACTTCCTACGGCGGCGACGACGGAAACAGAAAGAACTTTGAAAACGCAGTCAAAGCCTATGAGGAATCCACCGGCAACAAGGTCAACGACGGCTCCGCCACTTCCAACGAGGAGTGGAAGGCCAAGGTCCTGACCGACTTTGAGACGGGTTCCGAGCCGGATGTCCTGTTCTACTTTACAAACGCCGATGCCGAGCCCTTCATCTCCGCCGGCAAGGTCGTCTCCATTGAGGAGATCCGCGCGGAATATCCTGACTATGCGAGCAACATGAAGGGCAGCATGATGGCTGTCGCCGCCGACGGCAAGCAGTACTCCGTCCCCTCCTCCGGCTACTGGGAGAACATGTTCGTCAACAAGGCGGTCCTCGCCGACTGCGGCGTTGAGGTCCCCGGCCCGGACTATACCTGGGATCAGTTCCTCGCCGACTGCGAGACCATCAAGGAAGCCGGTTATACCCCCATCGCCTGCTCCCTCGTTGAGGTTCCACACTACTGGTTCGAGTTCATGGTCATGAACAACGGAACCGTCGGGAATCATCTGGACGTCCCCGCCGCTGCGGACGACGCTGTCGCTGCCAAGTGGGCGGCCGGCCTCAACGACATCAAGGCCCTCTATGAAGCGGGCTACTTCCCTGCAAACACCCTGACCGCGTCTGACGCTGAGACGGTTGAGCTCTTCAACGCCGGCGAGGCAGCCTTCCTCATCGACGGCAGCTGGAAGGTCGGTTACTTCACTGAGAACGCGGAGGATCTGGAGGACTTCGCCATCGCCTATGTGCCCGGCAAGGGCGAGCGCAGTGCTTCCGAAGCCATCGGCGGCATCTCCATGGGTTATTTCATCACCAAGAAGGCCTGGGACGATCCCGACAAGCGCGAAGCGGCGGTTGAGTTTGTCAGCCAGCTGACCTCTGACGAGACCCTCAGCACCTTTGTCACCACCGAGGTGACCGCCCTCATCAACGGCGCGAAGCCCGCCGGACTGAACGCCCTGCAGCAGTCCGCCGCTGACGCCAACGCCAACATCACCGCGATTGCCGGCGCAGTACAGGATCTGCTGACGGCGGAAGCCCGCGGAGACCTGTTCGCCAATGTCCAGAACATTGTCACCGGCAAGATGAGCGCCGAGGACGCCCTTGCCTCCGCAATCGCCCTGAACTGAACTTCCTCTGCAACCCGATCAAGGCTGCTGCTTACGCAGCAGCCTTGAATTCACTCTAAAGGGTGGTGACCGCATGAATTCCATGATCTACAAAAAGAAAAGCCCTCTGATCGTGTTCCTCGTCCCGGCTTTTCTTTTCCTGATCGTCTATCTCTACTATCCCTTTTTCCAGAATATCATCAATACCTTCATGAAGATCGGCGGACTCGGGAGAGCGGCTGAGGGTATGAACACGCCCTGGTACGAAAATTACCGAAGGCTGCTGACGGACCCCTATATGAAAACGGCGCTGAAGAACACGCTGCTCCTGACGCTCTGCACCATCGTGTTCCAGGTCGGGATCGCGCTGATCCTCGCGCTGCTGGTGGACACCATCCGGGTCGGGGCGCAGTTTTTCCGTACGGTGTATTTCTTCCCGATTGTGATCTCGGCGACGGCGCTGGGCCTCATGTTTAACCTGATCTTCCTCTACAAGGGCGGCATGGTGAACCAGGTCCTGCTCAGTCTCGGAAAGCTCCCGACTGAGGTGAAGGCCAGCGGCAAGGTGCTGGTGGAGTGGCTGGACTGGAAAGACCAGGCGCACTTCCTCTTCACGATGTTCATGCCGGTGATGTGGCAGTATGTGGGTTTCTATTTTGTGATCCTGATTACCGGGCTCAACAACATCTCGCAGGACCTCTACGAAGCGGCCGCGCTGGACGGCGCGGACGGCTGGAAGCGCACCCGCTACATCACGCTTCCGATGCTCCGCAACGTTCTCTGCACCTGCCTGGTCCTCGCCATCACCGGCGCGCTGAAGGTCTTCGACCTGCCCTGGGTGATGTTTGGCGCCGGCATGCCGGAGAACCAGGGCTGGCTCACGGGCACCTATATGTACGACCAAACCTTCAACAAGATGAACGTGGACTACGGCTCGACCATTGCGGTTCTTATTGTGGTGCTGGGCGTAGTGCTGTCGAATGTCGCAAACCGGGTCTTCCGACCCTCGGAAGACATCTGAAAGGGGGAGTGAATTGTGAACACCGGAAGAAAAACCGTGCCCCAGGTGCTGACCTATCTGGTCCTCGGGCTCTGGGCTGTCACGACGATCTATCCCTTCATCTGGGTCATTCTCAACTCTTTTCGGAAAAAGGGCCTGATCATATCGGATTCCTTCTCCCTGCCGCTGGGTGACGCGTTCACTTGGGATAACTACATCACAGCCTGGGAGCGTTCCGACTTTAAGAACGCCTATCTCAACAGTTTCATCATCTCCGGCACCGTGACGGTGGCGGTAGTGATTCTCGCCGGGCTTGCGGCATACGGGCTGGTGCGCTACCGCTTCCGCGGCCGCGGCCTTCTTTACAGCCTGATCATGGCGGGGATGATGTTTCCTGTGTTCTCAACAATCATCCCGGTCTTCCGGATGGAGGCGGTCATGGGCATCGCCGGTACCGGAAACCGCTGGCTGAGCCTGCTCGCGGTGATTCTGCCGCAGATCGCGGGCAATCTCTGCTTTGCCATCATCATCCTGATGGGCTTTATTCAGTCGGTCCCGATCGAACTGGAGGAGAGCGCCTATCTGGACGGCTGCAACGTCTTCAAGATCTACTTCCACATCATCATCCCCGCGGCAAAGTCCTCTTTCGCAACGGTGGCCATCTTTGCCTTCCTCTGGAGCTATAACGACCTGTTTACCCAGTCCTTCTTCCTGCGCTACCCGCAGGAGCGCGCTATCACGGGGCTGCTCAACGAGATCAGCTCTCAGGCCGGCGTCAACTACGGCCTGATGGCGGCGTCGGTGGTGCTGGTGGTGGTTCCGGTTCTGGTCGTCTATGTCTGCCTGCAGAAGCATATCATCAAGGGCTTGACGGCGGGCGCCATCAAAGGATAAAATCAGGATGGGAGAACCGGGAGGGGGATGAGAATGTACCGCGTTGTGCTGATCGACGACGAAAAGCTGATCCTGGAAGGCCTCACGAAGGTCGTCCGCTGGGACAACTGGAACTGCGAGGTGGCCGGTACCGCCGGAGACGCGGCGGAGGGCGCGGCGCTCATCCGTAAGCTGCGCCCGCAGATCCTCTTCACCGATATCCGGATGCCGGGCAAAGACGGGCTGACCATGCTGGCAGGGCTGCGGTCGGAGTTTCCGGACATGCAGGTGACGGTGCTGACGGGCTACCGGGACTTCAGCTATGCGCAGGAGGCCATCCGCCTGGGGGTGACCCGCTTCCTGCTGAAACCCTCAAAAATGGACGAAATCAACGAAGCGCTCTCTGCCATGACCGACCGGCTCTCCAGGGAAGAGCGGAATGAGGCGGAGCAGGGAGGAGAGAGCGGCCATGCGGGCAGCTTCCTTGTCAACCAGGCGATGGGCTATATGAGGCAGCACTCCGCTGAGAAGCTGACGCTGCAGGAGGTCGCCGACGCCTGTTATGTCTCGCAGTGGCATCTCTCCAAGCTCCTCAACCGCTATACGGAGAAAAGCTTCTACGATATCCTCAACGGCCTTCGCATCGAAGAGGCGAAGAAGCTTCTGGCGGATCCGCGGCTGAAGATCGCGGATATCGGGGAGCTGGTGGGCTATGTGGATCCGGCGCATTTTGCGCGAATTTTCAAAAAGACGACCGGTATGAGCGCCAACGAATACCGCAACAGCCTGTAACAGTTTCCATACCGGCAAAACAACCAAAAATTAAGAAAAAATTTTGTGGAAAAGGGAGAAAATTCTTGACGTCTCCCTTTTCTTTTGCTATAATCACCAATTGCGTGGATTGCGCCCACGACGGGTGTAGTGCGCGCTTCGGACGGAGGGATCCGGCCGGAAATCATTCTTGAAGAAAGGAGGAAAACAATGCCGACTTTTAACCAACTGGTGAGAAAAGGCAGAGAAAAGGTCACCTACAAGTCCACTTCTCCTGCACTGCAGAAGAGCATGAACACCCTGCGCAACAAGGAGACCAACCAGAGCTCCCCTCAGAAGAGAGGCGTCTGCACCGCAGTCCGTACCTCTACCCCGAAGAAGCCGAACTCCGCTCTGCGTAAGATCGCGCGTGTACGTCTCACGAACGGCTATGAAGTCACCGCTTACATCCCCGGTATCGGCCATAACCTGCAGGAGCACTCCGTGGTTATGATCCGCGGCGGTCGTGTCAAGGACCTGCCTGGTGTGCGTTACCACATCATCCGCGGTACGCTGGATGCTCAGGGTGTCAACGGTCGTATGCAGGGACGTTCCAAGTACGGCGCGAAGAGGCCCAAGGCCGCAAAGAAAAAGTAATTCTACGGCGGCAATTGCCCTGTCGTTTATATAGATAAACCTCAGGGCGCAACGGACGCGAGCAATCGCGTTTGAGTACCTGTGATTCCATTTTTTAATGAAGGAGGGAAGCAACGTGCCCAGAAGAGGTAATGTTCCCAAGAGAGAAATTTTGCCCGATCCTGTGTACAACAGCGTTCTGGTGACCAAGCTCATCAACGGTGTTATGCTCGACGGCAAAAAGGGTGTTGCTCAGAAAGTCGTTTACGACGCTTTCGACATCATCAAGGAGAAGACCGGCAAGGAGCCCCTTGATGCATTCACCGAAGCCATGAACAACATCATGCCCGCTCTCGAGGTCAAGGCACGCCGCGTCGGTGGCGCCACCTATCAGGTGCCTATCGAAGTACGGCCTGCCAGACGTCAGACGCTGGCACTGCGCTGGCTGGTGGATTACTCCCGCAAGCGCAGCGAGAAGACCATGAAAGAACGCCTTGCAGGCGAGATCATGGATGCATGCAACAACCTCGGCGCAGCTGTGAAGAAGCGCGAGGATATGCACAAGAACGCGGAAGCCAACAAGGCATTCGCACACTTCAGGTGGTAAGCATTCCAGGAGTTTAATTCAATGCCCAGAAAGTATTCGCTGGAAAAAACGAGAAATATCGGAATCATGGCTCACATTGACGCCGGTAAGACGACAACGACAGAACGTATTCTGTTCTACACCGGAGTCAACTACAAGCTGGGTGAGACGCATGAGGGCACCGCGACGATGGACTGGATGGCGCAGGAGCAGGAGCGTGGAATCACGATCACCTCTGCCGCGACCACCTGTTTCTGGCGCGATACCCGCATCAACATCATCGATACCCCGGGTCACGTAGACTTCACGGTTGAGGTCGAGCGTTCTCTGAGAGTGCTTGACGGATGCGTGACGGTGCTGTGTGCAAAGGGCGGCGTGGAGCCTCAGTCCGAAACTGTCTGGCGGCAGGCGGATCACTATCATGTTCCCCGCATGATCTATGTGAACAAGATGGACATCATGGGCGCGGATTTCTATCATGTGCTGGATATGGTTCATGACAGGCTGAAGTGCAACGCGGTGCCCGTTCAGCTTCCGATCGGCAGTGAGGAAACCTTCAAAGGTATTATCGATCTGGTGGATATGAACGCCGACATCTATTACGACGATCTCGGAAAGGACATGCATGTGGAGGAAATCCCCGAAGACATGCGTGCGTTGGCCGAAGAGTACCGTGATAAGCTCCTGGAGGCAGTATCCGATTTCGACGATGAGATCATGGAGCTCTATCTGTCGGGAGAGGACGTGCCCGCGGACAAGATCCGCGCTGCCATACGGAAGGCCACCGTGGCGGTGGAAATGGTCCCCGTCACCTGCGGCACTTCCTATAAAAACAAAGGCGTGCAGAAGCTGCTGGACGCGATTGTGGATTATATGCCGTCCCCGCTGGATGTCCCTCCGGTGGAAGGCAAGAATCCCAAGACCGATAACGTCGAGACCCGTGAGGCGAGCGATGAGGCTCCCTTCTCGGCGCTGGCCTTCAAGATCATGACCGATCCCTTTGTCGGAAAGCTTGGCTTCTTCCGGGTGTACTCGGGACAGCTGGAGACCGGCAAAACGGTTATGAACACCACCAAAGGACAGCGCGAGCGCCTCGGCCGCATCCTGCAGATGCATGCCAATCACAGAGAAGATATCGACCATGTGTATTCCGGTGACATTGCCGCTGCGGTAGGTCTGAAGAATACGACGACAGGCGATACCCTCTGTGACGAGAAACACCCGATCGTACTGGAGTCCATGGAATTTCCCGAACCGGTCATCCGCGTGGCGATTGAGCCCAAGACCAAGGCCGGCCAGGAAAAGATGGCAATCGCGCTCCAGAAGCTGGCGGAAGAGGATCCGACCTTCAAGACCTACACGGACGAAGAAACCGGTCAGACCATCATCGCCGGCATGGGCGAGCTCCATCTGGAGATTATCGTGGACCGACTCCTCAGAGAGTTTAAGGTCGAGGCCAATGTCGGTAAGCCCCAGGTTTCCTATAAGGAGACCATCCGCAAATCCGCGACCGTGGATACCCGCTATGTCCGTCAGACGGGCGGCAAGGGTCAGTTTGCGCATGTCAAGCTGATTGTTGAGCCGAACGAGACCGGCAAGGGTTACGAGTTCGTCAACAAGATCACCGGCGGCGCGATTCCCAAGGAATATATCCCCTGCGTTGATCAGGGTATCCAAGGCGCGATGCTCTCCGGCGTACTTGCGGGCTACCAGGTGGTAGACGTCAAGTGCACGCTGATCGACGGTTCCTTCCACGAGGTCGACTCCTCTGAACTGGCCTTCAAGATTTGCGGAAGCATGGCTTTCAAGGAAGCCTGCCAGAAAGCGGACCCGACACTGCTCGAACCGATTATGAAGGTCGTGGTCACTGCTCCGGACGACTATATGGGCGACGTGATGGGCGATATCAACGCCCGCCGCGGCCAGATCGCCGGAACCGACATCCACAACGGCACGGCGATCATCACCTGCAATGTGCCGCTCAGCACGATGTTCGGCTATGCGACCGACCTGCGCAGCAAGACCCAGGGCAGGGCAACCTACAGCATGGAGCCCAGCCACTTCGTCGAGCTGCCGAAGAATCTTCAGGAAGCTCTGGTCAATTCAAGACCGGGGTATTCCAGATGATAGAAAACAGGCAATCAACCCATTTCACCATCCTTAAAAAGGACATTTATTAAATCAGGAGGATTTTTACAATGGCGAAACAGATGTACAACA
>JAFTGD010000026.1 GCA_017458065.1 Oscillospiraceae bacterium
TTTCACAGTGAACCGATCAATCGCTGAGAGCACGTGCTCTTTCATATACAGCTTCATTATTCTGCTCCCCCTCTCGTAATGTTGATCTGTTCCGATTCTTCAGGACATTGCCTGTTTCTTCGCTCTCCTTACATAACCGACATAGCTGCCAACGACCGTAGCAACGGACATTGTGATAGTGGACGGTGCGGCAAACGCCTGCACAAAAGTCATGTCCTTCGTGAAGCTCAGCAGCAGTGCGAGCAGAATCCAGCCGACGATTCCCTGACCGAGTGATTTGACGAGAATGTTCTTATCCATGATGATTTCCTCCTGTGTTCGTGTTGTTTTTCTTTTATGGCCTGAGTATAGCACAGGTATCATCACAGAAATGGCACACAAAAAATCCGGGAGAGCACGAAACTCCCCCGGTCGCTTTCTTCCCTTATTCACACTCTCACTGTAATCCCCGCCTTAAACCGGACCTCAAACCCCGCATTCAGCACCGTCACCTTGTCTACGTACCGGATAACCAGGTCGTTGTCAAACCGCGTGATCACATCCCCGTCCATCAGGCCATCAGGCAGCTGATGGGCAGTCCTTCGAAAGAAATCTTCATACCGTTTGCACTCCGGCGGCCACTCCCGTTCCTTCCGCTCTTTCCCGGCCATCTGATCCAGCAGCTCCAGCAGGAACCGGATCTGCAGCTCCTGTCCGGCGAATTCGGCCCGTTCCAGAACCAGCCCTTTTCTCTCATTCTGGCACCGTTCAATCTCGGCTTTCAGGAACTTGATCTCATCCTCATCTCCGTCCGCGTCGGCCTGCACCTTCCGCTCTTCCAGCAGCGTCTCCATCTCCAGCGACTGCTCCATCAGCGCGTCAATGCGCTTCAGCTCTCCGGTCTTCATCTCAGCCTGCATGCGGATCAGCTCTTCCCGGTACTCCGGCAGAAGGTTGAAGGCTTCAACGATGGCGTTCTGCGCTTCTTCCTCCGTGACGACCCGGCAGCCGCACCGGCTTCTTTGGCTTCCCCGTGTGGAGATCGCCTCACCGGTCTGGTACCGGCACCGCCATTCCACCAGTTCGCCGCGCTGGACGCGCTTAAGAGGACGGTGGCAATTCGGGCACATCAGCCGCCGATTCAGCGCCCTCGTCGAGCCGAAACGGATCTTGGTGGGATCGTTCTTCAGCGCCCCTCTTCTCATCAGCTCGCCCTGCGTCTGGAAGTACAGCTCCTTCGGCACGATGGGCGGATGATGGTCTTCCACGTAGTACTGCGGGAGTTCCCCTTTGTTCTTAACGGTCTTGTGAGTAATGAAATCCGGCACGTAGTACTTCTGGAGCAGCATATCGCCGCAGTACTTCTCATTTTCCAAAATGCTGCTGATGCTTGAAGCGTAGTACTGGCCTTCGCCGCTGGGCGTTTTCACACCTTCATCGTTCAGGTGATTCGCGATCATGGCGGGGCTGTAGCCTTCCAGAAACTCCCTGTAGATTCGGCGCACCACCTCAGCCTGCTCCGGGTTTATGACGTACTCCCCGTGTTTTTCTCCAAGCTCAAGGCCTAAGAATTTGGAAGTGTTCAGGCGTCCGACGCCGTTCTGCATCTGGTACCAGATCCCCATGCGGGTGTTCTGGGAAATGGACTGGCTCTCCTGCTGCGCGAGGCTGGACATGATGGTCAGGAGAAGCTCGCCGGTTGTTTCCAGGGTGTTGATTTTCTCCTTCTCGAAAATCACGGGGATTTTGAGTTCCTTCAGCTTTCGGATGTACAGAAGGCTTTCGAGGGTGTTTCTGGCCCAGCGGCTGATCGATTTGACGATGATCTGGTCGATGCGCCCTTTCTCGCAATCCTCGATCATCCGCTGGAATTCCGGTCTCTTCTTCGCCTGCGTCCCGCTGATTGCGTCGTCAGCGTACATCCCAGCGAACTCCCATTCAGGATTGCCTTTGATGAACTTGGTGTAGTAATCGATCTGCGCCTCGTAGGAATCCTCCTGCGCCGGATCGTCTGTGCTTACCCTTGCGTATGCCGCGACACGCAGTTTGTCACGCTGCTGCTGGGGCTCCGGATGGGATGTGGATCTTGTCGCTTTGATCACTTTTACCGCCATGATCGTTTCTCCTTTTCTACCCGTCATGCGGGTGTGGTTTTCTACCCACGTTTCTGTGGGTGTTTTATTTTTTCGGCTGTATGCATTCGTACAGCCGGGATGCGCTTAAGTCCGGCGTTGCACCGGCGAAGGTGAAAGCGGTTCGTACCGGAACGACCCGGTACCTTGCCTCTCTCTCTCTGCTGTAGTTCTGGCCCCGTACTTCCGCTCTGGCCTTGGCCTTTTTCATCACATCGGGCTGGATGAGGCGCGGGTAAAAGTCTGTGCCGAGGTAGGTTTCGTTTGTGAGCATGTTCCGGCAGGTGGTCGGTGAGTGGTCGATTCCCGCAGCCTTTGCCGCCGCCCGGATGGAACAGCCGTCAAGGTAAAATGCGAAGAACCGCCGGAGCTTTTCGCTCTCCTCCGGATGCGGGATCGCCGCGCCGTTTTCGATTTTGTACCCGTAGGGGATCATCGGTCTCTTCATGCAGCGATCTCCTCCATGCTCTCCTTCAGCTCTAATCCGCACGTAAAACGGAAGACCACACTCTCTCCCGGCGTGACCGCCACACTTTCCACCAGTTCCGCAAACGCGTCTTCCGGGAAAGCCCCGCCCTTCCAATGCGTCACAAATTCCTTCAGCCGCTCGGCCTTGACCGTCCCGGTCGCGCAGGTGGCGAGCATCACTTTTTCCCGTCTCAGCGCGTCATTCTGCTTCAGGAGCTCCATCTTCCTGGCATGCTCCTCCGGCGTGAAGTGGTTCACCAAAGCAATGGCTGTAAGCACGTCTGCCTGCAGCTGGTTATTTTCCAGTTCTTCATCAATCTCCCTCAGCCGTTCCACCGTCCGCGTTTCCTCGTCCAGGCTGTCGATGAACACATCCAGAACCCTTCTCTTCGGGCTCAGCGTCTGGCTGTAGGCCAGCTTGTTCAGGCAGGTGATGAAGGCGTTCTTCACATTCTCTTCAGGCTCAGCGCCGCAGCCGGAACACTCGTAAACGTGGTAACCCTTCCGGCTGGCCCGCTTCATGGTGCGTCCGCAGTGTCCACAGATCAGCTTCCCGGACAGGGCGTGCTGTTTTCTGGGTTTCCCCGTCCGTTCTCTCTGCTTCACATTCCGTTCCGCCAGCTCGAAGGTCTCCCGGCTGATGATCGCCTCGTGATGGTTTTCATGGTAGAACTGATCCAGTTCACCCTTGTTGCGCTGGAACTTGAAGTTGTCATCCACGTAGTGTTTCTGGTACAGGACGTCACCCATGTACGCGGGGTTTTTGCAGATGTCTGAAACTGTGGAGAGCAGCCAGGGCGTGCCCCTCGGGCCGGGAATGCTCCGGGCGTTAAGCTCATCAGCGATGGCGGCAAAGCCGTAGCCGGACAGGACCATGCTGAAGATGTCCCTCACCACAGCCGCCTGCTCTTCATCAATGACCAGGCTTCCGTTTTCTTTACGATACCCATAAGGCGCGATGGAATGTTTGAAGGTTCCGGTTTCAAACCGTTTCCGAATCGCCCACTTCCCGTTGGCGGATATAGAATGGCTCTCACTCTCGGCCATGCAGCTGAGAAGTGAGAGCATGAATTCGGACTCCATCGTCCCCGTGTCAATGTTTTCTTTTTCAAACCGGATGGTCACACCCAGAGCCGTCAGTCCCCGGACCATCGCGATGCAGTCTGAAGTGTTCCGGGAGAACCGGGAGATTGACTTCGTCAGGATCAGGTTGATCTTCCCGGCCCGGCAGTCCGCCAGCATCCGTTGCAGCTCAGGACGGCTTTCCGTCTTTGTGGCGCTCAGGCCTTGCTCGAAGTAGATGCCAGCGAGAATCCAATCCGGGTTTTCTCTGATGCAGCGTTCGTAGTGCCTGCGCTGCGCGTAGATGGAACCTTCCTGCGCCTCGTCCATTGTGGACACCCGGCAGTACGCCGCGACCTTCAGTTTCTCCTTGGTTTGCGTTTTCGTCGCAGCGATTTTCCGGATCTTCGGAGGCGCGGGCTTCTCAACCGCACGAGGGGTTGACGGAGGCTTGACGGGCTGCACGGTCATCCCGCGCACGAAGCCGAGATCAAGCCGGTTTTTAGCGTTAACCTGGGTAACTGTAGGCATTCGCAGCCCCTCCTTTCTGTCCCATGTTCGCTCTTTCACCTAAACTAATCAAGTTAATTCGACGCCGTGGAAGGTAGAAAAAGCGCCTTATTTCGGCGCGAATTCAGGTGGATAAGCACAAAAAAAAGCAGCCTCGTCAGGCTGTCCCATATACGAGGAAAAGCCCCGTCCGGGCTGATCCTCTTACGCTGTGGCAGCCATCCGGGCCGCCTTCTGCGCATCGTATTTTGCCTTCTGGTAGGCTCTGGCCTTGGCCCTGCGCTCCTCAAGCTTCTCCGGATGCGCCGCGTAGTATTCTTTCTGATAGGCCTTCATCTTCGTAGCCTTATCCTCTTTGGTCTGCTTGGGTTTCGGCTCTTTCGGAGGCTGGCTGGCCTTCTTCTTTTCGTACCAGGCTTTGCACTGGGCGCGGTGCTTTTCGCGGTAGTTCTTCGCATAGTCGCTTTCGACCAGAATGCTGGTGACGTTTCCCCGGCAATCCTCATGCTCGCCGATGCAGACCAGATTCTTCAGGGTGTAATCCCGGTAGATGTTCGCCAGTCGGTTTTTGATCGCGCTGGTGTAGTAGGTGCTGAACTTTCCGGTCTTGAAGGTCCCTTTGACGATGATCTCCCATGCGAGGATGTTGCCTTCCTGCACCAGGTCGTCCATGTCGTAGGTGCTCATCTTGTCCCGGTACATCTCCGCCTCATGCAGGATGATCGGGCGCAGGTTGCGGAAAAGCTGCTCCAGCGCGTCTTCGCTGCCGTCTTCGATGCGGGTGATCAGTTCCTCGTTCGTGTACTTTTTCATGTTGAAAACCTCCTGTTTCGGCTCGGTTGGCCTTTTCTTGTGTACATATATGCCTCTGAAAGCAGGAATTATCAACATAATTCTGAGGCATAAACTGCACAAAGATTTGAGGAAGAAACAGGTGGAAATAGACAACAAAAAAGCCCCTGATGGGGCTCACAGTATCTTGACAAAAAGTCAAAAATCCGTATAATGGGAAATGAAGAGCAAGACTTTACGGCTGCTCCTCAGGTTTCGATTAGTCCATTAAGCGATTGAAAGATCGCAAAACTTCCGTCACTTGCCAGAGTGGCGGTTGTTTTTTGCGCTGCGATCCTTCTTGTGGGTTTCCGCGATGATGATAGTCACCGTAAACTTCCTCACGTGAAAGGTAATTCGCACGTCCATCCCTCCTTTCGGAGAGTAGGAACAGCCGCCAAGCCTGTAATTGCTCTTCATTCCGGCCCTTTCGGGTTGGCGCTATTCTACATGATCAAACGGGTTCTGTCAAGTTGTCAGAAGCGCCGTCCAGGTGTCCGCGCCGATCTCGCCGTCGGCCTTCAGTTTCTTCAGACTCTGAAACGCTTTTACAGCCTTCTCGGTCGTCGGGCCGAACTCGCCATCGGGGTTTTCCCGGCCAGCAATGACGCGCCCGCCGCATGCGTACCCGTGACGGATCAGCAATGCCTGCGCGTTCTTCACCGTATTGCTGACAGCACCGTTCTTCAGAACCGGCAGCTTGACGACTGCGGTCTGCGATGCCGGTGCTGTCGGCGTAAGAGGAGGTTCCTCCGCGACAGTCGCGGTGTCCACCTCGCCGTACAGCGGATGGCCATATCCGGCGATCCGGGAACTGCCCTTGTCATAGGTAAGCTTCTGCACCCGGTCAGAGCTGTTGCCCTCGACCACTTCGATGCTGTTTCCCGTCACAGCCACAACGATTCCCGTGTGTCCGATCTGGCCGTTGACGTTGAAGAACACCTGATCGCCGGGCTGTGGATTGTGGTCATAGCGTCCCTGCATCATATAGTACTGCGCGGAATAGATGCAGGCCGCGCCGAGGTCGCCGGTCTGACACTGGATGCGCTGGCCTTCCTGTGCGCCGTATGCTTTGAAGAAGCACCAGTCCACAAAGACGTCGCACCAGGCATATCCGTTCTTATTGCCGTTATAGTATCCGGCGGCGGCAAGGTCTCTGGCATACTTCGTCCAGTTCCCTCCGCCCGCGTTGGCCTGAGGATCATCGAGAGAGGCGTTGGACGCCTTCTCCCGATAACCCACCTCTGCCAGCGCGATCTTTACAATATCACTCGCTCTGCTCATCGTTGTATTCCTCCTCAGTGTGTCCGCTTTTCCCCGCCCGGTTGTGGAGATTCTGAAGCACTTCATTCAGCGCGTCAGGGATCGGCAGGCCAAGATGTGCCGCGTTCTCCGTGATGGACAGTCCCTCATTCGCGAGGAAGAAGAAAATGACGGCGGACCGGAGCACCGCCGCCTCGCCGAGGATGAACGTGTCGAGCACATGCCCGACGCCGACCAGCAGGAAGATCAGGACCTTCTTGCAGATGCCCCGGAAGCCGACGGCGGAGCTGAGCGTCTTGTCATTGAACGCGCACATCACGCCGGTGATGTAGTCGATGACCACAAAGACGATCAGCGCGTAGATCAGGCCGTCCCAGCCGCCGAGGAAGTATCCGAGCCATCCACCGACCGCCGCAAACGCAGCCTGTACCACATTCCAGAATTCTTTCATAATGATTTACCTCCATGTTCATAAGATTCGGGAGCCGGTGTTTTGCCGACTCCCGTTGTGTAAGATATCAGGTGCAGAACCCCAGCATCAGGCAGCAGCTGCCATTGACCGACTGGCCAATTTCATTCTGCAGCTGACCGTTGCCGGGCGCAAAGGCGTTGTCCCAGCTGTAATCCGCGTCTCCCTTGAGCATATCCCTCAGGAACGCCGAGGACTGGACGCCCTTCCGGTAGAAGTACCGTTTTGGATCCTGCCTTACCACCGTGTTGTCGAAGAAGTCGCTGTACTTCGGCCCCATTGAAAGGACGAAGTCCGTATACGATGCGGGTGCGTTCAGCTCCGTCTTGGACGGCACCCACAGCTTGTCCTGCGTTACAACGAAGCCTTCCTCCTCGGTCGGCGTTTTGGTAGTCGCGGAATACTTGGTGACCAGCTTCAAATTGTTCCGCACAACTTCCGGCAGCCTTGGCAGGAAGTACCGACTGAGGTAGATTCGGAGATAGCTCTCAGCCCATGAATACACCTGCTCCTGTGCGCTGTTGAGAACGGCGAGGTTCTCCAGCTCGACGGTAATATCATCATCCGTAAAGAACCGGATCATGCCGTAGTTGTTGCTATTGCCGGATTTGTTCAGGGTAAAGCAGCCTGTCAGCCGGATGCTCTCTCCCGCGCTAAGGGAATAAGTGAAGTCCCTGGACTCTCCGTCTGTATCGATGATGACGTAAATCGGGATATCATTCTCAAAGAGCATCATCGATCCATCTGAGGTTGGTCTGCCGTACATGCGGACCGTAAACTCAGCGTCCTCATTCGCCGTGATGGTGAACTGCCCTCGGGCCTGTCTGGTCGAGCTGGTGAAGGTCGTCCTGTAATAGGTGCCGTCATCATCCGTTCTCTCTACAAAGTTCTCCTTGACCTTGTTGTTCTGTGTGCGCAGACTTGGCAGAATGATCGATGTTGTGCGGGAGGACGGCGCGGTCACAGCAAGCCAGGTGATCGGAGCATAGCCGCTGCCATCCGCGAGGACGTCTTTATCGAAAGCGACGATCCGCATGGGCACGATACCATCATTGCCGAGATCCAGCAGCTTGATATCGCCGATCTGGTATTTCGTCTTATACGTTCCATCCAGCTCCGCCGCAAAGATCTCCTCCCACGAATCGGTAATGTTCGCCTCGGCCCATGTGGCATAGGTTGTCACATCCGCCTGCACGTTGTACACGACCGGGTTCCATGTGGTCAGGTACTTCATGGGATCGTCCGCGTTTACAGGCCAGCCTGGATACTCTGCTGTTTTGCTCCACACAGTCAGCGCCCTTGCCAATTCCGTACTGCCGTCCATGAACGTGACATAGTAGGACCGGGTCGCGCTTGTGTACGTTGCCGTCACCGTCTTGTCCGCTGTAATACCCGTGAAGGTTGTGTTCCACTTGCTGAATGTATACTCATTCGCCGCGGTGGAAGGCCTCAGCGGTGTGGCAATGCGTCCCGACGTGATCGGGTCAACCGCGTCAGAGCCGTCCTGCACATACTGGATATCCAGCACGCTGCTGTCATAGTTGACGAAGGTCACGGTATGGATCACATCGGTATGGTAGGTTGCTGTAGCGGTCACATGCGCCGTGGCCTTACGCGGGAAGGTGTAGCTGCCCCATTTCCAGAAGAAGTAGTTGACGCCTTCCTCCGGCTCTCTGGCAGGCTCAGGAATTCGCCCATCCGTGATCGGGTCGGTAACGGTGTCGTTGGCATGATAGATCTCTTCCAGAAGCACAGTGCCGTCCCAGTCTTTGAAGATATAACGGTAATAAACTACCGACGTATACTGTGCGGTGAAGTCCTTGTTTGCCGATACCGTGCCGAAGGTAAATCCGTCAGTCCCCGCATTGCTCCATTTGCTGAAGACGTACTCGTAGTTCGTGTCGCGATCCCTGACCGGTGTCTCAATCAGCCCGGCCTGCACGGGGTTCGGAATCTGCGCGTTTTTCTGCAGGTAGATGGTGAGCAGAACAGAGTTGTCGTAGTTCAGGAAGCGGATTGTATAGCTCTGCACTTCGCTGAATGCAGCCGTCAGGGTGCGGTCATTGGTAACGTTGATGAGTCCGCCGCCCGTCCAGCCTAGGAAGGAGTACACATAGTTTGCGTTGCCAGGCCGCGTCGGGATCGGGATTTCTCCGGTTTGCACCGGGTCCGGACAGGTCTGTCCTTCCGGGATAAGCTTTGTGAGCAGCACCGTATCATCCCAGTTTTTAAAGGTGATCTGGTATGCATAGGTTTCGGTGAAAACGGTGTGGAGATCAAGATCACTCTGCACATTGGTGAGAGCACCATCCCAGCCACTATAGGTATAGCCCTGCCGTCCGACAGAAGCTTTCTCCGGCGTTGGGATTGTCCCGGCGGCAACAGGATCTGTAGCATTGCTGCCTGCAGCCACCTGCTCGGTATGCAGAAGCGTGTCTCCGTCATAGAATCGAACTCGGTATGTCCAGTTATCCGCCTCAAAACGGATGTTGCTGTATCGTGACTGAAGGGTGCGCATCTGATCGGTGGAAAGGCTCGGCACATGGATTGTGCCGGAAACCTGGGCCTGGTCGTAGACATGATAGCTCCACTCGCCATTGCTGTTCCGATCCCTGGTCACGCCCTTCATGGTGTCAAGGAGATCGTAGAAATCCTCAACCTCCGCAAGGCTGTTGAAGCTTATATCCAGCCCCTGAATATTGACCTGGGAGTTTGCACGGATGGCGTTCAGAACAGTGACAGGATTAATCACATCATTGCTCATATTCGCCAGCATGAGCTGGGAGATATTGGCATAGGACGGAAGCACAAAATCTGTCAGCTTTTTCAGATTCAGCAAGGTCAGTGTGGTAATCGACGCAGGCAGATGCAGCGTTTCAATCGCTCCGCCATCCGTCAGCTCCACACCCGTGATCGCTGTGTTCTCAAAATACGCCTCCGTCAGCCGGGGCGAGTTTTCCAGATCGATGGATATTCTCAGCTGCGGGCAGTTCCGGCAGTCGATGGACTCCAGAAGGCCGCAGTTGCGAACGTCCAGCGTGACAAAGTTGGCGTTGGAATAGCCCGGCGAACTGTCGCCGATCTTGAGCCGCTTCAGCCTTGTGGCCTTGGAGAAATCACATTCATTCGGATAGAACACCGAAAGGTCTCCAACATCCGTGATCAGGTCAGCGGAATAAATCCATGTCTCCATTTCAGTGACCGTCGTGGGCATGACATAGACAAACTCCGCCGGGACATTCGCCGAAGTCCTCTCCATCGCGGGCGTCGTGCCGCCGCCGAAACTGACGCCGACATACAGGTCGACCGCAGGCGTAATGCTCAGCGTTCCGCTGTTGAACAGACGGATGTTGATGACGTTAGCGGAAGCATCCCCGGTGTTGTACTTGCTGTCCAGATATCTAAAACGGTTCCACAGCCACCATTTCCTCTGCTCAGCCTTGCTGCCCTGGAGCATCGTCAAATACCGCGCCGTCCGGATCAGCTCGCCGGTGCTCTCGTCCACAGTGACGGGGTCTACCAGCGGGATGATATATTTAATCCAGGCGTCCTCATTGAAAACAGCCTCGGGCCACTTCTTCTGATGATCCTCGAACAGCTGCTTGATGACGCGGTATGACCAGATGCCGCCAGCACGGAGATTCCGGTACATCTGCGTCAGCTCTCCTCGGAAAGCGTCCCGCACATTGCACCACAAAACGGAATCCTGCGCGTTGTATACGGGCGCGTTTGAACCGCCGCTGTCTCCGCCGCTGATGACGCTGGATACCGTGTCGATGTCCTCAAGCGACGGCCCAAACATCAGGACGCCGGAGTTGTTCGTCGCAAGACCGGTGTCCATGTCATACGGCTCGAAAACCACTTTGTTTTTCATTGCCCTCTCGGACATATCGTTTCCCCCTTACTCTTCATTCTCTATCGCGCTCCCGTCAAAGCCTACGAACATGTTCTTGGCGCGGGAGTCGATCATCAGGAACAGCTCGGTGTACAGGTAGTAATAGCAGGCGCTTTCGATTTCCATATAATCAGGAGCTTCGGCGCGGAACTTCGTAAGCCTGTATGCCTTCGTATCTTTCGTGAAGGTGATGTCGTAGACGGTGCTTCCGTCCACCTTGCTTTCCACTATGGTATAGCTGTCGTCGTCCTTATACTCATTGATCGTGGTCGTGGTGGTAACGCGGTATGTGACCGGGGCCGGAAGATCCTCATTTGTAGCGGTCTCTCTCCAAGTGCTCTTCACCCAGCCGATAAATTCCTTCAGCTGCGAATAATCCCGCCACTCATCGCTCGGGAACCTGGCCTCAAAATCGTCATACCACGTCGGGTAGTATTTCTGGTTCAGGTTGTCCCAGGATTCCGAAGTGAAGTCATCGTCCTGGAATTTGACGTTGGCGCTGTTGTTGCGTTCCCATTCCCATGACTCCATGTTCCCGGAATAGCCGTAAGGTGTCGGCGCTCTCTTCGGCAGATTGAAATTGTACTTTCCGAGGAAGCTTGTCGTCTGATCACCCGGGTT
Source organism: Oscillospiraceae bacterium (assembly GCA_017458065.1). GTDB lineage: Bacteria > Bacillota > Clostridia > Oscillospirales > Oscillospiraceae > Limivicinus. The sequence continues at coordinate 11,231 of JAFTGD010000026.1, forward strand.
ATACCAGAACAGCACAATGGGAATTCCCTCGATGCCATAACGCACTTTCGGGTTCTCCTGCATGGCCGGAGTCCGGTACGGGCAGGAATCGTTATAGAACATGGTCAGCACCGTGTTGTTTGCCGATTCGCTGGACGCGACGTCCGCCTTCAGCACAAAGCGGTTAAACGGAATGGATCCGGAGCGAAGGGCATATGTGTCTACAGTTGCTCCCGCAGAAGTCACAAAACCTTCTTTGAACTGGAGATCGTAATTCTTCCGGTAATAGATAGCCGAAGACGTGCCCTGCACATTGATCTGGCAGCCCGTGAAAGTGAAGGATTTCTCTGCGTCTCCCGGAACAGTGAACGATCCTGAGCAGGTTTTCTTATCGCCCTTGTACTGCGGAAGCTCTGCGCACTCCACGATCATATAGGGCAGGTCGGGCGGAAGATCCGCTATCGTGATCTCGCCCGCTTCGTTATACACATTGTTATGGCTGTAGCGCTCCAGCATCAGCTCTCCGATCTGTGTGTCGGCGATCCAGTTGTCCAGCACCTGCATCCGGTTCAGGCTGTTGTCATAAACACGGATCGTGTAGATGTCAATGCCGCAGGAATTCGAGCCGATGGTGATTCCCGCAGGCTCGAGCTGTGAGAAGCGTTCTCCGCTGGCATACTGGATTGCGCGGGACATAACGCCGTTGATGTAAACCAGGACAAGCCTGTTCTCATTCTGCTTCTCCACAACGATGGAAAGCCGGATATGCTCATTGTCTTTATAAGGTGTGCTGATGGAATTCTGCGCTCCGGCGAAGGAGACCATCTGCGGCGTGATCGTAAGACCGACAGGGTCGCCGGAACTTACGCAGGACAGCAGTGTCGCTGAATAGTCCGAAACTTCTCTTGTTGCAAACTCTATCTCTATGGTTTTGCCCGATGCTTTGAAGTCGTTTTCAAAGATGCGGTAAGGGATTGTAACGCGGGCATCGTCCACCAGCCGGAGCACATTGATGCCGTCGCTGTCCGTCTGCCAGCCATCAAGAACCCAGTTGAAGTTGCTGAAAGAAGCAGATATGCCTTCATAGCTCCATACCGCTTTCGTCTCTTCCTGATTGCTGCGCCCTTGGGCGTTCAGATACAGAACGAGGTCTTCCGTTTCCGCCTCCAGATCGATGTCCATCTCATTGACGGTCAAGGTGAATATCTTTGACACGCCGCCCGCTTCGATGCGGAAGACTGTTGTTCCGGCCCTGTCAGCGCGGAAGGTATAGCTTGTTTCAGACCGGTCAACGGTCGGCGAAGAAACCAGCGCATCATTCAGATAAAGTTTGACAGCTGTGTGATCCAAATTCGGTGTATAAACGCGGTACGGAATGATGACGGACGTGTACTGATTGACTTCGGTTGTATTGAAAGACGATGTGATGATGGTCGTATTGTTGAGCTGCTCAAGGGAAATAAATTCGTAGTACAGCTCATTGGATTTAACTGTCTCCCCATTCACCGTTGCCTCGAAATATATCCTCAGAGAGTGAGCACCATGGGCCTGCGCCTGAATGGTGTAGGTCACCTGCCTGCCGGATACCGTTGTGCGCTGTGTTCCGATCTCGTTGCCGTCCAGAATGAAATGTGTTGTCTTTTCGACAGATGCACCCACAGGGGTATACGGGAACGAGACGGCTCCGGTAAACGGTGCGCTGGCATCGAAGGTGCTGGACAGCGTCAGAACAACTTTGGTGATGGAGAAATTGATCGTCCGGGAGTTGCCGTAGATGTCGGTAATCCTGACTTTGCAGGTGTTCGCGCCCTGGCCGCAGTACGGTTCAAGATTGATCACTACGTTGCCCTGCTGAACGCTGGTCGAAAGCACGACAACATTGTTCACGAGAAGCTGAAGCGCACCGTTTCCGGTTGGCATGTCATCCTCGACGGAAGACCAGTTGACCGTCACATTGCATTCTGTGTCCGGCGCGATTGTTCTTGACATCCAGCCCGTGATATTGGTAACCTTGATAACGGCGTTGTTGCCCGTGGAACCGCCCCCGCCGCCACCGGAGCCGTTGCTGGAGAAAGGTCCGAGAGGGCCGACAACGACTTCATTGTTTGCCGTCAGATAAAGATAGCCGTTCTCCTCGAAAGCGCCGTCCACCTTAGTCCCCGCAACATTCAGAACGTTCTCCATGGTATCGTTTACCTGATCCAGCTTGCCGCTGGTCTCAACTGCCTCATTGCTTGCTTCTTCAGCTACCTCCAGCGCACGTTTGGCAAGGTAGTCCGAATCATAGGTGATGCGGAGAAGCTCCTGCGTCTTATTCTCAACGCTCTGGAGTGTCTCATTCACGCTCTCTTCTGTTTCTTCAGCCAGCTCCTCCATGGACCGGAGCGACTCGGCAGCGGCATCCTCGGATTCCTGTGCGGCGGCAGCGGCATCTGTCGCTTCTTTGGTCTTCTGGGTTACAGTTGCTTTGGCATCGTCCATGGTCGCGGCAGCTGCCAGCAGTTCATCCGTCCGGTCGATCACGGTGATCAGCTGCTTGATCTCCGATCCGGATTTCAGAGTATCCTTATCCAGCGCGGCACGTTTAACCATGAGGAAGAATGTGGCGGTGCAGAGCTGCTGGAAATCGGCGGAGGCTTCCTCCGCTTCTGACGCAGGCGTTCCAGTGTAGATGACAAGCTCGCAATGCACCCTGCCTGCGGCTGCGCACATCTGTTCCGTGATAACCACCGCGACGGTATTCCCGCTGATCTCACAGTCATAAGAGAACCCGTTACCATCGGGCTTAGTTCCCCGGACTTCAGCATGCACACCTGCAGGTAAAACAAGGACGCCGTTGCGGGAGATCAGGTTGAAGTAGATCGTCCTCGCGTCGGCGTCATACTGGGAAGCATCGATTGTCAGCGGGATTCCGCCCGGGCTGACATCAATGTCGTAGTAAGTTGAAAACAGCATTACTCTTTCACCATCCAGTCCAAAGCGTACATCTGATCCGACGTAAGGCCGCCGGAGCAGAATGTTTCTTCATCAATCGTCTGCGGTGTGAACTCGAAGGAAATGCTGTCGTATTCGCTGATCAGATCCATGAATTTCTGGATGTTCTCAGGATTCTCGATCACATATGCATCACCCTTCCGCGTTCCGGCCTCCTGGATGAATTTGTCCCGGAGAGAGATATACTCGGAAATCTCGCCCCGCAGAATACGGATGTTTTTGGCGATCACAAAGCCGAGCCGCCCTTTTTCCCGCAGGCGCACCAGCAGATTCAATGCCTCATAGGCCTCGTTATTTGTCATCTTCACTGTTTTCATCCCCCATTTCTACCAGTGATTTCAGATTTTGGAATGCTGCCCGGACTCTGTCTTTATACGATGTGCTGGCCGGGGCAGCACTCGTAAGAGCTGCTGTCTTCGCAGTGGAATTCAGAGCCGCTTTTTGTAAGACAGGAGTCTCTTCCTCTCCGCTTTCCTCCGGCAGAATCTCGAGCAGTGGCTCCATGATTCCGTTCAGGATATCAAAAATAGCCTGAGTCCGTTCGTTTACATAGGCAGGCTGAATGAACCGCAGGGTTTCCTGTTTTGCTTCACCCAGCCGCTTGACTTCTTCCGGCTTCACTTCGCTTCTCGTGCTGTCGGAATAGAATGCGTAGAACCGGATGCCACCGTCATACTTCTTCTGCAGCGTCTCAGGATTAAAATCGAGGATCGCAGAGAACAAATCATGAATTGGGTCGTACTCCCGATACGCTACGATTGTTTTATTCATGTTGGATACACCTCATACCAGTCGACGCAGACGCCGTGAATAAACGTCAGCGAAAATCTTCCAGAGCCCCAGCTCATGCTGCCGATACCATAGTCGTTTCCCGTCGCGCTAAGATTGGTTACGATACTCTGACCGAATGTGTTTGTGATTCCGACATTATAAGAATAGCTGTTGTACCAGTTTTCGCGGACAGCCAGATATGGAGTGACAATCAGGAACATATCTGTGCTTTCCAAAACCATGGCATCTTTGTACTGAACGGGACCGTTCTTGTACCGGTAGTCCACATGGGTGGCCAGCGTAATTTGGCCATACTGGCGGTTATTCAGGTAGCCCGTGATTTTGCCGTCAGCCATCTCCAGAGAAGCGCCGTTTGAATCACCGCAGGTGAAACTTCCGGTCGCCGAAATGTTCGATGCCGTCAGAACACCGGTATCAAGGTTCCAGCTGTTTTTATTCTTCGAATCCTTTAGGATTCCGGCTGTAATGATATTTGCAGAAAGTGTTCCTGTCTTGATATATGTGGCGTTCAGATACAGCTTCCCGTTCTCCAGGTAAATGCCCTGTGTCTCACCGTCATTGGTGAGCTTATTGAACACAGCCTGTTGGGTTAGCTCCTCGTCATAAGCGTCAACCGCATCTTCCGCAGCATCATCCGCAATGCCCTGCATGTATTGCGACAGCGTTTGTACCGTCACAGACTGCCCGTCCGTGGTACTGACTGAAACCGTCGAGGCAAGCCGGAACTCTCCGGTGTCCATGTTCCAGTAGTTGTTGCCGGTTTTATCCTTCAGTAGTCCTGTTGTGATCAGAGATGCGTTCAGCACACCAGTATCGATCAGACTAGCGTTAAGAGAGCCTGTCGTGATGAAGTCAGCCACGAAATTGCCGTCCAGCGTCCATGCTGTTTCAAACGGACCGTTATAGCCATTGTGGGAGAAGCCGATACCGTTCTTGTTGATCCGTAGGACCTCAACCGCAGTTTCAACAGTCTCAGTGTCCAGAATCAGGATCTCTTCCGGCTGTCCCAGCGCGTTGGTGCTCAGAATCACATGCCCGCCATGTCCGCCGGTGATTAGGTTAGTGGCTTTCTTAATGGCCTGCTGCATGGCGGAAGTCGTGGGCAGTTCCTTTGTCGCGGTTTCGGAAATAGCTTTGATGGAATCGGACAGATGCGTCCGGGCTTCCCCGATGGTCATCTTGTCATAACGCTCCAGCAGAACGTTGTATGTGACAGACACGATCTTCCCGGTCGATTCGATGCCAAGTCCAGTGTGGTAAACAGATACCGTATCGCAGAGCCGGAGCCGCTGAAGAGGAGCGACATTCTTATACTCGGCGGTCTGCCAGAGAGCGACGAAGGAAATATCGATTGATTCCGGTATCCTGCTCTGCGCGTTATTTCTCACATATGCCTCGGCCTTCGCCCTCAGCTGCTCCACTGTCGGCTGCTGCTCAAAGCCGGATGAAAGATCCACAGGAATGATGAGCTTGTATGCGTAATTGGACGCCGCCGGGGAATAAATAACGGGATTCTCCAGCATGACCACAACGGGCTCATCCGCGTCATCGGTGCCAGACCAGTACGGGACAATACCCGTCCACAGATCGCTGAGATCGGTGGTCTTCTTGATGTCCGTCAGGTTCTTTCCATAACGGATCGTGACGCCTGTATCCGCGCCCCGGGCTGCATGGAACTTCACCGTCCATCTGTCCCACTCATATTCCCCTGGGCCATAAACATCCAGAATGGAACCGGACGTGCCGCCGAGAAGGGATCGGAAAGCGGATGGGACTGTAACTTTGAAGTTTGCCTCCAGATTCCTGTCCGTCCACATAGTAAAGGGATTATCGCCCTGGCTGTGCTGTTTGATCTCTTGCAGCGCAGCAGCGCAGGAATTCGCTGCGCAAGGGAGAACAACTACCTTGGAGAGCTGGTAGCTGATATGCCTCGCATATACCGTCACAATGCCCTTCATTGGACGGGATATTTTATAGATTCGGAAGGGCTGTGTGTCGGAAGTGTCATCATGGCGGGCAAGGATAATACGATCCTCAGCCAGCTCTTTATAATGGATTCCACTTACCGGATACTCCATCTCCAGTTCATACTGGCCGTTGCGCTCTTCCAGCACAGTGCAGGAAACTGCATCCGACAGCCGTCCTATGCCGTTGGAGACAAACTCGGTCTCTGCGGCCTCATACAGAACAGGTTTCACAGGCACCACCACCTTGGCGTGATTTCAAGCTTCGTGATTCCGGTTCCCAGCACCACCACATTCTCTCCGGGCTTCAAGACCGGGAAATCTCCGACCGTCAGGACAAGCGTTCCGTTTCGGTTCTCCGCGCCATGGCAGGCATCCTGTAGGTCACAGTCGACATCGCAAAACTCATTGTTCTCCGTCAGCCGGAAACTGTTCTGCCCGATGGTCACTTCCCCCGCGCCATATACGCGGATGAGGGGCTTTGAGGAAAACAGCGTGGGGTTATAGATGCTTCCGTTTTCTGTGAAAACAACAGCTCTCTCCCCCTGCTTCAGGAACTTCTGCGGCTTGCAGTTGAAGGTCAGATCGAATGTGCCGCTCTGATTCAAAGCGCCCAGCTGCGGATTCACGTCAGAAGCGAATACCCCCATGCGGAAATGCTCCGGATGATAGCTGTCTTCCAGGCGGTGATAGCCCGGGTCTGACAGCAGAAAGTTCATCAGCCCTGAATATTTGAGAGGGAACCCTCTCTTTACACCGACATGGTATGTGATCTCCACATTGCTGAAGCGGTTGTTGCTTATGAGCAAATCACCGTTCCGGCCCGGGATAGATTTAAACTCCAGATCCGGAACGGCGGACTTCCAGACATCCTCGCCGGAGAGGACGAGTCCAAGGTCTCTGCTGTTTTTTCCGTTATAGATAAAGCGATGCATGGCTCTCCTCCTCTCATGCCCACGCCGCCGTCTTTCTGGCGACTCCGAAATTAATGCGTTCTTCAATCTCATCTGCGAGGTCTTTGATGTTCTGGCCTTCCGCGCCGTACACATTTATCGTCACACCGCCGTAGTTGATGTTGGCAGCGGTATTGACGGCGGATACCGCTTTCTGTATCATCTGCATCAGGGACTGCGTGCCGACCACAGCCTCAGGCCCCGCTTCTCCCGCGCCCAGCAGCCTGTTCCCCTGCATACCGAAGATCGTCGGATTGTTCAGGATCATGCCGCCCTCCATGGCCTTCTTATACCAGGACACAGAGAAATGCGGGATCGACGGCGGATTCAGGCTGAAAGATCCGGAAATGCTGAAATGCGGAAGAGCGATGTGCGGCAGGGACCATGTGAAATTGAAGAAGCTCTTCATGCGGTCGATGGCGTTTCGAACCGCATCCCTTGCCGCTTCAATTTTGGTGGTAATTCCAGATTTGATGTTCTCCCAGATCGTATCAGCCTTTGAGCTGATGCTGTCGAACACAGAGGAAATCTTGCTCTTCATCAGATCAGCCTTGGACGTCGCAGTTGACCGGATGCTCTCCCAGACGTTTTGCGTGGTAGACCGGATATTTCCCATCACAGTGCTTGTTCCGGACCGCAGGTTCTCCCACTTGTCCGAAACGCCGGTACGAATTCTTTCCACCAGCCCTGTGACGGTTTCCTTTGCATTATCCCATCCGGTGCTGAGCGTGTCTTTCACATTGCTCATCGCCCCGGATACGGTCTCCCTGATCGAAGCCCACTTTGTGGTAAAGAAGTCTGAGATTCCGGTCCATGTTGTTTCGAAGAAAGTCTTCACGCCAGTCCAGGCTGTCTCCCAGTCAAGACCGAACAGGCCAAGGAATCCGTCTGCTGCAGTCTTGATAAGCGTCGTGATAAACTCAAAATGTGATTTAATCGCATTCCATGCCCCAGAGAAGATTTCTCCAAGTCCAGTGTTCATACGTTCCCAGTCTCCGGTAAAGAGTCCGGCGAAAACATCGAAAACGCCCTTTATCGCCGTTAGAATTCCATCAAACACATCTTTGACCGGAGCGAAAACGGTCTCCAGTATGGGAGTCATGGTTTCCCATGTTGCCGTCCATTTTTCCTTCACGGACTCGCCGAAGGAATGGAACTTATTCTTGAGACTATCGACCTTCGCGCCGATCTTCTCTTTCAGGCCAGAGATGTTCTCATGCATCTTTTCCCATGCATCAGACACTCTTTCCTTCATCCTGTCGACCGCGCCGCCGACCTTTTCCTTCATGGCGTTCCATTTCTCGGATACCCATGCAGCCACCTTTGTAGCCGTCTCCTTGATCTTGTCCCAGTTTTTATAGAGAAGGATTCCAACCGCAATGACTGCGGCGATGGCAAGCGTCCACGGATTCATGAGTCCCATGACGATTCTAATCCCCCCGACCAGTTTCGGCACAAAGGTAAGAATCGAGCCAAGCCCCTTCATGAGCTTTCCGCCCACAACAAGAGCCGGGCCAACTGCCGCAGCTATACCCAGTATTCGGACGATCAGGTCTTTCGTGCCATTGTCCAGCGACATAAACTTGTCCACAGCCGCCTGAACCTTCTCGATCACAGGTGTCAGGTACTGAGCAGCCAGCTTGCCGAGGGTATACATCAGGACGTCGAGGGAAGATTTCAGTTTCTCGATGGAGCCGCCGAAACCGCCCATCATGGCTTCCGCCATCTCGTCCGTTGTGCCTTTTGCATGCCCGAGACTGTCTGCCAGTTCCTCTACCTTTTCCGGCGCGGTATTGATCAGGGCGAGCCAGCTGCTCATGTTGTTCTTTCCAAAGATGGCGCTGGCTGCCGCGATCTGCTCCTTCTCCGAGAGCGTGGCGAAACTGTCATGCAGGAGCTTCTGCACCTCGACGGAATCCTTCATGGTGCCGTCCGCGTTGAACACACTGATCCCCAGCTTGTCCAGCATCTCAGCGCCTTCTTTGGCGGGTTTGGCTAAACGGGCCATGCCTGTCTTCAGAGAGTTTGCGGCGGTACTTGCGTCCACACCGTTATTGGCCATGACGCCCATATACAGAGCCGCATCCTCTACGGAGTAGCCCGCAGCATGGAAGATAGGAGCCGCTACACTCATGGCGTCGGACAGGCTGTTCACATCCAGGGCTGAGTTGTTGCACGCAGCCGCAAACACATCCGCGTATCGGGCCGCCTGATCAAAACCGTCCTGGAAACCGTTGATCGTAGCGACAAGTCCTGCGGAAACAGTGTCCAGGTTGCCACCTTCTCCAGCTGCCAGATTCATTGCCGGTGCGAGAGCCTGCGCTGCCTGCTCCGCATTAAGACCGGCGCGGGCGAAGTTCAGGACCGCGTTCGCAGCATCGGACATACCATAGGTGGAGTTTGCTGCCGCCTTTGACATCGCCTGATCGAGCATCTCCGCCTCCTCAGCGGTGTTGCCCATGGTCTGGTTTGCCAGCGTCATGGTCTTGTCCACTTCGGCGAAGTTCTTCACCGCGACGGTACCGGCGGCGACGATCGGCGCGGTGACCTTCATGGTCAGGTCTTTTCCGGCCTGTTCCATTTTGCCGCCGAGTTCTTTCATCTTCTCGCCAACCACAGCGATCTGCTGCGCGGCGACAGAGCCGAAGTTTTTATACTCCTTCGTCAGGGATTTCAGCTTCTGCTCGGTCTCGACAATCTCCCGTTCCAAGGCGTCATACTTGTCCTGCCCGAGGGTGCCGTTCTCCAGCTGCTCCTTCGCCTGCTGCTGGGCCTGCTTCAGAGCGTCCAGCTTCTCTTTTGTCTCGTGGACAGCATCCTTCAAAAGGCGCTGTTTCTGGGCGAGAAGCTCCGTGTTGGATGGATCAAGCTTCAGAAGCCGGGAGACATCCTTCAGCTGGGACTGGGTTTCCCGGATATTGGTATTTACTTGTTTCAGGGCTTTTTCCAGTCCTGTGGTGTCGCCGCCGATCTCGACGGTTATGCCCTTAATTCTGGATGCCACGTTTCCTCACCTCTCTTGCCTGGTCAGAAATTGTCAAAATCGCTCTGCTGAGCCATCCGCACAGACCCTCTCTCACTGTTCTCTTCCACGCTGTCATTGCCCTTTTCTACCATCAGATCAATAACCATTCCGATTGTCAGAAGGTCAAGGTCCCGGATGGAGATGCCAAGTTCAACACAGCGCAGAAGGAACAGCGCCGTTGTCATTTCGCGGTTACTCGATTGAAGTTTTTTTTAGACTCAACGTCCGTGATCATGTTCGTGCCCCACAGTTCCAGAATCTCAGGCAGCACCTCATAGATGCTGAACATCTCGAACTGATCCAGCCACTCGTCAATGGTCGGCGGGATGGACGGGTCCGCATGCAACGCCATGATGTACGCCACATTCTCGAAGATCTCCAAATCCTCAATCTGCATCTCGTCCCCCTCGTCCGTCTTACGGCTATAGGCTTTCTCCAGCTTTGCCAGGTCCCGGAAGATATCCCGCTTGAACTTGATGCGGTACAGTCTGGGGACGGAAGCGGAAGACCGGAACTTCACATCCCGGTCTCCGATCTTTACAGTTTTCTCAAGCATGATCAGTCACCGTTGCCTTCCGCCGCGGGGACATAGACCGCATCGTACCAGCCGTCATAGATCGCGGCGGTCGTGGTATCGCCGGTGCGGCTCTTGACCAGGCCGTCCTCCCTCGGATCAGCGGTAAGACTCAGCGTTTCCGTCACAGGCTCGATGCTCTCTTCCTTGGTCTGGGAAGAAATCGTCGGGCGTGCTGCGGTGCAGTTATAGAGCACATGGCGGATTGCGTTCTGATCGCCGTCAAACTCGAACAGCAGAGCGAAATAGACGGACTCCGTATTGTCCGAACGCTCGATCAGAACACCGTTGCTGTCCCTGGTCTCCTGCAGAACATCCGTGCGGAACCACTCGGGAATCAGGGCAAGCTCCAGATCGCCGGAGTAGCCGTTGTTGGCGCTGGTGCGGAAATACACAATGCCGTCGGCATAGAACGGAGAGCTGTCGCCTTCCGCGTCAAGGGAAAGGGACACAGCGCCCGGGATCGCCCTGGGAACCGCATACGTGAACGTGCCATCATCGCCCTTCGTGAGGATGGCGGCGTGTACATTTTTAAGGTTGTACTTCACCTTGTTTTTCTTGTTATTCGGCAAGTAGATTACCCCCAATCTCAAATGTATAGAGGACTTCATAGAGGCGTTCGCTCTCTATCCAGACCTCGGTTTTATCGTAGAAAATGCCATGCGCATCGAGAATATCCTCAACACGCGCTTCCAGCTCCGGGTTTTTCAGATCGGTGTACATCTCTACATCGACCTGAGCGATCAGATAATACGCTTTCCCATCAGCGGAGAAATGGTTTGTCGCCGGATACCGGAAACAGATAAAGGGAGGATCAGGTGATTCCCCCTCCGCGTAGTGGTCATAAGCGACCGGGATTTCGGCCCCGGCCAGCATGGCCATCAGTTCATTGTGTGTCATTATCCCTTCTCCAATGCTTTCATAATGTCGGAGACCAGCTGCTCTTCAGCGGCTTCCTCCGCGGGCGCGATATGGGGATAGGCCTTCACCCGTCCGCCGACGCGTTTGGCATGGCCATGCTCCAGCAGATGGGCGATCCTGTACCGGGTCGGAGAATACACCGTCACCTGCAGGGAAGAAGAATCTTCCTTCGTGGTCTTGCTCCTCCAGCTGCTGGCATACTTGCCGGTGCCGGGCGCGTTGTTCCGGATTTCCTTTTTCGTGGTGTCTCCGGCCTTTTTCACAGCGGTTTTCATCTCATCAGCGGCAAGATCGGCATACTCCCGCAGCAGGCCGTTGATTTCCTCGGCCATGCGGTCGATACTGACTTTTGCGCTCATTATCACCGCCTCACCTTTCTGCACCGATACTTGACGCATTTTCGCTGGAAGTTCATGTGATCCACAGCAAGAATGTCATAGTAGTCCCCGCAAAACAGGATGCGGTATTCGGTATTATTCACGGTTGCGGTCTTCTGGCACCAGCGCACAGTAAAGGCTACATCTGAGATATCTACGGTCTGTCCCGCGATGACCTGCTGCGCTCCGTTTTGTGCGGAAGATGCGGCCCCGGTCACTGACGCATGGCAGGCAAAGTAATCAGTCCAGTCCGGCTTGTGATTCCCATACCTGTCCACGACTGTTTCGGTCTTCTGGATCAGGATACTTTCATTCAGTCGTGCAATATTCATGTCAGAATACCGCCTTCCTGCTTCCCTCCATCAGCGCGCGCAGTGAGAAGGTTAGCGCCTTGTGGTCCGCTTCTTCCCGGTGCTCATACAGATATGCGGTCGCGTAAAGCACCGCGATCTTCGCTTCCCTGCATTGTTCACGGAATTCCTGCACGGAATCGAACCTTCCCACATCCATACAGAGCTGCACAGCGTTTTTAAGAATGCGCCGTATGATGACATCATCCTCATCATGATCGACCCGGAGATAAGTTTTTGCTGTCTTCAGTGTCACAATCATGGTTGCCTCCAATCGCAGGAGGAGCCGCCATTGCTGACGGCCCCATTTCTGTCTTACTCGCCGATCTTCAGAATCTGGACAGCCTCCGGCAGCAGCAGGCAGCCATCGACACGCTCCTTGGCAACGTAGCCGATCATGCCGTTGCCGGCAAACAGCTCACGCAGCTGGGTGATCGAACGGGTGCCGCGATCTCCGATGTTATAGTAGCTGTAGTCACCGAAGGAGATGATATTCTCCGGAGCATAAGCGGAAGTATGCACGCTGTAACCAAGCAGCCGATCCGGCTCGCCGGCCTGGTAGCTGGGCTGCCACATAAACTGGCCGTTCTTGTCCTTCAGCTTCCGCAGAACAGCGATGGTCTTATCATTGATGATAAAGCTGGCATTCTTGCGGTACGGACGCTTCAGAGCGTAGACCAGATTGATCATGTCGTCTTCCTTCAGCGTGGCGACAGTGTCCATAACCTGACCGCCCTTTGTGGGATGATACAGGCCGGTGGGCTTGCCTTCGCCGTCGCCGTTGAGGAAGGCGTCCTCCTCAGCATTGCTGATTGCCTTGCCGAACTGTGTGATCATATAGCCCTCCAGATTGTACGCGTTGTCATAGAGAAGCTCTTCCGTGATTTTGATAGCGACATGAAGCTTATGGGCATCCATAGTCTTCTGATCGAACGCCGCTTCTCCGAACGTAAGCGCGCCGCCTTCTTCGACCCACAGTGCAGCGGGCTTATTGGTGGCGATATTGACCTTGTGTTCGCCGGAAGTGACGATCACGGTGCCGAGACCGCGCATAATGTTTTCCTCAGTAAGGACATCAATCAGCCTGCGGTCCCACTCTGCGGGGACCAGATAGCCGCCGTCCTCTGCGACACCTTCCTGCAGAACGTTGCTGACAATGCGGAAATTAGAGCGGACTCCTTCCAGCATTGCCTTCCTGTAGGCGTCAGACGCGCGTCCGGTTTTCTCCTCTCCCATGCTCTGGCGGGAGGGGCGCAGAATGATCGGCGTATCAACGGGCTGCGACAGTTCAGCGTCCAGAGCTTCCATCCGCTGAAGCCGTTCAATCGCGACACCGTAGTCTCTGACCTTCTGCTCCATTTCCGCATAGGTCCTGGCATCTTCATCGGACAGGAAGCCGTCCTGGTCGCTATGGCTGTCGACAAACGCTCTCGCGCTGTCCCATGCCTGGTTTCTTTTTTCCATCATCTCAAGGACTTTACTCATTGGTTTTACCTCCAGTTTTTTAATAAATTAAGCCGTTCCCTGAGGGAATCGGCCAGAATACGATTGTCTTCAGCCATGGGCTGAATCGTGCATTTTGCCGTGATTTTCTCACGGAGAGAGTTCACAATTTTGGCTTCCGAATAGGCCATGGCTACAGTAGCTTCGTCATCGGGCCCATATGAGGATTCACGTTCCAGAATCCCGTCCGCAAAGCCAAGCTCTACAGCCTTTTTCGCGTTCATCCAAGTCTCCGCATCCATAAGCTTTGAGATTTTGTCACGGGGCAGACTGGTCTTGATCTCATAGGCGTTGATAATTGACTCCTTGACCTCGTTCAGCATGGAGATGGTTTTCTTCATCTCGTCCGCATCCCCAAACGCGACAGTCGCGGGGTTGTGCACCATGATCATCCCAACCGGACTGATCAGGACTTTGTCCCCCGCGGACGCGATTACGGAAGCTGCCGATGCTGCGATGCCATCTATAATGACGGTGACTCCGCCTCTGTAGTCCATCAGCATGTTGTAGATCTGCGCCGCTGCGATGCAATCTCCGCCGGGGCTGTTGATCCACACCGTGATCGGGCCGTCTCCGGACATTAGTTCGTCTTTGAACATCGCTGGTGTAACATCGTCATCAAACCAGCTTTCTTCCGCTATTGTTCCGTTGAGCACCAGAATCCTTTCCGTTACCGGATCCTGATTCTGATCCGTCACTGCCGGTTTCTTCCAGTTCCAGAACTTCTTCATCAGATTTTTCCTCCTTCCCTTCGTTGTATGCGGTGCCCGCGTCAATGAGGGGCACCATATTTCCATTGACCAGATACAGGTCCCCGCCTTCCTCCGCGGGGATCAAGTCAAGATTCTCAAGGGCGCGGATATCGTTCGCCGACATCCAGCCGTTGTTTCGCGCAATGGCGTAACCGTCCATGCGGGACTTATAGTCTCCGCGCAGAAGACCGTCGACATTGAACTTCACGGTGTACTGCTTCTTCTCTTCCTGCGTCAGCAGCGTCCGCCGGATCGCCTGTTCCCAGCGGCAGACCCATGGATCCAGCGTGTACTTCACAAACTCCAGCGACTGCTGCTCAATGTTGTTGAAGCTGCTCTTTTCCAGGTCTCCGATCATATGCGGAGGGATGCGGAAGATCCTCGCGATCTCATCTACTTGGAACTTGCGCGTTTCCAGGAACTGGGCCTGCTCCGGAGAGATGCTGATCGGGGTATACTTCATACCTTCCTCTAAAACGGCGATTTTGTTGGCGTTCTGGGAACCTCCATAGGTTTCATGCCAGCTTGCCCTGAGCTTGTCCGGGTTTTTCAATGTTCCGGGATGTTCGAGGACGCCCGCAGGCTGAGCGCCGTTGGCAAAGAACTTGCTGCCATACTCCTCGGCGGAAATGGCAAGGCCAATCGCGTTCTTTGTCATGGCGATCGGCGACTTGCCGACCAGCCCGTCATAGCCCAGACCGAAAATATGAAGCACACTCGACGGCTCCAGAATCACTCTTTCATCTTTATTGATCGGAGCGTCATCGGGAGACACACGGTACTCGTAATAAAGACGTCCGTGTTCATCCCGGTCGACGGTCATACGGTCTGGCATGAGCGGATACAACGCAACGACCTCACCCTTTCCGTTTCGGATGACCTGTGCGTATGCGTTACCCCACAGGAGCAGATGCGTCATCATCACCTCTCGGAACGTAAAGGAACTCATCTCTGGATTTGGCTCATCATGCAGCAGAAAGTACAGCGGATGATCCGTCGCTTTTTCAGAGCGGTTGTCGCTTACGCGATAGACATGGATCGGCAGGCTGGCGATTGCTTCCGCGATAATGCGGACGCAGCAGTAGACCGCCGTGATCTGCATGGCGGAGCGTTCGTTGACACGCTTACCGCTTGCTGAGGTGCCAAAGAAGAAGCTGTATGCCGATCCCGGCGTACTGTTTTTGGGAGTGTCCCTTGAGCGGAACAGACCAGAAAGTTTACTCATGTTGCCTCCTATTCAAAAACAAGCAGACCGCGTGCATCATATACGCTGTCGCTTGTGTCGTTACCGCATCGGATCGCCCGGGCAAGCCCCATGATCAGCGCGACCGCGCCGTCGATCTTCTCGGTGCTTTTTTCCTTATCCGGCTTAATATTTCCGGCGGGATCCATGCGGATATAAATGTTGTCCATCATCCAGCGCAGAACCGGCTGTCCGCCATGGGCGATCTTCTGCTCCAGCGTCAGGCGCATAAGGTCTTTTGTCGGATTGGACATGGAAGAGAAGCCCTGCCCGAAATCGACCATGGTGAAGCCCTCGTCCTCCAGGCGCTGCACCAGCGCCGAGGCATTCCAGCGGTCATAGGCTATTTCCCGAATGTTGTATTTCAGGCCGAGATTCTCAATAAACTGCTCGATATAGCCATAATGAACGACATTGCCCTCCGTGGTCATGATATGACCCTGTCTTTCCCATACGTCATAAGGCACATGATCTCGGCGGACCCGCAGATCCAGCGTCTCTTCCGGAAGCCAGAAGAAAGGGAGTATCTGATACCTGTCTTCATCATCGGTCGGTGGAAACACCAGAACGAGCGCCGTGATGTCCGTCGTGGATGAGAGATCAAGCCCGGCGTAGCAGACGCGGCCTTCCAGGTCTTCCGGATTGACCGGAAACGCGCAGGCGTCCCATTTATGCATTGGCATCCAGCGGACTGCCTGCTTCACCCATTGGTTCAGACGCAGCTGGCGGAAGGCATTTTCCTCACCGGGATTCTGCTTCGCCGATTCGCACGCAGCCGCCACCTTGTCGATCCCAACCGTGATACCGAGGGACGGATTCGCTT
The DNA here is from genome assembly GCA_017458065.1 of Oscillospiraceae bacterium. Taxonomy (GTDB): domain Bacteria; phylum Bacillota; class Clostridia; order Oscillospirales; family Oscillospiraceae; genus Limivicinus. Next base: position 27,481 of record JAFTGD010000026.1, read on the forward strand.
TTGCCCACACTTTTGGGTCCGTCCAGTCTTCTGACTCGTCCGCGCCGTAAATGACAGAATAGAAGGTCGGATCGATCTTCCTCCCGGCCTGGATATCCAGCGCCTTCTGATGCACCTCATAACAGATGCTGTTGGTGTCATTGCCGGCGGTCGTAATCAGGAAGTAGAGCGGTTGCATGCGAGCATCGCCGGAGCCTTGCAGCATGACATCAAACAGCTTCCTGGTCGGCTGCGTATGGAGCTCGTCAAAGATGACGCCGTGTGTATTGAAGCCATGCTTGTTCGCCACATCGGCGGAGAGCACCTGATAGAAGCTGTTGGTCGGCAGATAGATCAGTTTCTTCTGGGAGTCCAGAATCTTCACGCGTTTTGACAGTGCCGGAGAAAACCGGATCATGTCCTCTGCCACATCAAAGACGATCTTCGCCTGATTTCGGTCTGCCGCGCAGCCATATACCTCAGCGCGTTCCTCTCCGTCGGCACAGAGCAGATACAGCGCGACCGCCGCGGCCAGTTCCGAATTGTGCGTCGGTACCATGGACCTGCCTGCCAAATAGCAGTGGCTCCCGCTGTCGACCTGAATACATTGCATCGGCACCTTTTCTGTCAGTGGCTCAATGGACTGCAGGTAATGAAAGCAGGATCGCGTTTGCTTTTTCCTGCTCTTGTTATGCAGGGTTTTTCGAGCCAGCCTTGCGGTCGGCTGATCATCGAAGGTTGTAAACCGGATTGTATACAGGGTTTCCCCGGTTGGAATCCCATAGCGGGTAGATGCGGACAGTGTCATGGTGTTTTTGATACCGAGACTCCACAGCAGTTCCCGGACAGACTCCGCAAGCTGGCGGATTGTGCTGACATAGATGCTCTGGGACCGCACCGCCGAAATGCAGCCATCCGAATCCATCAGGCCCTGGAGCAAAGCCCATCTCTGCTGTTCAGACGCTCTTAGGTATTCCGGGAGAATTACCTTCTCGCGAAAGCTCTTCACAAGAATGGGTTTCAGTTCCTTATAGACCAGAATGTAACTGCCTCCGCATGCCTGCGGATAGCATTTGTGCAACCGATACGGAACGTATGATTTCAGCCAGGGAACATCCTCATCCCGCACCGTCAGCTCCGGCTTTGTGGAGTTCCCGTTTCCGAGCCAGTAGCCGTAGGTGTACGGATCCAGCGGAAGCTCAGCAAATTCTGTCTGGAGCGGCTTTGCGACAGGAATCCGAACTACAGACCGGGTGCGGTCTTTCACACGGTTCTTTATCTTCTGTTTCTCTGTCGCTGCGTATATCTCTTCCGTTGACATGATCTTATGCTGCGGGCTTCTCACGATATTGTCCACGTCCCACAGGTGTCTGGCTCCGGCAACGATGGAACTGCCGTCCCGGAAGGTCAGCCGGTATGCCTGTTCGGTGTCGTCGACTTCGGACTTGGCAACAACATGACAGGGACTGCCGTTTTCGTCGAACACGGTATCTCCAACCTTGAGATCACCCATGGAAGTGAAACCGTCCGGTGTCGGGATCGGAGTATCAAGCGCCAGCTGTTTCCCCATTTTTTTCGGAATCTCGACATAACAGGTGTTAAACTGGCGGTATCCGTTTGGTTTCAAAACGCCAAACACATCCCGGATAATTCTCTCCTGCCAGTCGATCAGCTCGAATTTTTTCCCTGCCCAGGTTCCCTTCGTATGGCACAGCTGTTCAATAAAGGCCACCGCGAAGTCAGCGGCAGCCTTGTCGTAATGGGAGTCCTCCGCCATAAAGCGGGTAGGCACGTAATTCTTCAGTTTTCGCATTGCCAATGGCTTCAGCCTCCTTTCGGGCATAAGAAATGCAGGCCTTTCGGTCTGCTCCACTACGAGGCACAGCCCCGCAGGGCTGGCTCTCGGCTATTCTCTTGTTTCCGGCTTAACCCTTGCCGGTGTGGCTCTCTACTGTCTTCGCTCTTTCAAGCGCCTGGTTCAGGAGTCCGTTGATCTCCTTCATCAGTTCCATGTCGTCCGGCTCGGCTCCGACCGGGTCGTGCCGGATGGTCTCCAGCAGGCTCATGAGTTCCGCCGCTTTGTATGCGGCATCGTCGGTCAGGGTGTAGACTCTTTCTTCCGTCCGGTTCATGTTCAGGCCTCCTCGTTCTTCGCAAAGCGGAGGATGTTGTTCAGCTCGCCCCGGATGTAGTCGAGCTCTGCGGCGTCGGCGTAGTTGATGCTGTCCGGGTCCTTGCCGAAATGATCCTCGGCGAGGTCGGTGAGCTCCTGCAGCGTCTCAAGGATCTGGCTCTGGTAGCTCATGAACATTCTCAGGGCCGCTTCGTGTCTGTCGTTGGCGGTTTTCTTCATTTTCGGTTCCTCCTGTGTGGTTGTTTTCCCTTTCGGTGGTTACATATTCGCTCTAAAACCGCTAAAAAGCAAGCTATTTAGCAGTCATAAAGTACACAAAGATGATCGCCGAAAACTGTGTAGATTGTACGACCAAAAGAGTCTCCCGGCTCTGATGGTCACCCTTCCGGATTAGGTTTCTCCGGTCAGGATGAAGTGAACATACTCGGCGCGACTGTCTTCCAGGTAGTCGACAAGCTCATAAAGATCCATGTCAAAGGCGATGCGCTGCACCATACGGATGTCGAACATGTTCGTCAGGCCTGTGTCCCGGACGGTGAGGATCTGATCGCGGATCGTATCAGTCATCCGGCGTCACCGCCTTCCGCACCTGATCGACCTGCCAGATCACGTTCAAGCCGCTGCCGTTGTCCCAGCGCATGATCAGGCTTCCGGTGTCGTCCACACCGAGGACGGTTCCGAGGGTGCCTGGAGGCGGGGCCTGCACATCGTCCATACGGAGAAGTTCCAAACGGGTGCCTGCGGGGTAGGTCTCCCGCAGGCGTTTGAGCTGTTCCGGTCTGATCAGGTTCATGCCTCCGCGACCTCCCCGGTCTCAGCTTTGACTTCAGCCCGCTTGGCTTTCTGCTTTGCGGAGAACTCGTCCGCCGCCGCTCTGGTCGGGAATGCCGCCGAGCCGCTGAGGTTCTTCATCAGGGTGTTCCGTACCTGCTTGTACTCGCTGCCGATGAAGCCGAGGCTCAGGAGGAAGACCCTGAAGGCGAATTTCTCGCTCTCGACCTCGCGCTCCTTGGCGTTCACGCGGATGCTCTCCTTTGCCTTGGCGCAAAGGGCCGCGATGAATGCCATGTAAGCCTGCGTCTCTTCCGGACTGGGAAGGCGTCCCCACCAGGGGAATTCGACCTTGTCGTCGCCCAGGTGGATCGTGAGGCAGGCTGCTCCGACGCTCTTTTTGATCAGGCTGGCCTTACTGTCCACCAGCTTCGTCAGCCGGTCAAGGCTGTCCGGGTTGAAGCCGTCCAGCGGCATGCTGATCGTCAGGCCGTCCATCTCCTCGCGGGTCAGGTCTTCGCCTGTATAAGGCTCGGTCTCCGGCTCTTCGGTGAAGCTGATCTCTTCCTCAGCGTCGAATCCGGCCTCGGCAAGGGCGTCGGCCAGACGCCTGATCGTCTCGTTGCCGGTGTTTTCGTCCCACTCCAGCGCGCCCTCTTTGGTTACCTTCACACCGTTGATGATGTAGGCGCATTCGGGCATCCGGGTGTAGGCAGGTCTGGCGTCGAGCTCTTTGCTGATGATGGCGACCATGCGCTGGCGGTCGCTTCCGGTGACGTTGTAATTGATCTGGTTTTTCATGGTGAATCCTCCGAAAATGTAGTGTCTGCCGGGCTTTTCTTCCCTTCAGCGTGTCCATATTCGCTCTGTTTCAGACATTTATCAAGTCATCTGAACCACCAAAGACGAGGCCCGAAAACTGTCGATTACTGACAATCCTTACTGGCCGCCCACAGGATGCCGGACAGCACGAAATATACGATATTGACCGTCAGGGAGTTGCCCCAGAGCTTGTACTCAGCGGCGTCGGTGCAGGGGCTTGCCAGCCATTTGCGTACCTGCTTCTCGGTTTTGAGCTTTTTGCCCGGCGAAGATACCTGCGTCCACTCATCCCAGACCTGTTTCCAGAACGAGACTTCCTCATCGGTCGGATCAGGGACAGTGAGATCAAAGCACCACCAGTCCGGGAACCCCTGCAGCCTCGCGCATTCGACCGGAGTCAGGCGGCGTACTATATAATCTATGCCGTCCGGCTCGTTCACGATCTGTGGGTCTTTGAAGTCCCTCGCCATCAGCGGCTGCGCCGTTTCCTCAGATACCGTCATGTAGTTGCCGACGGTCGCGGCATAGATCGGCTCCGGGGATACAACGCAGATTCCACCTTGCGCGCAGGACGGTTCTCCGCCTTTCTGGTCAAGGGTTCTGCTGGTCTTCGCCTCATAGAATCCCGCGTGAGGATTGTCTGATAGCATGCCGTATGACGATTTGCTCGACACACCGAAAGCCCGGACGGCGACCGCGCCGGGTCCCTGGGCGTTCATGGTAGGCGCGACTTCCTCGTTGATGGCAAAGTTGAAGTTTCCCGCCGCGCCGGCGTTGAAGGCTTCTCTTCCGATGCCGTAGCTCACAGGCTCCGCCACCAGAGGGACGTTGTTCCCTCCAGTCCCGGCTCGCCGGCAAATCGTCTGGCAGACTCCATCTTCACTGATTTTCAGCCTGGAGTCGGTCGGATTGTGCTCGACCGCAAGCGCGGCGGGGACGGTTCCGGCCCGGAGCGTCGGAGACTTTTCTTCTTCATACCCGATGCTTCTTGCCTTGGCACTGTGTTCGGTACAGAAGCCCGCGGACTGCAGCACAGCCGGATGATGTCCGTGATCCTGAGCGACCAGGGTACCGGTCTGTTCTTCCGTGATGGAGAGGCCGCTGCTGCCCTGAGGATTCACGCAGATCCGGCCTTCGCCTGTCTCTCCAGTGCTCTCCTCAGAACATCGGGCAGCTCTTTGCCACGCTCGGATGCCCTGCGCAGAATACCCTGACAGGCCTTCGGACTTAAACAGTACTTCGCCGGCGCTCTCACCATCAAAATCCGCGACAAGGTAGATTCTTGCGCGACGCTGGGGGACGCCCCAGTATTGTGAGTCAAAAGTTCGATAAGCCACGCTCCATCCCGTTCCCAGATACACGTCCGCTTTTGGCCATCCGCGGCCTTGAGGCGGAGGCACCTGTACCCATTCTTCTTTAACTCCGATAACTGCTTCGAGGACAGCCCGGAAATCGTCTCCGCTATTGGAGGAGAAAGCGCCCGGGACATTCTCCCAGACACAGTATCTTGGATATGCTCCATTGGTAGCATCCCTCATTTCCTTTATGATACGAATTGCCTGAAAGAACAGGCTCGACCGTTCGCCGTCATGAAGCCCGGCGCGCTTGCCCGCGACCGAGAGGTCCTGGCACGGACTGCCGAAAGTGATGATATCCACGGGCTCCAGTTCCGCGCCGGAGAGCCGGGATACATCCCCATAGTGTTTCACCGACGGCAGACGCTTGTGCGTGACCAGGATCGGGAACGGTTCAATCTCGGAACTCCAGACCGGAGTGATTCCCGCGAGGATGCCGCCCAGAGGGAAACCGCCCGCGCCGTCAAAGAGACTGCCGAGCGTCATCGCTTCATTCGGCATCCTTCAACACCTCTTCCAGCGCCAGTTTTCTTCCGTCCCGGACACAGCAGATGTCTTCAGATTTGTTCTGTTCCTGGCACCAGGTCTGGTACCGGCGTACAATCACATCGACAAACTTCGGATCCAGCTCAATGCCCCGGCAAATGCGGTCGGTCTCACAGCATGCGATCAGGGTGCTGCCGCTGCCCAGAAATGGATCCAGAACAATTGCGTTCGTCATGGTGCTGTTCCGCATGGGATAGCACAGCAGCGGGATCGGCTTCATTGTCGGATGCTCTTTGGAGGAATGCGGCTTGTCAAAGGACCAGACCGTTGTTTGCTTCCTGTCAGAGTACCACTGGTGCTTCTTCTTCCATCCGAATAGACATGGCTCATGCGCCCATTGATACGGGCTCCGGCCCAGAGCGAACTTCCCGTTCTTTGACCAGATGCAGCAGCCGGAAAGATGAAATCCGGCTTCCTTAAAGGCGAGCCGGAAATTGAGACCTTCGGTATCCGCATGGAACACATAAATGCTGCCGTCATCGGCAAGCACCCTGAACATGCATTTGTAAGCGGCAAGCAGGAAATCATGGAACTCCTGATCGCCCATGTTATCGTTCATGATCTTCCCGGCGGTTTCCTCTACGTTCACATTGTACGGAGGATCGGTAAGCACAAGGTTGGCCTGCTGTCCGTCCATGAGCCGGGTATATACCTCTTCCTTCGTGCCGTCGCCGCAGATCACACGGTGTTTTCCCAGGAGCCAGAGATCGCCGGGCTTTGAGAAGACCGGCTTCTGCATTTCGGCGTCAACGTCGAAGCTGTCTTCTTTTCCTTCCCCTGTGTCGAACAGATCGCTCAGTTCAGCAGGGTCGAGACCTGTCAAAGAGGGATCGAACCCCATCTCCTGCAGCGCCTCCACTTCGACAGCCAGCAGATCTTCATCCCATCCGGCATCCAGCGCGGTACGGTTGACGGCGATGATATACGCTTTTTTCTCCGCCTCGCTCATACCCTTCAGCATGACATACGGAAGCTCCGTCATTCCCTCGGCCTTAGCGGCCTCCACGCGTCCGTGCCCGGAGAGGATGGTGAAATTCTCGTCCACCTCCACGGGATCACCGTAGCCAATGCCGCGATAGATGGAACGCAGTTTATTGATCTGTTCCTTGCTGTGGGTGCGGGAATTGTTGGCATAAGGGATGAACTTGCCAATCGGAGCTTTGGGATAGTCTTCTGCGAAAATACGCACATCGCTCATCAGACCAGCCCCCATTCGGCGAACCTCTCAAAGCCGCCAACACTGCGGATGTATTCCCGGGCGGTTTCTACGATCTCGGTGTACGGAACACCTCCAACGGTCTCATCGCCAATGGCGCAGCTGTATTCCACAGGGTGTTCTGTCTTCTGGGCCTTCAGCCATGCGTAGATATTTACGCTGACATCTGCCTTGGAGAGATCCTTCCCATGCAGCCCGCCTCCGGTGACACTGTCGGCCATGTCGCTGCCGAGCTTGCGGTTGGTTGCTCCCGCATCGACATCCGAGCCGCCAGTCCAGTCACCGATAGGATTTACTTCCGCTCCGGGGAACATGTTCTCCAAGTCCCCGCTCTTCGCGTTGCTCTGGCATATGATCAGTCTGGAACCGTCCAGAATGTATTTTCCATCATAATGATACTTATCATAAATCAGGTGAGCGATCCCACTGAGGCGTTTCTGTTCAAAGGTCACAGGTGTTCCCTTGAAGATGCCGTTATCTCCGCAGCGTACCGTCGCCTCCTGGTTCTTTGCCAGGTGGCTGTCCTGCGGAACCTCATGATATGCCGTTGCGAGGTTTCCGGCGATCCGGCGTACAGCGGCGGTCACATCCGGCACCGCCAGGTGCACAGAGGTCTCCGCAATGATATTACAGAATCCGTGACCGAGCAGAACTTCCACTGCGATCTTCGGATTCTCTTCCTTAGCATAAGCCATGTCCACCAGCGCGCCGGCAATGCGATCTGCCAGCTTGTCCGGGTGCATGGGATTCACTTTCTCGTACATAGCTATCTCCCTTCTCTGGCTCTGAGGAGCCGTTCCATCAGGTCGGTCTGCGGCGCGGGATCGGAATAATCCGTGCTGCAGTTGTCCTTAACCACCTGGAAGATCTCATTCCAAAGCCGCACCGACTGATTCATATAGTTAATGCCCATGTTGATAAACGGCGACGGGATGGGCTTCCCAGTCGTCGGGTGCTTGGAGAGAAAGCCGACTTTGCTTGTCATCTCCTCACACTGAATCCAGCGCGCGGAGCACATGGCATAGCGTTCCAGGAGCATCGGCGAGACCTTTGCGGCGCAGCCGATGTTCTTCAGCCACTCCCAGGTCTCCTCATAAATCTCCTTCGCCTGCAGTGGATTTCCGTCCCTCTGTTCAGCGGACAGAAACTCATGCGGCTTCGGCATTTCCACACCTTCCATTTCCGGGATGTCCAGCACCGTCAGGGGCCGACCGCCCGGGTTACCGGCAGCAGCTTTCTCCGCTACAGGCTTGGGCTTTCTGCCCGCGCCCTGTCTGGCACCGCCGCGACCTCCGGTATTGTTCGATTTTGTAGGCACGTTCTCACCTTCCTTCCTCTCTGGGTTAATTACCCTTTTGATTTCGCCTTTTTCGCACGCGAGACCCTGCGCCGGTCCCGTAAGAAGGCCCGTTAGAGATCAGACCTCCCCCTGGGATCGGGTTACCGAAGTTACCTGTTACTCATGCGTATGCCGGTCACCCAGTTCCAGGTGGATCCGGTTGTGACAGGACTGGCAGAGGCTCATCAGGTTCTCCGGGTCATGGGTGCCGCCTTTGCTGATCGGAACGATGTGATGCACCTCGTCCATCAGTGTCATGCGGCCTTCCTCCAGGCAGCGTTCGCAGTAGGGGTGCGCTGTCGCGTAGCGGTCACGGATGCGCTGCCACTCACGGCCATACTTCTTATGATGGTCCGGCGCGCGTCTGCACTTGTCATACCGTTTGGCCATGAGCCTTGCGTGCTCCTCGCAGTACTGCTTGTCAGTCAGCCTGGGGCAGCCCGGATAAGCGCAGCCATGCTGTGGTCTGTGCGGCAACAAAACTCACCTCGCTTTTGGGTATAAAGAAAGCCCCACCGGATCCTTGTTGACCCTGTGAGGCTGTTCTGTTATACTCTTTTCTATTGTAAGTATAGCATATTATTGACCGCTCATGTGTGCGCAAATGTGCTCATTCCCGGCGACTTTTCAGATGCGGATGGCGTTGTCCGGCAACACCACATGGGCGATTGCTCTGTCGTGCCACCTGCGGATGGTGCTTTCATCCGCGTTCATCTCCGCGCCGATTGCCGCCCAGGTCATGTTATTGATGTAGCGGTTCTTGAGAACCAGCTGTTCCTCCACATCCGAAACGGTGGAAATGACGGTGTGCACCTCGTGCATGAGGTCGGCATAAGTATCGATCTCGCGGTTGACCTTCTCCTGCAGCTCCATGATCTTCCAGATCGTCCGCTCAAAGCTCGCCTCGCCGTTCGGAGAGGTCTGAACCTTGTCCCCAAACCGGGGCGCTGTGATGGTCAGTACCATCTGCTGCAGCTCTTCCAGTTCCATCATATTGCTGTTGATTCTTTCGTTAAGGCGATACGCCTGTTTCAGATACTCTTTCGCTGTCATGGCACAGCCTCCTGTTTTCAGATTACGGGACGTTGGCCCGCTTTATATGTCAATGAGTCATTGCTCTTTGTATTCTTTGTTATCATTGCAGGGCGCTCTCAGCCGTTTCCGGCCCGATAGCCTTCAATGAGAGCACGCACCTCCGCCGCGGAGCGAACCACAGCCGCTGTCCCGCCGGCTTCGAGGATTTTACGGATAGTCACAGTTTGCAGTGTTGTCGGTTTTCCTTTATCGGTCTTTACTTCAAATCCGAAGAAGTGACCGTTGATGCAGGCGATAATATCCGGGATGCCTGCGGTTCCGTACTGGCCGCCATGCTCCTTCCAGAAGAAGCAGTTGGGTACGGTTTTCAGATACGCTCTAATCTTCGCGATGATGTCTTTCTCAAGCATCTTCATGCTCCTTTTCTTTTCACATCGGCAGCGGTAACTCGGTAACGTCATCATACAGGGCTTCGTGTATTTTTATGTTTTTACGCGCACGCACACGCACGTAAAGAAAAACTCGTTTTCCGTGTACCCCTCTATTATTTAAGTTACTTGTCTTATTTAAGTTACAAGTTACCATCGTGAAACATATAATCAGGTCAAAGGCACGGCTTCATCCGGCAGTTCGAACTCTGAAACCTCGCACCGTTCCTTCAGCAGCGCGTAGTCTATGGCAAAGCAGCGCGAGTTGACGCCATTGAACTTCCTCTGCATATTTCCCTGGATCAGGAGATCCGAATGCATCAGCTGCTTCCGAAACTGCGAATACGGAAGCACCTCTCCCATGACGGCATACTCCCGCCGGTATCTGGTGTACTGATCATAGATCTGCGCCAGGCGGATATACATCGTGCCGCCGTCATCTGAGAACGCATAGTCTGTATTGGGTGTGAGCTTCATGCGGCTCATGACCTCAAAGGTCTGCTCCACAACAGATTTATTGTTATAGCCGCCGTCCAGCAGATATTCATTGGTGCTGTATTCCAGGTATTTGAGGCAGGCATCCAGATGGATAGGGAAAACATCATCCCAATGCAGACGGAATCCCGCGCACAGCTTTTCCAGGAGCTTCAGCCCCGCGTAGCAGCATGCGATGTTGCTGATCACTCTGCTTGGGAGACTGCTCTGAACCTTGCCGAGAGCTTCTTCGTACCATGCCGCCGCTTCCTTCGGCGTCGTGCTCAGCGCCGTTGTGAGCAACGTACGCCCCAGATCGCCCAGCAGCTCTTTATTCATACTGAGACGATTGAAGCAAAGCCTGTGCTCCGGCTGCTTCAGATCCTTTTTGGAGAACAGCAGCTCATTGGTACGTTCCCGGATCGCCGCCTCGTCCGCTGATTCCTCACCCGCTAACACAAGCGGAGCCACCAGGTGGTAAATGATTGTGGTCTGGTCCGCTCTGCCGCGGACGCCGTCATGCCCGTCATAGGTATCCCGCAGGTGGTTGTACAGGGCATTAAGCTTCTGCTTGTCCATCTTGGAAGGCTTAAACTCGTCCAGCGCCATGGGTACCATATTGGATGACGCGGACTCCTTCATCAGCGTGAACTGTGTTACCTGCGTCGACGCGGTCACCCGGTCCGTGGAGAAGATCGGCAGAATCACTCGCTCCAGCGTCGTGCTCTTTCCGCTTCCCGCCTCGCCGATCAGGAACAGGTGCGGATACTTGATTCCTTCCATTTTCAGGAGCGGCTTCAGGAAACAGCCTGACGACCATGCAAGGATTGTCACTGTTTTTGCCGCTTCATTGTATCCGAGCAGCCATGTTCCAAGGCTCTTCAGTCCCTCCGGCTTGAGCGGGTCTGTATGAAGGATCGCGGTCTGAATGCTCTGAAACTTCTCAAGCTGAACGATGCCGTCCACAGGCTCCGCCGCCGCGTCGATACTGCCGTCGCAGGAGACAAAGACATTTCTGCCTTCAAACTCGTAGATCCCCAGCGCCTTGACTCCGATTTTCACCGTCCAGTTCAGTGCGGCAATAAAGGTCTTGAACAGCTCCAGGTCACCTTCGCTGCCAAACCAGCCGAGAGCGATGGTCTTGCTGGACAGCAGATTTTTGAACCGCTGCTGATTGGCAAGGTCGGTTGTCATAAAGGTCATGTTATATGTATCGCCCCGCGTGGTGACAAAGTCGCAGGTCATCTGCACATCGCCGTCCGCAACAATCATCTCACCCGGCTGCAGGATGAAATTGGTGATCGGGTACATGGAGTCACCCTTCGCTCGGAAATAGCGGCCTTCGTATTCAAAGACCGGACTGTCCGTGCGGGCTGAATAGACCGTGTCCGTCATTTCAATCGCACGCTCCAGCGTCTCCTCCCCGTATGTTGCGCCGTCGGCATGATGTCTCTTGTCCCATTTTTCCCGAAACAGGCCGGAGGCCCGGAACATACGATCCATCTGGTCTCTGTCTTTCCCGGACCAGAAGGCCAGCTTCATCACCAGCGCCATGTCCGCTTCCGACTGTGACGGATAGTGATCCTGCCACTTGCCCGCCATTAGGTCAGCGAACAGTTCACCGTTGCCGGCCGAGGTCGCCTTTTCGATGATCTCCTCGTCGGTGAGCTTCTCACCTGCCTGCTTTGCTTTCTTCTTGCGGGTCTTCCGTTTGGACTTCTTAGCCACATAGGTCTCATGGATCCACTCCAGAACACCTGCTTCCGCCTCTGCCACATGGTCAGGGCTTTCCGTCAGAAGCTTTCCTGTCATAGTGAGGTAACGATCCCGGTCGTACATTTCTACACCTGTGTCCGTATTCTTGGTGGCGCCTTCCGGCTTCTTTCCGAGAAACCACAGGTGGATACCATCCCCGGAAGGAGAGAATTCAGCATAGGTGGGCTGCCTTTCCAGAATCGCCTTTGCCGTCTCGCTGAATTCCCCGGTCTCCGGGTTATAGCAGTGATCCACATCGATTCCCACCAGCCCAGTCTCAGGGGTAATCGCAAAGCCAAGCCCCGCGTATCCATACCGCTGGCACGCCTCGTTCGCGGTCTCAAAGTCGCACCAGGTATCCGGATTCGTAGAAGAACCGTTCCTGCCAGTACGTGCGTTGACCGGCGTTTTCTTCGGCTTCCCGCCGTCAGGATTCGGATCCAGCCGGAAGCAAAGCCAGTTGTTTCTTAATGTGAACTCAACAGGGAATGCCATCTACAATCTCCTCCATATTCGTCGTAAAATACCGTACCGGCTTCCCGAGGTTTTCCGCTTCGTGAATCTCCCCGATCATCCCGGGCGAGGGATCCCCAAACACCCAGACCTCATCACAGAACCCCAGAAGCACAAGGCCGAATGTCAGGCCCAGTTCGCGCTCCTTTGGATTATCATCATCCAGAATCCGCGGGTACAGGAGGTGGCTGGCCAGCGGCATCTTTCCTCTCCTGATCGCGAAACGGCAGTAACGGATGGCGGCTGCAACGTTGGCGTCCACGTCTCCCTTATACGGAGACGCGATATACACTCGGGGCCGGTTCTTATCATGAAAACACTGCCTCCGCCGCAACCGGTACTCCGCCATCATCCGGCTGATCGCGGACCCCATGGTGGGATCCGCATAGCCTTCATGGTTCCTGTACATCATTTCCCTTCGCTCTCCCTTCTCAGCGACTCCAGTTCCTTCTTCGCGGTTTCGCAGAGCCGGCGGGCCTTGTCCATCGCCGCATAGATCGCGTTTTCATATTCAGACGTTGTAATGCAGCCGTGACGGTTAATCCGGAGTTGCAGCAGCTTCTGCATCTCCTCCGGTGCCTTTGGAACCATGCCTTGAATGTGACTGTCCTGTCTTTTTGGCTTTCTGACCTTCGCCAGCGCCTCGTTCATGGACGCGAGGAGCTCTTCACCATACTTGAGAAGCTTGACGCAGTCCTTCTCCCGGAATCTACGCTTCATGTCTCCCGGCATCTTCGCGAAATAGAATCTGGGATACACTTTGACCTCAACGCCGTCTTCCTCGCCTTCTGTCCCCGGAAGCGTCCCAAGCTCATAATTGTCATATTTCTGTGGGACAGTCTCACTGTTTACCGCGTCCAGCGCGGGGAGGATCTCCTTCTTGTACCACTCCTCAAACAGGGCTTTTTTATCCCGGTCCGGGCAGTGCCTGACAAGCTCCTTCACGACCTTCGGCCCGACGACCGCCATTTTAAGGGTCGGATCGACGAAGATCTCATTCTCCGTATCTTCATCGTTTGCCAGCCCGCCGATCACCTCAAACAGCTTGTCTCTCATTTCCGGACTGCTCAGCTCCAGGACGCGCAGGACGTCCTTCATCAGCAGGGTGTTACAGCCGTTGCTTCTGATACCGATCATCTCGCCCAGCACATCGTGCTGAAAGTGGCTGATCCTGACTTCTTTTCCTTCGCTCATGTTCATATCCCCCTTTTTCATAGTGATTGTTATAACCGGCGGGGCTTTGTTCCGCCCCGCCAGCCGCTTGCTTACAAAATGCGACAACTATGCTCCGCTGGACGATCAGAACGGACGATCCGCCCAGAAGGAAGGCATCGGAGATAAACGCTCCGGTCCGTAGTGAGAGATCTTCATAGGCCCTCTCTCCAAGTCTTTTTCGATTTTCTTCCTCAGCCGCATCACTTTCCTCTGCACAATCCGGGTATGCAGCTTTTCCGGGAACCGCCTCACCATGCACAGCATCGGCACCAGCTTCTCCGGTTCCGGCTTTGCCGGAAGAGAGGAGAAATGAACCATGTACTCTCCGTATTCTTCCTCGTCCGGATAGAAGTCATCGATACGATCCATTACCTCATCAATGGCCTCGGTGCACCAGTCGTGGAACTTAAACCGTCTCAGGGACTTGCTCATTTTCACCAGCGGCCCGATAGCGGCGATGCTGATCATCAGGCTCTTCGTTTCCGGATCGCGGCGCAGCCCGGAGTCATGGCGCGTCTTGACCAGATGCTTCTGGATTTCAAACATCGCGCGGCTCTTCGCAATCGGCGAATCCAGTTCAAGAATATCGAGCACATCGTCCAGGAACAGATAGTTCTCCGCTCCGATCCGGCGCGCTACGAACTTCTTATGCCAGTCACAGTGCGTAAAGGCGAATGATACGGTTCTTCTTTCGGTTTTCATTTGTTTTACCTCCATAATATGATTTGATAGATTTGTTTTGAGAGGGACTCAGTCCATCTCGCCATAACGGGTTCCAACGGAGACTTCCGCTACCAGCGGCATGAAGTTATCCAGAGGCGGAGGCGTCTCCATGCAGCGCTTCACAAGACTCTGCGCTTCCTCCACTTGGTTTTCCTGTACCAGGAACACAATGCTGTCATGTACGGTCAGGACCGGCCGTATCCAGGGTTTGTCCCCAAGCGCCCCAACCAGCTGTCCCATGGCGTATTTCAGGCAGTCCGCGCCAAGCCCCTGCACCGGGGTATTCATAGCCATGCGCTGAGCGGTTCTGCGTGTGGCGCGATCCCTTGAGCGAATGCCGGGGAGATAGCGCCGTCTGCCGAGAGCGGTCTCAATGAAACAGGTTTGCTCGGCTGACGCCTTCATCTGTTTCTGCCAGCGTTCCAGGCCGGGATACTTTCTGAGGATGCTTGCGATATACTCATCGCACTCTTCCGGGCTTACCATGATGCCCGCGTTCGTGAACAGGTTACGGGAGAGTCCCATTCCGCTGATCCCGTACATGATGCCGAACATGGTCATCTTAGCGACTGTGCGCCGGTGCTTATAATCCGGACGGCTCTTATCCTTCGCTTCTTCCAGCGAGATGTGGAAGATGGCCGCTGTCGTGATCGCATGGATGTCCTCGCCGCGCAGATAGGCTTCCAGAAGGACAGGTTCCCTGGCAAGATAGGCGCACAGTCTGATCTCCGCCTGGGAGTAGTCCGACTCCAGCAGCACCCAGCCTGACGGTGCTTTGATGAAGTTGCGGATGCCAACAGGATCCTGGCCTTTCTGCGGCATATTCTGGAGATTGGGATTTCTGCAGGCAAAGCGCCCGGTCTCTGTTGCAAGCTGCATCAGGTTGGGATGAATGCGGCTGGTTACCGGATTGACCACCTCAAGGTAACCGTCCAGATAAGTGCTCCGGACCTTCTGCCATTTCCGGTATTCCAGAACCTTGTCAAAGAGCGGGGCGAGGTCAGGATTGTGCTCTTCGCAGTATTTCTTCAGGAGCAACATTGCCTCGTCATCCGCGGACGCCACACCCTTTTCGGTCTGCTTCAGAACAGGAAGGCCACGCGTTTCATAGAGATACAGCTTAAAGGCCGTCGTGCTGCAGTTGCTGCCGATCTCCGCTCCATCTGTCATTTCCAGAATCTCGTCATGCAGCCGGTTGATTTTCTCTTCCGCCTTCCGTTTCGACATCCGCATCGCGTCGATGTCCACCGGGACGCCGTTGTATTTCATCATGCCGACAAATACCGCCGTAGGTGATTCCAGCTTCTCTACGATCCAGCGATGCTGCGGGAGATAGCGATCAAACCAGCCATTGAACTTGTGATACAGCCGCAGAGCGAAATCCGAGTCCGCACAGCTATAGCGGATGGTCTCCGGGTCTGTTGTCAGCTTCTCGTCGAAATGCTGGCCTCCGGTTACAGTGGTAAAGGATGGTAGCGGTTCCTGGAACAGGTTCAGCGCCAAGGTTTTCAGGCCGGAGTCGCTCAGGGTGCGATACTCCATCGGAGCTTTCAAAGTCATCTGCGCCGCAGCGATCGTGTCATAGACCGGCTCCTGAATGACGATCCCATGCTTGTAACAGAACGTCGCCTCAAAGCTCATGTTATGCGCGATCTTCACGATGCCGGGATTGGTCATGAGCATGCGGAGCAGATTGAAGAACTCGTTTTCCGGCATGTTGTTGCCGTCCTGATGTCCAACCGGGATCATGATGCCCGTCCCTTCCTCCACAGACAGGGACAGGGTACAGATATCGCTCCTTGCCGGATCCAGCGCCGCCCGGTTCTCATTTCGGAAACCCGGCAGCGGCGAGGTCTCAAAGTCGAAGGCGAGCACCTTGTGATTCGCGATATACTCCAGCACTTCCGCCTTCGTTGTTACGCATCGATAGTCTGTCATAGCTGTCTCGCTTTCTGGCATCTCCGGGGAGTAGTGGTCTCCCCGGAGAACTATGCCGTATCAGGTCAGAGGAGTGACGTCGTTAGCAACCGGAGCACCCGCTTCAGAACCATCCTCGGTGATCTGGCCCATCTGCGTGACGGTCAACCCGGCGGCATACGCCTTAGCCTGTTCAATGATCGGTGCAATCGCAGCCTGCTCTGATTTATCCAGCAGGCGCTCAAACATAAACACACACTGGCTGTAGGGGATTCCACTGGAGCTGGTCGTCTTCTTCAGTGTGATCTTAGTGACCACCTGGTTCAGCCGCAGCCCCTTACTGAGCAGCCGGGTCAAATACTCGGTGAACGCTTTCAGGCTGGCGGTTGGAATACAGAACAGCAGCGGAAAGAGTTCTCCTTCAAGCAGGAAATACGCCATTCTCTTCTGTTTGCACGCCTTGGAGTTGCCTTGCCCAGACCCGAACACGTTCATAGGGCAAGTCTTGCACGCTTCACCCGTGCTGCCAGTCACGCCATTATATGATCCACAGTCAGGAGGATTGTTGCCTCCTGTGTAAGCCTCCGCGTAGAAGCTGTTCGCAGGATGGTTAAAAACGATAACTCCGCGCAGCTCACGGATGTATTCCAGTTCACCATTCTCTCCAGGAAGCTCAAAATCAAGGGATGCTGCTGAAGCTTTCTTGACCCTGGCGTAATGGAGAGTCAGTCCGGTAAGCTCCTCCGAAATATCCGACAACACAGCATTATTAGCAAGTGCGGCATAGCCGCTGGTCGGTACGAGAGTCTCACTCTTCTGAGCGTTCATTTCAGTTTTCTTTGCCATGGGTTCTTTCTCCTTTTCAATATAGATTTTGTATAATGGCCAACCGGCCGGAACACTGTCTCTCTGTGTCTTTGCATCGCTGTTCTCTGAATATCAGGCCTTACGTATGCCGACAGAAGGCTTCTCGTATGTGCTGACCACCTCTGAAAGCCACTCCGGCATGGCATCCTGATTCAGAGAGATCTGCTCCTTGACAAAGCTGTCCAGCGTCCTGGCATTGACGGTCTCAACCACCAGATCACCATAACCATGCTCCTTCAATGCGGAGTACAGAGCATCCTTTTGCCCGTTGAGTGGGCTGGCATGAACGACATTCTTCAAATAGAATGTGCTCCCGGCTCTGGAGAAGTTCGGCACCTCGGCCTCCAGCATCAGGCCGGAAAGCTCCTTTTCGATCTCCTCGATTTCGGCATTGATGCTTTTGATGTCTTCCTCCAGCTTTTTCTTCTTGTCCTTCCGAGACTTCAATGAATCCGCAAGCTTGAAAATGCGATCCTTTCTCACCTTACTCACCTCCTCCCGTGAATCCGCGCTGTCCCATCCTGATGTTGTCTACCAGCATTGCCGCGAGGTCTTTCTTCTCCCGTTGGCACTCAATGATCCGCTCGTCTATCGTTCTGATACACGCAAAGCGATAGTACTTGCAGGGCCTTGTCTGCCCAGGCCGATGGATTCGCGCCATGGCCTGCACAAAGTGCACCATACTGTAATCTTCAGAATAGAAGAGCATTGTATCCGCTGCCGTCAGCGTGATCCCCTCGCCGGCTGCCTGGATCTGTCCAACAAACACCCTGCATTCGGGGTCCTCCTGGAACCGCCGAACCTGCTCTCCCCGGTCGCTGACGCCACCGCGCACGACGCTGTAACCAACATGCATCTCGGTCAGGAGATTCTCCAGATCCGCCGCCTCCGCGACGAAGTGCGCCATGATGACCAGTTTTCCGTCTCCGGCAAGCACGTTCTCGATCAGCTCCTTCGCCGCCGTCAGCTTGGCTGTGGAAACTGTCCGGATTGTGCCGTCATCGTCCGTTACATGCCCGCCGGTAATCTGGCTGAGCCGCAGTATCTTGGTCAGAACATTCGCTGCTGTAATCTCCGAATCCAGCAGTTCCGCATAGCACTCTTCCTCAATGCGGTCATAGAGCTTTCGGGCTTCCGGCTCCAGCTCGACCGGCTGGATGATCTCCATCACCTCCGGCAGATCAAGGCAGTCCTCTTTTCGGCACCGATACGCGATGGAATGCAGCTTCTCAGTAAACTCCTCCCGCATAATCTCCCGGAAGGTTGGGATATGCAGACCGTAACCGGTCATTCGGAAGTACTTATTCCGGAAGGCTAAGAAACTTGCTCCAAAGATTTCCGTATCCAGAAAACGATACTCTGACCAAAGGTCAATCTCATGATTCGTGACTGGCGTCCCTGTCAGGAGCATCTTGAATCGTGCCTTATCTCCGAGAGCATGCATCGCCTTGGATTGCGAGGTCCTGCCGTCTTTAAGCCTGTGCCCTTCGTCGGCAATAACCAGATCGGCATCGTACGCCAGCAGTTCTTTCTTCAGCCGCCACATGGTTTCGTAATTTGTGATTACGATCTGCAGCCCGCCTGCCGGAGCTTCCTTCAGCTGCTGGCGTTTCTTGTCCATCGGACCCTTCAGAATCGTGAGGCTGTATCGAAACCCCGCGAACTTCCGCAGTTCACCCTCCCAGACCGGGAGTATGGTCAGCGGCGCAATGATCAGGACTCTCTGACAGCGATCCGCTTCATACAGAGCGCCCATTGTCGCGATAGTTGTGAGCGTCTTGCCCGTACCCATCTCCATGAAGAGGCCCACACCGCAGCTGTTGGGTGGTGTTCCGGAGAGAATGCCGAACATCCCCATAGTGAACATGAACGCCTCGTTCTGATGCTCATAAAGGTCAGCCTTGACCGGGGCCAGTTTCTGTGCTTCTTTATTAATCGCCTTTCACCTCTTCTCTCTTTAAATTCCTTTTCGTGATTGCCTCCTGGCACCTATTATTCTGCCACCGGATCGGCGAAATGTCGGGCAAGGAAACTTGTCAGGATTCATGTTTGCCGACAAGAAAACTTGTCAGATTTTCATTTTTTGGTCGCCTTGATGCCCGCAAGGACCAGATTCATCGTGTCAAAGAACTGCTGTCTCTGCCAGGGCTTCAGGCTATCCAGCTGATCCGCGATCTGGTTTAGCTCCGGATACCCGGTGTTCTCCCTGCTCAGTCGGGCAGGCAGAACTTCATTCGGAGAGACGCCGAGAGCGTCACAGGCGGAGATGAGCGCCCCGACCTTCATCTCGGACTGGCCGCGCTCAATGCTGCCCAGCGCGTTCCTGCTGATTCCCAGGCACTCTGCGAAATCTTCCTGCGAATAGTTCTGCTCCTGACGTTTCGCCGCAATCACTGCGCCGACGTTTCTCGCTTCTCTAGAAACGGGATCGCTCATCTCTTTCACCTCCGTTCGTTTTGAATTCCGGACCGAAACTGCCCTGATAAAAAAATAGGCCGGATGGTGTGACTTGACAGGTGAGCTTGTGGGACTCACTCTGGGTATCACACCATCCGGCCTTTACTCGATTTTACGGTACTGCTCGTATGGTATCGTCTATTGTGTTTTATGTGATCGCCGTGTCGGAAGTGCTCTGCCTCGTGCATGGCGGGAGAGCTACGTTCCAAGAGGCGCTGTCTGTGTTAAGCTGCCGCGTAGAACTTTGCCAGGAACTCTTCCAGGTGCATCACCTCATAATCATCATGCTTTCCGCGCTTGATGCGAAGTGCGCGGGTTCCGTCATTGAGGATCACGACCTGACAGATCAGAATGTTAAACCCCTCGGTGCGAATCTCAGCTACGATACTCATTCGACATGCCTCCTTTAAATGAATTATGCAGCGAAGAAACAAAAACGGACGAGAGTTCTCATTCCCTCGTCCGGCGATTGTCTGAAGCAGAAGGCGGCACTATCCCCTTGGCTTCTTCCTCACGACCGGACAGACTGCGGGAATTGAGACGGCAGGTACCTTGGTTTGCCTTCGAATCATCACAATATCAACTTCTCCTTCTTAAAAGATTTAGCGTGCGGAGTATAACGATTGGATGCTCATAAGTCAACTGGCGAATTTTACAAAGTCACACTCTGATTTTTATTCATTTTGCCAGATAAGGCTTGTGTCTGCCGCCAACGGCTCTGCATCCATATAAACAGAGTACGGGCCGGGAGATCTGTTAATTCCCAAGCCCGTACTATATGACAGTTTATCTCAAAAGAGGCTACTATCCCCTTGATGAGACAGAGCACGGACCGGACAGACTGCGCCACACAATTACTTTGTGCTTGTTCTTGATCAATGTGGCTCATCTCCATTCCGTACATTATTTGAGGCTCTTCCACCTCATTACCATAGGGGATTATAACGGTTCAAAGTGCGTTTGTAAACTGGTAGAATACCAGAAAAAACAGGCTTGAATTCACATATTCATTGGAGGAATGCATAAAAAAATTTTTGCTCTTGACTTCACAAATCCTTTGCTGTATTATACAAGAGCGTAAGCTATGATCGCCAGACAAGGTTTTTTGAAATTTTTTCTAAAATTCTTGCTTTTTCATCTCCATGGTACTTGACATGGAGGAATTTTTATGCTCAAAGCGGCACCAGAAGTTGTTACGCTCCTGGTGCCGCTCTCGTTGTATTCGATTTTCACATCTCCTCAGACGCCGAGCCGGTGCCTGATGTCATTCAGCCATTCGCCTTTGTACTTGAAGTATCGAGGCCCGGCCACTCCGTTCCGCAAACCGGTGAACTGCTTTGCAAGCGCAGTCATTGACCACCTTTTCCCGCCATACTCCACATGCCTGTCATCTGCGACAGTGCAAAGTTCACCTGAATGGATATTACCTTCGCAGCAGAATTCAATCTGTTCTCCGGGCTCAATATTGCAGGCCGAAAATGTGAAATGCGGTAACTGCTCCCGATGGGCTTCGCTGATCATCTGTGCCGTTTCTTCTTCTCTGCGTTCTGTATCGGTGGCTACCCATTTTTTCAGCCTGTGTGTTAGACCGTTGATTTCTGCGATTGCCTCCAGAATCGAAAAGGCATCCTCCGGGGACATAGCATAAAACTCCCGCACTCGCTTCTTTCCGTCAACTTCCTCCTGCGCCCTAAGCGTCGGATTCAGCTTATCCAGTATGGAGTGCAGCTTCTTATCCGAAAGCGCAGAGTCCACCTCATATGTCGCATAAATACGGAAGGCATATGGAACCGCTGTACTGTTATTTAGCTCGTCTCGCCGCCGCTCGACATCGTTCGTATATCCGATTTTCACATATTCCGGGAATGACGGATTCGTCAGGATATAGATAACACCTTTTTTGTCAGCCATTACTGGTCACCAACCTTTTCCTGATACAGTTTCATCAGCCATGCAATGCAAGATTGTTTGATAATTATTGGTTCTTACAAACCAGTTCAATATCATCTGATGTCAAGTCATAGATGGAGAAGATTAACTTGTCTATCTCTTCCATTCCTGAATTCAGTGATACTTCGCCTGAGAGGATCTGGTTAACCAGCGCAGCAATCTCTATTTTCTGTTCGTTAGAAGCAGGCTTTATCGGCAAATTGTCGACCTCATATCCATTTACATTGCTATTTGTACTTGATTTGGCAAAGAACCAGTTTATTAGAGAGGAATTCAAAACTGCCAGCAAATACTCAAATTCGTTATGCAATATGAGAAAAGCGGCGTCCCGTTTAAACCATCCGCTATCAAAGAATGGAAAAATATATGCAATCAGAAAAAAGGTACGGAGAAACACTGCATTGAGCGGGCATATGATAAGCTTATGGGTTCTGTAGTAACGCTGAAAACTGCTCAGGGGAAGCGAAACAAAATACAAAAGAAGCGTACTTGCAGGAGAACAAGGGAGAAAAGAGTAATCACCATAAAGCTCGGCGAATTGTCCTTCAGGGAATTACAGGGGTCAACGAAAAGCAGCGTCTAAAAATGGCAGTAATTGACAAAGGAGTGTTCTGCGCGAACTCTGTCAATTACATGATGCCTCCGGAAGAGGACAAGAGATCCATATAGCCGTGTTAGTTTTTCCCACTCATTGCAAAAGGCCGGAATTTTGTCAAGTGTATTCAGATTCCTCGCACATGACTGTGATCGTTGAAGAAGTGCTCTGATATCATTTTTCTCGCTTGTAGAAGGTGATCTCTTAAAAAGGGCCATTAGATTAATCCTCCTCAGTAGTAAATCATTGACCTGATAATTATCTTTATTGATCAGCTTATATGTTCTTTATGTATTTGCAACTTGGGTATCTGCTGCAACCGTAAAACCAACTGCTTGCCGCACCAAGAGCTGATCACTGTGCTCTGATAGGATATTTTATCACATCATACTGCCTCCGTCTATAAGCATTCCGCCACACTCTCATCACGCCAAACCCCCTATTCTCCTTACCTTCCCCCGATGCTCATTACCTCTTTCCGACACAAATCACGCACAAAAGAGGCTTGGAGCGCTTGGAAATAGGGAATAGGGAGAGAAGGCTCTGGTAATGAGCATGGGAATCAGCGCTTTTGCTGAAACGAGCACCCCCAGCATTACGGTTGTACCAAACAACACAGCAGCCGACACAGAGAGTCTGGCTATAAATTACACCTACTACCAGATTCTTGAAGCTTCTATTGACACAGATCCCGTTGTTGATCAGGCCACAGGTGCCGCAACCACAGCAGGTACTGTTGCCTACTACGTAACCACTGAGGATCGTGCCACTCAGCTGACCAATACCAACCTTTTCAATGTCACAAAGGTTGATGGACAGAATAAGTGGTATGTGGAACTGAAGAGCACCGCTACAACAGCCCAGCAGATCATTGATGCATTTGAAGCAAACACGTTCGATCTGACCAAATTCCCTACTGGGACATTTGATAAAACGGCAGCTGAAGCGCAGGCCGAGTCTGGAACACTTGCCGCTGGTTACTATTACATCACATCCTCTCTCGGCACGAAGGCTGCTGTTGAGACCTTGACTGCGGTGACCATTAACGAGAAGAATACCTATCCTAGCAATACCAAGACAGATGATAAGGAGTATGCCGCTATTGATGACACTGTGACTTATACAGTTACCGTGACAATTCCTGAGTCCGTTGCTTCCAAGCCCATCACCATCGTTGATACCATCACAGATGGCCTAACCCTGAACACTGCTGTTACAGTCACCGGTGCTGTGGAAGATCCTGCTTACACTTCTGCTACCTTTGTTGCGGGTACGCACACCGCTGGCACCGCTGGTACTCCTGCAGTTGAAGACGATCCTGAGACACCAGAGGATGAGAGTGCCGCAGCCGTTCCTGCCACCCAGGGTACCACAGTTTATACTCTCGAAATCCCTGCCGCCACTGTACTTGCCAACAAGGGCAAGACACTGACCTTCACCTACACTGCTAAGGTCAATGAGAATGCCGTTGTTCTTGAGAAAGAGCACAACAAGGCCCACATCACCTACGACAACTTCACTACTGTTGACGTTGATACCGATGTGACCACTCTGGCTTTCGATGTCCAGAAGGTTGACGGCACCGACAAGACTACTGTCCTTGCAGGCGCAGAATTCAAACTGTATGATGCTGCAACTGAAGGAAACGAGATTCCTGTAGTTTTGAAAGAAGCTGCTTCTGATGCCAATGGACAGGTTTCCACTTACCGTGTTGCAAAAGATGGCGAGACTGGCGTTGTCATGACAGGTGGAACCTTCCGTATTGAAGGTCTTGACAATAAGACCTACTACCTCGAAGAGACAAAGGCTCCGACAGGCTATAACAAACTCGAAACCCGCATTGAAGCTGCTGCTTCGACCTCAACTGCCCCTGCTACTAACATTGACTACAAAGTTGAAAACAATAAGGGAGCAACCCTCCCCTCCACTGGTGGCATTGGTACCACAATCTTCTACGTAGTCGGTAGCATCCTCGTAGTCGCCGCAGGCGTCCTGCTCATCACCAAGAAGCGTATGAGCAGAGAGGGATAATCTCTACAGCATAACAACTTAACACAGCGAACTGGCTCCTTAATTGGGGCCAGTTTTATTTTACCCACACCGGTGTGGTTATTATTTGAGAGTGGACGAGACTCCCGGCAACTTGCAGCAAGTTTCATCCAGTTGCAGCGACTCTCATCCACTTTCAAAACTACTTGGCATTACTACCTTCTGTGCTCCGGTCATGAGCGTGAAAAATGGATTTTCTCCGAAAAGTTCAGTGGATGATGTGGAATGGCGAGTTTCCAGTACTTTTCAGGATTTTTCACAAAACTCCTCAGCATCACTACCTTCTACACTCCGGTTTTGAGTGTGAAAAATGCAGGCCCTTTGTTTGGACCTGCACAATTCATTCATTCCATAATCTACTGATGTAACTATCCAGCTCATTTACAAAGGAATCAATTTGTTGTTCTTCAGAATAATCTCTGCGGAATACATCCTCCCACCTGAGCAGAAAATTCTCCAGTTCAAGAGGATCGGCTTTTTTTCACAACGGGGCGAGGGCTAAGAGCGCTGCGTCAAATGGCTGTGATTCAAAATGGTCCGCATCAATAAAGCCGCCCATGCCTCCACGATCATGTAAACCATAGACTCTGCAAACGATTCCTTCCAAAACAATAGCGTCATTATGACTGACTCTCATGTAATCCTCCTTCTGTAGAAAAGAGAGCCAGCACGTAGCCAGCTCTCTAAGAATCTATTATGCTATTCGATTATCCTTCGCGGGACATTCTCTTCTTGGTGATCAGGAGCACGCCAGCCGCAACGACCAGAATGGAGCCAACCACATAGAAGATCGTGGTGCCGATGCCACCGGTGCTGGGAAGGACAGTGCCGGAGTTATTCTCAACCTTGTTGACCTGTTTGGCAGCAAGTTCAAGAGTATGGTCAGCATCCGCGCTGGCATTTCCTGCGGTAATTCCAGAAGCCTCTGCGACCGTTACCTTGATGGTATTAACACTGGTTTTTTCTGCCTTGGTCGGAGTAAGAGAAACAGTACCACTGAGCAGGTTATAACCAGCTTCTGTTGCCGTTTCAGTGAGAGTATAGGTCTCATCCGGATCAAGACCATAGATAAGAATGATACCGTTATGCTGCTTATCGGAAGTGACAGAGTTAGATTTTGATGCAGCATCAACTACATACACACCTTTGGTGCCGGAAGTTGCCTCAGAGACATTAACAGCATTACCCTTGCTATCGGTAAGGGCAAAGGTTGCCTCGAGATAAGCAATGGTCTTACCAGTTTTTGCTGACAGAGTATTTGCTTCTTCATCCAGATCAGCTGTTGCGCCGTCATACTTGATGATTGCTGCCGCGCCGATGTCAAACTCAACTGTATCCTCCTGATGATAGTTGCCGTAATCAATTTCTACATCATTTTTGCGATCGGTAGATACTAGGGCATCACTTGTGACTGTAGCTGCGAAAGTGAATGTAACGGTCTTTCCTTTCGTTGCTGCAGTCGGATGGATTGTTGCAGTCCAGCCAGTAGCAGTTTCACTACCAATTACATAATCCCGTTTACCGTCATCAGTAGCTGTAGCAGCAACATCTGCAGTAAGAGTCGGTGTAATGGTCAGAGCAGAGCCCGTTACCTCGCCCTCATCATCTTTCGGAATATTAAGTTCAAGACCCGTGCTCAGTGTATCTTTTACTACGATATCCTCAGTAGCATCCGCAGGAACCTTAACCTCAACCTGATAGTAAACCGTGTCGCCAACTTTTACACCAAGAGCGTCATTAGAATAAGTTCCTGCAGTGTCGCCCTGCTTCTTGTCGACTGTCGGATAACTATTCTTTTCATTGATTGTAATGTCGGTAGTAGCAGCAACAAGGTTCTGACCTTCAGAGCTTCCGATCAGATAATAACCAGCAGGAACAGTAGCAGTCCACTTTGTGCTTGGAGTAGCAGGATTATCGCCTGAAGCAGCGGTTCCGTTGCCAGTTAAACTACCAGTGGCTTCCCAAACCTGATGGTCGAAAAGCCATTTAGCAGCTGCCTGTGCAGTGGCTGCATCAGTATTGGAATTAATCCACTTTACTGAATAATTTGTGGTTCCAGCAATCGGGGTCAGATCAAACCAGATGTTTCCAGTATCTGTCTCGTCATCTTCATCTGGTTCGGTCCTATTCCATGTGCTTGTGGTAGCATCCCAACTACCAAGCTTTGCAGCAACAGCGGAGCTAGCTGTATAGGCAAATGCTGTGGCAGCACCAGTTCCTGTGCTATCGTTGATAGTACCCGCAGTCCCGTCTGAATTGTACCCACCACCGGTAGCAGTATGAGTGCCATTCATCGTTGCCGTGAATACACGATACCATGTAAACTCGCGATCACCTTCAGCCCCTGCACCGTAGGTGCTGTCACGGTTAACTGTAATGTTTACGGTTGGGGTCTCTTCGTCCGCCGCAAACGCTGCGGTTCCCATGCTCATTACCAGAGCCATAATGAGCACGATGCCTAGAAGTTTCGTGAGTTTCTTCATGTTCTTCTCCTTCTTCTTCGCCCTCTCGGGTCTTAATATGATTGTAGATTTTCCGCAGCCTTGGTTATTTTGCTCTCCTTAGCAGCGGAAGGAATAATCTCCCACCCGGGAGGGAAATACGGTGTTGGTGCCGGGGTCTGATCTGTCGATCGGTTTATGTGCTGAGTATAGCAGAGCAAGAATCAATAAAACAATCAATAATCCGAACAAAACGCGGTATGATCAAAATTTTTTTGATGCTTTTTGATTTTCTGTTTTGAGGCGTAAAAAAAGCCGCCTCTCTCCGCTCATACATCGTGTATGTTAACATAAAAACCGTTATTCTGCAATAACAAAACGAAAACAATTCAGTTAATTTTTAAAATTATTTCTATGCAGTCCGACGCATCCTCTCGATCTGTCTGGACAGAACCGAAGGATTCGTGTGTAACTATTCGTTTCCGATTTGTAATTTGCAGTATACTCCTGTTCTCAGCGTCTGTCAAGATTTTATACGGCGATTTTCACCATCAATTTTGCCTCACTGTCTTGGCTTTTTCCTTCTGGTATGGTAAACTCCCCTTTGTATCCTCGTTGCATTTCGATCAAAACAGAGCTGAAAGGAGCTATTACCGTGGCGGAAGCGTTTATCCGGTTTGACCGGGTCGGCAAGGTGTATCAGGCGGGAGAGGTCGCCGTGACGGCGCTGCACGATGTCAGCTTTGAGATCGGGCAGGGCGAGATCTGCGTCATCGTCGGGGAATCCGGCGCAGGCAAGACCACGCTGCTGAACATCCTCGGCGGGATGGACAGCCTCACCGACGGCAGCATCACGGTGGCGGGCCGGGAGGTCTCGTCCTTCTCGAAGGCGGAGCTCACCAACTACCGCCGCCTGGACGTGGGCTTTGTCTTCCAGTTCTATAACCTGATCCCGAATCTGACCGCGCTGGAGAACGTGGAGATCGCGGCGAAGCTTTCGCGCCATGCGCTGGATGCCCGGCAGGTGCTGGCCCAGGTGGGTCTGCGCGACCGGTCCGGCAACTTCCCCGCCCAGCTCTCCGGCGGCGAGCAGCAGCGCGTCGCCATCGCCCGCGCCCTGGCCAAGAACCCGAAGCTGCTCCTCTGCGACGAGCCAACCGGCGCCCTGGACTACCACACCGGCAAGGCGATCCTGAAGCTGCTGCAGGACACCAGCCGCCAGAAGAACATGACCGTCATTATCATCACCCACAACAAGGCCCTCTGTGACATGGCCGACCGGGTCATCCGCGTGAAGAGCGGCACCATCCAGTCCGTCACGCGCAACGAGCACGCGACGCCCGTGGAAGAGATCGAATGGTGAGCCGATGAACGCCGAAACCCGCAAAATGCTGCTGCGCAGCATCCGCGCGACACTGGGGCGCTTCCTCGCGATCCTTGCGATCGTGGCGCTGGGCGTCGGCTTCTATGCCGGACTCAGAAGCTCCCAGCCGGACATGCTGCGCTCGGCCGAAGACTATCTGCACCGGCTGAGGATGTACGACTTCCGCCTGATGAGCAGCCTCGGACTCCCGAAGGAAGACGCGGACGCTTTCCGCACTCTCCCGGGTGTCGCGGCCGCGGAGGGCGCCTGTTTTGCCGACGCCTACGCCCGCGCCGGGGAGGGCGTGGAAGAGGTCTGGCACTTCCAGACTCTGACAAAAGAGGTCGCCGTCCCGGACCTGATCGCCGGGCGCATGCCGGCGAGCGCCGGGGAATGCCTGGTAGACTCCCGCGCCTTCCGTGAGGAGAACATCGGGAAGCGCCTCACCCTCACCGGCTCCAACAGCGACGACACGCTGGAACATTTTGTTTATCAGGAATACGAGATCGTAGGGCTCGCCGGCAGCCCGCAGTATATCTCTCTGGACCGGGGCAGCAGCGAGCTGGGCTCCGGCAGGCCTGCCGGCTTTGTGCTGCTCCCCGCCGACGCCTTCACGGACGAGGTCTATCACGAGCTGCTGCTCTGGTGCGACCTGCCGGGGGAGATTTATTCGGAGGAATATACCGACGCGCTGCGGCATCTCCGCCCGGCGGTGGAGACGCTGCTGAACCGGCGCGGCGTCCTCCGCTCGGAGGCGCTCATCCTCGAAAACAGCGAGGAGCTGGACCGCGCCAGGGAAGAGCTGGACGACGGCTGGAGCGAATACCGCCTCGGCCTGCAGAAGAGCGCCCAGGAACTGGCCGAGGGCAAACAGAAGCTGGAGGCCGCCCAGATGCAGCTGGACATCGGGAAGACGGCGCTGGACGAGAGCGAGAAGCTCCTGCAGCAGCAGGATGCGGAGCTCGGCGTCAAGCAGACGCAGCTCGACGAAAAAAACAGCGAACTGGACGCCATCATGAGCGAGCATCGCGCCGCGCTCTCCGCTCTCCTCAGCCTGGAGATTGAGGTCCAGACCGAACAGGCCGCAATCAATGCGGCCAGGGCCGCCGCACAGATCAAGATCCCCTCGGTTCCCTCCTCCGTGCTGCAGGATCTGCCGGACCTCTCCCAGTTCGGCATCGACCCCGGCGGCTTTTCCGATGCGCTGAGCGGCGTGAACGACGCCCTTGGCGCGATCCAGGGCGCGCTGGACGAGGCCGGGATGGACCCGGCGGAGCTCGACAGACGGGAAGCCGAGCTTAATCAGAAGAAAAAACAGCTGGAAAACCTGCAGAATGAATTCACCGCCCGGGCGGAGGAGATCAGCGCGCTGGATTCCGAGGTCTCCGCCATGCAGACGGAGATCAGCATGACCGCCTCCGTCCTCGCCGACAGCCGACAGGCGCTGCAGGCATCCCGGGAGGAGCTTGCAGCCGGTGAGGCGGAGCTGCAGGCCGGCTGGGCGGAATGCGACGCCGGGCAGGAGAAGGCCGATAAGGAGCTCGCCGAGGCGAGGCAGAAGCTGGAGGACGCCGAGGAGGAGTTTGCCAAAGGCAGGGCCGAGCTGGAGGACAAGCTGCAGCCGCAGCTCTACGCCCTGGATCGCACCGCCAATCCCGGCTATGTCACTTTCGAGAACGACAGCGCCATCGTCGACGGCATCGCCGTGGTGTTCCCGGTGTTCTTTGTGCTGGTGGCGTCGCTGGTCTGCATCACCACCATGACGAGGATGGTGACCGAGGAACGCACCCAGATCGGCACGCTTAAGGCCATGGGCTACGCTTCCCCCGTCATCATGGCAAAGTACCTGCTCTACGCCTCGGTATCGGCCCTGCTGGGCTGCGTGCTGGGCTTCTTCATCGGCTGCATCGGGCTGCCGTATATCGTGTGGTACGCGTACAACATCATGTACCAGTACGCCGGGCTGCGCTTCCGCTTCAGCGGCTGGATGTTCGCGGCCTGCCTGCTGGTCTCGGTGGCCGGCAGCCTCTTTGTCACCTGGCTTGCCTGCCGCTCGTCCCTCGCGGAGAAGCCGGCAGAGCTCATCCGGCCCAAAGCGCCCGCCGTCGGCAGGCGCGTCCTGCTGGAGCGCATCGGACCGCTCTGGCGGCGGCTCCCCTTCCTCAGCAAGGTCAGCATCCGCAACGCCTTCCGCTACCCCAGCCGCGTGTTCATGATGCTGCTGGGCATCGGCGGCTGTACGGCGCTGCTGGTGGCGGGCTTCGGTACCAAGGACTCGCTCTCCGGCGTCGGCAGCTTCCAGTATGACGAGATCTCGCTCTACGACATCGTCGTCACGCTCGATACAGAGAAGGCCGGCGCACACCCGGAGGCCCTCTGGGCCGACTGGTCAGAGCATAGCGCCCTGACCCACAGGGAGGAGATCCGTCTCCTGAACGCCTCCGGCAGCGGCAAAGACACCGAGCTGATCCTCGCGGACGGAGAGGCGATCACGCCGCTGCTCTCCCTGCACACGAAGAACGGCACCGAGCTCTCCTGGCCCGCGCCCGGTGAGGTCGTCATCACCAAGAAGCTCTCAGACTCCCTCGGTCTGCAGGCCGGGGACAGCGCCGTGCTCCGGCTCGCGGGCGGGCGGGAGCGCAGCGTCACCGTTGCAGGCGTCTGCGAGTACTACGTCGGGCACGCGGTCTTCGCCGCCCCGGAGGGTTACGCCGACACGGAGAGGAACTATGCCCTGATCCGCGTCCGGGAGGGCGAGGACGCCGCGCTCCGGGCGGCGCGGCTGCGGAGCGCCGAGGGCGTCAGCTATGTAAGCCTCACCCAGACCGAGCGCGAGACGCTGGAGAGCTCCATGGCCAGCATCGACCTGCTGGTGCTGATGCTGGTGTTCTGCTCCGGCGCGCTGGCCTTCATTACCTTATATAATCTGACCAACATCAACATCATGGAACGTATCCGCGAGGTCGCCACCGTGAAAGTGCTGGGCTTCACGCCCCGCGAGACCGCGCAGTACATCCTCAACGAGAATCTGATGCTCTCCTTCCTCGGCGCGGCACTCGGTCTGCTGCTGGGGATCATCCTGCACCGCTTTGTGATGGAGAGCATCAACCTGGACTATATGAGCTACGACGTGCGCATCGCCCCGATCAGCTATGGAATCAGTTTTGTGATCACGTTTGCCTTCGCCCTGCTGACCAACCTCTTCATGCAGGGGAAGCTGGAGAAGGTGAACATGGCGGAATCTCTGAAGTCTGTTGAATAAAGATATTGTACCTCACCCCCGCCGGAGGCGGGGGATGAGATGCAAACCCGGAAAGCAACATGGCGGAGTCTTTGAAATCCGTTGAATAAGATAATGTACCTCATCCCCGCCGAAGGCGGGGGATGAGGTACAAACCCGGAAAGCAACATGGCAGAATCTCTGAAATCTGTTGAACAAAGGAGCATACACCCATGACCATTGACTGGAAACGAGACGGCAGGCGCATCCTCGCCGTCGTGCTGGCAGGCGCGCTGATGGCGCTGAATATCAAGAGCTTTGTCCGCGCGGGCGACCTGTTCCCGGGCGGCGTGACCGGCCTCAGCGTGCTGATCCAGCGCCTTGCGGAGAAGTTCTGGGGCGTGCAGCTCCCCTACTCGCCGATTAACCTTCTGCTGAACGCCTTCCCGGTATATGTGGGCTTCCGCTTTGTGGGGAAGAAGTTCACCCTGCTCTCCCTGCTGAACATCATTGCGACCAGCGTCCTCACGGACCTGTTCCCGGGCTTTGTCATCACAGAGGATCCCCTGCTGATCGCGGTCTTCGGCGGCATCCTGAGCGGCACGGCCGTCAGCATGTGTCTCCGGGCGGACGCCACCAGCGGCGGCACCGACTTCATCGCCATCTATCTCTCCCAGAAGCGGGGCGTCGAGACCTGGAACCTGGTCCTCGGCTTCAACGTGATCATCCTCTGTATTGCGGGCTACTTCTTCGGCTGGGAGGAAGCGCTTTACTCCATCATCTTTCAGTTTGTGTCCACCCAGACGCTGCACGCCCTGTACCGCAGCTACCAGAAGCAGACCCTCTTCGTCGTCACCAAAAAAGCCCAGGAGGTCTGCGACTCGATCCACGACGCCTGCCACCACGGCGCCACCATCTCCGTCGTGGAGGGCTCGCACAGCCACGAGCCCTACCGCATGGTCTATTCCGTCATCTCCGGCGAGGACGTCAAACCGACGCTGCAGGCTGTGAAGGAGGCCGACCCCGAGGCCTTTGTCAACTCCATCCACTCCACCGAGGTCCGCGGCCACTTCTACATGAAGCCGAAGGACTGATACTGTTTTGTTCTCTGTAACGAGCGAACCCCTGCCGCCCGGCAGGGGTTCTTCTTATCCCGGCGTATGCCGGTATTCGGTTCTTTCCGGCCGCTCAGCCGTTCACATAGACGCGGGGGACGCGTTTGGTCACCGAGCAGAGCAGCTCGTAGGGGATAGTCTGGGCGGCGTAGGAGAGCTGATAGATGCTGTTCTCCGGGCCGAAGAGCTCGACCTCGCTCCCGACCTCGGCGGCGGGGATGTCCGTAAGATCGACCATGCACATGTCCATGCAGATGGTCCCCAGCTGCGGCGCCGAGGCCCCCGCCACGCGGTAGCTGCAGCGGTTGGAGCTGAGGCGCGGCAGCCCGTCGGCGTAGCCCGCGGCCAGCACGCCCACCCGGCTGCGCCGCGCGGTCACAAAGCGCCTGCCGTAGCTGATGCAGGTCCCCGCCTCGTGGTACTTGATGGTGCTGACGGTCGTGACCAAGCGCATGGCCGGGCGCAGGCCCAGCCTGCCGCCGTCGCCGTAGCCGTAGAGCAGCAGCCCCGGCCGGACCATGTCCAGCGCCGTCTCGGGGTAGGCGACCACGGCGCCGCTGTTGGCGCAGTGGCGGATGGGGAAAGTGATCCCCGCTCTGGCCCGGACCTCGTCCAGCACCGCCGTGAAGAGGCGGAACTGTTCTTCGGTATAGCGGCGGCTCTCCTCATCCGGCTCGTCCGCCACGGCAAAGTGGGTATAGAAGCCCTCAAACTCCAGGTTCGGCAGCCGGCAGGAGCTGATGATGTTCTCGACACCCTCCTCAAAGAGCGCCCCCTCACAGAGATAGCCAAGCCGGGACATGCCGGTGTCCAGCTTGATATGCAGCTTCAGGGTCTTCCCGAGCCGCGCGGCCTCCTCGGAATACTCCACCGCCTTGGCGAGGCAGGTGGCCGTCTGGGTCAGGCGGTTCTCGATCAGAACAGCGGTGTATTCCGCCGGCGTGTGGCCGAGGATCAGGATGGGCAGCTCGATCCCGCCCTGCCGCAGCTCCAGCGCCTCGTCCAGGCAGCTGACCGCCAGATACTCCGCACCCTCCTCCTGCAGCAGCTGCGCCACGCGCAGCGCGCCGTGGCCGTAGGCGTCGGCCTTGATGACCCCGAGGAAGCGGCAGCCCTCTTGGAGCCCTGCGCGGATGGCGCGGTAATTGTGGGAGAGCGCGGAGAGGTCGATCTCCGCCCAGGTCCTCTTTCTGTCGTCGTTCATATCGTCAATCCTCTTTGTGTTCTATTAATACGTCTTATTCTGTTCGGTTTTTACGTCTTCTCTGATGCGCTATCATACACCGGATGCGGTTTTTTATCAACTGTTTCCGCTTTTTCTTCTCTGCATGCAGCTCTCCGCTCCGCGGTTTCCTTGTTCCGATTTTGCATAGATTCACAGCAAATGGGTATTGTTCCGTTTTTACGACGCATATTGTTCGTAAAATATAAACAAACAATTTCGGTGTCTTATGATATAATATGCAAAATTATGCTGTAATATATTCATTTATCGGCAAAGGGGATCAAGTAACCCCACCTATCGGATTTCGCGTCGGTGTATTCTCAGGAAGGGACTCATAGCGTGAAAATTGAACAGTTAGAACAGTTGATACAAATTGTGGAGAGCGGCAGCATGAACATCGCCGCCAGAAACATGTATATCGCCAGGTCCTCCCTCTCCACCTCCATGAAGCATCTGGAGAACGAGCTGGGCGGGCAGATCTTCAACCGGCACTCCAACGGCGTGAGCCTGACGCCCTTCGGCGCTACGGTCTATAACCATGCCCGGGAGATCTGCAGCCGGGTGCAGTTTCTCCGGGGCGTCTCCTCGGAGGTCAGCAACCATTTGCATATCGCCAGCATGTACTGCACCATGGCAAACGACGCCTTTGCCCTGTTCCTGAGCCGGCATGCCGAGGAGGCGCTGGACGCCTCCATCGAGGAGGTCGCCGCGCACAGCGTGATTGAGCTGGTACGGGAGGGGGTCAGCGAAGTCGGCGTCCTGACCCTTTTCTCGGATACCGAATCCGTCTCCCTGCGCAAGCTGGAGTGCGAGAACCTGGAATACCACGAGATCGCCCAGCGCCAGCTCGGCGCTATGGTCGGCCCGAAAAAACCTCTGTATCACAGCACCAGGGACAGCATCGAGCTGGAGGAACTGAACAAGTATCCCCATCTGGAAAACTACGCCACTCCCACGGACCACGCCTGGGAGCACCGGGTCCTCTCCGAGCAGGGATACCGGGGCCGCTATGTGGTCAGCGATCTGGGTCTGGCCCTGCGCCTGGTCTCCGAGACCGGCGCCATCATGATCGACGCCCGGGACGACGAGATGTACCGCGATCTGTACGCCAAAAGCGACTACCGCTTCATTCCAATCCGGGACTATCCCAAATGTAAAACCGGATGGATCAAGCACAAGGCGCTGCCCCTCACGCCTCTGGCCGAAGAATATATCGCCATTTTAACAGAAAAAGCCGCTCTCGCAGACTGATCTGCCGGGCGCGGAAGCCGCAAGAATCGACCAAAAACCGGTCGATTCTTTTTTGTTTTTCGGCGTTTTTCACAGGACTGTTCAAGTAATTTGAACAGTCCTGTTCCGCTTTTCAGATGTCGGTTTTCCCGACATATTTGGTGCGGAAAGGGGAATGACCGCGGCGTCTCTTTTTGTGCTATGTTGTGTTCATTATTTTTTCAATTTTTATTCATTTGTGCGGTTTTTCCCTGGCTGAACGGGGTCAAAACAACCGCACAAAGCGGAGGGAATTATGGAAAACAAAAAGAGTCTGTCGGTAGTCGAACGCGACAAAGCGGTCATCGCCCCCTGTTCGCGCCTTGCTTACTTCCCCCTGGTCATCGACAAGGCCAGCGGCGCGGTCATCACGGATGTCGACGGCAACGAGTACATCGACTTTCTTTCCAGCGCATCCTCTCTGAACATGGGCAGCACCAATCCGGTCGTGACGGACGCCATCAAGGCCCAGCTGGACCGTTTCTCCCAGTTTGCCGTGGCCTATACCTATAACGAGCGGACCGTGGAATATGCCGAGCGGCTGGTCTCCGTTTACCCCGGCGGCGTCAAGGCCAAGGTCGCCTTCGGCAACTGCGGCTCCGACGGCAACGACGCCGCGGTCAAGTTTGCCCGCGCTTATACCGGCCGGCAGAAGATCATCGTGTTCATCAACGGCTATCACGGCAACACCTACGGCTCCTCCACCATGACCACCTGCTCCACCAAAATGCACGAGAAGATGGGTCCCTTCCTGCCGGAGATTTACGCCTTCCCCTTCTTCGGCAGCGACGTGCCGGACGACGTCTGCGAAAGAGACTGCGTCGCCGCCATCGAGACGGCCTTCTCCACCTGGATGCCCGCGAGCGAAGTGGCCGCTGTGGTCATCGAGCCGATCCAGGGCGACGCAGGCATCCTCCCGGCGCATCCGATCTTTATGAAGAAGCTCTACGAGCTCTGCAAAAAGCACGGCATCCTCTTCATCAGCGAGGAGGTGCAGCAGGCCTTCTACCGCACGGGCAAGTTCTTCTCCATCGAGCACTATGACATCGTCCCCGACGGCATCATCATGGGCAAGTCCATCGGCGGCGGTCTGACGCTGGGCGCTTTCATGGCCTGCGAGGAGATCATGGACTGTCTGCCCGCCCCGGCCCACCTGTTCACACTGGGCGGCAACGCAGCCGCCTGTGCCGCCGGCGTTGCCGCCTTTGACCTGTATCAGACGCCGGACTTCCAGCAGACGCTGCAGGAAAACATCAGGACTCTCTGGTCCGAGGCCGCAGCCCTGCAGGAAAAGAACCCCGACCTGGTCCACTTTGTCCGCGGCATCGGCATGTCGATGGGCATCGGCATCTGCAGGACCCTGCCCGACGGCACAAAAGCCGCAGACCCGGACGCTACCTTCAAGATCCTGTTCCGCTGCTATGAGAAGGGGCTGCTCGTTATCTCCCTCGGGGCAAACGTCCTTCGTATTCAGCCGCCTCTGGTGATCACCGCCGAACAGATGAAGAAGGCCTTTGCCATCATCAACGATGCCATGGCGGACTTCCGCGAGGGCAGGATCGACGACAGCGTTCTGTCCTTCCGGGCAGGATGGTGAGGAGATGGACTTTCCGTTTCGCCCGACCCTGACCGTCGCGGCAAAGAGCTATGCCGTGGCGACACCCCCCGATCCGGAGAAGCTGCTGGACTGCACCATGGGCGTCAATCCCTACGGTTATCCCCCCGCCGCCGCGGTCTCGCTGCAGAACATCGCCCTGAACCATCTGCAGGACTACCCCCACGACACCGTCCTGTATGAGAGCGTCTGCAACTTCTGGCGCAGCCAGGCTGTCATCAAAGAAGACATGCTCTTCTTCTCCGACGGGAGCGTCTCGGGCATCTATTGTCTGAACAACCTCTTCGCCGGCAGTGTGCGCAATGAGGTCGTGGGCTTTGTCCCGACCTTTACGGATATGGTGGAGAGCGCGCGGCGCTTCGGTTTTACGTACCGGGGCATCCCCATGCGGATGGAGGAGAACGGCCGTGCCGCCGCGGAGGACCTGCTTCCGGCGCTCTCGGAGAAGACCGCCTTCTTCTATCTCGACCGCCCCAACAACCCCACAGGACAGACCATGCCCCTGAGCGATGTGGCTCGGCTCTGCCGGGCGGCGGCAGCCGCCGGCGCCTACTGCGTTGTGGATGAGGCCTACGGAGACTTTCTTCCGCGGGAAGAGAGCGCCGTGACACTCATGGACCACTACGACAACCTGATCATCATCCGCACTTTCTCCAAGGGCTTTGGCCTGGCCAATCTGCGG
Source organism: Oscillospiraceae bacterium (assembly GCA_017458065.1). Classification (GTDB taxonomy): domain Bacteria; phylum Bacillota; class Clostridia; order Oscillospirales; family Oscillospiraceae; genus Limivicinus. The sequence continues at coordinate 64,551 of JAFTGD010000026.1, forward strand.
GCCGGGTATCTGATCTTGCAGCCGCAGCTGGTCGCCATGCTGAGGCAGTGCAGCAACCCCTACGTCCTCAGCGACATCCAGCGCCGTGCCTGCGCCGCCGCCCTGACCGATCCGGACTTTCCCACCGCCCACGGCGCGGACTTTACGGCGTCCAAGCGTCAGATCGCGGAGAAGATCGGTTCCCGCATCCGCATGCTGAAGACCGATGGACGCGTCCCCATCTGCTGCCTCGCCCTGCAGGGTGAGGGCGACCTCCGGCAGCTGCTGATGGAGGAGGGGATCCTGGCCATATCCGGCAGTGACTTTGACGGGCTTGACGAGCGCTATGTGCGTATCTGCGTCCCGGTCCTGCGGTCGCTGCCGCGTCTGACAGACGCGTTGGAGCGCGCGGAGAAACGAGCGCTTTCAGGCGCCAATAAAACGTAAGTAAGACCGCACTGCGGTTTTACAATATAAAAAGGAGGATAACAAAATGGAGAAACAGAAAAAATTCGGTCTCTTCCGTTACCTGGTACCTGGCTTCCTGTTTCAGTCCGTCGTCATCGGCGGCGGCTACGGTACCGGCAACGAAATCGCCCAGTACTTCGGCATCCACGGGATGAAGGCCGGCATCATCGGCATGATCGTTACGACCCTGGTCTGGGCGGTCGTCGCTGCGGCAACCTTCGAGTTCTGCCGGACCTTCAAGGTTTATGACTATAACAACATGAGCCAGAAGCTCCTCGGACCTGTCGGCTATCTGTATGAAGTCTGCTATATCATCCTGATGCTCATCGTTCTGGGTGTCATCAACGCCACCGCCAGCAGCATGATCGCAGATCTCACCGGCTGGACCGGCTGGATCGGCATCATCATCCTGTCCCTCGGCATCATCTACCTGATTCTCAGAGGCACCGAGACCATCGAGAAGGTCCTTTCCTTCTGGTCTTACGTCCTGTATGCCGTCTACGCCGTCTTCATGATCATCTGCTTCACAAAGTTCGGCCCGGCCATCAAGGAAGCCTTTGCAGCAGGTTCCGGCGAATACACGAAGGACTTTGTCAACGCCTCCGGTGAAGCTCTGACCTCCACAATCGGCGGTCTGAGCATCGGCAGCGCCATTGTCGATGGCTTCAAGTACTCCTTCTACAACCTCGGCATCGTCCCCGCCATTCTCTACACCGTCCGCGAGTGCGAAACCCGCAAGCAGGCGGTCGTCTGCGGTCTGCTCGCCGGTCTTATCGGCGTCCTGCCCGCCTTCCTGCTGCTGCTTGCGATGGGCGGCGCTCTGCCTGAGGCAGTCTTCAACGCCAACAACAACGGCACTGCTGTCTCCGCCATCTTCTCCAAGCTCAATATGCGCTGGCTGTACGTGATCTTCGAGATCGTCCTCTTCGGTACCCTGATCGAGACCGGTTCCGGCTTCATCAAGGCTGTCGACGACCGTATCGAGATTTCCGCCGCCGTCAACGGCCAGGAGACTCCCAAGTGGGTCCGCCCCGTTGTCGCCATCGGTCTGACGCTTCTGGGCGTGGCCGTCTCCACCTTCGGTCTGACCGGACTGATCGCCAAGGGCTACGGCACCATCTGCTGGGGCTTCCTGATCGTCTATGTCATCCCGATGCTGACCATCGGCATCTACAAAATCGCAAAGGCAGGCAAGTAAAGCTCACACTTTACCTTCCTATATTTTTCTCTTCTTTCCGGCGGGTCGAGTCTCTCGGCCCGCCACCTTTTTCCGGATGCAGCAGAGCCGCGAAACCGTCTGACCGGTCCCGCGGCTCTGTATGAATGATATATGTCTGCTTAACCTGCTGACAGTTCCGGGTTCCGGGCGGTCTGTCTCCCGTCCCAGACGCACCATGCAGTGACCGCCGCAATGACGATCACGCCGCCGATCAGGGCAAAAAGCCCCGGCTTCTCCCCGTCGAAGATCATCACCCACACGGGGTTCAAAAGCGGTTCCACCGCGCCGAGCAGCGCGCAGGCCAGCGCAGGGCAGGTCGCGGAAGCTCTGACATAGAGAATGTATGCGATCCCGAGCTGGAAAACTCCCAGCGTGAGGATGCAGGGGACGGTGACAGAATTCAGGACCGGTTTTGTCGCAATCACCACCGGGAGGCCGACAAGGAAGGCAAAAGCCTGACCGAGCACGACGCCGCTGAAGCGCTCCTCCAGCTCAATGTTGCCCACTGTGAGGTATACCCCCGCCAGAAGCATCCCCGCCAGGATGGCAACGCAGTTCCCGGCCACAGTGGACGGCCCCAGCTGATCGAAGAAGAACAGCGCGATCCCTCCGAACACCACCAGAACCACCGCGAGGTCACCCCGCCGGATTTTCCGGTGCAGGAACAGCGCGGAGAAAACCACGATGAAAACCGGATTGGTAAACTGGAGCACGATGGCGTTGGCCGCTGTGGTGAGCTTGTTTGCCGTCGCGAAGCACACATAGCAGCTTCCCGCGAAAAGACCCGCCAGCAGCGTCCGGCGGTTGAAGATAAAGCGGTAATGCCTGACCGCCATATAGACGGCGATGGTGCTCCCTGCGATTAGGCTGCGCAGGCTCGCCACCGCAAAGCCGTGCCAGGGCAGCTGCTTGATGAAGATGCCCGCAATGCTCCACAGCATGGCACAGGCGATCATCTCCAGAATACCGATATGTTCCTTTTTCAAACCAGGACCTTCTTTCTCAGACAGACGACAAAAACATAGCATATATACCGCAAATCCGCCCTCCCGTCAAGATACGAAAAGGGTGTTTTTCGGTCTGCCGATTTGCGGGGCAGCTTGCATCCGGGGTTTGGCTGTATTATAATCAGGCTGTGTTGAGGCAGGAATCACCCGGTTCCGTTTTGGGAAAATATGAGGAGAGACAGGGAAAAAGAACTATGAAAAAAGTCTTCATCCTGATCGGCAATTACGGCTCCGGCAAGACGGAGATCGCCCTGAACATGGCCGTCATGGCCGCTGCGGAGGGCAAGCGCACTCAGGTCATCGACCTTGACCGCATCAACGACTACTTCCGCATGTCGGACCATGTGAAGCTGCTGGAGGAGAACAACGTCAACCTCGTCTCTCCCACCTTTGTGGGGGCAGGCATCACCCAGACCAACATGCCCGCCGCCGTGGGCTCGGCCTTTGCGCAGGACTGGGATCTGGTCATCTTCGATGTGGGCGGCGACCCCGCCGGTGCGCTGTCCCTGGCCCGCTACCACATGGACTTTGCCGCGCTGGAGCCCGGCCAGCTGGAGGTCTACGATATTATCAACGTCCGCCGTCCCATGTCCGAGACGCCGGAAAAGATCCTGAAGCTCAAAGCCGACATGGAGGGCTTCGCCCGGCAGACCGTCACCGGCTTTATCAACAACTCCAACCTCCAGTCCTGGGCCAGCGCCGCCGACCTGCGGGACGGCTATCCCATTGTGAAAGCCGCGAGCGACATGAGCGGCATCCCCGTCGTCCACACCACCGGCCGGAAGGAGTACCTGGAGGAGTTTTTGCAGGACGAGGGGCTTGATCCCGATTATATCGGCATCCCCATCGCGCTGGAGACCTACATGCACCGCAGCTGGGACGACTTCGGCGACGGCGGCATCTTCTGAACAGGCGCCCTACAGACGGAAAAAGAACACTTCGTACCCGCTCAGGTATGAGGTGTTCTTTTCGTTCATTTGGCCTGCCGCAGTCCGGCGTCAGCTGTTGAACCAGATGACCTTCGCGGCCTCCGCCGCCGACTGGAGAAACTGCTCCTTCAGCGGGCTGTTCTCCCGCCGGCAGATCAGATCAATGCTGATCAGCGGGTCTTCAAAATCCTCGGGCAGCTTCAGCGGGGCCGTCACATATCTGCTGTCCCGCGGGACAATGCTCCTGCTCGCCACACAGGGCGCGCCGAGCTTCTGCATCTCCATGAGGCCCGCTTCGTTCTCGGTAAAGGGGACCAGCCGGATGCCGGGATAGCGCTCTTCCACGTACCGGTTGAAGCGGTCAAACCACCCGGAGACGCTGCCGTCCGTAACGATCAGTGCCCGGTTCTCAAAATCCTCCAGGGTGTATTCCCTCTGCATCGGGATCTCGCAGTTCGGAGGGAGGAGCAGCAGCGGCTCTTCTCTGGCGAGGGTGACATACTGCAGCTGCGACGTCATCCGGCTTTTGCCGCCGAAGGAGAAGGTCACGTCGATCTCCCTCTTTTCCAGCGCGGCAGGCATGTCCACAATGCTGGAGATGTTGCGGAAAACCAGTTCCACCTCCGGGTGTCGGATCTGAAAATAATTCAGGATTGCCGGCAGAACCGCGTGGCAGGCCACGCTCCAGGACCCCACCAGGATGCCCTTGGCGGCGCGCTGGGCCGCAAGCTTCGTTTTCCGGATCAGCTCTTCGTAAGCGGGGAGAAGCTCTTTTAATCCCGCATGGAAGATCTCCCCCGCTTCCGTCAGTTCAACGCCCTTTTTGCCCCGGAGGAGAAGGGTCGCGCCGACCTCTTCCTCCACGCTGTTGACCTGCTTCATCAGCGCGGAGGGTGAGATGAACAGCCGGGAGGCTGCCATGTTGATGCTGCCCTCTTCCACCACCGTCATAAAGGATATCAGGTATTTTTTGTTCATCCGCCCGGGCACCTCATTTCGGAAAATCCGTCTGTCTGAACGGTTTTTTATTATCATATCATTCCGGTTTCGGTTTGTAAAGAAAGGCTTCTGCGGACCTGTATCCCGCAGGCAGCCGGAACGGCCGAAGCTGAAACGATTAAAAAAGTGTTTTGCAAATTTGGAAATAATATATTCTGTTTTGGGCAACACAGCGTCGGTTTTGGCTCCGTTTCGGTGTGTTATTCTGTTTTTGGCAAAAGGCGGGAAACAAACCGTTATATACGGTTTATTCTTTTTATGCTATTGTTACATTAATGTCAATAGCGCAGCAAACCCCTCTCAAAATTCATTTTACAGAAAGGAACAAGAGTATGAGCAAAGACATTTCCCGCAGATCATTCCTGAAGGGCGCCGCAGCCAGCGTGGCAAGCGTCGCCGCCATGGGCCTTGTCGGTGCGCCTGTCCTGGCGTCCGCTGAGGAGGCCTGGGACGTCGAGACCGAAGTTCTGGTCGTCGGCGCAGGCGGAACCGGTGTCTGCGCGGCTGCCGAAGCGGCAGGAGCCGGCGCGAAAGTTCTGGTTCTGGAGAAGGCCGGTCTTATCGGCGGCTCCACCAACCTCTCCGGCGGCGTCATGCAGGCTGCCGGCACCAAGTACCAGAAGGAATTCACCAAGTATCAGGACGACACGCCCGAGAACCACGCCGCCGTGTGGATCAAGGAAGGCGAAGGCCTCGTCGACGAGGAACTGGTCAAGGATCTCGCCAACGGCGCTCCCGACCACATCGACTGGCTTGCCGACACCTGCGGCATCAAGTGGACCAGCATCTACGGCCACTGCCACATCCCCTACGTGGAAGACGAGATCATGGCCGACCGTATCCACGTCTACGAGAACGGCGGCGCCTCCGGCGGCGGCGTCATCTATGTCCAGGCGGTCTGGAAGGTCTGCCAGGAGAGAGGCGTCGAGATCCTGATGAACACCGAGGCAACCAAGCTCATCCAGGATGAGAACGGCGTTGTCGTCGGCGTTGTCGCGGTGCAGGACGGCAAGGAATGCCGCATCAAGGCGACAAAGGGCGTCATTCTCTGCACGGCATCCGTCGATCAGAACCGGGAGCTTGCCAAGCGCCTGAATCCCCAGATGTACTACGATCTGGACAACGGCGTCTGCCTCAGCGTTTCCACCGACACCGGCGACGGCATCCGCATGGGCATGGAGATCGGCGCCGACGTCGCCGGCTTTGGCGGCTGCATCGACTTCTGCGGCAAGACCGGCTTCGGCACCGACAACCGCACGCCCAACTTCCCCAGCTTCATCGTCAACCAGCAGGGTCTCCGCTTTGTCTGCGAGGACACCACCTATGCCTATCACTATCGCGCCATCTATCAGCAGAGCGTTGCCCTCGACGGACACACCTACATGATTTTCGGCACCAGCTCTGTCACCTCTTCCGAAGCAGTTGCCAGCGGCTATGCACCCTGGCCCGATGTTGAGACCGCTGACGCCGAAGTCGAAGCGGGCACCCTCTTCAAGGGCGAGACCATCGAGGAACTGGCCGAGGCCATCGGCGTTCCCGCCGCCAACCTGAAGCTGCAGCTTGACCTGTGGAACAGCAATGCCGAGGCCGGCGAGGATCCCCAGTTCGGCCGCAAGACCGGAATCGAGCCCATCACCGGACCCTTCTACGCCTATCAGAACGTGGCCTATAACCTGGGCGCGCTGGGCGGTCTGCGCATCAACACCAACGCCGAGGTTCTTGACGTCAACGGCAATGTGATCCCGCACCTGTACGCAGGCGGCCTCAATGCCGGCGGCTGGATCGGACCTTACTATCCCGGCAGCGGCACCGCGCTGATCGGTACGGTCCACTGGGGCCGCAAGGCCGGCGCTGCCGCAGCAGCTAACTAAGCCGACAAACAATTGATCACGTACAAATCCCGGCGGAATTGCTCCGTCGGGATTTGTCGTTTATATCCGGCTCTGTGCCAATATAGAAAAACATGAAATCACAGGCAAATTGTCATATAAGGCGGGATGCAGAGAATACCATTCTTTTCGATCAGGTTTTTCGGATGGATTACATAGGCGCCCCCGATCCTCTGTTTATATTTCTCTATAAACCGATTCAGAGAAGTCAGCGAATATGTCTTTCCTGACTTTACTTCGATGGGATACATTTTGTAGCGGGTTTTACTGTTGTTTGAAATGATAAAATCGATTTCGATATCGTTACGGTGTTTTTCCTCGTTATAATGTGTATAGAAGAACAGGCGATGTCCGTTGGCAACCAATATTTGCGCGATCACATTCTCATACAGCATTCCCTCATTCAGAGACAGTTTTCCTGCAAGAATCTGCTTGTAAATCTCGTTTTCCAGCAATTCGTTTTCATCGAAGGCATGGCTGACTAAAAGCCCTGTGTCCCCCAAATAGCACTTGATATAAGTATCTGATTCGTTCAGCGAGAGCCCCACATTTGGATCATCGCATTTGCGGCACTCATTCGCAATCATCGAGTCTGACAGCCAGAAAAAAGTTTCCTCGTAATGCTCTGCGATTGACCCTTCCACAACTCGGTTAAAGACAACTCTTTTCTCATGCTGCGACAGAAGACCTGGGATCTGGTCGAATATTGCCAGCACTTTCGCCCTGTATTGCGCTTTGATCTTCATGATATCATTTCGGTACAGACTGAGAATGTCCCTTTTCTCCAGGTCCGCATTTCCAAAGTCTTTTCTCCCTTCAAGGAATGCAACCACAGCCTTTGGCATCCCGCCAACCAGCATATATTGTTTGAAAAGCAGCATGGCTTTATCATGCAGACTGCGTTCCAGGGGCTGTTTTTCCTCGAAGCACTTTCGGATATATGGAATGATAGGCTTTTCTCCCAGCGCCCAGCAAAACTCTTCAAAGTCAAGGGGATACATTTTGATCTGCCGCTCTTCAGAAGGAATCACAATACCTTTGACGTTCTCCTTGATGGAAATCAAAGATCCGGTTTCAATATAATCATACCGACCATCTGCGACCAGATATTTGATCGCCTCTCGCGCTTTTGGAAAGAGCTGGACCTCATCAAAGATAATCAGGCTTTCACGGGGATACAGCGAAACACCGTAATTCGCAGAAAGAAGCATGAAAAACGTATCCAGATCGCTGAGATATTGTTGAAAAAAACCTTTGACCTCATTCGTGGCTATCGCAAAATCAATCAAAATATAGCTCTTATACTCCCTCCTGCCAAATTCTTCGACAACGGTCGACTTTCCGATTCGCCTTGCTCCTTCGACCAGAAGTGCTTTCTGACCATGGGTATCGTTTTTCCAGGCCAGAAACTTGGCATAAATCTTTCGTTCAAACAGCATCATTGCACACGTCACCTCATTGAAAGAATACCACGGCTTCCAGTAAAGCGCAAGTATTGAATTTATAAAAAATCCAATAAAGCGCAGGTCTATAACAGACCTCAAACTCCAATAAAGCGCAGGTTTTCTACTCCAATTTGCAGCAGTCAAGAAAAGCGGAAAGCTTCCGGGCAAACACCCTTTCTGCGCACAAATCCCGGCGGAATTGCTCCGTCGGGATTTGTCGTTTCGGAGGGCGCGATGCCCCCGGTATGTTGTTTTTGCTTTTTACGCCCTGTTGAACTTGTCCTTCGGCTGTTTGCAGCGCGGGCACTTCCAGTCCTCGGGGAGATCCTCAAAGGCGACGCCGTCGTTCTCGGCCGGGTCATAGACATAGCCGCAGACCGAGCAGATATACTTGCCCGTGGCCTCCACCGCCGCGACTTCCGTCGGCGCGATTGACTCGGGCGGATTGTCCAGGTCGCAGACCGTCTTGCTCTCCAGGTTCTCATAGCCCAGCGGGGTGTGGGTGGAGCAATAGACGGTCGGGTGATTGCGGATAAACTCCCGCACCCGGTCCAGCGTCACGCGGGCAGCCGGCAGGTCCTCGAAGACGACGGAGAGCTTGTTGGCATAGAGCGCCTCATCCGTATAGGTGACGTCGCCGTGCAGCATGTAGTACACATCCCCGCCCTCGGCAATGACGATGCAGTTGCCGGTGGTGTGGCCTCTCGCCTCGATCATCCAGACGCCTTTTGCGATCTTCTTCGCCGCGGGGAAGTTCTCATACCCCTTCTGGCAGAAGGCCACGGGAGAGAGATTCGGGAATCTGTTCAGCTCCTCGGCCTCGCACTCCTCCACCGAGGCGTAGATCACCGCGTTGGGGAAATGACGCAGCTCGCCGGTGTGGTCGGCGTGCTTGTGGGTGATGATGATCTTGGTCACCTGCTCCGGCTCGAAACCCGCCTTTTTCAGGGCGGTGACATAGTCGTCGCCCTTGACGCCCATGAAGATCGGGGTCGCGGCGTCGGGGACGGCCTGGGGCACCTCATCCGGCATGCCGGTATCCACCAGGATGACTTCCTCGCCGTTGTCGATGACAAAGTTCTGCAGGCTGGAGCGGTAGCGGACCGCCGGATCAAAGGCCTGAGGCCCTTCTTCGCCGCCGAAGGCGAAGGGCTGCAGCATATATCCGTCGGAATAGAGCTTTACGGCTTTGACAATCACGTTGTTTCTCCTTCACTTTTAAATATTTCTTTACAACGGTTTTCTTACCTGCTACAATCTTAGCTCAGAGCATATCTCTTGTCAATGACGAAGATATTACTGTGCAAATAAGAAAAAGCTGATTTGAGGTGAACGCCTTGTCCAAAGAACAACTCTGTCCCTGCAGCGACAACTGCTTCCTGCAGAAGGCCATGTCCGCCATCGGCGGCAAGTGGAAGATGCCGATTCTCTGTTCCCTGACCTCCAACGGAGCCAGCCGCTACAACGACATCCTGCGGAATGTCCGCGGCATCTCCAACACCATGCTCTCCAAGACGCTGCGCGAGATGGAGGCCGACGGCCTGATCCGCCGCACGGAGTATCTCGAGGTCCCCGTCCGCGTGGAGTACGAGCTGACCGAACGCGCCGAGCAGCTCCACCCGATCCTGCTGCAGCTGATCCAGTGGCAGGCTTCCGAGGGCTGATTTTCAGCGATCGTCCACCGGAATCCACAGGAACAGTTCGATTTGGGACTGGCAAAGTTCAGCGTCCACGCGGCGTAATTGGGCTGCTCCGCCATCGCAGGACAACACAGCAGCCGAAAACAGTCTGGACACGGCGCTGGATTTCATTAACGGGTTATATGGGTAGAATGATTTCGGAATTAACATTGACATTATACCGGCTGACCGTTATAATATATAGCATAGGCAGGTGATGGACGATGACGATACAAGACGCATTGAAGCAAAAGAACATGAGTATTTACCGTCTTGCAAAGACAAGTGAAGTTCCCTATGCCACCGTGAACGATATCTGCAACGGCAAGGCGCAGCTGGAAAAGTGCAGTGCGGAGACGATTTATCGGATCGCCCATGCGCTGGATGTTTCCATGGAGGAGCTCTTGGCTCCGTGCTTCCTCAAGCGTAGCAGCTTTGAAAACTTCAAAAGCACGGTCTGCCATCGGGTCAAGGAATTGGGCGATATCAACTTTATCATAGACACACTGGAAAGTCGGGAGATTCGCACCTACTATGATCGGAAATGGTATCCCGAAAGCCTGTATCTTCTCGCCATGCTGGACTATATCAGCCGGGAAAACGATATCCCTCTCTGCGATGAATATGACGATCTTCGCCGGTGCAGGCTGAAGAAGCCGGTCTACCCGGCCGGTATCCGGGCGGTATCGGCTGCTTCCAAAAACGATGCTGCCATGAAACACGCAGCTATGACAGCGATTCCGGAATTCAAGCGGTTCAATATCATCGAAAACGAGGTAAGAAATGTCATCTGAAAAGCGGTTTGAATTCACAAAGGAAAACATTGACCTGTATCTGAAAGAAGTCGCCAAAGAATACCGGAAGCATGCGGGCAAAAAGATACCCGCCGAGCTGGTACTGATCGGCGGAGCCTCTGTGCTCATCAACTACGGCTTCCGGAATATGACCACGGATATTGATGCGCTGATTCAGGCGACGTCCGCTATGAAGGAGGCAATCAATCGTGTCGGAGATCGGTATGGACTCCCGAACGGCTGGCTGAATGCGGATTTCACGAACACCGATTCCTATTCCGTGAAGCTTTCTCAGTTTTCTGTGTATTACAAGACCTATGCCAATATTGTGACCATCCGCACAGTAGCGGCGGAATATCTGATTGCCATGAAGCTTCGTTCCGGTCGGCAGTACAAAAGCGATCTGTCGGACATTCTGGGGATTCTCGCAGAGCATGAAAAACGTGAGTTGCCGATCTCGATGGATCAGATCCGCAGTGCGGTTACCGATCTCTATGGCGGCTGGGAGGTACTGCCGCAAAGCTCGCAGGCGTTTATCGAAAGCGTCATGGAGGACGGGCGATTTGAAGCGCTGTATGAGCAGACAGCAAGCGGTGAAAAAGAAGTCGGCGCGCTGCTGGTCCAGTTTGGACAGGATTATCCCAATATTATAACGGGGAAAAACGTGAACGAGATTGCCGGGAACCTGCAAAAGAAAACGGATCGCGCGTCCATCCTTGCCAAGCTCCGGGAGAAAAAAGCCGAGATGAATCAGACGGAGCAGACGAAAGCGGTAAAAGAGCGAGACGACCGGAACAGATAATATGGCAGATACCACTTTCGGCCGGGAATAACGTTGCTTCAGACTGTGTGCCCATCAATTCTTGCACGAACCATTTAAGGAAAAGTCAAAAGAGTTTATCCCATGAGCAAAATCTAAAAACTTGCTCATGGGATAAAAACCTAGACAAAACGCTTGCCTGGTTTTGATTTTCCTCAAATTCCAGTAAAGCGCAGGTATCTATTCCACTTCAGGTGCATCCCTGCTACAGTAGCTTCACCCGATCCTGCTGCAGCTGATCCAGTGGCAGGCCTCCGAGGGCTGAAGGCCTGTAACTATAAAAAGCGTGAACGCCATTTCTCAACCGTCAGTTTTGATGATTGAGAGATGGCGTTCTTTTTGTTCTCTTTTTTTACTTCTTACAGCACACCGGCCGTCTTCATGGCGGAAGTCAGATCCTCGATGATGTCCTCCGCATCCTCCAGACCGATGCTGAAGCGGAAGAAGCCCTCGTGGTAGACCGGCGGATAGTGGGGCAGCTTGTCGCTGTTCTTGTCGTAATAGACGATCAGGCTCTCCACATCCCCCAAAGAGACGGCGTGCGTCACCAGGTGCAGCGCATTCAGGAAGCGCTGGTGCGCCGCTTCGTCACCCTTGATATCAAAAGAGATCATGCCGGAATACCGGCCGTTCATATAGCGGACAGCGCGCTCATGCTGCGGATGGCTCTCCAGACCCGGAAACCAGACAAAGCGGACCGCCGGGCAGCTCTCCAGAAAGCGTGCCACCGCCATGGCACTCTCCGAGTGCTGCCGCATTCTGAGCGGCGCAGTGACCAGCCCCCTCGCAACCAGCCAGGCGTTAAACGGGCTGAGGATCCCGCCGTAGTTTACCATAGCCAGCTCCTTGACCTGATCGATCAGCTCCGTATTGCCCAGCACGCAGCCGCCCAGAGAATCCCCGTGGCCGTTGATGTATTTTGTCATGCTGTGGATCTCCAGATCCGCTCCGTGTCTGAGGGGATAGAGGCAGACCGGTCCGGCAAACGTGGCGTCCACGCTCATCAGCGCACCGGCTGCATGGGCGATCTTCGCGATCTCATCCAGATCGCTGATCCCGGTGGTGGGGTTGCCCGGCGTCTCCACATGGACCAGTTTTGTATTGGGACGCACGGCAGCCCGGACCGCTTCGGTGTCGGTGGTGTCCAGCAGGGTCACTTCGATGTTGTACTTTTTGGGAAGATACTCCCGGAACAGCAGGTTGGTCGCGCTGTAGCACACCTCAGAGACGATGGCGTGGTCCCCGCTGTTCAGAAACGTTGTGAACACCGCCGCCAGCGCCGCCACGCCGCTGGCAAACACGGCGCCGTCTTCCGCGCCGGTCATGGCGCAGAGCTTGTCCTGCAGCACCATCTGGTTGACGTTGCGGTTGCGTTGATAGATATTGCTGTGGGTTCCGCTCCAGTCCACCGGTGTTCCGTCGGTGGGAATACGGTAGTTGGAGGTCATGTAGATCGGCTCGTTGATCGCGCCGAAGGTATCGTCTTTCCTGGCTCCGCCGTGGACGGCAATCGTGATGTCTTTCATTGGTCCCGCTCCTTTTCCTTTTCTGAACCCATGATATCATCCGCCCTTTCATTTGTAAAACAAATGGATTTAATCTTTTCGATCAAAAATAATGATTGATTATTTCCCCGTTTTCCCTTATGATAGGGGCGGAGGGATGGTATGGAGATCCGCAACCTGAACACCTTCCTGAAGGTGGCCGCACTGAAAAACTTCACACAGGCGGGAAGAGAGCTCGGCTACTCCCAGGCTAACATCAGCGCCCAGATCAGGCAATTGGAGCAGGAGGTCGGCGCGCCGCTTTTCAACCGCATCGGACGGACCGTGACGCTCACTCAATATGCGGAGGAGCTGCTCCCCTATGCGCGGCGTATTGTCTCGACCGCCGCGCAGATGGAGAACCTGCTGAAGGACGCGGAGAGCATCGGCGGCATTGTGCGTGTTGGCATGGTGGAATCGCTCTTTGACACGTTTGCCGAGCAGCTGCTTCCCGAATATCACCGCCGCTTTCCCCGCGTCCAATTGGAGATCAGCGTTGACGCGACAGCCGACCTGAAAGAACGCATCCGGCGGGGCAGTCTCGACCTTGCCTGCGTCATCGACGACCCCTTGCCCCCGAGCCGGTGGCAGGTCCTGTGCAGTCAGGATACCCGGATTGTCGTTGTCGCAAACCCGGCCAATCCGCTCGCCGGAGAAGGAGACCTGGACCCTGCCGTTCTCGCGCAGCAGGACCTGATCCTCATGGAGAGCACGGCCCCCTACAGTCTCCGTCTGCAGGCTGCGATGGCCCGGCATCGGGTTGAGCTGCGGCCGTTTCTGACCCTGCAGAGTTCCGGCATGGCGCTGCGTCTGGTGGAGGCCTCCCCCTATGTCTCCGTGCTTCCCGCCTATGTCGTCTCTGACGCGGTCAAGGCCGGGAAGATCTGCCTCTTGTCCTTCCCGACGCTGGCAATCGACCAGAGCGTCCAGGTTATTATGCATCGGGATAAAGTCCCCATGCCGCAGTTTACAGGCTTTGCCTCCCTGCTGGAACAGCAGTTGCGGAAGCCGGGGTATCTGGAACTGCCCTAATCACAAACAAAGGAGAAGAAAAGAATGGAGATACGGAAATCGACCGAGCAGGATTTTGAGCGGATGATGGAAATCTACGCCTATGCGCGGCGCTTTATGGCCGAGCATGGAAACCCGAACCAGTGGGGCCCGACGCACTGGCCGCCGGAGGCGCTGATCCACAGCGACATCGCCGCCGGGAACAGCTATGTCTGCCTGCACGACGGGCGGGTGGTCGGCACCTTTTTCTTCATCCAAGGGCCGGATATTGAGCCGACCTACCGCAGGATTGAGGACGGCGCCTGGCTCAGCGAGACGCCCTACGGCGTGGTCCACCGCATCGCCGGCGACGGCTCGGTCAGGGGGATCGGCGCCTTCTGCATCGATTGGGCCTTTGAGCAGTGCGGGCATGTGCGCATCGACACCCACGGCGACAACCTCGTGATGCAGAACCTGCTGCAGAAGCTGGGCTTCACCCGCTGCGGGACCATCTATGTCGAAGAGGACGACTATCCCCGCTTCGCCTACGAGAAGCTGCGCGGGGAGGTATCGCTCGCCTGATCGGCCTTGTGGCCGTCAGCTATCAATAATCACAGAAATGCAGTAAAACCCCGGAGCCGGCAATATCGTTACTGACGATATCAATCGGCTCCGGGGCATATTGTCGTTTGTTCTGATCCGTGTTCTTTACCGGATGGCTTTGCCGAGCTCGTAGGCTTTCTGAAGCTCCGCTTTCCCTTTGATGTCTCCCGGCTGCGTCACCCAGCCGCAGAGCACTTTGCCCAGGCTTTTCCATCCAATGTGCTTTTCCAGATGGTCGTACCAGTGCTCGCTCTCTTCAAAGCCTGCGCCCTCGGCCGCCATGATCAGCACGCTCTCCTTCTTGGGGTTGCGATAGTTGGGATCACATTCCGCCACCGCAAAGAGCCGGTCAAAGGCGGTTTTAAGCTGTCCGGAAATGAACCAGTAGTAGAGCGGCGAAGCCAGGACCACAACGTCAGCCTCTCTGTAGACAGGATAGATTTTCGCCATGTCGTCCTTCTGGACGCAGGGACAGTCGGCATCTTTGCCGCCGTGCCAGCAGCCGAGACATCCGCCTATTTTCATGCTGCCGAGATGAAATTCTGTGACCTCGTTCCCGGCTTCTTCCGCGCCGCGTTTGAATTCAGCCGTGAGAGCGGAGGTGTTACCGTTCTTGCGCGGGCTGCCGTTTAAAATGATAATCTTCTTTGCCCCGATGCCGGGGACCTTCTGCAGATCGCTCATGACTCAAAGCTCCTTCGTGAAGGATTCGATCGGGCGGTAAACATCATGCCATGGGGCATACGGGACGCAGTTTTCCGAAGCATATCCCACGGGCAGCAGGCAGATCGGCTTGATATATGCCGGGAGGTCGAACGCCCTTGCAACGGCCTCCACATCAAACAGCCTTACCCAGACAGAACCCAGGCCCTGTTCCCAGGCCTCCAGCATCATGTGGGTGCAGACAATGCTGCAGTCCATTTCACCGGAACTGTATCCTCTCTCTGTCTGACTCTTCCAGGTCTTTCTCTCATCGCTGCAGATCAGGAACACCATTGGCGCGCCGTAGATGCAGTGGCACAGGTGATTGATCTTTGCCATGGCTCCTTCGCTCTTCAGCACATAGATCATCTGCGGCTGAAAATTCACCGCCGTCGGGGCCAGCTGCGCCGCCTTCAGGATCCGGTCGATCTTCTCCTGTTCGACAGGACGAGCAGAAAAGGATCGAACGGAATACCTCTCTGCGGCAAGGTCCATAAAACTCATCTGCTCGTCCTCCGATTTCTTAATACTCATTTGCTGCACCTGGCTTTGTGATTGCCATTATATCTGCTTGCGGAAAATTATCAAGTACCAACATTAAAGTTATATACTTACTTTTAATTAAGTGCCTAACATTTATGTTGGTACTTGTTTGTTTTGAGTTCGGATGCTATCATATGGTATCAAATTATTTTGCATACAGGAGGAAACATTCATATGAAAGACTTTGGAGTAAAACCCTATCTGTTCCCGATGCCCGTCTATATGATCGGCACCTACAACGAGGATGACACCGTCGACGCCATGGCCATGGCCTGGGGCGGGATCTGTGCCGAGAATATGGTCGCTCTCAATCTGGAAGAAGACCACAAGACGGTTGCAAACCTCAAGGCAAGAGGCGCCTTTACCCTCTCCGTCCCGGGCACCGACACGCTGGTGGAGTCCGACTTTATGGGCACTGCAAGCGCCAACAAATTTGCCGATAAGTTTGAGCGCACCGGTCTGCACGCCGTAAAGAGCAGCCGCGTGGACGCCCCGGTCATCACGGAGTACCCCCTCACGCTCGAGTGCAAAGTCGTTGAGATGCAGGACCAGCCCTACGGTCTGCGCGTACTCGGTGAGATCGTAAACGTCCTGGCGGATGAAAAGGTCCTGGATGCCGACGGCAAGATCGACGGCGGCAAGCTGAACGCTTTCCTGTTTGACCAGGTAAAGTTTGACTATTACAAGGTCGGCGAGATCTGCGGCAAGGCCTGGCACTCCGGCGCCCCTCTCATCAAGCAGTAAGCTCCTGTCCTCCCTGAGCTCCACTTGCCTTTCCTGCCGGTTCGTGATATGATGGGGTCCCCTGAAAGGGGTACCACATTTCAGGAAAGGCGCTTTCCCGGAGGTAAGCAATGAACGAGAAGAAAATAGCGGAAGCCAATTTCAACGATACCGGATACAGCTATACGCTCTCCCTGATCTCAGGAAAATACAAGCCGATCATTCTCTACTGTCTGATGGAGTATGAACCGGTCCGCTTCAACGAGATGCAGCGGTATCTCGGCAAGGTTGCGGACAAGACTCTGAGCCAGAACCTGAAGGAGCTGGAGAAAGACGGCCTGATCCACCGGGAGATGTATCCGGAGGTCCCGCCGAAGGTGGAGTACACGCTCACCGAACGCGGCCACTCTCTGGTTTCTGTACTGGACAAGCTCTGTGACTGGGGTATCGAAAACCGTCCGTAAAAGGCAACCGATCTGTTATGACAGCGCAAAACGGAACCCGTGAGGATCCTGACGTGGATCTTCTGCGGGTTCCGTTTTTTGTTCTGATTCTGTTTTTCGGTTGGACGCTCCCGTCCTGCAGCCGGTTTTATCTGAGCTTCGCGAGGGCCGCTTCCATCCGGTCCATGCCGAGGCGGATGTTCTCCATGGAATTGGCATAGGCGAAGCGGACGGTCCCCGGCATGCAGAAGGCCTCGCCGAACACGGCGGCAACCCCCGCCTCATCCAGAAGGAAGTTGCAGAGGTCCTCCGCGGTCGCGATCGTTCTCGTGCCTTCCGTGCGCCCGAGGTAGGCCCGGACGTCCGGCATCAGATAGAAGGCCCCCTGGGGCTTCTGGCAGCTGATCCCCGGCATGGCGTTCAGCCGCGCATGCATATAGTCCCGGCGCTCCTCAAAGGCGCGCCGCATGTTTTCTATCGCGGCGTCGCAGTCGGTGAAGGCCCTGAGCGCCGCATATTGGACAAAACTGGTGGAGCAGGAGGTCATATGCCCCTGAAACGCGTTGCAGGCCCTGCTGACGGTGAGGTTGGAGGCGGTATAGCCCAGTCTCCAGCCGGTCATGGCATAGGCCTTGGAAAAGCCGTTCACCACCACGGTCCGCTCCTTCATGGCGTCGGAGACGGACGCAATGCTGACATGCTCGGCCCCGTCGTACACCAGCTTCTCATAGACCTCGTCCGAGACGACATAGAGGTCGTTTTCCTCGGCGATCTGCCCCAGTTCCTCCAGCGACGCGCGGGAATAGACCGCGCCCGTCGGGTTGTTCGGCGAGTTCAGCAGGATCAGTTTGGTCCGCGGGGTGATAGCCCGGCGGAAGTTCTCCGCGTTCAGGCTGAAGTCGTCATTGGTCGGCACCAGCACCGGGACGCCGCCCGCGAGCTTCACGATCTCGACGTAACTCACGTAGCACGGCGTGGGAATCAGCACCTCGTCCCCTTCGTCGCAGAGGGCGAAAACGGCGTTGGAGAGCGCCTGCTTTGCCCCGGAGGAGATGCAGATCTGCGCCGGGGTATAGTCGAGTCCGTTGTCCTTCCTGAGCTTGTCACAGACCGCCTCGCGCAGCGCGGCGATGCCGCTCACGGCGGTGTACTTGGTTTTCCCCTCCCGCAGGGCCTGCTCGCAGGCCTCGACGATCGGCTGTGGCGTAGGGAAATCCGGCTCCCCGATGCTGAAGGTGATGATATTCTCCCCGGCCGCGCGCTTTTCCGCGATCCTGGCGGTCATGGCGTGGGTAGCCGAGGGCGTGATGTTGGCGATCCGTCTGCTGAGCATGCTGCTGTCCCCTTTTGAATGATTTTTCTTTTCGGCTACTCCGCCTTTTTGTCCAGCGCCGTGTTGCGGAAGTACAGCACAATGTCGACGGTCACCATCGCGATGTCGGCGAAGTAGAACCAGATCGAATAGGCCCAGAACCCGGTGCTGCGCCAGGTGATAAGCTTGCCGAGCACGCCCACGAGGTAGCCGAACACCACGATGAACTCAAAGATCACGCTCTTGCCCTTGGCGGTTCTCGACCGCCAGGACTTGATGATGTTGAACGGCCAGGAGCAGCCGAACGCCACCAGCATCCCGATTTCGCAAAGCTGTACAATGTCCATATACGATCCTCTTTCGACGGGTGTGTTAAATCTGTTTCCTGCGCTGTCATCTTAACATACCTCCCGGATTGCTGCAAGAATCTTTTCAGCCCGGATGATGATTCCGCAAAGCACTTCCTCGCCTTCAGCCGGGAGCATATCCAAAAACCGGAACATGCAGGCTGAGAAAACCGTTGTAAAACCGGGGGATCTACGTTACAATAAGGAAAAACCGCAAAGGAGGCGGCAGCATGGGAAAAGAATATATCCTGATGAACCGGCAGCATCCCGTGCTGCGCTTTGCCTGTGAACGCACCGCCTTCGACGAGCCGGAGTTTTCGGAGCTCGAATGGCTGACCGGCCTTCGCCCCATCGGCTACCGTAACCTGTATGACTTTCTCTCCGGGCGCCAGGCCCCCAAACACCGCAAACACATCCGCCAACTGCTGGAGCGCTACGGCTGCGACGATCTGGAGAGATTCCTGCAGGTGACGCACGCCCTGTCGCTGAACGACACCTTCTGGGTCCGGGAAGCCGACAGCGGCCTCGCCTGGGAAACCGTATCTCTGTATCGGAATGAGTTTGACCGGCTGGTGAGCGAAGCCGCTTTTGACGGCGTCATCAGCGAGACAGATCTCTCCTCCACCTCACCCGAGTTTGGGACGGACGGCTATTACGCCAAGTGCTGGGTGCGGGATGACGAAGGGATCTGGCTCTATAAGAGCGGCAGCGGCCTGTATGTGATTGAGCCGGTCTCGGAATATCTGGTCTCTCAGCTGGCCCGCCGGATCTGTCCCAACGCTGTGGATTATGACCTCGCGGTCTATCACGACAAGCTTGTGAGCAAGTGCGCCCTGTTCACCAGCGAAACGACAGGCCTTGCCAAAGCCGGCGCCGTCTTCCGCGGGGAACAGATCATCCCCAGGCTTCTTGACTTCTGCCGGGCGCTTGGATGTGACGATGATTTCCGCCGCATGTGCATGCTGGATGCCCTGACCCTGAATCCCGACCGCCATTACGGGAACTTCGGCTTCCTGTTTGAAAACGAAACGATGGAGCTTACCGGTTTTGCACCGGTGTTTGACAATAACCGGGCCCTGTTCCCGGAACTGGACGAAAAGCAGCTGGCTTCTCCCGACTGGTATATCGACCATTGCCGTCCGAAGCTGGGACGGGACTTCATCACCACCGCACGCGGGCTCCTAACGGAGGAGATCCGCACCGATCTGGAAACGCTGCGCGATTTTCACTTCTCCAGTCACCCGCAACTCCCGATCTCCGAATCCCGTCTGGAGCTTCTCAGCTCCATCGTCCTGCGCCAGCTGGATAAGATTCTCGCATAAGCCACACTCGCTGGAATCTACTGCCTGTTCGAGAACAACATGCTGCTCTGGCAGCGGGTGTAAACCAAAAGACCCTGCGCAAGAAAAGACCTTCTCCGAATTCAATGCCCAGAGACGGTCTTTTTGCTTATTTTCAATGCCATTTTCTGTGACATTTTCTGTGACATTTTCTGTGACGTTTTCTGTGACATTTTCGCTATCGGTTCTTATTCAGATAATGCCTGCTGACACCTTTCCATCACCCACAAATCCTTATAGTCCGCTGTCAAAAACCATTTGACTTTTTGATTTTTGCGCGGTATAATCCCTCGCAGTGTGTGGCGAAAGCGTAAATCCGACTCTTCGCCGCACACTGTTTTTTCTTTAAATAAGCAGGAACGGCCTGATCTCCCTGCCGGAGACGCGGAGATCACCGACAGGCTTTTGTTTTGCACAACTGAACATCAGACAGGATACGATACAGGCACGATGCATTGCAGTTCGCCGATACGATACGTTGGAGGAACGGACTGCGCATGCCTGTATTTTTTTCTGCAAATTGGAAGTTTTTTATCATGGAACAGAAATCGAACCGCTTTCTGGAAACGGAAAAAGTCGGAACCCTGATGCGCAAATATTCCGTCCCCTGTATCATCTCGCTGGTCGTCGCCGCGCTCTACAACATCGTCGACCAGATCTTCATTGCCAACGCCGACTATCTCGGCTCCTACGGCAACGCGGCAAACACCGTCGTGTTCCCGCTCACAGTGGTCGCCCTCGCCATCGCGGTCATGATCGGCGACGGGGCCTGCACCTTTGTCAGCATCTCGCTGGGCTCCGGGAAGAATGACGAAGCCGGCCGCAGCATCGGCAACGCCATCATCCTCTGCCTCGGCAGCAGCCTGCTCCTCACCGCGGTCTATCTGCTCTGCATGGACCCGATCCTGACGCTGTTCGGCGGCCGGGTCAACGCCGAGACCTATGCCTGCGCAAAGGAGTACTTCTTCTGGATCGCGCTGGGGATCCCCTTCTATATGTTCGGGCAGGCGATGAACCCTATCATCCGCTCCGACGGCAGCCCGCGTTTTGCAATGGCGTCCACGGTTCTGGGCGCTGTGACCAACATCATTCTGGACCCGGTCTTCATTTTTCCTCTGAAGATGGGCATGATGGGCGCTGCCGTCGCCACTGTGGCCGGACAGGTTCTGACCGCCGCACTCGCGGCGTGGTACCTCTTCCATATGAAAGCCGTCAAGCTCCGCAAGAGCAGCTTTTCCCTCCGCGGAAGCGTCATCCGCCGCAGTCTCACCCTCGGCATCACAAGCTTCCTCAGTCAGATCTCGCTGGTCGTCTCCATGGCCGCAGTCCAGAACATGTGCACCAAGTACGGCGCGCTGGATCCGGTCTTCGGACAGGCGGAATACGCCCAGATCCCTCTGGCCGTGCTCGGAATCGTGATGAAGTTCTTCCAGATCGCGATCTCGGTCTCGGTGGGCCTCGCGGCCGGCTGCATCCCGGTCGTCGGCTACAACATCGGCGCGGGGCGGAAGGACCGGGCAAAGGAGCTCTTCACCCGGCTGCTTCTCTGGGAGGCCGGGATCGGCTTGATTGCCCTCCTGATCGTCGAGCTATTCCCCCGACAGCTCATCGGCATCTTCGGCGCCGGGAACGAGAGCGCCTATTACACCGGCTTTGCCATCCGCTGCTTCCGCATCTACCTCTGCATGATGGTGCTGGCCATGGTGAACAAGGGCGCCTTCATCTATCTGCAGGCGCTGGGCAAAGCGGGCCTCTCCATGGCGATCTCCATGATCCGCGAAATCGTCTTCGGCGTGTTTCTGCCGATCCTGCTGCCCCGCGTGTTCGGGCTGGACGGCCTGCTCTACTCCTTCCCCACAGCGGACATCCTGACCTTCCTCATCGCGGCGATAATCATCCGCAGGACCTATCGGGAGCTCAGTTCTGAAACAAGCAGCCCATCCGTCCTGCGTGAAGCGCACGCATACTGAACGTGGACCCATCTTCTGCAATAGCCGCAGAAAGCGCAGCGATTGACACCGTCTGCAAAGCGGGCGTTGACGCCATCACTTCCGCGACGGTATCCGGCGTCGGCGGCATCAACTTTGGCGACATCGACCTCTCCGACGAGCTTAAGCAGGCCCTGATTCTGGACTACCTCAAAGGCGCTGAGGGCAACTATCGCGAGATGTACCAGATCGCGACCTCCTACAACAACGTCCCCACCATCGGCAGTGTAGAGTACGTGCTCGACCCGGCCGACATGACTCTCTTCGGCTCCAGCGAGAGCAACACCGCCAAGCTGAACAACATGAACGTCAATCCCAATGTGGACCTCTACTGGACCCGCCAGATCCGCGTGGGCGATATCTGCTCTGAGGCCATGCCCGTCCTGCCCAGTTACTTCATGAGCTATGGCGTGGAGATCACAGGGACCTACAAACCCATCCATTTTGCCGAACTGAGCGAGGAGGAGATCCCCGTCTATGTCGCCAAAGCCCACTACTACTTTGAGACCCTGGACACCACTGCCCAGCTCGCGGCGATGGACGACGAGGCCCTGTATCAGTACCTCTGCACCTCTCCTATGAACTTCTATCAGATTGTCCCCACCCGCTATGTGGTGACCTCCCCGTGGTTCCTGAACGTCTATGACACCGGCTATGCCCGTCAGTTTGTGAGCCAGGAGCTCCAGGATGAACTCGCCGCTGCCGTGGCAGAGCAGTATCCGGATGCCGCCGGTCTCACCGTGCTTGATTTTGCGACCTTCTCCGCCACGGGCCTGAAGACCCAGCAGATCCTGAGCTTCGACCGATGATCCCCCTTTCCGGAGGAAGAATCTGAATATCCCCTGACGCCGCAAGACCTGCCGGACAAGAGGGCATAAACCCCTTTTGACGGCAGGTCTCTGCATGCTTGATTTTCGCTTTTCAAATTCTTTTCCTTCTGTTATACTCGGGCTGGTACGGAATTCAGGCGGAAGGAACCGGTCTGAAGAACGTCTCATTCCAGTACCAGTTTTGCGGAAGAAGGAAACAATCGGAATGAAAAAAGCCTTTCAATACGCGTTTCGACACAGCATACCGATCCTGATCAGCTTTATCCCGGTCGGCCTCGCCTACGGCCTGCTGATGCAGACCGCCGGCTACAACTGGGCATGGACGGGCGCCTGCAGCTTGTTTATCTTTGCAGGCTCGCTCCAGTTCCTCGCCGTCAGCTTCTTCGCAGGCGGCATCTCGCTTGCGACGGTCACGGTGATGGCCCTGCTGCTCAACAGCCGCCACATCTTCTACGGGATCCCCTTCATCGAAAAGTGGAAAAAATACGGCCCCTGGAAGCTGTTTCTGATCTATTCCCTGGCGGACGAGTCCTTCTCCCTCCACTGCTCCAACCGCTTTGACGACGGCAGCGAGAAGGACAGGATGTGGAGCTATGTCTTTGAGGCGGCGCTGGTGATGTTCTACTGGCTGGTACTCTCCGTTCTCGGCGCCCTGCTGGGCTCGCTCATCCGCTTTGACGTGACCGGGATCGACTTTGCCCTGACAGCGCTGTTCATGGTGATCCTGATCGACCAGATGAAAGCGGTGGAGGGAAGCCGCCTGCCGGCTGTCATCGCGGCGGTCTCCTCGGTGGTCTGCCTGCTGATTTTCGGGCCGTCCGGCTTCATCCTTCCCTCGCTGCTGATCACGGTCGTGCTGCTGCTCGTCTTCCGCGGCCCGATCGACCGGAGAAAGGAGGCCGTCCAATGAGCAGCCAGACTGCCTGGCCTGTCGCCGTGATCGTGATCTGCATGGTCTGCACCATTCTGGAACGGTCCCTCCCCTTTCTGATTTTCCGTGGGAAAGAGCTGCCGGAGGCGGTCGTGTATCTCGGCCGTGTGCTGCCGATGGCCATCATGACGACCCTGATCTTTTACTGCATGCGGGAGATCCGCTTTACCGACGCCGCGGCCTGCCTGCCGCAGCTGATTGCCGCTGCGGTGACAGCCCTGCTGCATCTATGGAAGGGCAACACCATGGTCTCCATCGCGGGCGGGACGCTGTGCTGCATGCTGCTGACGCAGCTGGTATTCTGATACTAATATCTGATAGAAACCTTTAAAGTCTTTCGGCCAGAATTGTGCCATACTTAATTTTGCGATAGAGGAATCCATCTGGCCGCTGTTTCATGATGACAACATCAATACTCTCGCGGAGATACGCCGTAATAACCCCTGAACGCTTTATAAAAGTTGCTGCTGTTGCTGTAGCCCAGCATGGCGGCGATCTCCTCAATGGGGAGGGTCGTTCCTTTCAGAAGAATGGCCGCCCTCTCCATCCGCTTTTCCAACAAGAGTTCCGAGAACGTGTGGCCTGTTTCCCTGGGCAGCAGCGCGGAAATGTAGTTGGGATGGTAGTTGAAATGGGCGGCAATGTCCTTGAGCGTCACCGCGTCGGCGTGGTCTGCCATGTATTGAATGATCTGCCCGGAGAGCGTCAATGACTCATCGTTTCTATGCTCCGCTCGGTATTGCCGGGCGATATGCATGAACAGGGCCAGCAACATGGGTTTGAGAATGTTCTGGGTATCCTCCTGCCGCTCTGCGTATTCCGTGACCATCAGCTCCAACAGCATGCGGACGGGATGATCCTTTGTAAAGGTCAGATGGATGAACTCATCGGAAAAGCGGTTTGTCTGCGGCTCTAAAAAGAAGCGGAACAACGTGCTGTCCGAGGCGATCATGGGCAGATATTCCCGGAAGAAGGCCTCCTTACGGATCAAAACGCCGATTATAACGATCTCCTTCTCACTCTCGCCCCGAAGCGCATAACCGCTGTAAGGCTGCCCGATATAGCACTCGTTTTCGTGGATAGTGATCAGGTTGTCATACTTTGCGCTCAGGGCATTGTAGCTCTGCCGATAGGCAAAGTTCAGGAAAAAGAAATCCTGACGGTGAAATGGCTCATAGATATTCTTACCCTTGAATACGCAGATCATCACGTTTTCATTCTCTGCGCCTGGCCAGAAGGAGGTCACATCCTCCGGATTCCTTCCCGTCACCGGGTGAAAGCTGAGATCCAGCGTGGAAAACTCCTTGCCCAGCTTGTCGATGGCCGGCTCCAAACGATTGCTCATATGCCCACCTCCGTGCCTCTTATCGTATCACATTATATTAGAAAAAGCCATATTGTTCATTAAGATTTACTACTGCGCTTTCTTGAAGAATGAGATACAATACTTACAACTGATAAGCGCAGGAGGAATCATCATGGAACTGAAAGCAATCGAACTGAAAGAACTGACGCAGAAGATCGACCCTATCGTCGCGGCGCGGGACAACTGGTATCTGGTGACGGCCGAGGCTGAGGGCAAGGTCAATACGCTTACCGCCGGGTGGTTTACCCTCGGCAACAGCTGGGAGAAGAAGATCGCCACAGTCTTCATCCGTCCCCAGCGGCATACCAAGAAGTTCATCGATACCAGCGGGCGTTTTACACTGACCTTCTTCGACGGGCATCAGGACGCCCTCGGCTATCTGGGAACTCACTCCGGGGCGGACGTGCCCGACAAGATCGAGAAGTCCGGACTGCATCTGACTTCGGCTGACGGCCAGCCGACCTATACTGAGGGCAAATATGTTCTGCTCTGCAAGGTGCTTTACAGCCAGCCCATCGAGGAAAAGTGCTTTCTCGATCCGGCCTTTGCTGCGGCCACCTACCCGGAAAAGGATTTCTCCGTGCAGTACGTGGGCGAGATCGAAGCGGCCTACGAGATCGTCAGATAAGCTGAATCTTGAAACGAAGAATCCGGTCTTGTCTGGACCGGATTCTTCGGCTATTCTTAACGTGAGGTGTAAACGAATGACAGAGCTTGAAAAACTGGAGGCCGGACTGGAATACAGCTTTTGGGATGAAGAAGTTGACGCCCGCAAGCTCCATGCGGTGCAGGGCTGCCAGAAGCTCAACGCCATCAGCGTCCTGGATAACGAGGCACGGGAGGCGGCGATCCGGGAGTTGTTCGGGAGCGTCGGCGCAAATTCCGCGGTTCTGCCGGTGTTCAACTGCGACAACGGCAAGAACATCCATGTGGGCGACAACTTTCTGGCAAATTATAACGTGACGATCCTGGATATCGGCCCTGTTCATATCGGCCATGACGTCATGATCGGGCCTGGGACGCTGATCACCACTGTTAACCATCCGCTGTCTCCCAAAGGGCGGCGCAACCATCTTGGCATTATGCGGCCCGTGACGATTGGAAACGATGTATGGATCGGTGGGAATGTGACGATCCTGCCCGGCGTCACCATTGGCAATAATGTGGTGATCGCTGCGGGCGCCGTGGTGACCAGGGATGTTCCGGACAATTGCGTGGCGGGCGGTGTCCCGGCCAGAGTCATTAAAGAGATCGAAAATGATGTAGAGGTCTGACCATGGAGAACATCTTTGATAAACCCATCCCGCGCCTCGGCTTCGGTTGCATGCGGCTTCCGGAGGGGCAGGACGGCGAGTACATCGAGGAAGAATGTCAGCAGATGTTCGACTATGCCATGGCTCACGGCATTACCTACTTTGACTCCGCCTGGCACTATATCGAAAACCAGCTGATGATCGGCAAATGCCTGGCCAAGTACCCGCGCGAGAGCTATGTGCTGGTGGGTAAGCTCTTTTTCAACGACGGCACCATCAACACCTGGGAAAAGGCGGAGGCCGCGTTTCAAAAGGAACTGAACGACGCCCGCGTGGAGTATAACGATCTGGAGTTGCTCCACGCCGTGGGCAGCGAGGAGGCCAAGGAGCGCATCGACAAGATGGACGCCTGGGGTTTCATGCGCTCCCTCAAGGAGAGCGGGAGGGCCAAGCACATCGGCATGTCCTTCCACGGCACGGCGGATTTGCTGGACCGCATCCTCAACGAGCACCCGGAGCTGGAGGTCATCCAGCTGCAGACCAACTACTTCGACCACTACACCAACAGCCGCCATGCCAACGGCGGCGGGCTGGACGTATACGACGTGGCCCGGAAGCACGGAAAACCCATCATCGTCATGGAACCGGTGAAGGGCGGTAATCTGGCGCAGGTGGATCAGCACCCGGAGATCAAGGCGCTGTTTGAGGCTGCCGCCCCTGCCATGACGCCCGCCTCCTGGGCGCTGCGCTACGCCACCTCCATGGAGGGCGTGATGATCGTACTCTCCGGCATGTCCAACATGGAGCAGATGCGGCAGAACGTGAAGCTCATGCAGGAGGACTTTAAACCCTTAACAGAGGCGGACAAGGAGATGCTACGCAAGGCGGCGGAGATCATCGAGAGCAAGCAGCCCGTGGGCTGCACCGGCTGCCGCTACTGTGTAGAAAAGGGCTGCCCCGCGGGAATCAAAATTCCCCAGGTGCTCAAGAGCCTGAACATGCTGCATCAGTATCAGAACATCCGTGGGGCGCGGATGGAGTATTACAGTGCCATCAGCGAGCACCGACCCACCGAGTGCATCCGCTGCGGCTCCTGCGAGCGCGAGTGCCCCCAGAGCCTGCCGATCCGTGAGCTGATCCGCGAGGCGGACGACAAGCTCTATGCTGGGCCGGATTACGACGTGTGGGCCAATCACTAAAGTGAAGGGATAGAATGAAACAATAAAATCAGAATGCCCCCAAACAGCTCAATTCAGCTTGAACTATTTGGGGGACATTTTTTGAGTCATCTGCACCCATAATGGGTATGGTAACTTGCTAAACTGAATATAGAAAAGCCAATGCAATTCTCCTATAATACTGAGTTTGCGGACACCAATAAAAAGGAGAAGAGCAATGGCTTCGCAAACCAGTATACTCAAAAACATCTTAAATCTCAATAGGGTTCATGTAGAAAGTCAAGATTTGGTAAATGTGCCGGTATCGCACTACGGAGAGGCCTTCGAGGAAAACAGTTACATGTTCATCTGCGGCCTATCAGAAGATATCAGCGACGCTGCCCCATCTGCGGGCATGTGATACCTCTCAACAATAGACCTCAATCATCTTCGGAACGTCGAAATGCAATGAGGCTCAAAGCAAACCAGCAACGCAAAGCCAGAGAAGTAGCCAAAATCGGTTTTGCAGCTACTCCGGTACAACCACTTTAATCGATAAGAAACCTACCGCTTGGCAGAGAGGATGGCTGAGCGCCGGGGGCCACCTTCTCGGGAAGGGGGCTCCCAAGAGCGAGAACTATTGCGAAATCTACGTTTTCAGCTTGTTGAATAATTTGAGCTACCCACTAACCGTGCAGAAGAGCCTTCATTTTTGACTATAACACTACCCATTATCTCCCATGAAAACCCGCGCCGGGGAATGAGCTTCCGATCGCTTCCCCGGCGCTTTTTCTTTGTTTTGCGACGCAAATGGTGAATTATATGGTTCCGACATAATGCCTAATCTCCGCAATATTGACATGAAACGCAGAAAAGAATTATATCTTTGCAATATTGTATACATACAATTTTCCTGTTGAATCCAGATTCCACCCGTGGTATTTTTAACACAGAGGCCGGAGACTCCTGCATTTAAGCGAGGTCCTTTTTTATCCAAATTGTATGGATACAATTTGGATATTGACATAGAAAAATTATCGTTCACGCAGACCATAGTGTAAGTAAAACAGATAAAAGAAACAAAAGGAGGTGGAGTACAGGGCGTATTTCTGAAAACGCCCCTGTACAAGCAAATGCGCAAACGACTTTTAGACTCCCTGGTAATCGGCTTTGCCATGTTCGCAATTTTCTTCGGAGCCGGTAATTTCGTGTTTCCCCCCATCATTGGCGTGGTGGCAGGCTCCGCATGGAAGACCGCCATCGTTGGCCTGACGCTTTCCGGCATTATCCTTCCGA
Organism: Oscillospiraceae bacterium; assembly: GCA_017458065.1. Classification (GTDB taxonomy): domain Bacteria; phylum Bacillota; class Clostridia; order Oscillospirales; family Oscillospiraceae; genus Limivicinus. Next base: position 93,147 of record JAFTGD010000026.1, read on the forward strand.
TCCTGACGATCATTGCCATGGATAACATGGGCGGGGATCATGAGCATCTTTTTGCGCCGGTTGCTCCATGGTTTTTCACAGCCTTCTCTATCGCGTTTATCATTATGATGCTCACCATCGGGCCTCCGCGGCAGGCGGCTGTAGCCATTGAGACCGGCATCTTCTCCATTTTCCCCGGGCTCATCGGCAACAATGTGGTTCGCGTCATTCTGCTTGCCGTTTATTTTATCTTAGTTCAGTATTTTTCCATTAACCCCGCCAAGATTGTGGATATTGTCGGCAAGATGCTGACGCCCTTCCTGCTGGTGGCCCTGGCGATTATTGTCTTCATCGGCATCGTCCATCCCATCGGCGTACCTGCCGCTCCCAAAGAGGACAACATTTTCGTCTACTCCTTTACCCAGGCCTATCAGACCGGCGACGTCTGCGTTGGCATTTCCATGGTTGCCACCTTTATCGCCTCGGTTAAGGTAAAAGGCTATACCGAGCCGAAGAGCCGGCGCAGCATGATTCTTCTGTCAGCGTTGGTCGCTCTGATCTGTCTGCTGATTGTTTACGGCGGCCTGCTGTACCTGGGCGCTTCCGGCTCCGCCTCTTATCCCGCCGACATTGACCCCTCTGTTCTGCTGATCTCCCTGATCAACAGTGTTTCCGGACGTTTTGGCAATATCGTGCTGGGCATCGGCATCTTCTTTGCCTGCCTCACCTCGTCTATCGGCATGCAGACCATTATGTCTCAGTTCTCCGTGACCATCTCTCGTGGCAAGCTGGAGTATAAAAAGTGCCTGCTGGTTTACAATATCCTCTCTTTTCTGATGGCCTGCCTGGGTGTGGCGAACATCATTCGCTACACCTACGCGATCTTTGTGTTGATTTACCCCGTGGCCATCGCCGTCACTCTGCTGGGCACCTGCAAAAGGATCGTACCCAACCACGGCGCGTGGAAGGGCGCCGTCCTGATGGCAGGCATTGTCGCTCTCTACGAGGCGGTCGTCACACTCAATGACAGTGGCATTACCAACATCCACATTGCGCCGCTGGAGAAGCTGTACAGCCTGCTTCCGCTGTCTTCTCACGGCATTGGCTGGCTTGTCCCGGCGCTGATCGGCCTGGTGGTCGGCGCTGTAATCGTCGCGCTGCGCAAAGGCGAAGCATATCCCATGCTGGAAGAATAACAAAAATACATCTCCCGCTGTCCTTTTTGCAAGACGGCGGGAGATGTTTCTTATCCCAGCAGACCAAGCTCTTGATAGTAATTCCGGATGATTGCCAGGCCCTGGCGGAGCTTCTCGTTGGAGCCAGGGGAGGTCAGCGCAATACGCAGGAAATGCTGCTCTTCCTTGGCGGGAACATAGAAGTGGTAGGAGTGGAACAGTTCCACGCCCCGGTCCAGCAGCTCGGATTCCACCAGCGCGCCCTTCTTATCGCTGGGGAAGGGCAGCCAGCGATGGAAGCTGTACTTGTCCGGCTCCGTCCACTGGGGAAAGTACTCGTCAAAGATCTTGTTGACGGCAAGGCCCATCTCATGCTTTTTCAGCGCTAGGCGATAGCCGTCCCCGCTCATAATGAGTTCTGAAATGATCTCCACATCCAGACTGCTGGTGGTCATGACCATGTTGTAAAGCGCGTTCACGATCCGCTCCCGGTAAGCCTCCCCGTAGGCTAAGAAGGAGACCCGCAGCCCGGTGCACAGGATCTTGGAAGCACCGCACAGAAAGCAGGTCTGCTCCGGCAGCAGTTCAAAGAAGCTGGGCAGATCGGGAGAGGGCAGATCCGCGCTGTAATCGTCTTCGATGACGGTGAGCTTGTGCTTTTTGATCACCTTTGCCAGCTCTCTCCTGCGGTCTGCCGGGATGCATACAGTGGTGGGGTTGGAGCAGCTTGGCATCAGATAGACGCCCTGAACGGAATTGAGACGGCAGGCACGGTCCAGCTCATCCGGGATCATGCCCTGCTGATCGGTCCGAACCGGCACCAGGCTGATATGGAAGATGCGGGCCAGCTCGATGAAATTGGAGAAGCTGTATTCCTCCACGGCGATGGTGTCTCCGGGCTTGAACAGCGCCGCCAGAATGATGCTCATGCCGTTGGTGGCCCCATAGACGAAGCTCATGTGCTGGTCATCCACGTGCACCCCGTAGCCGTCCAGCCAGCGGCGGGCGGCGGCGAAATGATGCGGCCAGCCCAGCCAGTAGCGATAGGCCAGCAGATCGTTGAAATGATCCTTCATCATGACCCGCCGGGCGGCGTCCGCCACAATGGTGTTCAGATGCTCAAAGCTGGCGATATAGCCCATGGAGATAAAATTGTCACGCCCCGGCTTTTCGTGAATGGTGACCAGCTCCGCCGCCCGGGGGGAGATGAAGGTTCCACGACCGGTGACGCCGTGCAGCAGGCCCTTGCTCCGGGCGATGTCAAAGGCCCGGGTCACGGTGGTGAAGTTGATGTCCAGATAATCCGCCAGCTCCCGCTGAGGCGGCAGCTTGGTACCGGGCAGCAGCTTGCCGTCCGCCACATCCTCTTCCAGCAGCGTGACCAGCGAGAGATAGATCGGCGGCTTTAAGCGGCTTTTATCCGGCTTCCAGGTCAGAGGATAGTTGTCAAATGAATTCACAGGCATCGGACAGGCCCTCCTTGTATGGTTCTGAAGATTGGTTTGAAAAACATTGTTTCCATACAATTATACTATTGCGTCCATGCAAATGTCAATGATATACTACAGACAGATGGAGGAAATGCTTATGAAATACTATGTTGTAGATGCTTTTACCATTGAGCAGTTCAAAGGAAATCCTGCGGGCGTCTGTGTGCTGGAAGGAGCCTGGCCCTCGGCGGAGACCATGCAGAAGATTGCGGCGGAGAACCGCCTGTCCGAGACGGCCTTCGTCAAGCGCCGGGAGGACGGAAGCTACGACCTTCGCTATTTCTCCCCCGGCAGCGAGGTCGGGCTCTGCGGCCATGCCACGCTGGGTACCAGCTATGTGCTGGCCCATTTTGTAGATCCCGAAGCCGAGGTGTTTCACTATCACACCCGGGACGAGGATGTGGCGGCCCACAAGCTGCCCGGCGACCGTTACGAGCTGGACTTCCCCGCCTGGGAGGAAAAGGCTGTAGAGGTGGATGAAAACATCCTCGCCGCGCTCAACGGCATCTGCCCCCTGGAAGCTCTGGAGACCCGGGATCTGACCTGCATTCTGGAGTCGGAAGAAGCGGTGCGGAATTTTGTCCCCGATCAGGAAGCCATTGACGCCCTGCCCGACAAGTACTTGGGCCTGCTCATTACCGCCCGGGGCGAGAACAGCGATTTTGTGGACCGCAGCTTTTTCCCCAAGCTGGCCATTCCGGAGGACCCGGTCTGCGGCTCCGCCAAATGCACGCTGATCCCCCTGTGGGCCAAGCGGCTGGGCAAGAACGAGCTGGTGGGCCATCAGCTTTCCCCGCGCACGGGCGTTGTCTATTGTAAACATGCCGGAAAGCGTGTAAAGATCAGCGGCAATGTCGCGCTTTACATGGCCGGTGAAATAAACATTCAGGAGGAACAATAAGATGCAGATCATTTCTACCGAGAAGGGCGCGGCCCCCAGAGCTCCTTATTCCCAGGGCGTTATCAGCGGAGATTATATTTTTACAGCCGGCCAGATCGCGCTGGAGCCGGTCACCGGCAACCGCATCGGCGACACCATGGCCGAGCAGGCGGAGCAGGTTTGCAAGAACCTGAAGGCCATTCTGGAGGCTGCCGGCAGCAGCTGCGAGAAGGTCATCAAGGCCAACTGCTTCATCACCGATATGGCGAAATTCGGTGAGTTCAACGACGTGTACGTGAAGTACTTCCCCCACAAGCCCGCCCGCACCTGCGTTCAGGTAGTGGCGCTGCCTCTGGAGGGCTTCCAGTGCGAAGTTGAGGTTATTGCCGAGCGTTAAACGTTCCACAGTATAACCGGATACCCATATACAAACAGGGCAAGCTGAGGCGCTTTCACGTCCTGCTTGCCCTTTCTGCATCCAAAAATCAATTTTAAAGGAGAAAAAAGCCATGGAAAAGCTGGAAAAACTATTTACGCCCGGCCAGATCGGCAGCATGTATGTGAAAAACCGCGCGGTCATGCCGCCCATGGATACCGGCTTTTGTGAGTCTGACGGTATGCCCGGCCTGCGGCACATCCGCTACTATGAAGAGCGCGCCAAGGGCGGCGTTGGCATGATCATTGTGGAGGCGATCTGTGTAGATGCCGAGCATGCCAATCCTCTGCCGGACGGTCTGCTGCTTCTCAAGCACCGGGACATTAACTTCTATGAGCGCCTGACAGAGGCCGTACATCAATACGACTGCCGCATCGTGGCGGAGCTGCACTGCAACGGCGCCAACAGCGGCGTCTGCCCGGTGGGCGCTCCCTGGGCACCCAGCGCGGTACATATGAGCGTTTTCCCCGGAACCGCCATTCCCCACGCCATGAGCAAGGCGGAGATCCAGCTGGTGGAGGACAACTTCATCGAGGGCGCGGTCCGGGCGAAGCTCGCGGGCTTTGACGGCGTGGAGTTGCACGCGGCCCACAACTATCTGCTCTACCAGTTCCTGAGCCCCTACTTTAACCGTCGCGAGGACGAATACGGCGGCAGCGTGGAAAACCGCACCCGCGTTCTGGCGGAGATCATTGCCGGTATCCGTGCCCGTCTGGGACGGAATTATCCCATCTTTGTCCGCTTCCCCGGAGACGAGTTCACCCCACATATTGAGCGCACTTACGGTCTGGAGGACGGAATCGAGATCGCCAAGTGTCTGGAGAAGGCCGGGGCCACCGCGCTGGACGTCAGCAACGGCAACCCCTTCAATCCCAACGCCAACTGCGAGCCATATGCCTTCCCCACCGGCTGGAAGGCCCACGTATCCAAGGCGATCAAGGACGCGGTTTCGATCCCTGTTATCGCAACGGGTACCATCAAGGATCCCCGGGACGCCGAGCAGCAGCTGGAAGAAGGTTCCAGCGACTATGTTGCCATCGGCCGCGGCCACTATGCCGACCCTATGTTCATGCAGAAGGCGGCCAAGGGTGACTTTGAGGGCATCCGCAAGTGCATCGGCTGTATGTACTGCCGCAAGCGCCTCAGCGATCATCTGACCCGTGGCTGTGCGCTCAACCCCATGATGGGCTGCGAGTACCAGTACGAAAAAGTCAAGCGCGACGGCGACGGGCGCCGCGTGGTGGTTGTTGGCGGCGGTCCCTCCGGTATGCAGGCGGCCAAGACGCTGTCGGATCGCGGCTATGCCGTCACCCTCTTTGAGCAGTCCGCGCAGCTGGGCGGCCGTCTGAACATCGCGGATAAGTCCGCCTTTAAGGACAAGATCACCCGCTTTATCCGCACCCTGTCTCTGGAGATGGAGCGCGCGGGCGTGGATGTGCGTCTGAATACCCGGGCCACGCTCGAGGCGGTAAAGGCACTGGAGCCTGTGGGTGTGATCCTGGCCTGCGGCGGCCCCTCCGTCGTACCCAACATGCCCGGCATGGATCGGGAAAACGTGTGCATCGCCGAAGACGTGATCTCCGGCAAAGTAAAGGTCTCCGGCAGGATCGTGATCGTCGGCTCCGGCCCCACCGGTCTGGAGTGCGCCGAAGGCCTGTCCGAGCTGGGCTGTGACATTTCCATCGTGGAGATGCAGCCTGTGCTTGGCCCCGATATGCTGGCCGTCGTCCGTAAAGATATCATGAGTCGTGTGAAGGACCCGAAGCTCTATCCGGGCCACGCGCTGAGCTGTGTGACCGAGACCGGGATCCAAGTCAAGCGCATGGCCGACGGCGAAATCCTCGACATCCCCGCTGACTATGTTGTGCTGGCTATGGGCGTCCGCTCTGACTTCGCTCAGATCAATGCGTTCCGCAAGGAGTTTGCCAACGTCCGCTGCGTCGGAGACGCGCGCCTTCCCGGCGACATTCCCAACGCCACCAAGTCCGGTTTTATGCTGGCCTGCGGCTTCGAGCCCGAGGCTGTTTGATAAGGAGAATCTGCATGATACATGTTTCAATCGATGAGCGGGTATGCAAAGGCTGCGGTCTGTGCGTAAGAGCCTGCCCCAAAAACGTCCTGGCGCTGTCCAAAACAAAGCTGAACGCAAAGGGTTATCACCCGGCGGAGGTGGCAGTTCCCGAGGCCTGCATCGGCTGCGCCTCCTGCGCCAGAACCTGCCCCGATGTTGCCATCGGGATCGTGAAAGAATAAGGAGGGAAAGACATGGCTTTAACGCTGATGAAAGGCAGTGAGGCGATTGCCGAAGCTGCGGTCCGCGCGGGTGCCCGTTATTTCTTCGGTTACCCCATCACACCCCAGACGGAGATCCCGGAATATATGGCGGCCCGTCTGCCCGAGGTGGGGGGCTGCTTCCTCCAGTCGGAAAGTGAGCTGGCGGCCATCAACATGGTCTACGGTGCCGCAGGCGTGGGCGAGCGCGCCATCACCTCTTCTTCCAGTCCCGGTATCAGTCTCAAGCAGGAGGGTATCTCCATGTGCGCCGGCGCGCGGGTTCCCTTCGTGATGCTCAACGTCATGCGCGGAGGCCCCGGCCTGGGAAGCATCCAGGCATCTCAAGGTGACTACAACCAGGGCGTCAAGGGCGGTGGCAACGGCGACTACCACTTGATCACCTACGCGCCGACCTCGATCCAGGAGGCGGTGGACATCATGTTCTTCGCCTATGACAAGGCGGAACGGTACCGGGTGCCGGTGCTGTTTCTGGCCGACGGCATCATCGCTCAGATGATGGAGCCGATCGAGATGCCGGAGATGATCGACTACAAGGTGGATCCCGAGAAGAAGCCCTGGGCCGCTACTGGCTGGGAGCCCGGCGACGATCCCGAAAAGAGAGCGCAGATCACCTCCCTCTTTATCAACACGGAGGAACTCAGTGCGCATACCGATGAGCTTCAGGCGACCTACTCGGAGATCAAGAAGAACGAGGTCATGTACGATACCTACCAGATCGACGACGCGGATATCATCATCACCGCCTTCGGCACCGTGGCCCGTGTTGCCAAGTCCGCCATTGATGAGCTGCGCGCTGAAGGAATCAAGGCAGGCCTGTTCCGGCCAATCACCGTGTGGCCCTTCCCGGACGAGGCCCTGGCTGCGGCGGCCCGCAAGGCAAAGGCGGTTCTGGACATAGAGGTCAATGAAGGTCAGATGCTGGAGGACGTGAAGCTGGCGGTGGACGACAAGCGCATGGTGGACTTCTTCGGCCACTGCGGTAGTCTGATGCCCAGCCTGGAGGAAATCAAAGCCAAAGTCTATCAGATGAAGGAGAAAATGTGATGGCAGCTGTATTTGAAAAAACCAATCTGCTCACCGACAAGCAGTTTCACTATTGCCCCGGCTGCAACCATGGCATTATTCACCGGCTCATCGCCGAAGTCATCGAAGAAATGCGCATGGGGAAAAAGGTGATCGGCGTAGCTCCCGTCGGCTGCTCCGCCTTCGCCTATGAATATTTCAACTGCGACATGTTTCTGGCCGCTCATGGACGCGCCCCCGCAACCGCTACCGGCATTAAGCGCGCCCGCCCGGATTCCCTGGTTTTCACCTACCAGGGCGACGGCGACCTGGCCTCGATCGGTACAGCCGAGATCGTCCACGCGGCCCATCGTGGCGAGAAAATCAGCACCATTTTCGTCAACAACGCCGTCTACGGCATGACCGGCGGTCAGATGGCGCCCACCACACTCCTTGGTCAGATTACTACCACTTCGCCCAAGGGGCGCGACGCCAGCGTGAGCGGCACGCCGCTAAAGGTCTGCGAGCTGCTGGCAGCCGTACCGGACACCTATTATGTGGAGCGCTGCGCTCTGAACACCAACGCCAACATTCTGAAGGCCAAGAAGGCGATCCGGAAGGCTTTTGAGTATCAGATGGAGGGCAAGGGCTTCTGCATGGTGGAGATTCTGTCCGCCTGCCCCACCAACTGGGGAATGAGCCCTGTCGAGTCGATGAAGTGGATCGAAGAGAAGATGATTCCTTATTATCCGCTTGGCGTATACAAAGACAAGGGGGCGGAGCAATGATCCAATCGTTTATCTTTGCCGGCTTCGGCGGTCAGGGTATGCTCCTGATCGGTAAGTTTCTGGCCATGGCCTGTATGCTGGACGGCAAGCATGTGTCCTGGCTGCCCTCCTATGGCCCCGAGATGCGCGGCGGCACGGCCAACTGCTCCGTGATCGTCTCCGATGACGAGGTAGCCTCACCAATGGTGGATACCGCCGATGTGGTCGTTGCCATGAATCTGCCGTCTCTGGACAAGTTTGAATCCGTTGTAAAGCCCGGCGGCCTGCTGGTTATCAATTCCTCCATCATTGAGCGCAAGGCTTCCCGTGATGATATCCAAGTGGTATATTGTGACACAATGAAGCTGGCGGAGCAGGTGAACAATCCCAAGGGCGCCAATGTGGCGATCCTTGGCGCGATGCTGGAGAAGAATCCCGTGGTCAGTATAGACAAGATGGTAGAAGCCATCCGCATCGAACTGGGTGAGCGCAAGCTCCGTTTCCTGGAGGGCAATAAAAATGCCCTGCTTGCCGGGATGGAAGCAGCCCGAAACAGCTGAGATTGCTGCATCAGCGCGGGCTGGCGCGGCAGCAGAAAGATTCTAAACGAAAGGGAACCTACTGTACAGTGGACAGGTTCGAAGGTCTGCTATGGAAAATCTTGCCTTTAGCCTGAACGCAACAATGCCCATCTTTCTTACGATGCTCCTGGGCTATGTTTTTCGGAAAACCGGAGTAATCAGCGAGGCATTCAGCGCCAGCCTGAACAAATTTGTTTTCCGCGTGGCGCTGCCCGTCATGCTTTTTCAGGATTTGTCCACCCAGGACTTCTTCGTCTTCTGGAACGGGCGCTATGTGCTGTTTTGCATCATAAGCTCTATCCTGAGCGTTCTTCTCGTATGGTTGATCGGACGCCTTCTCGTGAAAGACAAAGCGCTGCGGGGAGAGTTCATTCAGGCCGGCTACCGCAGCTCGGCAGCCATCCTCGGCTTTGCTTTCATCCAGAATATTTATGGGCAGGGCAACACCGGACTCGCGCCGCTGATGATCCTGGGCAGCGTTCCCATTTATAACATTGCCGCCGTCGTGGTCTTGGCGCTGACGGCAAACAGTCCGGACGGCGGCACCTCCGGCCTGGATGCGGCCCTGATGAAGAAGACGGTCCGCAACATTGTCAGCAATCCGATCATCATCGGTATCCTGGTCGGACTTCTCTGGTCACTGCTCAGGATTCCGCAGCACAAGATCTTTTCCACAACGATCCGCAATCTTTCCGTGTTGGCGACACCGCTGGGCCTGATTGCGATCGGTGCCAGATTTGATCCTTAGAAAGCGCGAAAAAGCCTTGGCCTTGCCGGAGTTGCGGCCTTTATCCGCCTGATTGGCCTTGCCGCCGTGTTTCTGCCCGTGGTTGTCTTTTTAGGCTTCCGGGGACAGGAACTTGTAGCGCTCATCGTGATGTTCGCGTCCGCGACGGCGGTTTCCAGCTATGTCATGTCCATCAACATGGGGCATGACGGAGCCATGACGGCCAGCGCCGTGATGCTGACGACGTTCTTCTGCTCTTTTACCCTGGCATTCTGGCTTTGGCTTCTGAAAACGCTGGGATATGTGTGATAAACAGGATACGACGACACACGGCGCAGATTTGCCTCTATACCGAAAGTTGTGTGCAGAACCTTGCGAGGACGCAGATAATCGCTATCACCTCTTTTCTGTTTGGGACGTGGCGCCTGTGATGCAGCACGGTCCCGCGTCTCTTTTATATTTCCGTATAGTAAATGGTAATAAATCCGTGAATGATATGAAACAAAGGAGAGCTTCGTATGCAATTTATGATCATTGCCTATGACGGCAAAGATCAAGACGCCTTGGCAAGACGCATGAGCGTCCGGCCGCGTCATTTGGAGAACATCACCAGCGTGAAGGAGAGAGGCCGCGTTATCTGCGCCGGTGGGATCACCGACAGCACGGGCAGTCCTGTTGGGTCCTTCCTTATTATGGAGTTTGATACCAGAGAGATGCTTGATGAATATCTGGCGAGCGAGCCTTACGTTACTGGTAATGTCTGGAAGGATATTAAAATTGAAACCTGCAACGTCGTTATCATGAACGATGAAATAGTTGGGAAATAGGCCCTTACAATAGGGCGATAAAAACCGTCCATGGTCAGAATGAACGGCCATAGACGGTTTTTTTATGGGAAAAGATAAATTGCACCTTGACAAATCGCTTGCCATATATCGTTGGCTTTCTTGACCATATATCTCCATTATGCTCTGCGAAAGCCGCCTCATCTGGCGCAATTCTGACTCGAAAGCTTTTTTAAATCTTCTTATCAGGTATTAGTATTAATCCCGAACGTATATAAAACCCCGGACCCGAAGCGAGTATTGTTTCGCTTCGGGTCCGGGTTTTCTGCTGTCGGTTTCGGGATTCGGCCGGATCTCCCGTTATTTGATGAGACCTTCCAGCGTACTGAACAGCGTGTCCGGCTCCACAGGCTTGCTCAGATGGGCGTTCAGCCCTGCCTGCATGCTGCGCTGCACATCCTCGTCAAAGGCGTTGGCGGTCAGGGCGATGATGGGGATCTTCTTCGCATCCGGCCTGTCCATCGCGCGGATCGTCCGTGTCGCCTCCAGACCGTCCATCTCCGGCATGCGCATATCCATCAGGATCGCGTCGTAATATCCCGGTTCGTGATCCCGGAACATCTCCACGGCAATCCGCCCGTTCTCGGCGTGCTCCGAGGCGATCTCCCGCATGGCGAGGACCATGACCATGATCTCGGCGTTCACGGCGACGTCCTCGGCAAGGAGGATCCGCTTTCCCCTGATGTCGACCGTCTGGCGAGTCAGTTGGGCGTTCTTCCGCTTGAAGGCCTCGCGGAACTCATCCAGAACGCTGCCGGCGAAGAGCGGCTTTGCCACAAACGAGTCGACCCCGGCGGCTCTCGCTTCCTCGACGATATCGTCCCAGTTGTACGAGGTCAGGATGATCACGGGGATCTCGTTGCCAACGGCCTCCCGGAGCTTTCTGGCGGTCTCGACGCCGTCCATATCCGGCATCTTCCAGTCCACAAGGACCAGATTATAGGGCTCTCTCCTGGCATAGCGCAGTCTGGCCATCTCCAGGCCCTCCGCGCCGGGCAGAGCCGTCTCACAACTGACGCCAATCTGTCCCAGAACCACCTGCGCATGCTCGCAGGCCACGGGATCGTCGTCGATCACCAGCACGCACATGTCGTGCGGGCTGAGCATATCGCCGTTTTCTTCTCCCTGGCGTTCCGAATCCAGCAGCGTGACCGTGACGGTGAAGGTGGTGCCTCTGCCCTTTTCGCTCTCCACCTCGATGTTGCCGTTCATCAGCTCCACGATGTTCTTGGTAATCGGCATGCCGAGACCCGTGCTGCCATAGCGGGTGGTATTGGTCGAATCCTCCTGGCTGAAGGCTTCGAAGAGCTTCGGAAGGTACTCCTTGCTCATGCCGATGCCGGTATCGCTGATGGTGAACCGCAGCGTCGACTTGCCGTCGAAGCGGGCCATCGACGCCACCGTCATCGAAACGCTTCCGCCCTCGGGGGTGAACTTGACCGCATTGCCGAGGATGTTGATCATCACCTGGCGCAGCTTCATGTCGTCGCCGATGTAGTAATCCCTGACGTCGCCGACGATTCTGCACTCATAGTGCAGCCCCTTGTCGCCGCACTGGCCGCTGATCATCGTGTTGACCTGCGCCAGGGCCGCGGCGAAGGAGAACTCCTCGTTCTTGATGGTCATGCGGCCCGACTCAATGCGGCTCATGTCCAGAATGTCGTTGATGATGCCCAGCAGGTGACGCGCCGACTCGCCGATCTTTTCCAGATGCTCCCGGGTGCCGTCGGTGATATCCGGGTCAGCGAGGGCAATGTTGTCCAGGCCGATGATGGCGTTCATCGGCGTTCGGATCTCGTGGCTCATATTGGAGAGGAACGCCGTCTTGGCGCGGTTTGCGTCCTCGGCCGCGGAGAGCGCATCTTTCAGCGCCATGCCCTGCGCCATGGCTTTTCGCGTCTCGGTGTCCACATCGGTAAAGCCCATGCCGATCGCATGGACAATATGGTCTCCCCGATCCTCCGGGCGTCTGACACCGGCAACGCGGACTCGCTCGTACAGCTCGGCGCCGTTGCGGCGGACCATATACAGATAGGAGCTTACGCTGTCATGCTCAAGCTCCGCCCGGATATTCTCCGGATTCAGAAACGCGAGGAAGCCCTCTCTGTAGGGCTCGGTCACCACTTCTTCGGCGTACCGCTGCAGCTCCTTCCAGTAGTGGAACTCCTCTCCGGGATGGAGGCCGTGTTCGATGCCGGTGATCGCCTGGTAGCAGATGCCGTCATCCTGATCCAGATCGACATAGTACAGGCTCCGGTAGTCGGCGCCCATGGCGGTGATCAGCTTGTCACGCTGCTGCCGCTGCCGCTCCTGCTCCAGAAGCTCTTCCTGCAGTCTGAGCTTCTCTTCCAGCTCCTGGTTCTTGACGCGGTTTTCGACCTCGGCGCTCTCCTTCTCCAGTGCGATCTGCGCAGATCTCTTCGTCTGCAGAATGATGACCGCAAACAGGGCAAGCAGCACCAGCGCCGTGATCGCCGACTGCACCACGCTGCGCTGGATGATCCCGTCCGAGACCGGGCTGATCTGTTCGCTGATGACGCTCTCCCGGATCAGATAAGTCAGCAGCCAGTCGGTGCCCGAGACCGGGACATAGCTCAGCGTCTCCTGGATGCCGTTATAGGTAAAGGAGACAGAGCCTCTCCTGCCTTCGGCAAAATCGCTGCGGACCGCCTGGGCCGTGGCGCCGTTTTTATAGCTCGCCTGATCCAGCGCCTCAAGCAGGTTGTCCTCCACGGCAAGACCGCCGAGGACCGTGTTGCTGAGGGCGATGCCGTCGTGGGTATAGATGTTGCAGAAGGTCGACCCGGTATTCTGGGAAGCCATGGACACGCCCTGCAGCATCACGTCCATATCCTGCTCCATGAAGCAGACGACCAGCTTTTCCCCGTTAAAGGGAATGCCTTCCGTCGGGACCGCGATGACGACCTTTTTGTCAGGGGTGGCCAGATTCTTGATGGAGATCTCGGGACCCGAAAGCGTCTGATGGTCAAAATCGTACTGGTCGATGTCCTTCTCCACGCCGAGCGCTGTGTAGATCAGGCCGTTTTCATCCACGAAGGCAAAGCGCTCCAGATTGAACAGCAGCTTCATACGCGCCTGATAGGCCTGCAGATGCTCAGGGTCGCTCAGATCCTCTTCCGTCATCAGTTCGATTGCGATGTTGATCACATTGATGTTGTCGTTGAGGTTGTCCTCCACGACCTGCTCCCGGCGGCCGGCCAGTTCGTCCAGATACAGGAGACTCACAGCGCGCACAGCTTCCTCGGTATCGCGGCGCGCCGACCGCCCCGTCAGGACCGTCCCCACAATCAGGATGCCCGCGACCAGAATGCCCCCCAGCAGGGCCATCCACATGATTCCGTTTGTTTTTTTATGATTCACTCCGGATCGCTCCTTCGCCGCTTTTTCTCTCCAATTACCTCAAAGCGTTAACCCATCCTGTCTGCGTCCGTGATCTCACGGATCACCCGGCAGGGGACGCCGGCTGCGAAGACCCCGGCGGGGATATCCTTTGTGACGACGCTCCCCGCGCCGATGACGCTGCCGCTTCCGACGGTCACGCCGCCGCAGACCGTCACGTTCCCGCCGAGCCAGCAGTTGTCTTCGATGGTGATGGGTCTTGCGTACTCCCGATCCGTCATGACGCCGTCCGCCCGGCGGTACAGGTTCCGGTCCTGCCAGCGCAGCGGATGCACCGGCGTCAGGATGGACACATTCGGCCCCATGAACACGTTGGCGCCGATGTGGACGGGGGCGCAGTCCAGACAGGTGAAGTTGAAGTTTGCATAGGTGTTCTCGCCGATATGGGTGAAGCAGCCGTAGTCAAACTGCACCGGCCCCTGCAGGTAGGCGTTCTCGCCGCAGTCCGGAACCAGCTGCTGCATGATGGCGTCCCGCTCTTCCTCCTGGGTTTCCAGCGTGTCGTTGTACTGCTTGCTGAGTGCGTGGGCTTTTTCCCGCAGCTCGATCAGCTCGTCATCCGCCGGGTCGTACAGCTCCCCGGCGAGCATTTTTTCTTTTTCCGTCATATCCGCTCTCCTGTGTTTTATAATATGAGATCAGTATAACAGATTGCTGAAATCCGCGCAAGACACTAAGCTTCTGAACCCCGCCGATAAACAAAAAAGCAACTTTACAAAAGTCCCTCTTGGCAGGCAGAAAAAAACGTGGTATAGTGATACAAAACAGGAGATGTCCCTCCTAAATATGAAAACTGAATTATGAAAGGATCTGTCAACATGATGCAAAACATTCCTGAAGTCAAACTCGGCATCGTCGCCGTCTCCCGCGACTGTTTCCCCATCGGCCTGTCCATCGCGAGACGCGAGGCCATCGTCAAGGTCTGCAAGGGCGGCCTGTACGAGTGCCCCGTGACCGTCGAGAACGAGCTGGACATGCTCAAGGCGGTTGACGATGTCAAGGCCGCCGGCTGCAACGCCCTGGTCGTCTTCCTCGGCAACTTCGGCCCTGAGACGCCCGAGACCCTGATCGCGAAGAACTTTGACGGTCCCTGCATGTTTGTGGCCGCAGCCGAGGGCGACGGCGACCTCATCAACGGCCGCGGAGACGCTTACTGCGGCATGCTCAACTGTTCCTACAACCTGGGCATGCGCCACCTGAAGGGCTACATCCCCGAGTATCCGGTCGGCACAGCCGAGGACCTCGGCAAGATGATCAAGGACTTCATCCCCATCGCCCGCGCCATCATCGGTGTACAGAATCTGAAGATCATCACCTTCGGTCCGCGTCCGCAGGACTTCTTCGCCTGCAACGCCCCGATCAAGGGCCTCTATGAGCTGGGTGTGGAGATCGAAGAGAACTCCGAGCTCGACCTGCTGGTGAGCTATAAAGAACACGCCGGCGATCAGCGCATCCCCGAGGTCTGCGCCGACATGGCCGCCGAGATGGGCGAAGGCCGCTACTTCCCCGACATGCTGGAGCGCATGGCGCAGTTTGAGCTGACCCTGCTCGACTGGGCGGAGAAGCACAAAGGCGCCCGCAAGTACGTCGCCTTTGCCGACAAGTGCTGGCCCGCTTTCCCCGAGCAGTTCGGCTTTGAGCCCTGTTACGTCAACTCCCGTCTGGCAGCCCGCGGCATCCCCGTCAGCTGTGAAGTCGATATCTACGGCGCGCTCAGCGAGTACATCGGCTCCTGCGTCAGCCAGGACGCCGTCACCATCCTCGACATCAACAACTCCGTTCCCGCCCAGATGTGGGAGCAGCAGATCAAGGGCAAGTACGACTACACTCTGACCGACACCTTCATGGGCTTCCACTGCGGCAACACCCCCAGCTGCAAGATGTGCGCCGATCGCGCCGTCAAGTACCAGCTCATCCAGCACCGCCTGCTTGAGCCGGCCGGCTCCGATCCCGACTTCACCCGCGGCACCCTGGAAGGCGACATCGCCCCGGGCGACATCACCTTCTTCCGTCTGCAGTGCGACAGCGAGGGCAAGCTCCGCTCCTACATCGCCGAAGGCGAGGTCCTCCCCGTGGCCACCACCAGCTTTGGCGGCATCGGCATCTTCGCCATCCACGAAATGGGCCGTTTCTATCGCCATGTGCTGATCCAGAAGCGCTTCCCGCACCACGGCGCGGTGGCCTTCGGCCATCACGGCAAGGCCCTCTTCGAGGTCTTCAAGTTCCTGGGTGTGCAGGATATCGGCTATAACCAGCCCAAGTCCCTCCCGTACCCCACGGAGAATCCCTGGGCCTGAGCTTTTCCGGCCCGCCTGAAGGGCAATCCATAAGCAGTCATGATACAGCAGCCGGTCGTCAGATCGGCTGCTGTATCATTTCATAGAATATTAGCTTTATCTATCTTTCTAAATGTTGGATTATCAATCGACTTTCTTCCCGCTCCGCCTGTAAAAAACAATCTGTCGGGGCCTATTTTGTGCATTTTATCTTTTTATTTTTTTCTTTTTTTCGATTGTAAAGCGTAAATAATTCTTCTTTTTCCCCGATTTTCGTAAATTATTCTCCCTATTATCCAAGTTGTATTGATTTTTGCGAAATCTTCGGGAAGTTGTATTTATTCAACATCCTGTTTTTCCGGATCTGCCCCGTAATCGATTGACACTGTAACCATTTTGTGTTTTTATTAGGGCGAAGGGCAAATGCCCAAACAAAAAACAAAGAAAGAGGTAAAGCCATGAAAAAAGTACTCGCAATTGTTCTTGCACTGACTCTGGTAATGTCCCTCGGTGTGACTGCATTCGCAGACGACATCAAGGTCGCATTCTCCCAGATCGGCCAGGAGTCCGACTGGCGTACTGCCAACACGGACAGCATTAAGGGCACCATCGAAGGCCACGACGGCTGGACGCTGATCTATGATGATGCACAGCAGAAGCAGGAGAACCAGATCAAGGCCCTGCGTAACTTCATCACTCAGGATGTTGACTACATTCTCTTCACCGGCGTTGTTTCCACCGGCTGGGACGAAGTCCTTGCGGAAGTGAATGAGGCCGAGATTCCTCTGATCCTGGTTGACCGTATGCCCGACTGCGCCGACAAGATCGACTACGCAGCAGCGTTCGGTGGCGACTTCGTGGAAGAAGGCCGCCGTCAGGTCGCCTGGGCCGGCGAGTATCTGAAGACCCTCGGCCGCGGTGATGAAGAAGTCGCTGTCGCCATCATGGAAGGCACCACCGGTGCCGACGCCCAGGTCGGCCGTACCGAAGGCAACCTGGCCGCTCTCGAAGAGTATCCCAACATGAAGCTTGTTGCCCAGCAGTCCGGTAACTTCACCCGCACTGAGGGCCAGGCCGTTATGGAAGCATGGCTGAAGTCCGTTGACAAGATCGATGTTCTGATTGTACAGAACGACGACATGGGCCTCGGCGCCATCGATGCCATCAAGGCCGCCGGTCTTGTTCCCGGCCAGGACATCATCATTGTCGGCTGCGACTCCGTCAAGGCTGCGTTTGAAGCCATCGTCGCCGGCGAGATGAACTGCACCGTCGAGTGCACTCCGCTCTATGGCCCGTTCGTTGAGAAGACCATCGAGGCTCTTGAAGCCGGCGAGACCTTCGACAAGACGATCGTGCATCCGGAAGAAGGCGTGTATGACTGCGTTGGCGGTATCGACCTCGGCACTGTCACCTCTGTCCTCGCAGCAGATGTGATCGACTCCCGTACCTATTAATATCTGACACACAGTCTGGTTCAGGGGGCTGGCTTTCAGCCAGCCCCATCTTTTAGGGCGGAGGCGCCTCGCCTTCGGCCTTTTTCGTTTAAGGAGGAATTCAATTGCCGGATCAATACTTGCTTGAAATGAAAGGCATTGAAATACAGTTTCCCGGTGTCAAGGCGCTGGACAATGTGGATTTTTTCCTGAAAAAAGGCGAAATCCACTCCCTCCTCGGGGAAAACGGCGCCGGGAAAAGTACATTGATCAAATGCCTGACGGGTGTCCACCATATGGATGCGGGCACCATTCTGTTTGACGGAAAAGAGATCAGGCCGACAAGCCCGCAGGATGCTTTCTCAATGGGCATCTCCACGGTTTATCAGGAAATCAACCTGTGCCCGAACCTGACGGTAGCGGAGAACATTTTTGTCGGGCGCCAGCCGATGCGGCACGGAGGAATCAACTGGAAAGAGATCAACAGGAGAGCAAAGGAGCTGATGTCCCGTTTCCACATGGACATCGACGTCACCCGCCCCCTGAACCACTATTCCACGGCCATCCAGCAGATGGTTTCCATCGCGCGCGCGGTGGACATCGATGCAAAGGTCCTGATTCTGGACGAGCCGACTTCTTCTCTCGATGACAACGAAGTGAAGCTCCTTTTTGACGTCATGAATGAACTGAAAGCGGAAGGCATGGGCATCATCTTCATCACGCACTTCCTCGATCAGGTGTTCGCCGTCAGCGACAGGCTGACCATCCTGCGCAACGGAACGCTGGTCGGCACCTACGACATCCATGACATCACGAAGCTTCAGCTTGTTACATATATGATCGGTAAAGACATGGACGCCATTTTCAATCTGAAGCGGGCGGATGTCGCACCCGACGCGCCGGAAATGCTGAAGGTCGAGAACCTCGGCGCTCCCGGTCAGATCGAAAACGTGAACCTGTCGGTCAAGAAAGGCGAGCTCGTCGGCTTCGCCGGGCTGCTGGGAAGCGGCCGCACCGAGACCGCCGAGCTGATCTTCGGTGCGGTACCCGCCACAGAGGGCACCGAGTCCGTCAACGGAAAGCAGGTCGCCATCAAGAAACCGATCGACGCGATCATGTCCAAGCTGGCCTTCTGTCCGGAGGACAGGAAGCGCGACGGCATCATCGGGGATCTGTCCATCCGTGAAAACATTGCCCTTGCGCTGCAGGCACGGAGGGGCTTCATGAAGCCGATCTCGCTGCAGGAGCAGAACGAGATGGCGGACAAATACATCAAGCTGCTCTCCATTGCCACGCCGGACGCCGAGAAGAAGATCGGCGAGCTCTCCGGCGGCAACCAGCAGAAAGTCATCCTCGCGCGCTGGATGGCGACTCAGCCCGATCTGCTGATCCTCGACGAACCGACCCGAGGCATCGACGTCGGCGCGAAGGCGGAGATCCAGCGTCTGATGCTTGAGATGTGCAACGACGGCGTCTCCGTTATCTTCATCAGTTCCGAGCTCGACGAGGTTATCCGCTGCTCGAACCGGATCATCGTTCTGCGTGACGGAAAGCTTGTCGGAGAGGTCAACGGAGAGGACTGCACACAGCAGATGATCCTCAACATCATCGCGGAAGGAACACAGGAAGGAGTACCCGCATGAAAAAGAAAAAATTCAGCGTTTCCGATATCATGCAGTCCAAGATCACCTGGGCGATCGTCGCGGAGCTTCTGATCCTGCTGGTATGCTTCATCATCCGTCCTGATTTCTTCTCGATCAAGTATCAGCCCGCGACCGGAATGCTTTACGGCAGCCTGATCGACATTCTCAACCGCTCCGCGGAGATCACGATCATCTCCATGGGCATGACCCTTGTCATCGCCCTCGCCGGAACCGACCTGTCCGTCGGTTCGCTTGTGGCGCTCAGCGGCGCACTGGCGCTGAAGTTCCTCCGCTGGGACGTGCTCGTTTACAACACGCCAGGCGACTACACGGTAAAACCGTTTATTCTGGTCATTCTGGTACCGCTCGCCGTCTGCACTCTGATGGGGCTGTTCAACGGCTTCATGATCTCCCGGATCGGGATGCAGCCGATTATCGCCACCCTGATCCTGATGGTCTGCGGACGTGGCATCGCCCAGATCGTCACCAACGGTAAGCAGTTTACCACGCTCTATTCTCCCTTCCGCGTGATCGGACAGGGCAGCTTCTGTTTCCTCCCCATGCCGATTATCATATCCATTGTGGTGGTGGCAGCCGTCTCACTGTTCGTGCGAAAAACCGCTTTCGGCACAATGGTCGAGTCGGTCGGCATCAACCCGAGTGCGAGCCGCCTGAGCGGAATCAACTCCCGCAGGATCGTGATGATCGTCTTTGCGCTGACGGCTTTTCTCTCCGGCATCGCCGGACTGATCATGGCCAGCCGTGTCATGTCGAACGACTCCAACAACTTCGGCATCAACTTTGAGATGGACGCGATCCTCGCAGTTGTCATCGGCGGCACGAACATGGCGGGAGGAAAATTCAGCCTGGCCGGTACCGTCGTCGGTTCGATCATCATCCGCACGATTGTCACCTTTGTCTACTACTTCGGTATCG
The DNA here is from genome assembly GCA_017458065.1 of Oscillospiraceae bacterium. Classification (GTDB taxonomy): domain Bacteria; phylum Bacillota; class Clostridia; order Oscillospirales; family Oscillospiraceae; genus Limivicinus. Next base: position 113,032 of record JAFTGD010000026.1, read on the forward strand.
TGTCCGAGGCGACGATGGCTTTCAAGGCGCTGATCATTATCGTGGTCATTGTGCTTCAGTCCGAGCCGGTCCGTCAGAAGATGGCAAATGTCGGGAAGAAAAAGAAAGCGAACGGGGGTGTTGTTCATGCCTGAACGGTTACCTGAAAAGAGGCAGAGCCTTGCCAGCCGTCTGCTGAAGCCTCAGTTTGTCATGGTGTACGCCACCATCGGCATTTTCATCCTGATTTATATCTACGGCGCGGTTCGTTACAGCAGCATCGGCTTTACCACTTTGCGCACGTTCATCAACATGTTCAAGGACAACGCCTATTACGGGATCTCGGCAGTCGGCATGACGATGGTCCTGATCACGGGCGGCATTGACCTGTCGGTCGCTTCCGTCGCCTGCCTCACCGGAATGATCGTCGCCTACGGCACGACCGTACTGGGCTATCATCCGGCCGTATGCATGGTGGTTGCGCTGGTGGTCGGCGTCGGTCTGGGGCTCCTCCAGGGCGCTGCTATCCACTATCTGAATGTACCTCCGTTTATCACGACCCTCGCCGGCAACTTCCTTGCCAGAGGCGTCTGCTCTCTGATCAGCCGCGAGTCCATTTCGATCTCCCATCCGATGATCGACGCGCTCGCCGGCTGGAAGTGGTACATCAAGAAGTATGTGGACGGCGAGTGGGTAAAGATCAAACCGATCGCGTTTATCAACGTCAACCTCTTCGTCTTCATCCTGATGATTGTTCTTGGGACGATCATCCTGCACCGGACCAAATTCGGCCGGAACATTTATGCGATCGGCGGCAACGAGCAGAGCGCGAAGCTGATGGGCCTGCCCGTCGGCAAAACGAAGATCCTGGTCTACGGCTTCAACGGCTTTTGCTCCGTTCTCGCAGGCCTTGCCTATCTGCTTGAGGTTAAGAGCGGCTGGAACCTTGCTCTCAACGGCGGCGAGCTGGAGGCCATCTCCTGCGCCGTCATCGGCGGCACCCTGCTGACAGGCGGTGTCGGCTATATGATCGGCACCCTGTTTGGCGTACTGCTCAAATCCGTTATCCCGGCACTGATCACCTTCAACGGTTCTCTGCTCTCCTGGTGGGGCAAAATCGCAACCGGCGGCCTGCTGGCCCTGTTCATCGTGATCCAGCGTATCGTCGTCACCGCCTCCGAGAGACGGAAGGACGCCAAGGTCAAAACTTAGCAAAATGCGCCTTGCCATGCAAGGCGCAAATGCTGTATACTTGTTTGTAATACCCGAACGGAAGGAGCAATCACATTCATGGATCTGAAGAATACCGCGCTCGGCATCGAGCTGGGCTCGACCCGCATCAAGGCCGTTCTGATTGACGAGCATCATCTTCCCGTCGCCTCCGGCGATTTTGAATGGGAGAACCAGCTGGTAGACGGCATCTGGACCTATTCCATGGACATGGTACACACCGGACTGCAGACCTGTTTTGCCCGGCTGAAAGACGACGTCAGGGCCCGCTTCGATACCGAGCTCACCACGGTCGGCGCCATCGGCGTCTCGGCCATGATGCACGGCTATCTGCCCTTTGACCGGGACGGAAAGCAGCTGGCGGAGTTCCGCACCTGGCGCAACACCATCACCGGCGAGGCGGCGGAGAAGCTGACCGCTCTCTTCGGCTTCAACATTCCCCAGCGCTGGAGCATCGCCCATCTGTATCAGGCGATGCTGAACGGCGAAGCCCACGTCGGGAATATCGCCTTCCTCACGACGCTGGCTGGCTATATCCACTGGCAGCTCACCGGCGAAAAGGTCATGGGTGTGGGCGAGGCCTCCGGCATGTTCCCCATCGACAGTTCTGTCTGCGACTACGACGCGGACATGCTGCAAAAGTTCAAAGACCTCACGGGAACTGATCTGCGCGGCATTCTGCCCAAGGTCCTGCCCGCTGGCGCGGACGGCGGCCGCCTCACCGAGGCCGGGTCCCGCTTCCTCGATCCCAGTGGCGCGCTGCAGGCCGGCATCCCGGTCGCTCCCTGCGAGGGCGACGCCGGCACCGGCATGACCGCCACCAACTCCGTCCGTGTCCGGACGGGCAACGTCTCCGCCGGCACCTCGGACTTCGCCATGATCGTGGCGGATCACCCGCTGGGGGTCCACCGCGAGATCGACATGGTCACGACGCCGGACGGACTTCCGGTGGCCATGGTCCACTGCAACAACTGCACCTCCGACATCAACGCCTGGGTGCGGCTGTTTGAGGAATTCGCCGGACTGTTCGGCATGGAAGTCGATCGCGGCCGGCTGTTCACCGGGCTCTTCCAGGTCGCGCTGCAGGGCGACCCGGACTGCGGCGGTCTGCTCTCCTTCAACTACTTCTCCGGCGAAGGCGTGACGGACCTCGACGAAGGCCGCCCGGTCTTCGCCCGGACGCCGGACGCAAAATTCACGCTTGCCAATTTCATGCGGACCCATCTGCTCTCAGCGCTCGCCACGCTGAAGATCGGCATGGACATCCTGACCCGGACCGAGCAGGTCCAGATCGACAAGCTCTACGGTCACGGCGGCTTTTTCAAGACGCCGGAGGTCGGACAGCGGATGCTGTCGGCGGCGGTTGCTTCCCCGGTCTCGGTCATGGAGACCGCCGGCGAAGGCGGCCCCTACGGCATGGCCCTGCTCGCCGCCTACATGCTGTGGCGCGACGAGGGCGAGAGCCTGCCGGACTACCTGGACAACAAGGTCTTCGCTCATGCGAAGAGCAGCACGCTCATGGCAGCAAAAGAAGACGTTGACGGCTTCAACGCCTTCCTGGCGCGGTATCAGAAAGCGCTTCCTCTGGAGCGCAAAGCCATCGAAGTGCTGTAAGCGCACGGTCCCCCCGGTCCTTCCCGCTTCCCAAACAGAATTAGAACCTCCCCCTGCCGCATCACGCGGTTGGAGGAGGTTCTCGTTTTTACATCAGAAACAAGGGAAAGGGTGCCTCTGCATCCATTTACAGGTGATAAATGCTGACTCCCGTCAGCTCTCCGGCTGTATTCATCACAAAGTTCCCTCGGATGGCATCGACCTCTGCTCCCGTATCCCGATCGTAAACCCGTATTTCCAAATCCGCATCGTTCAGGGGGACAATCGGATGATCCGCGTCAATCCCGATGTTCTGCAGCAGATTCCGGTACATCGGAACTGTGAAGACCCGGTTGTCGCCGAGGGACAGCTCGAACGTGTAACTGTCATTCGCCAGCAGCATCAGATACCTGGCAAACTGATCCTGTTCCTGGAGCAGCGAGTGTTGAAACGCCCGATACCTTTCATAGTCTTCATACCAGGAAGCATAGGCAGGATCGTCCCGGTGATCCGGAAGCTCATAATGACTGGTGAGGTAGTCTCCCAGATATGCTGTCACCTTTTCTGCTCCTGAGCAGTTCAGGTGCGAGTGGTCAAAGCAGTCTGTCTGCTCATCCACGACGTTCAGATCCAGGAAATTGAGATAGTCAACGCCATACTTCTCGGCAATATCATACAGGCGGTGGGCTTCCAGCTGCTCCGTCTCGTCGGCGGTAAAGGGAAGATAGGTCAACAGCACCTCTATCCCCCTCGCCTGGCAGTCCGTTATCAGTCTCTCAAGATACGCAATGCTGACCGTATCTCTCTCCAGTTTTTCATTAGCCGGCACCTGTTTCATCTCGGCAGGCTTGTAAACACCGACCATGGTTTCCGCTCCCTTCTGCACATTGCGTGGGGGGCGAAAATCACTCCGGCCCAGAGAGCTCCAGCGGTTGTGATACACGGAGAAGGGCCAGAGCAGTGTAATGGGATCCCGTTCCTCCTCCTGGCCGATCAGTGCCACGTTTGCCTCGTTGATCAGCTTTTCTTCGGCGATGAGGCGCTCTACCTCTTCATCATGAAGCAGGTCCTGCACGGCACGGATTTTTGTCCGGCTGATGGGGAAGGCGTCAAGAGACAGATGCACGTAGGAAAAACTGTTGCGGGAGGTCTTTGCTTCTTCGGTGATGTCAAAGCAGTCAACAACGAGGACAGACGGCGTGGTATATTCCAGCGCCATCTGTGCCGCCCAGTAGGTAGTGGCAAGCGCGTTGGCGTTTCCGCCAAAATTATAGGAAAGAAAGCCGTGGTCTTTCCAGAGCTCCATGGGGTAAACCGCGTCCAACATGTGGCTTGTGCCTAAGAAGAGAACGTCAAAGTTCTGCTCCTCATCAAAGAAATCCGCATATTGGATGTAGCTGGACTTTCGCTTCACGAGTTCCGACAGGCCAAACAGTGCTGTGAGCAGCAACAGAAGCGTCAGAATCACGGCAAGAACACGGGAGAGGGTACTGTTTCGGGTCATAGTCCTTTCAACACCCCCTAAAACTGAAAATAGATAAAGTGGGAGATCGCCCGATTTCACGTATTTTCATGCATCTCAATAAAAGGCCATAAAACCCTGTAATATCAAGCACTTCCGACTTTTTGAACTTCATGAAATCCTATGTATTTTCATAAAGCCAAATGCCAAAAGTGCGTAAAAGTGCGTAAAGATTTCTGAGAAAAAAGACCTGCTGTAACGAGGTTGAAACGATAGCCGGAGCCTGCTTCAAGACAAAAGTCGAATGAGGCGGCTCCGGTTTTTTAGATAACTATAAGAAAGACGCTCCCTGTTAGGCAATTCGCTTTAAGGGAGCGCCTTGTTATGCTCTAATAAAAATACCTTCTTCGCTCTGTACCAACAGTCGTTTCTTCGGAATGTCCTGAATACAGTACAGTGTTTTCCGGCAAGGTGAGGATCTTTGTGGTAATGCTTTCTATGATATCCTGCCGATTACCGCCCGGATACTGATAATTACCGATACTGCCCTTGAAAATCGTATCCCCTACAAAGGCAATACTGTCCTTCTGGCAGTAATAGACAACGGAATCCGTTGTGTGACCGGGTGTATGAATGACTTGGAAAGTAGCACTGGAACCATTTCTAAGACAGACAGTATCACCATCATTGAGATATCTTACGTTCTTTACAATCTTCTCCCCAATACAGAACGCTGAAAGATTCATCTCACCATCCAACAGGTAGCGATCTGCATTGGCATGGGCAAGCACCGGAATATCCAATACTTTACGCAATTCATCAACTGCCCCTGTGTGATCAAAATGGCCGTGGGTAAGCAAAATAGCTTCAATGCTCCATTGTTCACGTTTGATAAGCGAAAGCAAGCGATTTGCCTCCGCCCCCGGATCGATCACAAACCCATGACTTGTTGCGTCATCGATATAGAAGAAGCAGTTTTCCGCAAAATAGCCCTTCACGGGCACACAACGCACCATGATAATCAGTGAAGCTTGCAGCCCTCTGGGCCGCAGCTCATACCGGAAGATATCTGTTCCTCTGCTTCCTTCGCCATCAACTGCATTTATCGGCACAAAACAATATATCCTTACACCAATGTCACGAATAGTCGTTGTTTGGGCATGAACGGTGTGGCAATTAATGTCTGTTTGGTTTATCAGCTTGTAGGTATATCGGAGAAGTCTGCCACAAGTTTATCCAGTTTCCGCATAACCGCCTTATCCCTTGTGTAGACGGTGGCGGTCCGCTCTCCTGCGTTGTAGTTTACTATAGCCTTTACAAGCTCCATCACATTGTCCGCCTTCCCGTAACGCTTGCAATCATCACGGTACTATGGCTTCTGCTGACTTCTCGCCATTCGTTGTTACTACGGCTTCTTACTCTGTTTTCACCGCTGACGAGACCTCCCCGAGTACCACACGTTTCTTTCCCATATATCTGTCACATCTACTATGCACAGTTCCGTACAGTTATTGGGCTTCGGTCTGTCTGGCGACTTTACCCCCATACATAGCCTATATGTGATTTCTGTTCGTCAGACCAGAGGTTTGCTTACAGTTTCCTTCAGATTCCACCTCACGGTGAACACCCTTGCTGTTCAGCTGTATCCTTCCCACTGTCGGGCGGATTAGGGACTTTCACCCATTAGAAACGTGCGCCGTCGGGCGCACCAGAAAATAGCCGTACCGATCATACTGAAAAGCGGTACGGCTTGTTTAATTCTGGCTATCTTCCAAGATGAATTGTTGATTTATTTCTATTCTTCCTTGATTTTAAATATCCTGGCCGTAAGATTTGCAATCAATACGGATGCAGTAATGCCTATAATTACAGCAGCAAGAAACGCCCAGGCAGGACTACAGCTCATCAGCGTGTTGGCGTATCCGGCAGGCATAGACCACCCATCAGATTTGTTCGGTGGGGATGACCTCTCGTAAGTCTTATGCTATTGACCAGTTCTGCCCCTCAGTCTGGAGCTGCACCATCTCGGCATAGATGCAGCTGCGCTGCATCAGCTCCGCAGGCGAACCCTGCTCCGCTACGCCGCCGTCCGAAAGCACCAC